>JAVBQG010000030.1:0-29330 GCA_031549185.1 Synergistaceae bacterium | reverse complement strand
CACTGAAAATCATGCGAACGCAAATGCCGTCACAGCACGATAAAAAGTTAAAGCTTCCGGCGAGGCTCCAAACGCGCCGGAAGCTTTTAACGAAACCTGAAACGGACATTTTCTCAGGCGAGTTAACCGCTCTTATGCGGACATTTTCTCAGACCGTTGACATTGGCAATCTTCATGATAAAGCGGACACCGAAACCCGTTTCGGGGTCTCGGCGTCCGCACAGTGGTATTGTCTGTATCGCCAGGCGAGTCTTATTCCGACATGGTCCCTATGATGGGCGCATAGAGCATCCAAGAGCCCGCGGAGTTGCGGTTCATCCTGTAGCCGACGTTGTGCTGCGCGAGAAGGGCCTGTTGTTTTTCGTAGTCGGTAACTTTCGCCCTGTTGTACTTGTGGGTGTCGATCATGATGCGATTTGTCAGGCCTTTTCGGAGCAGAAAGCGCATGTAGCCGCCGTAGCACTCTTTTAGCTCGAACGCATAGAAGCCGCAGTGGAGGATGTTGCGGAAACTGAAGATGTTGTGCGGAGAGACAGTCGACCATATTGAATCGAAGTGCCCCCACAGCAGGTTTTCCATGTGATAGTAAGTCAAAAATTGGAGATTGTTGCCGCGGAAGTCTTTGTCGACGATGCATGTCTCCATGAAACAGGAGTTTTCGGAACTCCAGTCGGCAAACGAGAGTGTTTCCTTGGAGAGTGAAACGTGAGATTCGAACATCAGGAGGCGCAGGCAGATCAGTTTACTGTTGTGTTCAATTCCCAGTGCGATACCGTCACCCGTGAGAATGGCGGTCAGATCCTCTACCGTTGTCGGAATGAAAAGCTCGCGTGAAGTGTTTTCAGCGATCTCCTCATGGAGTGCGTTCACCTTTTCATAATCTTCCATGGTCAGGCGCTTCAAGAGGCACGGAACATTGCCATATTCCAGGGCGCCGATATGTTTCCTCAGGTACAGGTGCTGCTCGCGGAAACCATTTATAATCAAGCTCTCCTTTGTTTTGGTCATCGCTTTCCCTCCTCGAATGATTCAAGTCGTTGGATTGTATATGAAAGAGAGGGGGAGAAGAAACCACGTAAAGTCGCTTGTCAATTTATTTTCGCGGGTTCTCGGAAATGCTATGATATATATGTGCAGCAAAACACATGGGGAGAGGCTGCGCGGCCGGTCTCCCCATGGGTCTTGTCGCCCTTGTCGACGAAAATGTTTGTCTGGCTGTCTATGCTGTGCTAGGCTCTACTGGCTCCACGCTGTGGTACAAAGCTAAGCTACGGCGAATGTCGACAAGGGCGGCATATTTTGCTGCTTTACTCGCCGCTCATCACAAGCGAGCAGCGATAGTCTACCGCTGCTTTCTAAATTTGTCAATATTACATGCGGCGATTCTGTAATTTGGCTTGCCTTGGGGGGTTATCCACCTGATCCAGATCAAGAATCTTTCGCTCGCGTTCGGCGAGCGTGTCATTCTCAAAAAAATCGACTGGCTGATCTCCGAACGGAACCGAATCGGCCTGGTCGGGGACAACGGGGCGGGCAAGACGACGCTGCTCCGTATTTTGGCTGGCGAGATGGAGCCGGACGACGGGAGCGTCGAATTTGCGGGGCGCGTCTCCCGCGCCGACATCGGCTACCTGCCGCAGGATCTCGTGGAGCTGGGCGAGGGGATTGTGATCGATTACCTCAAGGAGCGGGCCGGACTCTCCGGCCTCGAGGCGCGGCTCGCGGAAGCGGAGAGATGGATCTCCTCCTGCCCGCAGGGGTCGCGTGAGCTGGCGCAAGCCCTCGCGCTCCACGAGGAGCTGCAGCGCGACTTCGAGCACAAGGGCGGCTTCGAGTTCGACGCGACGGCGCGCAAAGTGCTGCGCGGCCTCGGTTTCGCCCCCGGCGACGCCGACCGGCCGTGCGGCGAGTTCTCCGGAGGCTGGCGCATGCGCATCGCCCTCTCGGCGATCCTACTGGCGCGCCCTGCGATCCTGCTGCTCGACGAGCCGACCAACCATCTCGACACCGAGAGCATGGAGTGGCTGGAGGGATGGCTGCGCGATCACCGCGGCGCGATGATCTTCGTCTCGCACGACCGGCGCTTTCTCGACAAGATGGCGACGCAGATCGCCGAGTTGGCGCGGGGCGAGATTACGCTCTACGCCATGAAGTACGAGGCGTATCTGGTCGAGAAGGAGGCCGCGCGCGAGCGCCTCGAGCGCACGACCCGCGACCAGAAGGAGCGCATCGAGCAGATCCAGCGCTTCGTCGAGCGCTTCCGCTACAAGGCGACGAAGGCGACGCAGGTGCAGAGCCGCATCAAGCAGCTGGAGAAGATGGAGATCTACGAGCTGGACGCGCCCACCTCGACCGTGCACTTCAAATTTCCCGAGGCCGCCCGCAGCGGCTGGGAGGTGATCGGTGCCCACGGCCTGGCGAAGGCCTACGGCGACCACACGGTCTTCGCGGATCTCGACCTCGAGATCCACCGCGGCGAGCGCACGGCGCTGGTCGGCGTCAACGGCGCCGGCAAGTCGACGCTGCTGCGCCTCCTGTCGCAGACGGAGGAGCCGACGGCGGGGACGGTGAAGCTCGGCCACAACGTCAAGCGCGCCTACTTCTCGCAGGAGAGCGCGCAGAATTTGAACTACTCGCATACGGTCTGGGAGGAGGCCTGCCGCACGGGCTCGAAGATCACCGAGGCGCAGAAGCGCGGCCTGCTGGGCGCCTTTCTCTTCTCCGGCGACGACATCAAGAAGCCGATCCGCGTCCTCTCGGGCGGCGAGAAGTCGCGCCTCGCGCTCTTCAAGTTGCTCCTGTCGGACTCGAATTTCCTGATCCTCGACGAGCCGACCAACCACCTCGACATGAACACGCGCGAGATCTTCCAGCGCGCGCTGCTGCAGTATGGCGGTACGCTGTTGATCGTCTCGCACGACCGCTTTTTCCTCGACAACCTGGCCTGCCGCGTGATCGAGATCCGCGACGGGCGCATGTACGACTACCCCGGCAACTACTCGTGGTTCATCGAGAAGCGCGAGGAGCAGATAAGACAGCAGAGCGCGGGCGAGGCGCCGGCGGCGGGCGGCAAAAAAACGGCCGCCGAGCCGGAGCCCGACGCCCGAGAGAAGCGCCGCCTGGAGGCGGAGGAGCGCAACCGCCTCTACCGCGAACGCAAGGTCTTCGCCGACCGCATCGGGCCGCTGGAGGAGAAGATCGCGCGCGACGAAGCCCGCCGCGACGAGGTCGACGCGCTGCTCTGCGACCCCAAAAACCTCTCGGATTCGACGAAGGTGCAAGAGCTGATGATCGAGCGCAAAGCCCTCGAAGAGGCGATCGCCGCCGACTACGAGGAGTGGGAGCGCCTGAGCGCCGCGATGGAGGCGATCAAATAAGACCAGTCAGGTCGGAGGTGTATAGGATGAAAATCGCAATGTTTGGAATCGGCGGCGTCGGTGGCATCGTGGGCGGCGCCTTGGCGAGGAAGCACGCAGACACCTATTTCTACGTCCGCGGGGAGAACCTGGACGCCATCCGTCGGGACGGGCTGAGGGTCCAATCCGTCCAGCTGGGCGACTTTACGGCTCGCCCGAAGCTCGCTTCGGACAGGGCGGCGGAGCTTGGCGTCATGGACGCCGTTCTGGTCTCGTGCAAAGGGCACAACCTGCGCGCGGCCTGCGAGGCGATGGCCCCGATGGTGGGGCCCGAGACGGCGGTGATCCCCCTGCTCAACGGCGTCATCGTGTCCGAGATCATGGAGCCGCTGCTGCCCCCCTGCGTCCTGGCCGACGGAACGATCCGCGTCTTCAGCCGGTTGGAGAATCCGGGGCAGGTCGTGCACAGCGCCGGATCGTGCCGCATCATTTTCGGCATGAGGGATGGAAGCAGGCCTCCCCGGTTGGAGGTGATCGCGGCCCTTCTTAACGAGGCGAGCCTCAGGACGACCCTCTCGGCGGACATTTTGACGGACAGCTGGGTCAAGTACGCCATGATGTGCGGCAACAGCGTGGTGTTCTGCCATTACAACGGACCGGTCGGCGTAGTCCGCGAGGACCCGAAGCACGAGGAGGTGTTGCGTGCGGTGGTCGGCGAGTTGATCACGGTAGCGGCGGCCAAGGGCGTTGCGCTGCCCGCGGATATCCCCGATCGCTACGTGGCCGATTTCGAAAAGATGCCGCCGGACAACATCACCTCGCTCTACCGCGATCTCAGCGGCGGCAAACCGGCAGCCCAGACCGAGCTCGATCACATCATCGGCAGGATGGTGGAGTTCGGACGGCAGACCGGCGTGGCGACGCCCTGTCACAAAGCCGCATACGAGCGGTGGAGATGAATTTTGAACAGAAGCCCCGAGGGAAGCTGCTTTTTCCCGAAACCCAGCTTCCCCCTCAAACAGTCTCAACTACCAATGGGCTAAAACAAGCCGGCTGTTTCTCCTCCGTCGATTCTAACGTCGGCTCCGGTAATGTATCTTGCATCATCGGAAGCGAGGAATGCGTAAAGCGCGGCAATCTCACCAGGTTCCGCATGACGTTTCATCGGGATGCCCTCGTTGGTTGCCGCCAGCATTTCGTCCGTGTACTCCGCGCGTTGCATTGGCGTCAGTACGTAGCCGGGACATACGGCGTTCACGCGTATTGCCGGGGCAAGCTCCAGCGCCACTGTCTTCGCCAGCAGAATGACGCCGGCCTTCGAAGCATTGTAATCGGCGTACCATCTGTGTCCCTCGGTGCCGTTCGAAGAGGCTGTCATGAGAATGACACCGTTGCCCTGTCCTTTCATGCGGATGGCCGCTTCTTTGCACACCAGAAACATTCCGTTGAGGTTGACGTCCATGACGCGCCTCCATTGGTCGTACGCGATATCCACAAAATCACTGCGAATGCTGATCCCCGCATTTGACACAAGCACGTCGATCCCACCCAGAAGTTCTGCCATCCGGTTGAAAGATTTTTGTACGTCGCTTTCATTGGTAACGTCTGCCACAATGGAGCTCTTGAAATTCGCACTACCCTTTATGGCCCCCAGGAGCGCCTTTTCGTCACGATCGACGAGAAAAACCTGCGCACCCTCTTCGGCAAAGCGCATCGCTGTGGCATAACCGATCCCGCTCGCCGCCCCCGTTACCATTACTCTTTTGGATTTCAATTCTGGAAATTTCGCCATAATTCCTCTATCCTGCGTTCGCGGCGTCGATCTTTTCCCGGTTGATATCGCTCCACACGTCGCGAATCTCTTGATCGACGAAATCCACTTTCTTCGGATCAAAGAACGGGGCTTCGTCCCTCTCCCGCGGAGTTCCCTTTGCCAGTTTTCGCTGGGCCTCGTAATCCTTCAACAACTTCATTGCGGGCTTGTACATCAGGAAGAGCGCAGCCATGTTCGTCCAGGCACAGATGCCACATCCCAGGTCGCCTGCGTTGAAAACAGCCTCGACAGAGTTGTTGCTCATGATAAAGGTCACAAGGAGAATCACGACGCGCAGAACCATCGTAGCAGTCTTGCGCGTCTTGGTCGTATTGCCTCGGAACAGGAATGTCAGGCTGGATTCGGAGAGATAATAATAAGCGATCAGGCAGGTGAACGCGAAGAACGCCATGCAGACGGCAATGATGATTGGACCGACGGTTGGGAGCAGGGTGGCGGCGGCGCTCTGTACAACCGGAACACCCGTTTCTCCTGTCTTGGCAAAGACTGCTATGTCGGCGGAACCCTGACCGATGTACAGGAACGTGCCGTCCGCCCCTACGACATTGAAGCAGTCGGTGACCAGCATCATGATGGCAGTGGCAGTGCACACGAACAACGTATCGATGTAAATCCCGGCAGCCTGGACGAGCCCAGCCTTCGCCGGGTGGCTGACCTCCGCGGTGGCGCCGGTGTAGGTTTGCAGCCCCATGCCCGCCTCGTTGGAGTACACGCCACGTTGTACACCCCAGGCGATCGTGGTGCCCAGGATGCCGCCAAATGCCGCGTCCAGCCCGAACGCGCCCATAAAGATCATTCCGAAGGCATTGCCGACGCGGTCCAGGTTGCTGAAAATCAGGGCAACAGTCAGGCCGATGTAAATGACCGACATGAACGGAACAATGATCTCGGCAGTCCGTGCGATCCGCTTGATTCCGCCGAAGATGATCAGCCCCAACAACCCGGTGACGACAATCGCACTGAGCCATCCGCTGTTGGGGAAAATCGTTTTGAAAGCCGCGCTGGTTTGATTTGAAGCGGGTCCCGGGAAGCAGACGGAGCATGCGATGAGAACGGCAAGGGCGCAGATGGCGGAGAACCACCGGTTGCCGAAACGGGACTGTACGAAATAGGCGGTACCGCCGCGCCATTCGCCGTCGATGTTTCTCTTATACAGTTGGGCGAGAGCAGTTTCCACATAGGTCGTCGCGGCCCCGAGAATGGCCAGCATCCACATCCAGAAGATACTACCCGGCCCACCGTAGTAGATTGCCAGGGCCGTTCCCGTGATATTGCCAGGTCCTATGCGCCCGGCAAGCGCCGTACAAAATGCCTGGAAGGACGATGTCCCTTTATCCGAAGCCTCCCGAGATATTAAAAGGCGGGTCATTGTAGGTAGCAGGCGAAGTTGCACGAACTTTGTGTGCATCGAGAAAAACAACCCGCCGCCGAGCATGACGACGATGAACGGCGTGGCCCAAATAATGCTGTTCGCAAAATTTACAAAGTTATTGAAGACCTCGTACATTCCGATCAATCTCCTTTAAATTTTTTAGGTTATGCTCTCGATTTTGCGTTTGGATGCAGAGTATGGACTATATTGCGCCGGCGTCAGCCTTTCTTTGCAGCGTTTTTCAGCACGAAGTCAAGGCATGGTTTTATCTTAGCAATTTTTTTTCGGTTGTGACCATCCATTGATAGTTGCCTTTCACCCAACCAAATGCCATACTGCATAAAAATTCAGGTGGTGGTAACCATGTCATGGCAGCCGGATAAAAAAGCTTTTTCACACCTGTATCTGCAAATCAAACAGTATGTCGTCGATAAAATCGTCAGTGGAGAGTGGCCGAGCGGTTCAAAGCTACCCAGCCAGCGAACCCTGGCCGCTCAGTTCAACGTGAATCGCAGTACGGTCGTCGCGGCGCTCAACGAACTTTGGGCGAACGGCCTGATCGAGGGAAACGCAGGCGGCGGCACGCGTGTCGTCGATAAAACCTGGGATTTCATATCGAAGACCACTCAACCGAACTGGAACGCTTACATCACCTCCGCCGTCAGCCAGGCCAATTCCGAGATCATGCAGATGATCAACGAATACGAGTTTCGGGACGATATCATCCGCATGGGCTCATGCGAACCATCGTTCGATTTGATCCCTTCGGATGAGATGGCGGATATTCTGCAGGACATCCCCAAATGTCCGGCTGCGTGGGGCTACCTGGAGCCGAAGGGATACATCGAATTGAGAAAAGAAGTTTGCGAATATCTCCGGCGGTTCGGCATAGAAACAGAGCCGGAATCGGTTTTGATCGTATCCGGCGCGCTTCAGGCGTTGCAGCTTATCTCTTTGGGGTTGCTGCACCAGGGCTCGTTGATCTATATCGAAAAACCGTCCTATCTTTATTCGCTGAAGCTGTTCCACTCGGCTGGCGTAACCCTGTCGGGCATTTCCCTCGACGACGAGGGAATCAATATCTCCGAGCTTCGTGAGCGTAATCGGGCCCGAAGAGGGGATATGCTGTTCTCCATTCCTACCTTTCACAACCCCACCGGCGTCGTCACATCCGCCAAACGACGCCGCGAGCTGATCGACCTCTGCGGAGAGCTCCAACTGCCGATCGTCGAGGACGACGTGTACAGCGAGGTATGGTTCGAGGAGGCGCCGCCCAATCCTCTCAAGGCGTTTGACAAGGCCAGCCGCGTCCTGTACGTGAACAGCATGTCGAAGAACCTCTGCCCCGGACTGCGCGTCGGTTGGGTTGTCGGCGCAAAGCCGGTGATCGACAGGCTGGCCGACGTCAAGATGCAGTTCGACTACGGTTCGAGTTCGCTCTCGCAATGGCTGGCTGCCGAAGTCTTCAAAAGGGGGCTGTACGACCGCCACAACGAGCAGTTACGCAAAGCTGTCAGAGCGAAAAGAGACGCCACCCTGAAAGCGCTGGAGCGCTCCTTTTCGGACATCGCTTCGTGGAACACCCCTGCCGGAGGGTATTACGTCTGGCTACAATTGAAAAAACCGGTTTCGATGCACGAACTGTTCACTAAATCTCTCCGGGCAAAGCTGCTGGTTCAGCCTGGCGACCTGTACAAATTCCAATCCAATACCAACATAAGAATCTCATACTCCTACACGAGCCTTGAGGAAATCGAGGCGGGGCTCGAGGTTCTGGCAAAGGTCATAAAAGAACTGTACGGAGAATAAGCCGCGCGATCAGTACGTGTGCTGATTGTCATGCCGGTTTGGAACGCTCGATTTTGGTTGGGTGTTCCCGACCGTCAATGGTTGTTTACAACCGGCACGTATCGGATAGATTACAAAGAGTCACATCGGCCGCTTTTGCCGGCCGTCGGTTCTATTTCGACAGATCTGCGAAGAGGTGAATACATGATGAAGACGCTGCTGCTCAGCAAAAAAGAGGTACAGGGATTACTGACCATGAAGGATGCAATCGAGGCGGTGCGGGAGGCCTACATGGCTTTCAACAAAGGCAGGTTTATTCAGCCGCCCATCATGTCGATAGAAATGCCGGCGATCAACGCGGAAATCGATTTCAAGGCAGGGTATTACGAAGATACGGGCGTTGTGGCGATCAAGTCCGCGCCCGGTTGGTTCGACAACATGTCGCGGCGCGGCCTGCCGTTCATCTTCGCCACGATCAATCTCTTCGACCCGGAGACCGGCTATCCCGCCTGCTATATGGATGGCAGCCTGATCACCTACTACCGAACCGGCGCGGCGGGGGCCGTCGCGGCAGCTTGTCTGGCAAGGAGGGATTCCAGCACTGTCGGTATGATTGGGACAGGGATGCAGGCGGAAATGCAGATCATGGCATTGGCCGAGGTTATGCCGATCAGGATCGTCAAAGTACACGGAGAAACGGACGCATTCATGCAGAACTACAAAGAGAGGATAGAAGCCAAACTCCCGTTGCGGGTGATTCCGTGCGGCACCGCAAGGGAGGCGGTAGCCGACGCGGACATTATCGTAACCGCCACGCCCAGCACCAAGCCGCTGGTCAAGTCCGAATGGATCAAACCGGGCACCCACATCAACGCCATCGGTTCGGACACCGCCGGCAAACAGGAGCTGTATGCCGATGTTTTCAAGGGCGCGAAAATCATCAACGACAGCATCGCGCAATGCGTCGCCAGAGGGGAAACACGGAATGCAATTCTGGCCGGCGTGATCAACGAAAGGGACATTTATGGCGAAATTGGCGAGATTCTGTTGGGCGCGAAAGACGGCCGCGCTGATGACGAGGAAATCACGATTTTCGACTCCACAGGCATGTCGGCGCAGGATATTCTGACGGCGTCTGCGGTGTATGAGAAGGCGCGGAGGATGGGTGTGGGGACGGTTCTCGAAGATTTCAATCTATAGCGAGGTAAACCGTACTTAAGAAGGAGGCTATGCGAATGGCGGAGCATATACTTGTCACGAAAAATCCGTTGAAGGGAAGGTTCGATTATCCCCTCGACGACTTCAACATGGATATCGCCAGCAAGGCGCGAAGGTTCCACGAGAGCAGCCAGCAATATCAGAAAACACCTCTGGTCGAACTGCAACACCTGGCCAAACACATTGGCCTGGCAGGGCTGTACATCAAGGATGAATCCTATCGATTCAACCTAAACGCGTTCAAGGGGCTCGGCGGTTCGTACATGATGGCCTCCTACATTGCTGGCAAGCTTGGAAAACGCGTGGATGAGCTTTCCTTTGATGCACTGGCTTCAGGTGAGGTGCGCGAACAATTGGCGGGCATCACCTTTATCAGCGCAACTGCAGGAAACCACGGCCGCGGGCTGGCATGGGTCGCAAAACAGTGGGGCGTGAATATGAAGATCTATATTCCCAAACTGGCGACCCCGGCGAAGGTGGAGGCGATCAGAAAAGAGGGCGCGGAGTGCATCGTGATCGGCGATAATTTCGACCTGACGTTCGCCATGGCCCGGAAACATGCCGCGGAAAACGGCTGGGTGCTCATCCAGGACACGACGTTCGACGGCTACCGCCAACTCCCGCTGTGGTGCATGCAGGGCTACACGACATCGGCGCTCGAGGCGCACGAACAATTTTGTAAATTGGAGGAAGCGCCCACGCATATCTTCATCCAAGCCGGCGCGGGAGGGTTCGCTGGCAGTATCGCGGGCTTTTTTCGATCGATCTGCGGAAAAGAGCGGCCCTTCATCGTCGTCCTCGAATCCGACCAGGCGGACGCGATGAGACGCACTGCCGAGGCTGACGACGGCACCATTCATTATGTAAGAGACGAACTGGACACCATTTCAGCCGGCCTGGCCTGTGGAGAGCCAAGCAGCGTCGGTTGGGAGGTGTTGCGGGACAACGTGGACGCGTTTATCGCCTGCGACGACATCGTTACGGTCAGAGGTATGCGAGTGTTGGGGAACCCGCTGCGAGGCGACAGGCAAGTTATTTCAGGGGAGAGCGGGGCGATCGGGTTGGGTGCCGTATGTGCTCTTATGACCAACCCAGTGCATGCCGGCTTGGCGGAGAAACTTCACCTCGATGCAAACTCCAGAGTGTTGTGCTTTAATACCGAGGGCGACACCACGCCGGATCAATACCGGAAGATCGTCTGGGACCGCAGCGAACTTTAATCCGGACTCAAGTGCTCGAGGCGGGTGCCTCGTATAAAAAACTGGGGGACGAAAGCTATGTCCCCCGACTGTCATTCATAGACAACGCCATAAGTCGCCGTGTTTTCACGATGATGACTTCACTTCACGGACCCGGGTGGGATCACCATGTCCTTCCGGTCGAACTTTTTGACGACTTCCTCGGCGAACTTCTCCTTCTCGATCTCCGTGACCGAGACCGAAAAGGCCTCGGCCGAGAGCTTCAGCTCCGCGGATAGGAAATCCACGATTTTCTGAGCCAGCTCCTTCTTCACCTCGGGGCTTCTGCCGGGATACAGGCTGACGTCGATGTGGGGCATGAAAACATCTCCCTTCCTGTTTTGCAAAACATCGTCGTCATTGTACACCCGGCGGAATGGCAGGTAAATTGCCGGGTTTGCGCCGTCGACGAGTTTTCGGAGGGTTTTGGTTTGGCCGATTTAATCAGCGTCTTCCCAGAGGCAGTCGAGGAGCTTCCGGAGAACGTCGTCTCTTTTTTTAACCGCCTCCTCGGTCTTGCCGCCGGAGTAGTCGTAGAATCCGCGCCCTGTCTTGACACCATAAGCGCCCTCCCGGTAAAGCCGCGCCAGAGACTCGGGGACCTCCCCGCCGTCGCAGAGATCTCGGAACAGATAGCTGCCGACCTTGTAAAATGCGTCCAACCCTCCCAGGTCCGCCGTCTCGAAGGGGCCGACGGCGGCATAGCGCAGGCCCAGCCCGTACCTCACCGTGTCGTCGACGTCCTGTGGGTCGGCGATTTCGTGCTCGACAATGTAAAGCGCCTCGCGCAGCAGCGCGAACTGCAGGCGGTTGAGCAAAAAACCGGGGACGTCTTTTTTGACCGACACCGGTCTCTTGCCAATTTTCCTCGCAAGACCCGATATGATGCCCAGCGTTTCGGGGCAGGTCTCGCTCCCCGCGATCACCTCGATCAGAGGGACGAGATGCGGTGGGTTGATCCAGTGCATTCCCGCGAAGCGGCGAGGAACCCGGACGTCCTTTCCCAGCTCAGATATGGAGAGCCCGGACGTATTCGTCGCCAACACCCCGTCCTCGTCCATCAGCCGGGAGAGTTCGGCCAGGAAGCGTTTTTTCATCTCCATATCCTCGACGATCGTCTCGATAACGAAATCCGCACCCGCCAGCGCGGATATGTCCGTGCCGAAAAACAGGCGCTTGTTCGGCTCGTTCGCGCTCTCCCGTGTCGTTTCCCCCGTGCGCGCAAGCTCCTCCCGGCTCAGCTCGATCGACTTTCGGGCTCTGTCGAGGCCCTTCTCGGAACGGTTGTACAGGTAAACCTCGTACCCCCGCCGGGCAAACAACGCGGCCATGAAGGCCCCCATGATTCCCGAGCCGCCAATCCCGACGGTCCGGATATCTTCAAGTTTTCGTATCGCGGCACCTCCCTGTCATCTGCCCAGAAAATCCAGTGCGATCGCGGCGTGGAGGGCGGCGCCGATGTGCAGGACGTCGTCGTCCACGTCGAACTTGGGGCTGTGGTGGAGCTGGGTCGGCCCCTTGCCCTCGTTGTCGTTGCGCACGGCACGCAGCTGTCCTTGATTTCGACGGTCGCCGTGCAGCGGTGCGCCTCGCCCTCGCAACGCGTCCGATGGCCTCGATGTAGGGGCGCACAGTGTGCGCCCGTCAAGAAACGTGATTTTTTCAGGGGCCGCGGGCGAACACTGTTCACCCCTACAACGTTATCGCACAGCCCCGTAAAATACAGGGGATCCCCGGCTTTTTGCGCGCTGCGGGATCCCCGTGTTGTTCCGCTTGGATGCCGTCGGACGGCCTCGTCTGCTACTTGTGCCCCTTCACCCACGCCTCGAACTTCGCAATATAGCCCTCCAGGAACTCCTTCGCGCGCGCCGTGAGCCCGTTGCCCTCCAGGTGGTTGGGGAGGGTGAAGTAGAACTCGGGCTGGCACATGGTCGGCATGTCGAGGAACGTCAGGACTTGGCGCAGGTGGTTCTGCGCGCCGAAGGTGCCGATCGCGCCGATGGACGCGCCCATGATGCCCGCCGGCTTGCCGGCCCAGGCGTTCTGTCCCCAGGGGCGCGAGCCCCAGTCGAGCGCGTTCTTCAGTACGCCGGGGAACGAGCGGTTGTACTCCGGCGTGATCAGCAGCACGCCGTCGCAGGCCGCGATGCGCGCCTTGAGATCCTTCACTGCCGCCGGAGGGTCGTTCTCGATGTCCTGCGAGAAGAAGGGAAGGCTCGCCACGTCGAAGAAGTCGAGCTCCATTCTGTCGCCCGTCTGCTCCTTGAGAAAACCGAAGAGCTGCCTGTTGATCGAACCCTTGGAGATGCCGCCAACCAGTGTCAAAATCTTCAACTTCGCCACATTGCTCACTCCCTGTCTGTTTTAATGATCTTTCATTAAAAGAATTAGACCTCTTCAGCCGGAAAAATGCAAGCGCTTTTGCCGGGAAGCGGCGGTCTATCTTCCGTTGCTCTTCTTCAGCGTGCACGTCTCGAAGAAGGCCCGGTCGAGGTTGGTGTAACTGTCGACGAAGGGGATCAGCTTGCCGATGTATTGCCCCTTGACGACCGCGACCATCACCAGCTTGCCCATCACGCGCAGGGTCTCGTAGATCGGAAGGTAGTCCGTGTCGCCGCTGACGAACACGGCGATGTCGAAGGCGTTGAAAAACGCCATCCGCATCGAGTAGATCGCGATGTTGACGTCCGTTCCCTTCTCCACTTTGTAATAACTCTCCCAGTCTTTGATGTCCATCGCGCCGTTCTGTTTCGTCGGGCGCGCCGCGTACGCGCCTTCCACGACGTCGAAATTGCGCTGGACGCGCATCCCCGTGGCCCACTGATAATATTTTTCCAGCCCTTCGTCCTGCATCAGAAAGTCGTCCGGTTTGGGAATAAATAATATAGTCTTCATCAGCTCTGCTCCCTGTACCTGCGCGACGATCTGCCTCGGCAGCTCGTTGTAGTCCAGGCGGGGCGTCGGATCGGGGTGGTAGTGCGAATTGAGCGCGATTTGAAAATTCATGTGATCGATGAACACCATGGCCCTTGCCATACGTTCACCTCCTTTCGGGAAGTTCTGGTTCCGCTCGCGGAGTATAGCACCGGAGGGGCCTTTTACGCTGCGGGTACTACTGAAGAATGCGCCGGTTACAACTCTGCGTCCTGGAGCTCCTCCATCGTGATCTTGAGGTGTCTCCGGATGAGGGCGGTGCAGCGCTCTTCGTCGCGCTCGCGCAAGGCCTCGGTGATCGCGCGGTGTTCGCGCAGGCTGGGGTTGCGGTCGAAGTCGAAAAATTTCTCGTAGAAGACGGAGAAGACGAAGGTCTTGGTCGAGATGTCGTCGACGTGCTGTACGAGGAACGAATTGCCGCTTGCGCCGGCGATGATGTTGTGAAAGCCGCGATTGGTGGTGAAATAGCGCTCGATGTCGCGCGCGCGGAAGATCCCCGTCTCCTCCTCCAGCTTCTCCTCGAGGCGGATCAGAAGAAGCGGCGTCACGTTCCGCACCGCGAGGGAGAGAGACCAGCACTCGAGGTGCGTCCGCAGGGCATAGGCGTCGAGCACCTCCTGCGGGGAGGGCGAGGCTATCCACGCGCCGCTGTTCGGCTTCATGACGACGAAGCCGTCGTTGCGCAGCCGCCGCAGAGCCTCGCGCACGGGCGTACGGCTCACGCCGAGCTGTTCGGCCAGGGCGCTCTCCGAGAGGCGCTGGCCCCATCTCAGCTTCTTGATCAGGATGAGCCTGCGCAGGCTGCGGTAGACGGAGTCCCCCGTGTTGATGTAGTCCGGTGCCGGTATCAGTTCAGCCAATCGTATTCAACCCTCTGCCGTGATATTTTTGCGCGAGTCTGATGGTAGCATGTCGAAAGACATGGCGCAAGGAAAACTCTCGCCCTATAGAGCTGTGCAAAAACGACGTTTTTCGTAGGGGCGAACTGCGTTCGCCCCTACAACGATATTGCACAACCCCGTCGGCAGAGTCGGTTCCTACGCTTCCGGTTCCATGCCCAACCCCGCCGGCTTTTCCTTGGCGATGATCGGCTCGCCTTTCTTGCCTCGCCAGGCCACGCCGATGCCCATATAGGTCAGCAGGACGGCCACGATCGGGTTCAGATAGTTCAGGAAGGCGTACGGCGCGTACTGCATCGTCGGCACGCCCAGCGTCTTGCTCTGGTAGGCGCCGCAGGTATTCCACGGCACCAGCGCCGAGGTCAGGGTACCGCAGTCCTCCAGCGAACGGGAGAGCATGCGGGGATGCAGTCCCTTCTGGTCGAAGGCGCTCTTGAACATGCGTCCGGGCAGCACGATGGCGATGTACTGGTCGGCGGCGAACATGTTGGTGACGACGCAGGAGATGACGACCGCCAGGACGTAGCCGCCGACGGTGCGAACGCGCCTCAGGATGACGCTGATCAGCACTTCGAGGAAGCGGCAGCGGTCCAGGACGCCGCCGAAGGCGAGCGCGCAGAGCACCAGGGAGTTCGACCATGTCATCGACTGCAGGCCGCCGCGCGCGAGGAGTTCGTTCAGGACGCCCGCCGCGTTCGCCGCCGATTCGGCCGACACGGTCAGCTGGTTGTCCGCGAGGATCTTCCCGATCGCCGCAAGATCCTCGCCGGCCTCGGCGACCGCCGCCGCGAGCGTCGGCGAGTAGCCGTTCTGCAGGATGTCCAGCATCGAGCCGAAGCTGACGCCGCGGATGGCCCCGAGGGCCATGCCGGCGAGGACGCCGGCGAAGATGCTGGGGAGTGCCGGTTTCTTGCTTGCCGCGAGCCCGATGACGATGGCGGGCGGAATGAGCGCGACCGGCGATATGACGAACTCCTTTGCCATCAGCGCCTGGATGGCCGTGATCTTATCCGTATCCAGCGTCCCCGACGCGTGCCCCATGCCGAAGATGCCGGCGAGGATGAGGACGATGACGTAGGTCGGTCCCGTCGTCCAGAACATCGCGCGGATGTGCTGGAAGATGTCCGTCCCGGCCATGGCCGGCGCGAGGTTGGTGGTGTCCGAGAGGGGCGACATCTTGTCGCCGAAATAGGCGCCCGATACCACGAAGCCCGCCGTTACGGGCGCGGGTATGCCAAGCCCCGCCGCAATGCCCATCAGCGCGATGCCGATGGTTCCCGTCGTTCCCCAGGACGTTCCCGTCGCGAGCGAAACGATGCTGCAGATGACAAGGGCCGCAATGAGAAAGATCGACGGACTCAGGATGTTGAGGCCATAGTAGATCATGCTCGGAACGACGCCGCTCGTGATCCAGCAGCCGACGAGCATACCGACGGTGAAGAGGATCAGGATGGCCTGCATCCCCATCATGATCGACGCCAGGATACCCTCCTCGACGACCGACCACTTGTACTTCAGAAGAAACATCGCCATGCACGCCGCGATGGCGCACGAGAGGACGAGCGCGATGTGCACGTCCGTCTCCCAGATTTTCACCGAACCGAGAATCAAAAATCCGGCCAAAACGAGTATAAAGAAAGACTCCCACAGGGTCGGGAGGCGGCCCTCTCCATCGTTCCTCGGTTCCTGCGCGTTGCTTTCGCTCATAACGTTCCCTCCTCTGTTTGCACCTGTAGCAGGTGACAGATCAGTTGAAGTTACAGCGCTACGTTTCGGCACCGAGCCCGCTATTCGGTTGTGTGAAATCGAAATAATGCAACGACATGAAGTGCGAACGGGAAAATTTTTCGGGGGCACGCGTCCGCGCCCCCGAAGAGTGTATTGTCTAAAGTTCGATCGTTGACTGCGAGACGGTGACGTTCCGCTTTTTCAGCTCCTGGATCAGGTACTCGACGGCCTTCAGGTTGTTGCCGATGACCTCCGGTGCGTTCACTCCCTTCTCGGTCAGCATGCCGTCGAGGATCATCTGCCCCACGATGGAGCAGGTAAAGCCCGTCGTGCGGGACATCGACGGATACCCCGTCTTCATGTCCTTCTCGTCGTAGAGGCTGTAGGTGTGCTGTATGCGCTTGCCGTCCTTCCTGCCGACGACCTTGATGTGGAAGAAGGTGAAGTCCTTTTCGTCGTCGCGCAGCTTCATCATCGGGTAGGCGAGGGTCCCGAAGAGGTCGCGCGGGCGCACCTTCTGGCCTTTGACGTCTACCGGGTCGAGATCGAAAAGCCCGATCGAACGCAGGAACTCGAGGTCCCGTGCCGTGCCGGGGTAGCGCAGTGTGTACTCGAGCACGTTCGGCGATGGGATGGTGTCCAGCAGCGTGCGGCATCCGTCGGTGAAAAAGCCCTCCATCCTGGGGATCTTCACGCCGGGCAGCTCGAAGTCGAAGACCTCGCAGCCGGAGAGCGCGGGGACGGTCTCGATCTTTCCGTTCTTCTTGTAGCGCGCGGGTCGCGTGTACTCCTCGATCACGTCGTCGGGGCTGAAGACGAGCTTGTAGTTGAAGGGCTCCTCGGGGACGTTCGGCAGCCCGCCGACGTAGTAGGTGGCGTCCTCGACCTCGTCGAGCCGCCGGCAGCAGTCCATCATCAGGAGGCTGGTCGATCCCGGCGCGACCCCCGCGTCCTCGTAGGCGACGACGCCCGCCTTCTTCGCCTCCGCGTCCCATCCGCGGAAGTCCTCCGGCATGAAGGAGATGTCGGAGATGCCCACGCCTGCCCTGATGACGGCGCCGAGCATGTTGTAGCCGAGGAAACCCGGAACGCCGCCAAGGCAGAGGTCGAAACCCTTCACCGCGTTCGTGATCGAGTCGGCGGATGCGAAGTCGACGTCCGAGCGGGTCTTGATCCTGCCGCCGGATTTTTCCCGCGTCTCGTTCAGCTTCTCGGCGTTCAGGTCGCAGACGGTGACCTCGACGTCGCTCCTCCCCGCCATGTCGAGCGCCATGACCGCTCCGACGAGACCGTTGCCCAGTACGATTACCTTCTTGGTCATATAGACATCCCCCTTGTGGTGTGTTTTTGGTGCGTTCAGAGTTTGTATACATAATGTAAGAAGAGAAGTGATAGGAATTGAAAATATGTCACATATATTAGGATCCACTGGATCCAATGTCAAGCGTATTTGAAACATCTGTTCATTGCGAGGCAAATTCTAAACGGAGACTCAATTGAAAGGACGATTTAGATCGGAATAGTCCATGTGGACGATTTTTGCTTTTAACGCCTGCTTATATGATTGTGTCGTCGGGGTATCCGATTGGAAGGCGCCGTGGGGTGACCTGTCGCAGGCAGGAGAAATGGAGGAGTCGCTTTGAAGAACGTATTTTACCGAGTTAAGAGGATCTTTGGGACGCTGTCGCTGATGCTGGTTTTCGATACCGCGTCGGCGTCGGCTGCGTCACCTGTGACTGCCGATCTTTTTTTCGAAAACGGCGTCATCTACACTGTGGACGCGAAGGACACCACGGCCGAGGCCCTGGCTGTGGGGGGCGGCAAGATCGTATTCGTCGGTTCCGGCAAGGAGGGCGAGCAGTACAAAGGGCCTGGGACAAAGGTCATCGACCTCAAGGGCCGGCTCATGCTGCCGGGATTTTTCGATACCCACATTCATTCGCCGGGCACAGCGGCGGGGCAAATCTTCGATTTCGCGGTGACCGGCATCTATGACGTAGACAAGGTCATGGAGGTCATTAAGGATTACATAACCGCCCACCCCGAGCAGGATTCCTATTACGGCATCGGCTACGCGACCAATATCTTTTCCGACGTGGAGAACAGCAAGGGCCCCAGAAAAGAGCGCCTCGACGCCATCTGCAGAGATAAGCCGGTCGTGATTATGCCCGGCGACGGGCATGCGATGTGGCTGAACTCGAAGGCCTTCGAGGCGGCGGGCATCTCGGCCGACACGGTGCCTCCCCGCGGCGGGGTGATCGAAAAGGACGAGGCGACCGGGGCGCTGTGGGGGACCCTCAAGGATATGGCGATGGTGCTGGCCCCCAAGCCCGTTTTCGATCACGATAAGATGATTGCGGCCCTGAAGGGGTATCAGCAGACGCTCAACGCTTACGGCATTACGTCGGTCCTCTCGCTCCCGACGTTCGGCGGTCTCGTGGACGTGCCCTGGGAGGCCTTCCATGAGCTGGACGCCAATAACGAGCTGACCCTCAAGGTGAGCGGCGCGATCTGGATCGACAGCATCAGCGACCTCGCGCAGAAGGAGCGGGAGGCGGAAGAGGTCGCGGCAAAATATGACGGCAAGTATCTGAAGCTGACGACCGCCAAGTTTTTTGCGGACGGAATCGTCAACACGCGCACGGCCTGTCTGCTCGCACCCTACGAGAACCAACCCGACAACTACGGCAGCGAAATGTGGGACCCGGTGTCGCTGGACCAGGCGGTCGCAAAGGCCAATGAGTGGGGACTGCAGGCGCACATTCACGCCTTCGGAGACGGGGCGGTCCGCGAAGCCCTCGACGCTTACCAGTACGCGAGCGCGCATGCGCCCAAAGGGGACTATCGCAACACACTCACGCATCTGATGATGATCGACTCCGACGATCTCGGCAGGTTCGGGCAACTGGGGGTCATCGCCTCCATCCAGCCATACTGGCACTTCAAGATACCCGGCTACTGGGAGCCCGATGTGGAAAGCGCCATCGGCAAGGGCCGGGCGGACCGGGCGTATCCGCTGAAGTCGCTGTTCGACGCGGGGGCAACGCTCTCGTTTTCCTCCGACTGCCCCTCTACGGTTGACCCCAACCCGCTGGTCGCAATCGAGATCGGGGTCACGAGGAACATGGCCGACGCCACCCAGTACGGCCTGCCGGATATCACTGGCAGCGACGACGTCCGCTATCTTCTGAACCCGGCGGAGAGGCTTCCGGTGAAGGAGATGATCCGGGGGTTCACGGCGAACGGGGCGTACGCGACCTTCAGCGAGAAGGAGACGGGAACGCTCGAGGTCGGCAAGGCCGCCGACCTGATCGTCCTCGACAAAAATATTTTGGAGATAGATCCGCTCCAGATCGAGAAGGCAAAAGTGCTGCAGACGTACCTGGACGGCAAACTTGTCTACGGCAAGGAGGATGAGCCGACCACCGGCGGCGGCAGTAGTGGGTGTAGCGCGGGGGCGATGGGCGCTTTCGGGGTTCTGGGGTTCGTGGCGCTGTCGATCGCCCGAAGGAGATGAGAATCCTCGGCGATACCGATGTCGCGCTTGTGGGCTGGGCTCGATATTGAACCTGACCATCCCATCTGTTTTCTATGAGGGCGCCCCGTGCGCCCTCTGTTTTTTATGACAACGGATTATTCCCGCGCTTCCATGATTGTTTAAAAAATATTTATTGGTCTGACTGATACTGTAACCAGCTCGCAGTATAATGTATTTTTATCACAAACGATCCAGCTGCGTTATCTGATTATTATGATTGTGACTTACTCTCTTGCGAAAAGTGATGAGAAGGTGTATAAGGTATACTAAGCAGACCACGGAGGTTTTGGGCATGAATACCACCACTAGGCAGACCAGAAAATATGAAAAAGTTGTCGACGCGATCAAGGAAGCGATTGCGAAGGGGGAGCTGGCATACGGCGATCCGTTGCCGCCGGAGCGGCAGATGATCGACGACCTTGGCGTCAGCCGCAGCTCTTTGCGGGAGGCGTTCAGCGTGCTGGAGCTGCTCGGCCTGATCGAGGGCATCCCCGGCAAGGGGCGCTTCGTGCGTTACCCGCAGACGTTCTCGGCGGAGTCGGAGAACTTTCCGCTCGAGGGTTCGGCGGTGTTGGAGCTGATGGAGTCGCGTCGCATCCTCGACCCCGCCATCGCGGGCGAAGCGGCGAGGAAGGCGCTGCCGGCGGACGTGGCGCGCATCAGGAGGATTCTGTCGTCGACGCGCTCCGATCTCGACGAGCGGACGCACCGCGCGCAGTCGGACTACGACTTCCATCTCGCACTGGCGGAGGCGACGCACAACTTCATCTTCGTCAATATCGTGCGGATGGAGTTCAACCTGATCATGGCGACGCACGAACAAATATACGGTCTGCTGCAGGACAAGAAGGCATTCGTGAACGAACACGAGACGCTGTTCGACGCGATCCTGAACCACGACGTGGAGGGGGCCAGATCGGCCGCCGCTCTGCATATAGAGAGGATATACAAGACGCTGCTGGGCGCCATCGCCATGCAGTGAACCAAAATCCGGGGAGGGGTTTCAGGTGAAAGAGAAGATCAGAAAAATGTTGCCGGAGATCGACTGGATCCAGAGCAAGGAGATCCAGGAGCAGGTAGTGGCGAGCTACGAGGACGCCCTGAAGACGGGCGGCTGGGAGCCGGAGGATATGGACAAGATTCCGTTCACGCTGTTGATCCCCGATTGCCCGTTCTCGTATCTGGACCATGTCCGCGGTGTGACGCGGGTCGCCAAGAAGGCGATGGACGAGTTCAACGAGCGGTATTCGACGAAGGACAAGAAGTTCACGATGGACAACGACACGCTGGTGGCGGGTGCGCTGCTGCACGACGTGGGCAAGCTGATCGAGTACGAAAAGGACTCGTCGGGCGCCACGGTGAAGTCGCAGATGGGCAAGGACCTGCGCCATCCGTTCTCGGGCACTGTCGTGGCGCTCCGCAACGGCGTGAGCACGAGGATCGCGCACACGATCGCCAACCACGCGCACGAGGGCGACGGCACGCTCCGCAGCCCCGAAGGCGTGCTGATCAACAAGGCCGATTTCATGAACTTCGAGGGCATCAAGAGCTTTTTGGGGATGAAATAGTAATATCCCGTAGGGGCGCACGATGTGCACCCGATGTTTTGAAGAAATGGGGTCAAGGGGACTGCGTCCCCTTGTGGGTGTGGGCGGAGCCCACGGTTTTAACGCTTTAGGGAGGGATTTGGCATGGGCAAGACGATGATCGTGAAGATCATGGAGAGAGCTGCCGGGAAAGAGGTCAAGGTCGGCGACCGCGTCTGGTGCAACATCGACTGGTCGACCGCTCGCGACTTCGGCGGGGCGAACTGCACGCTGCAATTCGACGAGATTACGGAGAACAAGGGCAAGGTCTGGGATCCGAACAAGATTGCGTTCACCTTCGACCTGCAGGCGCCATCGCACTCGGAGAAGGTCTCGGCCAATCAGAAGACCATCCGCGAGTTCGCCAAGCGCCAGGGCATCAAACACGTGTTCGACATCAACCACGGCATCGGCCAGCACGTGCTGCTTGAGCACGGCATGGTGAAGCCGGGCGACGTCATCCTCGGCACCGACAGCCACATGAACCTGCTGGGCGCGGTCGGGGCGTTCGCGACCGGCGTGGGCAACACGGACATCGCGGCGTCGTGGTTGAACGGCACAAACTGGTTCCGCGTGCCCGAGACGATGAAGATCGAAGTCACGGGCAAGTTTGGCTGTGGCGTCTGCATGCGCGACCTGTTGACGAAGATCGTCGGCGACCTCGGCGCGGGCGGCATGGACTTCCTGGCGATCGAGTTCACGGGCGAAACGATCGAGAACAGCTCGCTGGCCGACCGCATCACGCTCTGCTCGATGGTCACCGAGATGAGCGGCAAGATCGGCCTCATCATGCCCAATGGCCCCGTGCTGGAGTGGCTGGTCGAGCGCGCCGGTCCCGAAGTGCGCGAGCGCGTGAAACAGCTCGCCGCCGACAAGGATGCCGAGTACTGCCAGGTTCTCAAGTACGACGTGTCGAAGCTCGAGCCGATGGCCTCCTGCCCGGACGCGCCGGACAACGTGAAGCCGGTCCGCGAGGTGGCGGGCGAGGCGGTCGACCAGGTCCACATCGGCAGCTGCTCGAACGGGCGCTTCGAGGACATCGAGGCGGCGTACGAGGTGTTCAAGAAGGGCGGCTTCAAGGTCGCCGACACGGTCCGGACGATCATCACCCCGGCGACGCGCGAGGTCATGGCCAAGTGTGCAAAGGCCGGCATGATCGAGAAGTTCATCGAGGCGGGCGTCGTCTTCACGAACCCGACCTGTTCGCTCTGCACCGCCGAGCATTACGGCGCGCTTCCCTCGGGCGACGTCGGCTGCTCGACGACGAACCGAAACTTCATCGGCAAGGTCGGCAAGGGCAGCCATACGTACCTGATGAGCCCCATGACGGCCATGGCGACCGCGGTCAAGGGCGTCATCACCGACCCCCGCGACATCATCTGCTAGCAGGGACAGGGAGGAGGAAGACGATCATGAGTGAGATTCTGAAGGGAAGAGCGTGGGTCTTCGGCGACGACGTCGACACGGACCTGATCTACCACAACAAATATCTGGCCGAAACCGACCCCAAGAAGATGCCGCAGTACTCGTTCGAGTACTACCCCGGCAAGGAGAACTTCGCGAAGGAAGTCAAGCCGGGCGACTTCGTCGTCGCGGGTAAGAACTTCGGCTGCGGCTCCAGCCGCGAGCATGCGGTCTACTGCCTCAAAGAGGCGGGTATCCCCGTCGTCCTGGCAGAGACCTGCTCGCGCATCTACTACCGCAACGCGATCAACAACGGCTATCCGGTGCTCTTCGTGAAGGGCATCTCGGACGCCATCAAGGCGGGCAAAATCAAGGACGGAGATATCCTCGAGGTAGAGCTGGCGTCCGGCACGATCAAGGACACGACCAACGGCAACACCTTCCACGGCGACGCGGTCAGCGACCTGGAGAAGGACATCATGGCGGCCGGTGGGCTGATTCCCTATCTCAAGGCACAGGCCAAAAAGTAGGTGAGCAGAATGGGAAAGACATTTGCTGAAAAAGCGCTCGGCAAGGCGGCAGGCCACCCCGTCAGCGCGAACGAGGTCGTCACGGTAGAACCCGACTTCTGTATGAGCCACGACAACGCGGCTCCCATCGCCAAGACGTTCAAGAAGATCGGCGTCAAGAACGTCTGGAAGCCGGAGCGCCTGGTGTTCATCCTCGACCACGCGATCCCGGCGCCGTCGAGCGAGCACGCGGTCAACCACAAGGAGGCGCGCGAGTTCGCGGCCGAGCAGGGCATGAAGCACTTCTACGACGTCTCCAGCGACGGCGGCGTCTGCCATCAGAAGATGTGCGAGGAGGGGTTCGCGCTTCCGGGTCTCGTGATTATCGGCAGCGACAGCCACACCTGCACTTACGGCGCCTACGGCGCGTTCTCGACCGGCATCGGACGGTCCGAGATGGCGGCGGCTTGGGCGACCGGCAAGATCTGGTTCAAGGTCCCCGAGAGCATGCGGGTCGAGGTGAAGGGCAAGTTCAAGAAGGGCGTCGCCGCCAAGGACTTCATCCTCAAGTTCATGGGCGACGTCAAGTCGGACGGCGCGGACTACATGAGCGTGGAGTTCGACGGCCCGGGCATCGCCGACATGTCGATCGCCGAGCGCATGACGCTCTGCAACCTCGGCATCGAGTTCGGCGCCAAGAACGCCGCCACGCCCCCCGACAAGAAGGTCCTGGACGCGATCAAGGGCATCGAGAAGGCGTCCAACTGGGAGGCGTTGTGGGCGGACGCGGACGCCGTCTACGCCAAGAAGTTCGAGTACAACCTGGACGACGTCGTCCCCGGCGTGGCCAAGCCGCACGTGGTCGACAACTACGCCACGATCGACGAGGTCAAGGGCGAGAAGATCCATCAGGCGTTCCTCGGCAGCTGCACGAACGGGCGCATCGAGGACCTGCGCTGCGCGGCCGAGATCCTCAAGGGCAACCGCGTGGCCGTGCGCACGATCGTGATCCCCGCCTCGTGGAACGTCTACCGGCAGGCGATGAAGGAAGGGCTCGTCGACGTCTTCCTGGATGCCGGCTGCGTGCTCTGCAACCCGGGCTGCGGCCCCTGCATGGGCAACCACGAGGGCATCCTGGCCCCCGGAGAGGTCTGCATCAGCACGGCAAACCGAAACTTCAAGGGGCGCATGGGGGACAAGGAGAGCTTTATCTATCTGGCGAGCCCCTATACGGTCGCGGCGTCCGCGCTCAAGGGACAGTTCGCCGACCCGCGGGAGGTGCTTTAGATGAAGGTCAAGGGCAAGGTCTGGAAATACGGAGACGACGTCAACACGGACGTCATCTTCCCGGGTAAGTACACGTACACCATCAAGGAGCGCGCCGACATGGCGAAGGTGGCCCTGGAGGATCTGGACGAGGACTTCACCAAAAACGCGCAGCCGGGCGACATCATCGTGGCCGGCAAGAACTGGGGTTGCGGATCGAGCCGCGAGCAGGCCGCCGTTTGCCTCAAGGAGCGGGGCATCGGCGCGATCGTGGCCAAGAGCTTCGCGCGCATCCACTATCGCAACTGCCTCAATGAAGGGCTCCCGATCGTGATCTCGGCAGAGATCCAGGACCTGGTCGAAAAGGGCGACGAGATCGAGATCGATTTCGACAAGGGCGAGATCACGGCGAAGGGCAAGACGCTGAAGTTCCCGCCGTACCCCGAGTTCGTACAGGGCCTGGTGAACGACGGCGGACTGATCCCGCACGTGAAAAAGTCGCTCGGACTTGCGTAGGAGATTGAATACAGTTTCACTTTAGGCAATTTTACGTACAGCTTGTTTCTCCATATGTTAAAATTCCCTCCAATAGTTTTTTGCGTTATGCACAATAGGAGGGATCGCAAATGGAGAGTGTGGAGCTGGTGGAGAAAGAGGCAAGGGCAAAGGCGGAGAAGCTGCTGGAGAAGGCGAAGGCGGTGTTTCTGGCCACGAACGGAAGCCTCGGCGGGCACCCGAACGTGCGCGCCATGCAGGTGGCCAGGGCCGAGGGCGTCGTGCGAATCTGGTTCGCCACGTCGCTCGACTCCGGCAAGATCATCGAGCTGGTCAAGGACAACAAGGCGACGATTTACGGCTACTCGCCGCGCACGAACGCCGAGTTCCGCCTGTGGGGCAACGTCACGATCCTCGACGACCTCGAGTCCAGAAAGCACATCTGGCAGGACGAGTTCAAGGCGTTTTTCCCCGGCGGCGTGAACGACCCGGATCTGAGGGTCCTGCGCTTCGACGCGAACAACGGCGTCTACAACACGCCGGAGGGCAAGAGCGGTCACTTTACAATTTAACGCCGGGCCAGGCGGTCTTCTTCGAACCTCCTGGCTCGCGTAAAAACTGCGAGGAGGTCTTGTGTATGCACCGTGACGTAATGAAGGTCAAGGAGAAGAAAGATCGCTACAAGGTATGCTACATGGCCGGGGACGACTCCGGCTTCGACATGATGGAGGGCGCGCTGCTGGTTCTCGAGGCGATGAACCTGCCCATCGACTGGGTCCGCGCGGACTTGGGCTGGTGCATGTGGGAGCGCTCGGTCAAGAAGTTCGGCGAGGGCGACCCCCGCTGCAACACCGTTCCGCCGGAGACCATCGACGCCATCACCAACACCGACGCGACGCTGATGGCTGCCATCACCTCCAAGGCCGGCGTCAAGGGCTTCAAATCGGCGATCCTGCAGATGAGGCAGCTCTTCGACCTCTACATCAACTTCCGTCCCGCGAAGACCCTCCCCGGCATCGGGACACCGCTCAAGGGCGACCCCAAGATCGACATCGTGATGTTCCGCGAGAACACGGAGGACCTCTACGCGGCGGTCGAGTTCTACCCGCTGCCGAAGGAGCAGTTTGACCTGCACCCCGGCATGGAGCGCTTCAAGAAGTGCAGCGAAGTCGCCACGTCGTGGCGCGTGTTCTCCAAAGAGGGCTGCGAGCGCATCATCCGCGCGGCCTTCGAGTACGCCAAGGCGACCGGCCGCAAGACGGTCCACTGCGGCAACAAGGCCAACGTCATCCGCCAGACCGACGGCATGATGAAGCGCATCTTCCTCGAGATCGCGAAGGAGTACGAGCAGTACGGCATCAAGGCGATCGAGGAGAACGCGGACGCGACGGCCATGTGGCTGATCAAGAACCCGCAGGACTACAGCGTCGTCGTGGCCAGCAACGTCTTCGGCGACATCCTCTCCGACGAGGCGAGCCAGCTCACCGGCGGCCTGGGCTTCGCGCCCTCCGGCAACATCGGCGAGACGGCGGCGATCTTCGAGCCCTCCAGCGGCTCGGTGCCGAAGTACGCGCACCAGTACCGCGTCAATCCCTGCGGCATCCTGATGACCTCCAAGATGATGCTCGACTACCTCGGCCTCGACGCCGAGGGCGCGAAGATCGAGAAGGCGATCGGCGAGGTGCTCGTGGAGAACAAGCCCGGCACGCTGACCTACGACGTCCTCCGCGACTTCCGCGGCGACCCCAACTGGGAGAAGAACGCGGCCAGCACGATTGAAATGGCCGCCGCCATCGCCCAGAAGATCGACCCCTCCTTCACCGGCGACAAACTGGAGAAGGCCAAGGCGAAGGTCAAGGACATGTGCGCGTGGAGCGAGGACAAGCTGGTCGGGTTTAACTAAACAAAAGCCGCTCCGCGGCCAGGGATTGAAGGGTGAAATCCGAAGGCCGATTACCAGGATACGACACGACGGCCCCGCGAATTTTGCGGGGCCGTTTTTTGTTTTGCTGCGGAAACAACGTGATACAATTGCTGTGACCATCTGTCGTGTATGAGGAGAGGGAGGGGCATGGATCGCATTCCTGTAAACCCTTTGTTGATCAAGTGGGCCATCGAGCGCTCTCGCAAGGGAGAGGCATTCTGGATGAAGCATTTTCCGAAGTTGGACCAGTGGATCGATGGGACCCTATGTCCTACGCTAACCCAGCTGGAGAAGTTTGCCCATGCTTCGCATGTGCCTGTCGGCTATCTGTTTTTGCCCGCTCCCCCGGAGGAGAAACTGCCGATCCCGGATTTCAGGACATTGGAAGGCCGAGCTGTGCGCAGCCTCAGTCCCGATTTGCTCGAGATCATATACATGTGCCAGCAGCGGCAGGAATGGTACCGGGAGTACGCGGTATTGCACGGATTGCCCTCGATGGACTTCGTGGGCAGCATGCGGCTGGGAGAAGATCCCGTCAATGCTGCCGAGACGATGCGCGGAATATTCAAACTGTCGATCGCGGAGCGACAGGGACTCGCAAGCTGGACGGAAGCTCTGTCTCAGTTAGTCCTAAGGACGGAGCAAGCCGGGGTTCTCGTGATGCGCAGCTCCGTCGTCGGCAACAACACCAGCCGCCATTTGGATGTTGGGGAATTTCGCGGGTTTGCGCTTGCGGATAAAATGGCTCCGCTTGTGTTTATCAATACTTCCGACAGCAAATCGGCGCAAATGTTCACGCTGGCCCATGAAGTGGCTCACCTTGGCCTGGGCGAAAGTGGAGTATTCGATACCGAGGCAGGGCGATTGCCGAATAAAAACATCGAAACCTGGTGCAATGCGGTAGCGGCGGAATTTCTGCTTCCGATCTCCATGCTGCGTGAAGAGGTCCGAGAACCCGTCCTGGCGACGGAGGAAATGCTGCAACGGCTGGCGAAAGTTTTTAAAGTCAGCACGCTGGTGATCGTACGCAGGCTGTTCGACGCGGGAATGATAGACGGCGAGGCGTTCAGAGGCTGCTACGGGAGAGAGCTGGGGCGTATTCGCCTGCTGGAGGCCAAACCCAAATCCCGGGGTGGGGGCGGTGATTTTTATCGTACCTTCGGTACACGGGTAGGGAGGCGTTTTGCTGTCGCGGTTCTGTCCAGCACGTTTGAAGGACAGACCTTATTTCAAGACGCTTTCAGGATGCTCGGGACGAAAAAGGCGGCCACATTGCACGCGGCGGCGCGTGAGTTGGGGGTTATGCCGTGACGTATCTACTCGATGCCAACGTTTTCATACAGGCCAAAAATTTACACTACGGTCTGGATTTCTGCCCGGCTTTCTGGGACTGGATCGATAAAAACAATGCGGCGGGCCGTGTTTTCAGTATAGACAAGGTCGGCGACGAAATAGCCGCCGGCGAGGACGAGTTGAGGGATTGGATGCAGCAACGGCAGGAGACCCTGCTCATCAAAACAACGCAGCGCGTCGTGGAACACTTTGGCCGCGTAAGCACATGGGCTACGCAACAGGGATACGATGCGTCGGCCGTCACGATGTTTTTTCAGGTGGCGGATTACTACCTCATCGCGCATGCGTTGGCCGGCCCGTATGTCGTGGTGACGCACGAAGTGCCGTCAAACTCCATCAGGAAAATCAAAATACCGAATGTCTGTATGGGACTGGGCCTGCGTTGTGTGACGCCATACGAGATGTTGCGCGTGGAACAGGCGCGTTTCGTCCTGGGCAGTCGCTGACATCGGTTGGGAATCAAAGGAAGAAGATTGAAAACAGATGGCCTCGTATTCGATACAAGACGGGAAAGTAGGAGAGCGCTACAATGTTGCGTGCGAGAAGGTGTTATCGTGAATAAAGGGTTCTTGAAAAAAGTTAAAAGTAGTAATCGCATTTGGTGTGATCTGGAAAAAGTTCAATCAAGGACTGCTGGGTGTGATGAATAGAGAAAGACCTTATTCACAGAAATCAATTGTAGAACTCGAAGAATTATTCGTTGAACACACAGAAGACATCGATATATGTGCTTTGCTGCATCGTGAGTTATTCCAATTCTAAATCATTAAGCTATTAATAATCCACGGCCAAGCGACAATCGATCTCGTAATTTCCGGCGCGTTTTCGAGTTCTCGAAGCTCATCGACCAGATGATTCTCAAGAGCGTCGAGGCTCGAAAACACCCGG
>JAVBQG010000058.1:0-74205 GCA_031549185.1 Synergistaceae bacterium | reverse complement strand
GGCAACCATCATTGCGGTGAGCGAGGGGTTGATTGTCGTCGAAGAAGGCCATCGCACGGAAATAGACACGCACTGGAATCGTGGCCTCAGCTATTTGCAGATCGGCCTGCGCTGGATATGGAAGGCACTCTGCGCAACGATTGCCAAGATTTCCTGCACGCTACGGTTGTCGAGTGCGCTCGACGATTCTCTGCCGGTGGCGCCGACACGGAAAGAAGCCTTAAGAAGACTCCATAACAAGGAGCCGATGTGTCTCTTTGAAAACATCTACCACTGTTATGATTTAACTTGATGAATTTGTGTCAGTCACTCAGCACCGAGGATAAAAATTTGCAAACGAAACCGAAGGGCTCCTTCGGTTTCGCCCCTGGAAGCGGAGATGCGAAACATGTATAAAAAAATTTTGATGTCGCCGATTCTCCTTCTGCTGCCCATCACGGGATTCGTCTTCCTCTGCGGCAAGGGACTGAACATGTCCGTCTATCCGACGCACTTCAACATCTTCATCGCGTACGTATACCTGACGCTCGCCCTCGTATACGGGCTATTGTGCAGAAAAAACAATATCGGAGCGGCCTCGGCCGCTTCTGCGGTCGCCAACGGCGTCCTGTTCATATACCTCGCGGGAATTCTCCAGGCCCCCGACCTCTTCAGCTGGTTCGGCTTTCTCCTCATCTTCGCCGGCATGTTGCGGGTCATCACCCTGGCCGCGCCAGCGACCGACGTCCTCTTCGCCAGGACGACCGAGAGTATCGTCTCGCAGGGCGTCGACGTCTCGGACGTCAGAAAGATACTGGATTCGCTCCCCTTCCCTTGCGTATTCCTCGAAAAGGACGAGAAAAAACAGGAGCGCATCATCGCCGCCAACCTCCCCTTCGCCTCCATGGTCAAACAGGAGAAGGCCAAAGTGGAGGGCGCGACGCTGGAGTCGCTCATGCTCTCCTCCGCCGCGGGGGAGGGTATGAAATACAACGGGAGCGAGTGGGCGGTGCGCCGCACCGCGAAGGGGAAACAGGCGCTCGTCACCTTCTCCCCCGCCGAAAAACCCGGACAGGCGCCGCACTTCGACGTCTTCGACGCCATCGACCCGTCCACCGGCCTCTACGCCGGAAGCTTCATGCGCTACAAGGCGCGCTCGGACATCGAATCCGTCGTTCGGGGCAAGCGCAGGATGTCGGTGGCGCTCTTCAAGCTCTCCTTTCACAAGGCGACGGAGGCGGTGGAGGAAGACGAAAAAAAACTCGCCTACGTAGCGTTCGGCAGGATGGCGCTCGAGAGCATCCGCGTGTGCGACTCGGCCTATCGCGTCGGCGACGACGAGGTGTTGATCTACATGCCGGATACCCCTCTGAGCGGGGCCAAGATCGTTGTCTCGCGTGTGCACGCGAGTTTGCGGAAGGTCACGCCGATCGAATGTCCCAAACTGGCGAAAGCCCAGCTTCTCGAGGCGATCGCCAGCTTCACCGGGGGCATGGATCTGCCCGGTTACGAGAAAATTCTGGAGTACATGCGGGTGGACCTGTATCGCAAGAACCCCGACATCACGCCGGAGTTGGGAGTCTCTCAGCCGATGGAGGCAAACGGTTCGTAGGGGCGAACTGCGTTCGCCCGCCAAGAAACGTGATTTTCTCGCGACGGGCGGGCGAACGCAGGTCGCCCCTACTGGTTCGCCAGAAAGGCCTCCAGCGCCTCGCGAGAACGCTCCGCAAAGAGCAGCGAGCGCTCCTGTTTGGCGATCTTTTTCTTCTTTCCGGGCTGTGGCGGCAATGGTGGGAAGATGCCGAGGTTGACGTTCATCGGTTGAAAGGAGCCCGGCTCCGCGGTGGCGAGGTAGTGCAACAGCGAACCGATGGCCGTCTCGCGAGGCCACGCGGGCATGGTCTCCTCCGTGCGCCCGCTCAGAACGGCGGCCATGTGGAGCGCCGCGACGAGCCCGGAGGCGGTGCTCTCGACGTACCCCTCGACGCCCGTGATCTGTCCGGCGAGGAACAGATCGCGGCGCACCGTCCGCCCGTCCCGCTTCGGGCGCAGGAGGGGATCCAGCACGCGCGGCGCACAGACGAACGTGTTGCGGTGCATGACGCCCTTGCGGACGAATTCCGCGTTCGCAAGCGCCGGGATCAGGCGGAAGACGCGCTCCTGCTCCCCCCAGCGCAAGTTCGTCTGAAAGCCGACCAGATTGTACAGCGTCCCCTCCACGTTGTCTCGCCGCAGCTGCACCAGCGCGTACGGCTCGCGCCCCGTGCGCGGGTCCGTCAGGCCGACCGGGCGCATCGGCCCGAAGCGCAGCGTGTCGAGGCCGCGCTCGGCCATTACCTCGACGGGCAGGCAGCCCTCGAAATATCTTTGTTTCTTTCCTGTTTTTTCTCCCTCACGCGGCGTCTCCCCCCGAAAATCGACCTCGTGGAGCGGCACGCGCTCGGCCGCGGCGAGCGCCCTCTGGAAAGCCTCGTACTCCTGCCGGTCGAGCGGGCAGTTGACGTAGTCGTCCCCCTGACCGTAGCGGCTCGCGCGGAAGCTCGACGCCTCGTTCACGCTCTCCAGCGTCACGATCGGGGCGGCCGCGTCGAAGAACGAGAGATACTCCTCGCCCACCATGTCGCGGATCGCGTCCGCGACGGCGCCGGACATCAGCGGCCCCGTCGCCAGGATACAGGGGCCGTCGGGTATCGTCTTCATCTCTTCTCGAATCAATCGGATGTTGGGGTGGGAGGAGATTTCCATCGTGACGAGCTTCGCGAAACCCTCGCGATCCACCGCGAGCGCTCTGCCGGCGGGGACCCGCGTATTCTCCGCGCAGCGGACGATCAGGCTGTCCAGCCGCCGCAACTCCTCCTTCAAGATACCGGCGGGGCTGGTCGGCTGGTCGGCGCCGAGCGAGTTGCTGCAGACGAGCTCCGCGAGGTCGTTCGTCGCGTGCGCGGGAGACGAACGCAGGGGGCGCATTTCGTACAGGTCGACCTGAAAACCGCGAATCGCAAGCTGCCAGGCGGCCTCCACCCCGGCGAGCCCGCCCCCGACCACCGTGACGTGGGGAGCTTTACATGTCATCCATGCCCTCCCCGTCCTCGGAGAGATCCGCGACCTCCGGTTCGGTCTCGCCTTTGCCGCTCTTCGGGGTCTTGACGTTCGGTTTTTTCCAGCTCACGAAGTCGCAGTCGGGGTAGCGGCTGCAGCCGTAGAAAAAGCGGCCCTTGGTCTTGCCCTTGCCGGCCTTGCGGCGGATCAACTCGCCCTCTTCGCATTTGGGGCACTTGATGCCCGTCGTCTTGACGATACGCCGCGTGTATTTGCACGCGGGATAGCCAGGGCAGGCGATGAACTCTCCGAAACGTCCCCGCTTGATGACCAGAGGCCGCCCGCACTCGGGACAGTCCTCGCCGATCTCGGTCGGCGCGACCTGCATCCGCTCCGCCGTGGCCGAGACCTGATCGAGCGTCGGCTTGAACTCGTCCCAGAAGCGGCGGACGACGTCGATCCACTTCTCCTCGCCGGACTCGACGGCGTCGAGTTCGCTCTCCATAGAGGCGGTAAACTGCGTATTGATCAGGCCGGGGAAGTAGAGAACGAGGAACGTGTTGACCACGCGCCCGAGCTTCGTCGGAACGAGTTTTTTATCCTCTTCGTCGCGGTCCACGTAGCCGCGGTCGGCCAGCGTCTCGATGATCGACGCGTAGGTAGACGGGCGGCCGATGCCCTTCTCCTCGAGCACCTTGACCAGACCCGCGTCCGTATAGCGAGCCGGCGGCTGGGTGAACTTCTGTTCGCGCTTGATGTCGAGGAACGCCAGCTCCTCCCCTGCCTCGGCCGGCGGAATGGCGACATCCTTCACACCGAGCGGCCAGACCTTGCCCCATCCGGGGAAGAGGACGACGATGCCCGCCTGTTTCATACCGTACTCCGCGCACGTCGCCTCGATGGTGGTGCGCGCGACTCTCGCGGGGGCCATCTGGCTTGCGATAAAGCGATTCCAGATCAGCTCGTAGAGGCGGAACTGCTCGGGGCGCAGGTGCGGCTTGAGCATCTCCGGCGTCAGGAACGGGTCGGTCGCGCGAATGGCCTCGTGCGCGTCCTGCGCCTTGCCCTTGGGGGTATAGAAGTTCGGCTTCTCGGGCAGGTACTCCTCCCCGATCCGCTGTTCGATGTAGCGCCGCGACGAGTCGAGCGCCTCCGGCGCCAGCCGCAGGCTGTCCGTGCGCATGTAGGTGATGAGACCGACGGGACCCCTGCCGGGAATCTCCACGCCCTCGTAGAGCGATTGCGCGATGCGCATGGTGCGCCGGGGCGAAAAGCCGAGGCGGCGCGACGCCTCCTGCTGCAGCACGCTCGTCTTGAAGGGCGGCAGCGGCGGGCGCTTGGTCTCCTTCACTTTGAAGCTTTCTACCCTGATGGGGTTGCCGCGGATCGTATTCTCGGCTTCGATCGATTGTTCCGCGTTCTCGGGCACGAAGTTCTTCTTGTTCTTCCGGTCCACGCGGAGGGTGTACTTCCGCCCGCCCGAGGCCTCGGCCTCGACGTCGAGCAACCAGTACTCCTCGGGCACGAAGGCCTCGATCTCCGCCTCGCGCTCACAGATGATCCGCAGCGCGACCGACTGCACGCGCCCGGCCGAGAGGCCCCTCTGCACCTTGTACCAGAGCAGCGGGCTCAGGTTGTAGCCGACGAGCCGGTCGAGAATGCGACGCGACTGCTGCGCGTCGACCAGGTCCATGTCGATGTGGTCGGGGGAGAAGACGGCGCCCTTTACGCCCTGCTCTGTGATCTCCTGCATGCGGATGCGGCAGTCGGAGGCGGGGTCGATGCCGAGCAGCGTCGCCAAGTGCCAGGCGATGGCCTCGCCCTCGCGGTCGGGGTCGGAGGCGAGCAGCGTCTTGGCGCTTGCGGCCGACGCGCTCTGGAGGGATTTGATCAACGCGGCCTTGCCGCGCACGTTGATGTATTCGGGCGTGAAGTCGTGTTCGACGTCGACGGCGATGCGCGCCTTCGGGAGGTCGCGCACATGCCCGATGCTGGCCTCGACGTGGTATCCGCGCCCGAGGATTTTTTCGAGCGTCTTCGCCTTGGCGGGCGACTCGACGATGACGAGCGTCTTGCCCGCCGACGCCCTCGCGGCAGCGTCCTTTTCCGTTTTAGCCGAGGCGGCCTTCGTCGTCTTGGCGGTCTTTGCCGGCTTTTTTGCCGTCTTCGTCGCTTTCGTGGACTTGGTCGCGGCCTTGGATTCGGCCTTCGCCGCCGTCTTCTTCGGCTTCGAGGCACTCGTCGCCCTCGTTTTTTTCTCTTTCTTTTCCTCTTTTGCCTTTTCCTCTACATCGGCAGTTTTCGCTTTCGCCAACTGAACTGCCCCCTTCAACAGTATCGACAGGTGCCGTCCTCGCCGTCGCGATGGCCCTCGAAGAGAGGCAGCCCTTCGTACTCGGATATTTTTTCGAGCAGGTGCTCGAATGTCGCCGCGTCCATGCGTCGATGGCTCGCCTCGGCGAAAATGACCGCCTGCAGGAGAGCCTGTTCCAGAATCTCGTTCATGATCTTGCGATCCGCTATATATTTGTAGACGAGCCGTATGGCGTCCGGCGTGAGAGAATTCTCCTCCTCGCCGGAGAGAACGCGAATTTCCATGAAAAACCCCCTACATACGACCGATTGATCGCCAGAGCCTGAAGGGTAAAGGTTACGGCTCCGTGCGATTTCTCCTCAAGCACGCGGAGAAATTGCAGCTTCGGCGATTGAATCGGTCTCTTCCCAACACAACACACTGTCGATATCGAGCTAACCGTCCGAAAGTCGATAACGCCCGGGACCGGACGAACGGACCAGCCCTCGAAGCGACATCAGCGACAGCGTTTTGAAAACTTCAGCGGCGCTCATTTTAGCTTCACCCGCCAGAATGTCAACCGTACGGTCCTCCTGGTTGGCGAGCAACGCGACGAGCGTCTTCTCGCGATCGTTGAGCAGGACGGGCTCCTTTACGGGGACCGTCTTCCCTTCGTCGTCGAATATTTTTTTCTGCGCCTCCGTCGTTCCGAAGAACGTCTCCAGATCGATCAATGGCATCGCCCCGTCGAAGATCAGGCGGTTCGACCCCGCGCAGCGCTCGTCTCCGATACGCCCCGGAACGGCCCATACCTCCCGCCCAGCCTCCGCCGCAAGGCGCGCCGTGATCATCGCGCCGCTTTTGTACGGCGCCTCCACGACCACCGTGCGCGAGGCGAGCCCCACAATGATCCGGTTGCGTCGGGGAAAGCGCCAGGACTCCCCTTTCGTGCCCAAGGGATACTCCGAGACCAACATCCCCGCAGCACGGATCCTCTCGAAGAGCCCCCGATGCTCCGCGGGATAGGCCACGTCGACCCCGGTGCCGAGCACCGCCGCGGTGACGCCACCCCTTTCGAGACAACCGCCGTGCGCCTCGCCATCGATGCCCTTGGCGCCGCCGCTGGCAACGCTCCATCCGAGCGCAGCGGCAGCCCGGCCGAGATCGCGCGAAACCTTGCCCCCATATGTGCTGCACCGGCGCGTACCGACGATGCCGATCGCGTGTCCCGGCAGCGCGATGCGCTCGCCCCGGACGTAGAGCACCATCGGTGCATCCTCCAGCTCCAGCAACAAGGGAGGGTAGAGGGCGTCGCGGCATGTGAGGATACGCACGCCCAGCTTTTCGCAGCGGTCGAGCTCACGCTCGACCCAGTCCGACGCGACGAGTTTCACGAGAATGCCTTGGCAGCGCTCGGAGATTTCAAGCTTCTCCCAGAGGGACGCGCCCTCTTCGATAAACGCCTCCGGTTCGAGACCGAGCGCCTCGAACGCCTCCCACTTGCGCACGTCGTAGTACTGGCAAGCATTCAGAAGCATCAGGGGGCGCAGCATCAGCTCTTCCACCCCGCGACGCCGAATGCCTCGCCCTCGCGATACGAAAGTGATTCGGCCAGGTGCTGCACGGCGACTTTTTCCGCCCCCTCGAGGTCGGCGATCGTGCGCGCAACCCGCAGCACGCGGGAGAACCCCCGTCCCGATAGGCGCAGCGATTTCATCGCCTCGGCGAGAAAGGGGCGCACGTCCGGCTCCATCTCCAGCTGTTTGCGGAGTACGCGCTCGGGCAACTCCGCGTTGCAGTGAAAGCCGTGCTCGCGCCAGCGCTCCAGCTGGCGCTCTCGCGCCGTGCAGACGCGCTCGCGCACGACGGCGCTCGGCTCGCCACAGCTCCCGTCGAGCGAGACCAGCTCCTCCGGTTGCAGCCGCGGCACCGCCACGTGCAGGTCGATGCGGTCGAGGATCGGACCCGAGAGCTTCCGCCGGTAGCGCTCGAGCGCGTGCTGCGAGCAGCTGCACCGCTCGACCGGGTCGCCCGCGTACCCGCAGGGGCAAGGATTGCACGCGGTGACGAGCAGGACGCGCGCCGGGTAGGTGACGCTCCCCGCCGCGCGGGCGACCGTGATATTCCCGTCTTCCAAGGGTTGACGAAGGCTCTCCAGCACGTCTCGCGAAAATTCCGGAAATTCATCCAAGAATAAAACGCCTCTATTTGCAATAAAGGGTGATTTCCCGAGGACGATCACACGCTTTGTCATGTTGCCCCAGCCACGGCGCGCCGCCTGGTTGATGTCACGCATCAAATAGTACCACACATCAAAAAAAGACGGGCAACCATCCGGAAATCCCGGATAGTTGCCCGATTGTCATTTGTCGATCTTGATCTTCCTAAACGTCTCGATGGCACTTTTGAAGGCATCCGAAAGCGCCGGCAGAACATCAACCGCCGCATATCCGCTGATACCGATGATCGCCGTCTCAATCCACGGCGGATAATTTGTATGCTGCATTACCAGCCCCGTCACGATTCCCACAAACCCGGACGCGGCAACACGAAACAGGAAACCCCATAGTGTAAATTCTTCCTTCGAACACTTCATACCTCTCACCAGCCCTCCGTAGAAAGCGAGCAGAACGCCGATGAAGAGCGGATCGGTAAGTATTTGCCTCAGTCGCTCCACGCTCGCCTCTCCTTTCTATCGTCAGAACTTGTAGACCAGTCCAATCCCAATCGTCGCGTTGAACCCATCGCCGGAATACCCAACGCCCGCGAAGGGGCCGAACCCCCAGCCACTACCGAGCTTCACGGCTTTTTCTATCGCGCGGTCGGAACTTGAGCGCTCCTCTGTCAGAAATTCCTTGAGCATTTCCGTTTGATCGGATACCGTGAGGGAGTTATCCAGTGCCGCGGCCTTCATGTCCTGATACGCGCGATACCAGTGCTCGACTTCCTGATTGTTCGTCCGTAGGGCGCGCAACAGGCCGCGAGCTTCGGCATCGGAGTACCAGTAGCCGCTCTCAGTCGCCGTCCACCCCGGCCCCACCCTCTCCCAAGCTTCGGCTCTCGAAGATGGCAAGCTCAGCATCGATAGCGCGGCCAATAACATCGTCAGAAATAAGAGCCACCTGCTTTTTGATGTCCTCACGGATCGTCACCACCCTTTCTTTCGTGGTTTTGTCGGCCTGGCGTATTGCCTTGCGGAATTCCTGCTGCGTAAGTAGGATTTGCGAGACCTGCTCGTCGGTCTCACTGCGCGCCGCTTGCATCTCCTGGATCGCCGTCTGCAGCTCACGCATGTTGTTCTCCATCCGATGGAGGCGATAGAAAAAGGCCCCGGCGACGAGCGCCAGGACCAGCAGAATCGGGACGTACTGTTTCAACGTTTTCATTGCGGACAATCATCCTCCCCTGTATGATCCGACGGGCTTCCGTGCTCGTTCCCAGCATTCTCTCGATGTCGTTTGTCCTCGATGGTGGAGGTGAAGTAATACCCGACCATGGGCACAACCATCGCGAAAATGATCGCCTGAAGGAACGACAAAACCTCGGATGGTATCGTCCATCCTGCAATGCTGGCACCGAGGACGATCCCGCAGACGACCTTTACAAAGTTCACACACCCGATCGCCATCGGCTTGCGCAGCGGCCGCTTCCCAATCTCGTTCGCGCGGCGGGTGAAGAAGTCAAGCACCCTCTGATACATGGGACTCACCCGAGATACGAGGCGATGCCGCGGGTGATGGTAGCAGCCGCTTTTTTCTGCCAAGTAGGGTCAGCGAGTTTTTTCTCCTCCGCCGGGTTGGAGATGAAAGCCAACTCGACGAGACAGGAGGGGCTTTTCGTCCCCCGGATGACGGCGAAATTCGCCTCCTTGTCGGGATCGCCGTCCGACATGTCGGTACGGAGGACGCCGCCGATCTCCCTTCGCCACGCCTCGATGATGCAGGTCGCCAGCTTGTCGCTGTTGTTCTGCCCCGGCGTGGTGTAGGCTTCGAAGCCCTGTGATGTGCTGTTTGTGGCCGAGTTGCAGTGGATCGAGACGAAGCAGTTCGCGCCGGCGTCGTTCGCCAGTTTCGGCCGTTTGTTGAGATCGGCTTTGTAATTGGCGAGGAGCCGCTTCGATGTCGAACGTGTCAACATCGCCCGATACCCGGCACGCTCAAGTTCGCCCGCAATAAGTTCGGCCACACGCAGCGTGACGACGGCCTCCTTCGTGCCACCCTTCCCGACGGCCCCCGGATCCGGATCACCGTGGCCGGGGTCGAGGCAGATGAGTTTGCCCGTTGACGGACTCTTAGCGCTCGCAGGGCCATCCCAAAGAGGAATGCTCAGCGGGATCGCGGCCCCTAATCGCTGCCTGATTCGCTCCTCGTGTCCCGGCTGCAGCCTCTTTTTCGCGGCCGCATATTCGAGCGCGTCCCAACATTTCTGCGCCCAGTCCGCGCCAAAGAACACCGATCCGATGATGAGAACCTGATCGACCATCCGGTCGAGGTATGCGAGATCGGTTGCCCATGCACCGACACGACCTTTGAACAGGCCGGAGAAATACCCCCAGAAGTTGTCCGCGGAGGCAGCGCAGAGCGGATAATCCCGCTCGATCTTCGTGGCGTAGTTCGCGACGAATCCCTCCACGGAGGCATACCGGCAAAACTCTGATACCTTCTCGTATTTCGTCCCGTCTGGCTTCTGTTCCCACGAATTTTTCGAGTAGAAGGGGCCAAGCCAGCCAGGCCACTTTTTCAAGCCGGCGAGGTTGTTGGCCTTCAGGCAGAGCTCGGAGCTCCAGACCTTTCCCCGATACATGGTTTCGTGCCGGCACTGGCAGACGACAGCGAAGGGATTGAGGATCTTTTTATGACGCTCGAAGAGCGCGTAAAGATTTTTCGCGGAGAGTTCCACATGTTCACCTCCTAAAAAACAAAAGCGGCCTCCCAAATAGGGAGAGCCGCTCGTTTGCCACATCAAGTTCGTGCGCGTGAAATTCTTAATGCACTGCTAATCCATGAGCGGGAAGAAGGTCTTTCAGCATGTAATAACGATGATATGCCGCAGCCTGATGGAAGCTGTAGACGTGTGTGCCGATTCCCTTCTCCGATGGAATATACTCGTCAAACATTGCTTTTTCCCGTTCCCACGTCTCGGATGCATATTTTGCGTTATCAGGGATGAGACCCGACTGCTTCCAGCGGTTGGCACGCGTGACTTTATCCCCTTCAGTCGAGAGAATCTTCCGTACGCTCTCTTCCATTTCTTCAAACGGAGTCGGCTTCGCATCTGCATAGCGCTTTTTTGCGAAATCGCAAAGAAAAGCGTGCGTCTCTTTGCACCCCACCAGGTAATCCTCAAGATTGTTGCGCACGGATCGACTTCCGTTACCCGGCCGATCGTGCAAAAATTCGAACTCCCATTTCAAGTACGGATGATCCGGGAGCGACAGAACGCCACCATGTCCCAAATCCCCGGAGAATGTCTCCGCCCCGATCGAAAAAAGGGCGCTCGGTATGCTCATGCACAGGTTGACCTTGTCGCTGACAGCCTTGGCAATCTTATCAAGCAACCGTTTCTCCTCCGCTTTTTCTTTTGGATGTACTTTTAAACTATCACTCCGTATCTTGTTGAACTTCGAACTAAAGCCCGTGAAACCGTAGTGAGCAAAGGTATCCATGTAGGCATGCACGGCCATGCCAAGAAGTTCAAGACCAAAGGGCTTTCCGGTCGCCGCGACATTGACATGATTTTGCATCATCTCTCGCGCAATCGGGCTGTTTTTTTGGCATAGACTTCGCTCCTCAAGGTTTTTGCCCTCTCCTCCGGGAACGAAGTGGCAGGGGACCCATACCTTGCGCTGGTAGATTGGATCTTTGTTTTCGGGCAGAGCGCATTCGAGTGTGTGATGCGCCGTGGTGAAACCAACGAGAAGACCTCCGTCATGCCTGTTGACCTCGCTGTCCTTACTTGTCGCGTCGTCGACGAACTGAGCAGCGTATGCCACGGTCTCCGCTTCTTCGTTTGGTATCCCTGCCGCCAGTGCCAATGCGTAGGTGCCGTAATAATGCATATCAACCTGCAATTTAGTCACCCCCAGTATGTTGGTATCTTTGGATCAATGATATCATGCAGATGACATTACCGCCACTCAAATCATATTTTAAACCATTTGAAGTCGCTCTCCTCGCCGGCGTAGAATCTGTACAGGACGAGGTGCGCGACGGCCACGCCGCCGTAGAACGGCGCAAAGGCCAAGCCGGTCAAAAACAGCGCAGCGCCAGCAAGAAATTCCAACCCGAACCCCGCGGCCGCGATGATCTGCTGCTTTCGCAGCTCCATCTCGGGCATGTCCCAGGTAAAACGAGGAACGGGAAGTTTCCGGAGAAGAAAACCCCACTGAAAACGAAAAGAAAGCGTATGGCCGAAAATCCTCGCCGAAATAAAATGGCCGCCCTCATGGACGACCAGACACGCGGCGATCGCCAGAACCAACATCAGCAACTCCACAGTAACCGCCTCCCATCAAAATAGCGGCCCCCGAAGGAGCCGCCCTGTTTGTTATTTGTTTTTCCTACACCGGCCCATCCGGTACCGTGTCCCAACCAATCGCCGCGACCGCCTCGATGTTCCCCGCGCTGTTGACCAGCGTTTGCAACATCTCCTCTCGCGCGAAGAGGCTTTGTCCGTACATCAGGGCCATGGTCATGAAGGTCTGAAACTTCGTCACGTCGCCGATTGTTCTGTAGAGCCCGTCGATGTCCTTCCACGAGTAGCTCGGCGCGGGCATCACCTGCGAAGCCGTGAACTGCATCAGCATCGTGACCTGGATGTCCGGCCCGATGGGAAAGACGTGCCCATTGTAGAGAAATCCCCTCTCGACGATTACGTCGCGGGTGCGCACCAACTCCTCCCGCTTCATCGCCTGCGCGAGTTCGAGCGACGGCGCGTACTGCTCGACCATATACGCGGCCTCGATCTCCCACCGCTCGCGGTCGTTGACGTCGGCGTCAGGTTCGCAGGGGATGGCTATCTCCCCTTCCTGTAACTGCGCCTCGAGCACGGACCCCTCGACCAGCGCGAGCGGCCCGTGCTCCTTCGAATAAAGTATGTACGCCATCGTCAGGCCTCCCAGCTATGCGTGGTCATGACCTTCTGGGCAGATCCCCCATCCACTCCCACAAACCGCCGCCGACTCGGATCCCAGCAGAGCCCATACCACGTGGGATTCGAGCTTGGAGAGAAGGACATCGTGGTCCACGTCCTCATGTCCGGTGTCGCGAGGGGGCTACCGGTTCCGGCTATCGCAAGCACTCCGAGTTCCGGTGCATCGCAGATGTACTTGTATTGAAGGCCGGATGTCGCCGGTTGTCCTTCCGGTGTTATCCACGTGCTGAGATCGAGGCTGGTTCTTACGTACGGGGAGGCGGAGTATATGACCACATAACGGCGCAACCGGTCAATCCACTTCGCCCCTGTTATAGTTCCGCTGTGACCGCCGGTACCCTTGTTACTCCAATCCACATAGTTTGGGCTAACATGAAGCTGGTTGGCACATACAGCCGAGAATAACTCCGTCTCGTCAGACCAGGATAGAGATGTAAACGGATACCCTGAAGTGCCGCCTGTTGTCGACTGTTCTTCCCACTCGAGTGTATCCGTACTCGCATACACCTTGGTATAAGGCCCATAATAGCCAACAAATTTCCCGAACTTTCTTGACCAACAGATTGAGTCTATGGCACCTGGCCCATTTCTCTCAATCCAAGTGATTCCGTCCGTGCTGGTCGCGATTTTACTGCTGGCTACAGCAAGAAAGAGTCTCTTCTCAGGGGACCAGCAGACATCCGTGTATCCGGAAGTGTTTATATTGGTCTTGTGGAACGTGCTGCCGCCATCCGTACTGTAGGAGATTCCTGTGCCGACGGCGACCGTCACGCCCAACTCCGGTGCGCGGCACATCGCCACCGCGTTTTTTACCGCGGTCTGCGACGAATCGACGTTCCACGGTGTCGAGATCAACTTGTTCGCAACGGATGCGCGAACCGCATCAACTCCGAGTGCCACATCCGACAGGACGATAAATCGCTGCGCCCTCTTTTCGGCCCACAGGGCCGGCTGTGCGTTGTCGGATTCCCAGATCATCTTCAAGGCGAGCGCGGAGTTGCAGAGCGTCTCCACGGCGAGCGGCGATTTGGCGATGTCGCGCATCCACCGCCGGTCGTTGCAGAGGTCGTACATCGCACCCTGATAATCTCGCAGCGAGAGGATCTCGTCGAGTTCCTCCCCCGTCGCCCCTCCTCCCATGAGCAGATTGCGGAGCCTGTATGTCTTGATCATTGTCATCCCTCCTCTGCAAGTACGGTCACGCCCCACACAGCGGCGGCGGGGGTTTGGGCGGTGTTCTTGAGGTTGAGGCAACGCACGCTCACGGTGCCCGCGGCCGAGACGTAGCCGTAGAAAGCAAGCCCGGCCGCAAGCCCCGCCGCGGGCGGCGACACAACCACCGCGTCGCCAACCTTCGCCCCCGCCACCGGGATCGCCAACTCCTGCGCACCTCCGTAGGAGGTGAGGCTGCCCCAGGTCAGGGTTGCGCTTGCGCGGAGATATTTGGCGGATGTCTCCATCTCGAGGTTCCTCAACTCCCTCCGCGAGAGCGAAAAGAGCAGATCCGCGTCGGGCAGCAGGAGAAGCCAGCGGCCGGGTGGGGCATCCTGTCCCCCTTCCGCCGCCGGCAGGATACAGGTCTCGCCGTCGACGGGATCGGTCGCCTCGGGGTCGTAGCGAAAGAGGCCGAGCCCCTGCACCGCCACCACGTTGCCGAGGTTGGTCGGGATCTTCGCCCCACTTGTTCCGGTGTCCAACCCGAAGTCGAGTACGGCCACGACCCGCGCCTCCGCGACCAATTTGTTCGTCGGGGAGAGGTTCTCCGGCAACGCGCCGTGCTGCTCTTCGGTCAGGTGCTTCTGCCCGCCCTCGACCTCCGTCAGCTCGTCGTGCCGGTGCCGGTGATCGGTGTCGGACTTTCCCCCCAGCCCCTGCTCGAGCGTCTCGCCGAATCCCTGAACGAGCCGGTCGAAACCCTCCAGCGCCTCGGCGACCGCGCCGCGCGTCTGCTCCTGTCCGTCGAGAACGCCCTGCACGTCTTCGTCGATGGCCGTCATCGATTCCCGCAGCCGTGCGACATCCTCATCGAGCGCGTTGTCGGGGTGCGGCAGGGGATAATTTCGTTTTACGGTCCTGTCGTCATGCACTCAGAATCACCCCCCGGATGTCCTTCACGCGCGGCCGGGAGGCGGCGTCGCCGGTGAGAACGATCTTGATCTTCGTCTCCGCTCGGTCGCAGGGCACGTAGTAGAACTGCCGGGACCAGTTGTCGCCGAGGGGATCGGCCTCGTCGAGATCCGCCTTTGTCCATACGCCGTCGGCGGTCAGGACGTAGACGTCGATCGTGGACGTCCCCGGCGTGATCGCGTCGACCGTAACCATGACCCTCTTGCCCGTCCCGCACTTGAAGGCGCGGCTGACGTAGTCGCCGGTCGTCTGGACTTTGCCCGTCACCAGCTGCGGATCGCGACCGAAGATGGGAGAGAAATGCCTGTTCCCGAAGAGCTCCAGAAACACCTTGTACAGGCCGTCAAGCGGAGCGGAAAGCAGCAGATGTTGCCAGGCCTGCACGCGCAAGACCTCCGTACCCCCCTTCTCGAGCACAAAGGTGGCGTCGGTGGCGGCTGATGTTCGCGCCAGCTCCGCCATCGGCAAGAGGTCCGTTACATCCGTGAGGTCGTACTCTCCGATCTCGACTCTTTTGGCCGCATCCGATTCGAACACGGCGCCCAGCAGCCGGAAGGTCAAATCCGCCCCCTGGTGTGCGGTCCAGGTCGAATTGTTGGAACTCGAGAGCAGCACGCCTCCGGTATATCGCTGCGCTCGAATCCAGCCCGTCTCGGGATCCCAGTCGCCGAGTTCCGCGATGCCGACCTCGTGTTCCGCCGTATCGGTCATCAGGACGACCGCATACTCGACACCGGCGGTCAATGGTGCGGGAATGTCGAAAAGAGCTCGATTGAAGGAATTTTCGTTGAGTCGCGTTGACGGAACCACGCAGGTCGTGATAACGCTCTTCGTAGGGAAGCCGAGTTCAACCTCTCGGATGTCGATTCGAACGGGCGAACTGCCATTCTTGCATAGCCAGAAATCGATCCCTGCGATATGCCGGCTTTCGGAGAGGACGAAGGTCTGAGCGAGGGGATCCTTGCTCATCAGCTGCTCCCAGGCTCGCTCAGCCGCCCAGAACGCCTCGCGAGCTGCCAGAGCCTCTGCCCCTCCGCCTGAGGACTCACGCGCGATGACCGTCCTGGTCACAACCGTCCGAATCCCCGTGAAGGTTGCCGAACCCTGCGTGTGATTTCCCTGTAAAAGCACCAATTTGCTCCCCGTTGGGATGTCAGGAGGGACGGTGATCGTGCCGTCAAAGCAACCGTCTGCGTCCGCTTTCGTCGCAGAACAGGGGACTTCTAGTCCATCGAAGAATACCCGGATCGGCTCCTCCGGGCCGAACCCAACGGCCGAGATCTCGACTTGAATTGTCCGGAGAGTTCCTTCCGCGTTTTCCTCAGTGGTCGATCCGGCCGTTCCGGAAGAGATGGAGTTGACGATCTCGTCTGTCCAACGATCGATCGCGGGATCGAGTTTTACCTGCGCCGGCAGAGGGTCGAATACCATGTAAGGATTGACTTGCATGCATTTGGTGTGCATCGTCTGCTCCGCAAGTACGTCCGTCTCGTAATCGAGGGTCAATATCTTAGATCCAGGCAGAGAGAAGATATCAATGTCGAGCGGCAAAATCAGCTGCTGATCGATGACCGCGCCCGTCTGCGGCGTACCTTTATCCCGCATGTCATCGTCCAGCAGGGGATCCACGAACACGCCGAACGCCGAGGACGGCGCCGAGAGCATGGCGTCGACCTTTAGACGCTCGATCGCGGAGAGCTGGTAGAGATCCTTGATCGCCGTGCGCATCTCCATCAGCGTGTCCATCCGCACAGCCTGAATCGCCATGTTTTTTACGACCGGCAACCCCGTCCAGGTCTGTTCGACCGTCGCCAGGCAGATCGCGCCGGGCGGCGTCGATGGCAACACCGGCGAGTAGCGGTGCGGGATGCCCTTGACCATGGTCACCGAGCGGTCGCGGTACATGACGATGATGTCGCGCCGCGGCATACGGTACGAGTAGTCGATCTCCACCAGCGAGCCGTCGACCAGCCCGGAGAGCGTCAGGGAGGTATAGTCCGACGAATCCGGCGTTACGTTGGTCCGGTAGTGGTAGGTCACGGTGTAGGTACTGCCCGGCGCCGGTTCGTCGCCCTCCACCTCCCAGTTGACCTTGTTGGCGTCGAGGCGATACGTGTTTGAGGCATACACGTAACCGCCCTGATCGACCTTTACGATCTTGATGACCGAGGTGTCCGGCAGCGAGTCGGAACAACCGGTGTAGCTGCCGTGCGTGAGGGTAACGGTCTTCTCTTTCGTGACGCGGACGCTCTTGATGGACTCGATCGGCGTCTGATGGACCGGGATGACATCCCCGCCCTCTCCGCCGTCCTCGAACTGATGAGCTTCCGAAACGACGTCGTAGAGATCCGCGTCCTCGGAGACGACCAGGCGGACGGAGTGCGTCAGGCGCGCTTCGTACCCGTGGATATGAGCGAGCCCCTGGGAGATCGAGTAGGTCTGTTTCTTCCCGTCGTCCTCCGGATTGGCGTTCGCGAGAGCGGTAACGCGCAGCCCCTCCACGACGTAATGCCCGTGGCTGTCGCGGTCGTATCTGGCCAGCGCGTCGAGGTAGTCCTGGTTCTTCTCCCGGATGATCTGCGAGACGATCTCGCCACCGGAGATGGTGTAGATGGGGTAGAAGGGCATGCTCAGGTTGTCGAGGTTCAACCCCCATTCGGCGGTCGTTATGACCCGATATGCGCCGGGCTGCAGATATCCAGGCGTTCCGACGGCGGGATTGAGCAGGATGTTATTTTCATGCTCGGTCAGGATCTTCGACTTTTTCCAAATCCCGATCTCGACAGTTTCCTCATCAGCGGGAATACTCAATGTGGCCGCCGCTACCTCGCGGACATGTCCAGCGATGAAGACCCGTCCTCCGGCAAGGTGGGCGACCTTCATTCCGGTGTCCAGTGTGATGTCACACCCCTCGATGATCGTGCCGTCGATGTAAAGGGAATAGCCGAGAGCTCTTATTTTGTCGTCGGTGATGCACTGTATCTCGTTCTCCTCTGCCGACTGCCAATCGCGGCCGGCAAGAATGGCTACGTGCTCAACATTTTGGATTTCCTCATGCCGGTTATGATAATCCGGATGATTTACAATATCTTTGAACATTCTTCCTCCCCCTTGCGTTTAGAATGAGAGCACCTGTTCGTAGCCGCCCCGCTTTGTCGGGTTGTACTTCTCCGGGTCTTTGGGGTAGTTGAGAAACAGGAGCGTTCCCGGTTTCTCGATATCGTCCGGCGTGAAAAAGGTTTGCGTGCCCGGCAACCCGGGTTTTACGGTCGTCCCGATGAAAATCCCGATCTCCCGGACGTAAGCTTCGATCCCCTCGTTGTAGTCAAACAAGAATTGAAGGTAGAGGTGTCGTGTCGGAGTCAGGGATGCCGTGAATTTTCGATCCCCGGGAAGAACGAACTCCCCATCGACGTCCGGATAAACGAAAAAGCCCCTGTGCAGGGCTTTCCGTCCGATCTCTCTCATCAAAGCAGTCGCGTCATAATCCAATTGCGGCGGCGACTCCCCCCAATCGCCGCCTCCGTCGCCGATCGCCAGATGGATCGGCTGCTTCAGAATCGCTTCCGCGATGGCGGAGCGTCCGGCGTATGTAATGATGCTCATGTCGGCCTCTCAACTCCTTTGTGTCAGTCTTCGAATGTCCAAACGCCGGGATGTTGTACGGCGCTGCCTTCATCGCAACTCGCGCGCCACGTGCCGCCGCAGCGCCACGTGCGATGCGCGTGCCACTTGTGGATCGGCTTGTGCTCTTCCATGCACTCGTCGCGGTCTGAAAGGACGGCAGATATCACGACCGTTCCGCCGAAATCGCGAATCCCGTGCATCAGACCGTCGTCCCATTTGGAGGCGTCCCAACAGCGCCCGCGGGCGTATAAACCTTCCGTCCCGAGGCAAAGGCTGCGCCCCAGCAACAACTCCGTTTCGGGCAACAGCTCTTCCTCGACCTCTCCCATCTCCCAGTCGTAAGCGTGCCGTGTCCCGTGATCCCATGTGCACCAGTCCCAGCGGCAGCGGTGCCCCGGGCGATCCGGCGGCGGTGGGAGAATCAGCATGTTCAAGAGTTCGGCGTGGAAAGGTTTCGCACGCTCGAACCAGGGACCGAGCTTTTCTTTGATCTCGTCGACCGTCCAGTAATAGTCCTGCCCGACGACAAAATCCCAGCCGAGGACGACCTCGACGCTGAAATAATGGGTCCGGATGTTGTACCAGAGCCCGTCGACCTGGTTGTAATACGGTTCGCCCTCCGGCTTCTTTTCGACGTACGCCCCGCCCGCGTCGCGGAACCACGTGCGGATGGTGTATTTTTCCGCACCCACGGCGTTCAGAAATACGATCAGGCTTTCCTCTGTGCCCTTGATCTTCAATAGCCAGGGCCAGTTGCGAATTTGCTGGCGCCAATATTTCGGGTCCTTTCCCACCAGCGGGCAATTCGTAACGGCTGCCAAATAGGGCAAAAACCTGTCGGGACAGCGATCGACATCGGCAAGGCTTGGGAGTTCTCGAATTTTCTGTTCAAGAAAATCGATCTCCGGTTCGAGTGCCTTGTTGAACCCCAGAAGTTCGTTTTCGTCGCCGTGGTACAGAGCGGGTATCAGATCACCAATTCTTCCCACTGGTCCCCGCCCCCTCGGTCTCGATCTTCAGCTCCACAGAACCGAGTACCAGAAGCTCGTTTTTGGCAGCCGCAACGGTCGCCGTCGGGGTCGTCAGTTCGACGTGAACGACGCCCTCCGTGCCGTCGAGCACCGCGTACAGATCAGAGATTCGCAGCGGATCGCCCATCGCCCGCTCCTCCATCTTCAAGAGCGCTGCGACGCGCTCGTTGAGATCGGAGAGCAATTTGTCGGCGTCGAAGCCGTTCGCCATCAAGACGATCCCCTTGACGTTGACCTCCTTCCATGTACCGTCGTCGATTTCGATCCAGTTGGTCAGCATCTTGTACTTATCGATATAAGCGAGAAAGGAGTCCTTCAATGCTTGCGGCGCGAGGGCGACTTTTTTCGAATCGTTGGAGTGAGCCAGCACGTAGTAGCGGATCACGTTCGCCTCTCCGGATCGCTCCCGGCAGAAGGCGCGTGCTTTGGCAAAGCCGCCGGCATCCGGATCCCTGAACGTCATCGCTTTTGCCTCGTAGTCACCTTGCGTAACGCAGCGATTCTGCGTCTCGTAGTGGCGCGGCGCCCACACTTTAATCCGATCCGCGCTCTCGGGTTCGGTGCCGCCAGCAGCGGCGACGGGATTCGTCACTTTGACTGTGACCCGGTTTCCCTCGACGTCCGTCACAATGTCGCGCATTTCGGTGATCGTGTCAGCGGCCACGTTTCCCCGGATGCCTCCGCCAAGCCGGTAGCGCACGGTTATCTTTTCGTCCTTCCCAGGAATTCGGCCGCTCGTCCCGTCCCCGAAAGCGACGCGCGCGCGGCCCCAAGCGTCGAGTTCCACCATAAAAACGGCGTCGTCGATCAGCTTGTCTGCTACGCTGTCGACTGCCTGCCACTCGTGCGCGCCGACGTGAAGGGAAATCAGTTGGACAACGCCGACGCGCGACAGATAGAACTCCTGAAGGGCACTTCCATCGGACACGCCAATCTGCTCCCCGACCGTTTCTCCCTCAATCGCCGGAACGCGAACGACAGTCTCTCCGGCCGGCAGGATCGCTTCCTCCTGCGTCTCGAACAAAACGCCCCCGCGCGTCTCCAGCGGGAAACCTTTGGGGAGGACGATGTCCAGCGCGTGAGGCGGGTCGTGCGAGAATTCGACGTCCGTCTGCGCGCATTGCCCACCGGCGACCTGGTACGCGATCAGCTTGCACAGGTTGATCAGGTTTTGCCGCTCCTGCGCCGTCGAGAGGAAGGTTTCGTTCCCCTGCCTTTCCAGGTAGAAAAGCAGCAGGTCGGTGACGTATGCGAAGAGTTCGACCAGCATCATCCCAGTGCTGTCCTCGTAAAAATCGTTCCACTTGTCGGGGTGTTTTTCTTTGATCTGTCGGACGCAATCTTCGACGATTGCCTCGTAATCCTTGCCGACGTACTGAAATCGCTTCAACCCTGCCACAGGCTCACCCCTCCCTTCCTGTCGATCGTCAGGCTGAATGTCTTCTCCTCATCGGTACCGTTCAGCCTGTACCGCAGATGCGCGTGCACTTCGAACTTCTCCGGTACACCCTGAAGCCGAGCCTCGAGGAGAACGACGCGGGGCTCCCACATCTTGATGGCGTCGACGATCTCCACCCGCAGGAGCCTGAGCGTGACGTCGTCCGTCGGATCGTGAACGAAGTCGCGCACCCAAGAACCAAAAAGGGGAAGCATGACTCGCTCCCCCCGGTAAGTTCCCAATATTTGCAGAATGTTTCCCTGAATCAGATCACAATCCGTCTTCGTCTCGAACAGCCCGTACTCACCGGAGCGCAGCGGGTATGACGGTCCCTTCCACATCCGCAAATCCCTCCCCTACGATTACGTCCGGGCTCCCCGTGACGTGACTTCCTGATTTTCCGCAGCTCATGCAAACCGTTTCGTGTCCCACCAGCGTGACCGGCAGTTCGTTGGCGTCGACGTCGCCGCAGCCCTGTGACGATTCAAATGTTCCGCCATGAGGGCAATTGCAGGGACCGGTGTCGGTAAGACAGTGAATCAGGTTGTCGTTCACCTCGACATCCTGCCTGCCGGTGCCGTTCGTTCCGCTTCTTCCGTGGGGACAGCAGTCCGGGATCGACTTATCGCAAATCCCCACAGTTGAATCTGATATACGCGTAACGCTCGGCACGAAGATCGCCCCCTTAGATGTTCGGGTTCAGGCGAACCTTGCCGCCCTTGCGCGAACGATCGATGATGTTCCCATCCTTGTCCAGCAGGATGAATTGTTTCGCGGTTCCGTGCTTGATGAAGATGTACTCCTCGCCGGGCTTGTCGCAGAAGGTGAGCGAATGCCCGCACGTCGTCTTGAAAACTTTGTAGTGGTGCGCGTCTTCGGGAGAACCCTCCACCTCTTCGGGCGTCTCCCCCTCCGCGATCCAGATGCCCTTCCACACGGGATGCGTCGGGTCCGGTTTCCCGTCCTTCCACTGAAATTCGACCCAGACGCCCGCCCCCTTTTCGGGAACGGCATAAAGCGCCATCTGCGGCATTCCGCCGTAGGCCAGACAGGGCCACGCCCAGGGGATATCTTTGGTCGGCTGATTACCGTAGGCGGCTGCGACGCGCACCTTCAACCTTCCGATCTTCAGAGGATCGGCGTTGTCCTCGACGATCCCCCGGTGGGGACCGGCCAGTGCAAAATCATCCAACGCAACCCCTCCTCACTTCAAATCCACTTCGATCTGCGTAGGCCTCCCTGCGGCGGGGTCGACATTTTTCCCTTTGCCGCCCGCTCCTCCGGTCCCATTCATGCCACTGGAGTCGGTATTCGTATCGCTGCGCACGACCTCCAGGCTGCAGGTGTATTTGTCGTCCGTAAAGGAGTGTGTGACCTTCTTCACTCGCCAGACGCCGGACAGTTTTTTCGAAACGTTCTCGATCCGAATCGAGTCCTTCGCCTTGATGTGCGGGTTCCCGATGATCTCCGCTCTCGCCTCGACGGTGCCCATACCCGAGGTCTGTACCTGCCCGCGCGCTTCTTGTTTGGCTTCCTGTTTGGTATGAGAGGGTGTCGACTTCGCATTCCCGCTCTCGTCGTGGCGCTGCGCGAGCGGTGTTTCCTGCTCCTTGCGGCCGGTGTCGAGGTTGATGGTGATGCCCTCGTCCCGAGCGGTCGCGGTTTCCTGAAACGGTTTTTTGGTCAGTGGATCGATGCCCGCCTTCTCGGTTTCGAGCCCCGTTCCTTTCCCTTTCTCCGCGTTGGCGGTGACGTTGAAGGAGATGAGCGAGCCCTGCGCTTCCTCCCGATAGCGGAAGGTCAGCGCCGGTGAGGCCGTCAGGTTGGGCTCGAAGTGGAGCTCGTCGTTTTTGACCCACATCTTGCAGCCCATCTCTTCGGCAAGCCCGCGCAGGAATTCCATGTCGTTCTTCCCGCCCTGGGAGACAAATTCCCGCGTCGCGTCGCCAGGGATGTCGATCACCGGGGTAAAGTTGTGCTTCTTCGCGATGTCGGAGATGACGCTCTCCAGTTTTTTATTGCTCCAGCAGGTGCGGGCGGAGCGCCCGGTGAGCTTGTGTCCCTTCCCGTACGCCACGATGTCGATTCGCGGCATGCCGTCCTCCGGGAAGCTGTAATCGATCTCCTTGATCGTGCAGGTCCGCATCTCCGAGAGATTCCCTATGTAGCCCCACCGCGCTCTGACATCCCTGCCCTCCTGCAGCATGGGGTGATCGCAGAGTTCGATCGGCGCGTCGACGATGGTGAGCTTCAGCTCGTCGAGCTTGTCCTCGTGGTCCTCGTAGGAGAACTGTTCGACCTTGTCGGAGATGTCCTGCGGCAACATCTTCCCGTCGATCTCGATGATGCGGATCGGCTCGTAAACGCTGCTCATCGGATTATCCTCATCTGGATCGTCTCCTGCGAGGGAATCCGCAACACAACGCCGACCTCGAGCTGCAGGGGATTCGAGACGTTGTTCGCCTCCGCGATCAGCCACCAGAGGTTGCAGTCACCGTAATAGCGGTACGCCAGCAGGTCGATGCGGTTGACGTCACTCTGCGTGACCCGGTGAAACTGGTCTTTGTCCGAAGCGGGGATCTTGACCGGCGGCCTGGTGCCGAGGAAATCGCCATCTTTGCTTCGATAGAGGACCGAGTAATTGTGTCGGCTTGTCGGCGATATTTTCATCTGCCTGCCACCTCCCGCATACCCCTCGACTCTTCAATGTATTCGAGTAGCTCGACCGCCACGTCGGACAGAAGCGGATTCCCTTCCCGGTCGAAGCGTTGATAACCGACCGCGACCTTCGTCAACACCCATTTTTCATCCTCCCAGTTGCCGCCATACTGCACGAGCAATCTGTGTGGAGCTTTCGCGAGACGCCCGCCCGAATACTCCGCGTAAAGCCAGGAGCGCAGTTTGCGGATCGCGGCCGCGACATCCTTGTTCCGCGAGTAGTGCAACCGCAGGACGAACGAAAGCGTGCGCTCCCCGCCGGATGAGAACTGAATTCGGGGATGCGACATCCCGGGGATGCCGATCCTGGCGAAATTCGCCTCGTCGGAATCGACGAAGCTCTCCGGATTGAACTCCCACTCCAGGCGCGAGCCGTCGTCGACGTCCACGAGCATTCCTGTGGTTTCAGTACGTCCGCTCATGTCATCCGCGCCCCATTCGCACGTTCTGTTTCCCCTGCCAGCGTGTCACGGCCTCGCCGATTTTGACATTATCAAGGTACACATCGGTTTTCGAGGGTTCAACAGTAACGTTAGCTTCTGTCTGTACCACAGGTATCTGTCCAGCTGTTTGCGCCATGGTCGCCAGTGCTCGGGCGTTTTGGGCTGACGCACCTTTCAGCGACGTAGCCGCCAACGGAGCCGCTTGCGGGTCGCGCGCCGGCGGAGTATAGGCCATGAATTGTTTATTCATTTGCCGTGCGGTATCCGCGTCCACCGTGTCGGCAATACCCAATAACTCTTGTTTTGCCGTCGCCGGAATGTCCATTTTCTCGACAGTCTCGACCAAAGCCTGGTTATGACGTTTGCTGTCGATGATTCCCATCTTTTCGAGAACCCAGTTGATACCGTCCAAAATCGGGGCGATCAGGGCGTTTGCGAAGTTGACCCACCCCTGCACGACACCCTTCAAGCCTTCAAATACCGAGGTGAACCCTTCTTTGAACAGGTCAATATCTCCCTGCCAAATTCCGCAGATCATCTTCCATATGCCGCTGAAAAACAGCGCGATGCCTGAAATGAGCTGAACGATGCCGTTCCAGATCGCTTTGACGTATCCCCCAAAGAAGTCCCAATGATAAATCATCAGGGCAATCGCTCCGATGACGAGGGTGGCGATACGCAAAGTCGGATTCATTCCGCATACCAGGTTGAAAACCTTGACCGCCAACGTAGCGATCTTGAAGGCTGCGACAACGCCGAAGATCAGAGGAATCCACTTGCCGAGGATCTCCCCCCACTCTTTCCACGATTTGGAGTTCGACGAGGCGGCGCCGTCCATAAGGCCGAAGATGCCGAGAAGGTCTTTCCCTCGTGAAAGCACGGGGTCGAAAATTTCCCGCAGAATGATGTAGCCGGTTTTCAGGCTTCCCCAGAATGCCTTGAACCCTTCCAGGAGTCCTAGCAGAAACAGCCTGACGCGATAAAAAACCTTCCCGGCGGTAACCGCAAAGTCCCACAATCCCAACTCCTGCAGCTTCTTCGCGGTCGCCGCATCGACTTTCGAGATTCCATCAGTCCCAGCCGCAACCGCCATGTTGAAACCCGCCACGATGGCCGTGACGAAATCGCGGATACCTCCGAAGTTCTTCTCCCATGCGCGCCGAGCAGCATAACTCAGGGCGACCAAGGCCAAAACGGGGATAGCCATTCGCAGAAGAGTTGTCGTCGTCAACACCGCCGCCTGCCGTACTGCCAACAATCCGGCCTGCGCCGCTCTCATAAACACGGGCCACATCTTGACCGCGCCGCCGACCATCATCAATGCCCCGAAGAGGATCAGTGAAATGCCGCTGAAAGCGGCGACTGCGGCAATGACTTGATAGGCCGGCTCGGGCAGTTTCCCCAACCACAAGGCAATCAGGCCAAGGAAGCTGACCAACTTTCCGTAAATCGGCAATGCGACGTTGCCGAGTCGAAGCTTCATGGCCTCCAGTCGGTTGTTCAAAATCTGCTGGGCGTTCTCGACCGTCTTTGCTCTGGTTTCATATTCCTCGAGCATCGAGCCCGCGTACTGCGACTCGACGCCGACCATTTCAAGGGCCTTTTTTAGTTTCTCATTCCCCGACGCAAGCTTCGCGATATCGTCGGCAAACCCCTCCCCGACAATCGCCTTCAGCGCACCGATCGGATCCTTGGACTTGTTCACCGCGTCGAGAAACGCCGTGATCGCGCCGGAGGCGTCCTTCTTAAACGCCTTTTCCATACCGGCGCCGGTGAGGCCCAGGGATTCGAACGCCGTTTGCGCGTCTTTGCCCGCGGTCGAAGCGGTGGTCAACTTCATGATCAGCGAAGCGACCGCGCGCGAGGCCGTCTCCGGCGGCGTCTTGAGATCGATGAACGTAGAGCCGAGAGCGGCGATCTGCTGTGCGCTCATGCCCGCCTGTCGACCGATACCCCCTGCGCGGTTCAAGAAGTTGAGAATGTCGGACGCGGTGGCGTTCATGTTGTTCGAGAGGTGATTTACGGCGTCGCCGAGCGATACGACCTGATTTTGCGATATGTCGAAGATCGATCGCAAGCCGGCCATCGCGTCACCCGCCTCCTGCGCGGAGATACCGAAGGCAACGCCCATTTTCGCGGCGTCCTCGGTGAACGCGACGAGGTCTTCTTTAGCGATACCGGCCTGTGCGGCTGCCGCCATAATCTCTCCCAGTCCCTCGGCCGCCATGGGAATGCGGGTAGACATCTCGACCAGCGCGGCGGACATTTCCTTGTACTGCTGATTGGTGAAGTCGGCGACCTTGTTCACGTCCGCCATGACCGATTCGAAGCGTACGGCCGCCGCAAGTGGCTCGCCGAACGCCGCGCTGATGATCTTGGCGCCGCCGACGACCAGCCCGATGCCACCGAGCATCCGTTTTGCCCCGGAGTCGAAGTTGTCGACCATGTCCTTCGAGACGCCTTCGAAGCCCTGCATCTTGGCGCGAATTTTGTCCAACCCCTTCGACACTTCGTCCCGCAGCGTCAACACGATACCGAGCCCGAGCGCTCCCTGCGCTGCAGTCATTCCGCATCCCCCCTTCCGCACCGGGTGTTATAATGTCGTTGTCAATCTATAAAGCGAGGTGATCGTGATGATCGTGTTCGTACTCGGTTCCTTCCTCGCAATTCTCTTAATCCTTTTCTGTTGCGCTTTTTTCATCCAGGCGGCGAAACCACTGCTGCTCTTTCTGACAAAGGGCGCGTTTTTATGCTTTGCGCTTTTTGCGATCCTTACCCTCTTCGCCCTGGTAATAGAGAAGGCCGACCCGCCGACCTATGAAGAGTCGACAGAGACGGCCTCCGACGGTTCCGTTCTGGTAAAACTCGATTAAGTACCGTTCCTGATTTTTTCCTCTTCGAGCTCAAGTTGCCTTTTCAGCCGTGCGACGTGCCAACGCCGCCTTTCCCGTTCCATGTCGAGGATGCGATCTGGGTCCCAATGCATGTGGTATCCGAGGAAGAAGACCTCCTCCTCTACGCCGTAGCACTCTCCAGTTTCGTCCTCGACGGGATGAAAAAATCGGGAATACCCGAGAGGGGCGTCTCGTAGGAGTTGCCGCACTCCAGGCAGTCGAGCTCGATCGCGGCATAAAGTCCGCCCTTCATCTCGCTCATCGCTTCCCGTAGCGCCAGCAGGTCGCGCCCGGAGAGGTCGTCGAGCATCTTCCGAGTCGGGGTCTCCCCATTCAGCGATTCGATACGCAGCAGCATCCCGCCCGAAAGAAGATTCTCCTTCATCTGCGCCATCTTGCGCTCGTCCTGCCCGGTCATATACCGGACCTCGGCGTGTCCACCGCTGGGGAGATCGATGCGAACCGGCGATTCCATGTACGGATAAACCCTGAGCGCTTCGCCCTCCAGCATCTCTTCGAGGTCGATCTGATAGCCGCTCGTCTTTTTGCACTGCGGGCACTGATGGTTGAAGACCATCTCCGGCCCATAGGCGTCGATGCGAACCTGGACGAGCAGATAGTTCCGGTCGCCCGAACGCATCTCCAACACGGTCTTTTCCTTCTGCTGCGGCGTCATATTTTCCCCGCCGTCGACGGAGGCGATACAAGCGGCGAGGTACTTGTCGGTAAACGCCCCGCTCTGAATCAGCTTTTTATCCTCAATTAGCCGTTCCGTCTTGCCGGTGAACGGGGCGAGTTCGACCTCGACGCCCGACGGCAATTTAATAGTCTTTCCCATGACGTTCCCCCTTGTGAGTAAAAGAGGGAGAGGCCCGAGCGGGCCCCTCGCCTCAACCGACCTTCGAATCGTCGACCGAAAGAGTCAGAGTTTCCACGACGTGCTCGGAAGAGCCGCCGGAATTCTCGCCCCAATCGATCTTCTTGATCCAGGCACCCTTCAACGTCCAGCGCTGCATCTCCTTGCCGACGCGGTCGACGTGGACGATTTCAATGTCCTTCTTGTAGTCCTCGGGGTCGCCCAACTCGCCCGCTTCGGTATTCACGGCCTTCGTCAGCCACTCCCACGCGGTCAGGTCGGCGCTGTCGGACGGCATACCCTTTTTCAGCACGCAGTCGCCGATCTTCGCCCTCCCGGCAAACTTCGTCGACCTGACGCTGCCGGCGGGATTGAACTCGTCGGTTTCAACCTCCGTTTCGGGGATCGTCGCGCTCTCGAACCATGCCGTATCGAAACCGTCAAGGCGAACGATGAACTGGTGCTTCTGCCTCGGGTTGCCCGGGAAAACCGGAATCACGCCCATATCACAACACCTCCCCTACGCCGCAAGTTCGACGATGGACTCGTCGTACTTCGCGTCGAGCCGGGTAATGACGCCGTACATCAGAATCCACTTGATGCCGACGACCGGCTTGTAGAAAATCTTGCAGATGAACTCGCCGCGCTGCACCGACTCCGGCAGGTTGATCTTCGCCTCCGCGAGCGACTTCGCGTTCTGGTCGCACTCGATCCGGTAGTCGTAGAGCCAGCGTTTGGCCTTCCACTCCCGGAATTTGGGGTCGAGGCCGAGCCAGAAGAGACGCCAGGACGCGGGATCGTTCGGCTCGTGGATGAAAGTGCGCGCGTACTTGGTACACGCTTTCTTCATGACCAGTGTCATGCGCCGCACATTCAGCTCGCGCAGCAGCGACGCCTCGCGCTGGAGCGTCTGCGCGCCCCAGACGACGGGACCGGTATCGGGGAACGAGCAGAGCGGGTTGATCTGATTCTCGCAGAGGTAATCCCCGTCCGCCGACCGCGCCGGCGTGCCGACGTTGACGTCGAAGCCGAGACAGTTGCGCAGCTTCCCGCGCCGAATGCCCGCCGGGACGCGCGACTCGTTGGCCGCCCAGTCGTTGACGGCCATGACGCCGAGAACGTCGCCGATGGCGGTGATATTCCGTTCGCGCTTGAGGTTCAGATCGTAGATCAGCGGCTTGCCGAAGTACATCGCGCCGTACGAGGAGTTGAACGCCTCGTGGCTGTACGTTTCCCTCCCGAGCCGGAAGTCGACGGACTCCTGCGTCTCGAGGTCGAACGGCGTCTCCGTGATGAAGACGAGATCTCCGCGCTCCTCGCAGTAGGCGAGCCCCTTCGCGATCACCGGCGCCGACGTTACGCCCGGGACGGCGAGCTGCAAAGCGTCGTCGACCTCCCCGAAGGCGTAGAAGCCCGTCTTGGCAGCTTTCGAGCCGATGTAGTCGGCGTCGCAGATTCCCGCGATCCCGTCATCCCCGCCAATCAGGAGCGAACGAATGGCGCTCTTCGGGCGATTGCCCGGTGCGGCCGTCGCGCTCTCCATATCCTCGAGGACGATGTAGGCGCTGTTCGCCTTCTCGACGTAGTTGTCGTCGGCCGGGTCGAGCGAGAGGTCCTCCAGCTTATCGACCAGACGCCCCGATTCGTAGACGTTCAGGGTGAAGCGGGTCGTCGCCGAGAGGACGCTTTCGGCCACCTCGACGGACAGCCTGTTGCCCCACGCGCCTTCCGACGTCGCACGCACCTTGAGCGTATCGACGTCGCTTGCATCCTTGAGAGCGATTGCGGCGCATACCGCGCTCAGCGTGGACGGATCGGCCACGTCGTCGTAATGGGCGACGCGCGAGATCCAGAGGACGGCCCCATAGGAGAGGGCGCGCTCCACGACGATCGGGAAGTCCGAACCCTGCACCCTGCCGCCGAAGACGCGCGCGTACTGCTCCATCGAGCCGATCCGCTGCGGTTTGTTGACGGGGCCTTTTTCCGTGATCCCCATCACGCACGAGACGCCCTTGATGATCGTGTCGACGTAATGGCTCAGGTCGACCTCAGTCCACGTTGCTTTCGGCAGTCCCAGGCCCATCGGTCGCACCTCCTTCCATAATCTCGATTGCAATGACGCCCTTGCGCTCGGCGGCTCTCATCGCCTCGCTGATCTCCGTTTTGGGGATCACGGGCCATACGACGCCCTTCGCCTTCGGCGGGAGAAAGACGCTCGCCCCCGACGTCTTCGGGTAATCCCGAGGCCCGTCGGCAAGATTCCTGATGCGCGCGAAATCCCCAACCGGCTCCTTTTTCTTCGCCATAAAATCAACTCCTTTCATCAATCCTGAGTTCTTCGCCGTTCAGGCCCAGCTCAATCACGCGGATCAGCGGGATCGTCTCGCGGATGTCGCCGTACACCTCGACGTCGTGGGCGATCAGCTCGCCGCGACCCTCGAAGATCTCCGAGATATTCGGTTCGACGTTCGCCCCAGGCGGTACGCGCCATCCCCACGAGTATTCGCGGGTCCGTTCTGCGCCGACCGCCTGCAGGAGTCGACATCCCTGCGCGAGTCGTAAAAAGCTCTCAGTGAGGACGAGCAGGTCGGTCATCGTCTCACAAGAAAAAGAGACATTGAACTGCAGGTGGTACCAGCGCGGCGGTCTCTCGCGGACGGCCAGAAAGTTCTCCATGTCGATCGCGGTGATCTGCTCCGCGTCGCGCTGTCTGCGCGTGACCTCCTGCAGGGCGGGACCGTTGAGGACGACCGCGGGGAGCGTCGCCAGTTCGACGACGTTGCCCATCGAGAGGTGCGTGTTCGGTTCGACGGTCTTGAAAAGCTGAATCAGCGCCTTCGTGGTCTCGACGATCATGCCAGAAACGCCTCCTTCAGCGCCGTAAGATACGTCTCCGCGATCTCTCCCTGCAGTTCCGGGTCGCTCAAGGTCGGCGCCAGAAAGGGACGAGCGGGAATGTGAATGAACGCGGTATCCTTGCGAATCCCGAGGCCTCGAAACTTGCCCGCAAAGCCGCGGCGCATTTTGTCCGTGACGCGGATCGTGCAGCCGAATTCATGCACCGCCGCGATGTTCGCCAAGTTGCCGCCCTTGCCCTTCGCGCTTCTTTTGACGCCGACCCAGACGGTGGCGTCGTCCGGTTCCTCATGCGTGATGTTGCCGATCAGGTCGCCGTTATCGATCAGAGGCTTTGTAGAAATGGCCGTTCGCATCCAGACAGTAAACGCACTCAACGGTTCGAATGTCTGTCCGCCGGGCGCACCGCTCTGGATTCCCTTCTTGACGGCACTGGACGCCTTCACGCCGACCCGCTTTTGCGCCTGGACGAGTTTCGTCTTCATGCGCGTCGGATCGAGGACGTTGTTCAGCTTGTCCCAATCCCCCGTCAGTCCGCTCATCGGGTCGCCCTCCTTCGAGAGAACATCACGTGGACGTGCCAGGCTTGCCCGGCGTAGTGCGCGGCGGGGCGTACCTCGATGACGATCAGGCGGGAATCGTCGGGCGCGAGCTCCATCTCGTCGCCAACCTTTCCGCCCTCGCGAAGCCAGTCCTCTCGGAGGAAAGCGATATGCCCATCGCAAACGGGATCGTTGCCCCCGCCGGTGGGCGTCATCGCGTTCCATTTGTTGTAACGCACCTGGCCGCTCATCTTGACCGAAGGCTCGAATGCCGCGCGCTTCTTCGCCCCGAGATCGGGGTCGATGTCCGTCGCCCCCTTGCGACGATACAGGAGAACCGGCCTCGGGTGTATCAGTCGGGGCCTCATATCAACCCCAGCCCGATCCGCTGCGCGGAGTAGCGGCTCAATATCTGGTCGATCTCCGCGTCGCCCGTGAAGGTCTGGTCCGCTATCAGCTGAGCGAGGCTGCGATCCAGCGTGTAGCTGTGTCCGTCCGTGGTCTCGCTAACGAGCATGCCGAGTTTGGTCTTCTCCTCCTGCGCGAGCGTGTCGCCAAGCAAGGGCAGTTGCATGACCGTGAGTCGGATGGCGGCCTTGCGGATCAACGACGGTGTGACGTATACGCCGTCGGACGTCTCGTCGACGTACCCCCAGCGCCCCTTGATCTCGACGTTGAGGTTGCCGCGCGGCCAGCCGGCGCGACGTTTGATCCGCGGATACCCCCGGTCATCCTCGGGCGATATGCGGTTGTACAGGGTGTACTCGCGCTCCTCGACCAGGTATCCGTTGCACTTCACGTACTCGGGGGCGATCAGAAAGAGCGGAAGGGCCAGCGTCTCCCCTCCGCTCCCGTCGAGTTTGTACGTCCGCTCGCGCGGTTCGAAGAACTGTCGAGTCATCGTCTCGATGTACGCACCGGAGAGGGCACAGAGTTCCTGCAACCGCTCGTCGCTCGCCCGTTCCTCGGTCACGCCCTCGCGGCGCAGGTCCTCGGGCGTGCAGTACATGGTCTATCCCTCCTCGAACAATCCCGTCCGGCGCAAGTCCTGCGCCGTCTCTTCGTCGACATCGACCGTGCCATCTTTCAGGATCCGCGCCAGGCCGAACCCCGTAAAAGAACCGGCGCCGGTAAGCGTGAAGGTGATCCGCTTATCCGGCGCTGGGGTGTCTTCTTTCTCGGGTTCGGGTGTCTCAGGCAGAGTAGAAGCTGTGGTGGCCGGTGTTTCTGATCCTTCCGGGGCCACGGTCGGCGTCTCCGGCGTTTCGGTGATTTCCGGTGCCGCTGCAACCTGCCCCTCGGTTGCGGTTTGCTTCGCCTCGTCGGCTTCCGGCGGGGCTGCGGTCGGTGTTGCCGGCGGCGCTTCGGCTTTCGTTCGGCCCATCAGAGACACCCCCTACACTTTGTAGGCGACGACGAGCGCGTCGTCCCAGATGATCTTTCCGGGGTCAAGGCGCATGTACATCGTGAACTCCGTGAGATCCTTGCGCTCGTTGAATTTGTTGTAGATCTTTATCTCGCGCTGCACACCTGTCGCAAAGTTGAGGCGGTGCGTAAAGAAGAGCACGTCGTCCGGGAGATACTCGATCGGATGGACCGGGTAGCCCTTGAACTTCATCAGCGTCCCGTTGACCAGGATGGAATCGCCCATCGCCGTCTCGCGCAAGGCGAGCTGGTCGATGTAGGAGTCGGCGACGTTCGACGAACAGTAGATGCGCATGTTCGCCTTGTCCCGCTTGAACTTGTTCGGCATCGCCGACAGCATATTGGGAAAGATCGTCCCCTTGTAATCCTGCGTTCCGGTGATGTCGACCTTGTGCGTCTCGGTGCTCCCCTTCGCCTGCTTGATGAACCCGTCCCCGATATTCAGGAACGTGGCGTCGGTTCCGGTGGCCGCCGTGTCGCCGTTGAGAGCCAGATCCGCGAGGTCGTTGCCGAACTGCATGGCGAGCTCCCGCATGACCTTGTCCTTCGCCTCGGCCCCCTCGATATTGTCCTCCCCGAACTCCGTCGTGATGTCGGCCGCCAGGCGTACCTTCGCTGAACGGAGTTCCTTGCGCCGGGTGTTGATCTCGGCGAGCTCGCCCGGGGGCGTCCCTTCGGCCGCCTTGCGGATCAGGCGGCTCCCGATGAGCAGGAAATCCAGCTGTTTTTCCGGTGCGCTCATCTGCTCCAGGCGGATGTCCTTCAGGAAAGCGGTCTCGTCCGTCATGTAGGAGATGAACTTCTTCGCCTGTTCCGGGTTCAGGTGTCCGCCTTTACCTGCGCCCAGCAGGTGACCTGTGTTGATGGCGTCTTTGAGAAGCTTGCGATTGCTGTGCATGTACGTTATCCTCCTTCGTCCTGTCGGCGACTAAAGCAAATCGCCCCAGAAATCGTTGCCATCCTTCTGGACGGCAGCTTCCTCGGCGATCTTGTTGCTCACGCCGCGGGCCTTCTCGACCTTGTCGAGGCGCTCGGAAAGCGGAGCTATGGCCTCGGCCAGCGCTGTTTTTACGACCGCTGCGATATCCGTCGCTCCGTCCTGCTTCGCGGCGTCACCATCGGCAGCGGCGCTCTCCTCGTCGTCGCCCTTCTCCAACTTATCCAGACGCTCGCTGAGCGGCCTCACAGCCTCGTCCACCGCGCCCTTCACAACCTGCATCAGTTCCTCTTTGTTCACTTCTGTCGAGTCCCCTTCCGTTTCGAGGTCCGTTTCCTCGATGATTTTTGCCAAGGCAGCATGAGCGGCCTTGATCTCCTCCAGACGAGCGCCGGCGATCTTGCGGCCGGATTTCCGCACCTCGGCCGCGATCTTGACGATCTCGTCGTCCTTGCCGATGAGGATATCCTCCGCCACGGCCTTGAAATCGGCGAGCGCGGCGCGGATCGCCTTCGGGTCGGTCACCGCCTTTTCGTTATCCTCGCCCCAGCGGTTGTACTTCAGCGTCGACCAGAGCGCCTCCACGGCGGTCCCCAGCTTTCGTCCCTTCTCGCGAGCGTTGTACTTATCCGCAAGCTCGCCTTTTTCCACTTCCCCATTGGAAAAGAAGGATTTCAGGACACTAAAAAGCCCCCGCTCGTCCTGTGTGACGGTCGCGGGGGCTCCCTCCAAGGGGGGTGTCTTGGTGGCTGATTTGAAAATCTTGAACGTCTTCCGGTTTGCCGCCTTGCTCACAAGGCTGATCGCCTCGACGTGCACGTTACGCAGCTCACCGGGCGTGTTCGGCTTACTCACGACCCTTCACTCCCTTCGTTTTCTTCAATGAGTTCACCCCTCCCCTCGATGGAAAAGCCGGTAATCTCGCCCTTCTGGATCGCGTCCCATGTTTTCGAATCCACGACCTTGACCCCGACGACCCAGGCTCCTTCGGTGAAATCCGGGTCGCCCTTGCGGACGACGAACGACTCCACAACGACGCCCTGATCGGTGTCCCCATCGTGGTTTTTATCAATCTGCGTCAGGCGTAGGTCCTCCATGAAGTCGTGCGCCATCTTCTCGATGGTATCGGCCTTCATCCAGTTGCCGTCCGTGTCCTTCTCATCGGGTACATAGACCTCGCCGTAAGCGATCTGCCTCGCCGTGTTTGCCTTCTTGAAACTGACAATGCGGGTAATGCTGTTCTCCAAGTCATCACCTCCCTCCGGGCATAAAAAAAGACCCGCCGAAGCGGGTCGTTAAGTAAATCACCTCTACATGCCGGACAGTCGCGCCATAACATATGCCTTAATGAGATCCCATCCAAGCTCACCGCACTTGTCTCGCAGCCACTCCAATTTCTTTTTTCCAGTCCAGGAACGCTCGATCTCAAGTTTTTTCTCAACATATTCTATGCCCAGACGAGTGGGCATGACGCGCGCACAACTTAAGATAATTAGATCGTTTGCAAGCGTCCATTCATACGCAAGACCATTGATCAGCCCCTCGTTCTGAAGTTTGACCAGAGCAAAGCAAAATGAGTCTTGCCCTATGCCCAACTCCTCAAATGAAACGAGGGACATATCAGGGGTATCTTTTTGATATTCCCCATAAATGGCGTAAAGAACGGTTTGTTTGACGTCTTTCTCCACAGACCCACCCTCTATTCGAATTCCAGCTCGCCGACCAACTGGCTGATGGCGCTACAGAGACCTCCGAACGCCAAACCCGGATCGGGGTCTCCGCTAGGGGGAAACCCGTTCGAGCCTTCCCCTTTATAGGAGATGTTCCCTATCTCAACGCTGCACGCCCACGAGGCACCGTCCGTCACATCCGCGTTGGAGTATTTTTTCTCCCATTTTCCAAGCCCGACCGACATGCAGGCGTGATAGAATTTCGTCCACGCCTCTTCGGAGGGCCTCGTGAGGATCTCGCTGTGTGCTCCAGCTTCGTCGTCGCACAAATATCTGAGGGTCCCGTCCGGCAACAGCGTGACGCGATACCACGGTCCAGGGAACCCGCCGACGCAGCAATCGAGCTTCGTGCATTGAACGTTCTCGGCCATCATTTCACCCCCAACAACACGCCGATAACGAACTTGATATGCTCCGGATCCTTGTGCCACATATCGTAAGCATTGAAGAGCAATCCTTCAAGCCCGATACTGACGATTTCATAGTGAACCGAGTCTGAATAATCTTTCCCGATATAGGGGGTTGCGAACTCGTCTTTTCGCGCGACCTCCTTTGGGTGGTAATTGAGGCCCGTGATATCCCTCAAGCGCTCCAGCTTCCCACCCTGCGTGCGCCTGCGATAGAATTCGGTCTCCGCTTTGCTGAGGCCATGCTGCTCGAACGCGTGTCCAAGCTCGTGGATCGCCGTTTTCGAACCGCCCTTGCTGATGCCAATTTCAACCTGCTTACCGAGCGATCTGAAATACCCTCTACGTACGTTCTTCGCAAGAATGCCGCCATTGGAGTTGATCGTTTTCATCCAGTCGCTCGGGTACCACTTCGCGGCGCCCTGCAGGTGCGATTTGGCGACGCCGTTGCTCCGCGGCGCAAATTGGAAATCTCCACCAAAAGCTCGGAAACGAGACAACTCGCCGATGATCGCGTCCGGAAGTTCCTCATCGATGTCCTCGCCGTTCACCAATTGCGAAAGCCGGTCGAAGAGTAAATCACCCAAGGCGATCGCGTCCTGCTCGGTATCGATTCCGGTATCGATCTTCTCTCTGACGGCTTTGTCCCGGGGTTCAGCATCAGGCGTCGCGCGATTTCCAGCCGGTACGCTTACCGAGGCAATCTCGCTCGCAACTAACAGGCACCGACACCTCCCGTGAAACGGCGGAATACTGCGCCCCGCGCCCATCAGCTGAGCGTCCGAAAGCCCAGCAGGACTCGCGGAGTGCCAGGGCATCGCATTTTTGAACGCTGTCGGGTCCTGGATGTCGAGTACGCGGTCCATAACGGCTTTGGCATCCGCAACACTGAAGGTACGGCCGTGCATCGCGCCGCAAATGCTGCACATGCGCTCGTCGCCCATCGCCAAAATTTCGTATTTGACGACGCCGGCTTCGACCATGCCGGAAATGTTGCCGAACGATCGCGCGCGCACGAGCGCCGCAGACGCGGCCACATCCCAGTATTTGTAATCTGCCGGCGCGTCTCCTGCGAGGACCTCCTTCAACTCGGACGCCAGAGCGTCGCGCCCCAACCCGTCCGTGAGCGCCCGCTGCGCGACCTCCGATACTTTGGGGCCGATGTGCTTCCCATAGCGCTCTCCGAGCCAGAAGCAGTTGTGCTGCGTCAGGACGCCTACGGCCTTTCGATCGATCAGGGAGGTGGACGGGGACAATCGTTTCTTACTCGATGCGGCCGGCTTTACCTCTTTTTTCCCCGTTTGGTACGCGCGTTCGATATAACCCCGCATCAGTTTGTGGCAAGTCGGCGACTGGCCGAATTCGGCGCCCAACGCTTGCAGGAGGCCGTCTTCGATCGTTTGAACGGCGGATTCGCCGATTTCCTCCGGCAGCAGTTTGAACACCTCGCGCAACGCGTCAGCATGTGCTGTGCGCCACTGTTTTCTCAGCTCCGCAGCCAGTACCTGCTCGAAAGTTCGGACCGCATCCTTGGCGAGAGTAACCAGGCTGAAAATGCCGTCGATAACGCCGAGCGCCTCCAGCTTTTCACTGCGCGTGAGAGCAGGCAGAGCCATCGGATTCATCCTCCAAAGCCTTGCGAATTCCCCAAAGGGACTCCAGCAGGACGGTGCCGGCGCTCTTCGTCACATCGTCCGGCGCGGTCGTTTCTTCCGGCAACCCGAAATTGCCCGCACGGATTTTTTCGAGGTATACAGACAGCGGCATGTCGAGCCATTCCGGCGCGTCACCTTCCGCGACCGTCAGCGTCCGATTGAGCAAACGCCCCATTTCCTCGCGGGCTTCTTTAACAGTCAGGCCGCAGCGAGAGAAAGCGTCGAGGACGCCCGCCATGATCTCGACATCGTTCGTGTCAGGTGCAAGGCTCTTGTACTTCCAGTGCTTGATCTGCATGTCGGTGAAGATCAGCCGGTTGACGACGAAATCGTGATTCTCCCGTTCGGGAGAGAACACCTGCTCCTCCGCGATCGCGCGCGACTCGTGCGCCGTCGCCCTGGTATAGTCGGAGGTAATCCCGACATAGATCGGCGGGAGGCGGAAGGAAGAGCGGATCTTCTCCCGGTTCGTCGCGTCGTAGTTGTCGAAAAGCGCGTCCTTCTGCTGCGCGTCGGAAAGGGGCTGAAACTGGATCGACACCTTCGGCGCAGGCATGCCCGGTACCGGATCGGTCGCGGGCGACGCCTCCACCACGAGAATTTTGTGGAAGCCCTTTCTCCCCTTCATGTGGTCGTTGATGAAGTCCTGAATCCGCTCGACGGTCTTTTCGCCGAGCGTGCCCGACACCAGCAGCGCCAACGGCGGCACGGTGTTGTTCTCGAAATACTCGTAATTGACCTCCTCCGCCTGGCGCGAACCGAGCACTGCCAGCAGATTGCCGATCCAGCGCGGCACGCCGTAGGGCGAGTGTGGCGAATAGATTTTGAAGTGGATGACCTCGGTCGCGGCGATGAAATCGTCGACCGCTCCCGCCTCTTCGGCCCGTACCCTACCGCTCAGCGCATCAATCGTACGAGGATCGCCGAACTCCTTGAAGTAGATCTTCTTCCCGTTGCGGATCTGGACGAAGCGCCGGAAGCGCTTTTTGTACGGCTCCTCCGAATACTGGCCGGTGTCCTCGTCGATGATCTTGATTTTCACGTCCGTCAGCTCTGTATCGAGTTTCGTCAGGCGCATGGTGTGCCCCTCGATGTGCTCGATCCAGGCGATGTCGCCCTTCGTGTTCCGGATGATCTCCCAGTAGGCGTTGCCGATCGTTTCGAGATCGCGGCGCGCGCGGCGGCGAAGCTGCGAGTACGGCATATCGGGGTTGATGTACTCGAAGAAGTGAAGGATGCGCTTGCGCTCCTCCTCCGCCGGTTGTGTGAACGTCCCGTCGTTCTCGGGGTCGGTCTCCCCCAGCGGTTCCAGCATGAAACCGAAACCGTCCACGTTGGTCTCCATCGCCTCGACACACTGGCCGAGGATGTTCGAATGGTCGGGGAGCTGAGCGAGGTACTCAAGGTTGTATGGGGGCTCGAGAACGCCGTCGCCATACTGCCCGGCGAAGGGATCTTCGGCCATCTTGAGGCTGACGGGCATGTTGGCGTCCTGTCCCTTGATGACGTAGGCCTGCCCCTCTTTTCTGGTGTCTTCCATATCGCTCCTCCTCGCTTATCCGAATACGTAGGCCTTGTCGCGCGATTTGCCCACTCGGTTGAGATATCCCCAAAGCTGAACCAGCACAGCGTACGCCACCACGTCGACCTGGTCGTCGTGCGCGCCGCTTGGAAATTCCCGCAGCTCCCGCTCGAACTCTTCTAGCCACTCGGCACGCTGCAGGTGATAAACTTCGCCGGTGCTGTAACGCGCCGCAGCCGGGATCGCCCTCGTCACCTTGTCCGTGTCCGCCTTCAGTTCGACGATCGGCAGACCGTCGCGCTTCAGCTGTTGAAAGAGCGTCAGCCCCATGTTCTTCGACTCGACTCCCTGAATCAAAGGCCTCCACTCGTGGAACAATCGGCGCATCAGGGCGGGTTGGTCCGGCCCTTCGATGCGCACCCTGAAAATATCTAGCACGAGGAGTTCGTTTTCGGGGGTGAGCGCAAACGTGCCGACGACGAAATAGTCGGCGCTGGTCTTCAAAGATCCGGCGACGTCGCACGTTTGGAAGATGAGACAGCGAGCTCGATCGACGTACTTCGACCCATCGGGCGTCAGCAACTCGTAATGAGAATCGTTGTACGAACGGAAATAGCGAAAATGCTGGCGCTTGAAAAAGTTGCCTTCCTCGCGAGTCGGATTCTGCTGGTACAGTGCGTCCCAGAGAACGCCCAACGTGCGCCGGAGCGCTTCGTATTCCTCTGAGGGGAAGCGCTCCGGCCAAAGATACCCGGTCTCCTCGTCGTACGCAGGCATCGCGACGACATCCCACTGCTCGCCGCCGTTTTTCGCATCCTCCAGCAGACGTCCGGCCAGGTCGTCGTAGTGCCATCGCGTCTGCAGGAGGACGATCGCCCCACCTGGGGCGAGTCGAGTGCGCGCTACGGACTTGTACCACTCGTACACGTTGTCGCGAATCGTCGCGCTCCGCGCCTCTTTGGCGTCCTTGTGCGGGTCGTCGATCACGAGAACGTGCGCGCCTTTGCCCGTCATGCTGCCGTCGACGCCCGTGGCCGCAAGCCCGCCGCGGCGTCCCTGTATGCGCCATTCGTTGACCGCTTTGGAGTCGGAGGCGAGCTGCACGCCGAACAACGCGGCGTGTTCCAACAGCGTGTTGCGCGCAACGCGGCTGAATCCGACCGCCAGCTCCGCCGAGTAGCTGCCAAGCAGCATTTCATAATCCGGGTTGTTGCCGATAAACCAGGAAGGGAATTTTTTCGAGACGACTTCCGACTTGCCGTGCCGCGGCGGCATGAAAACCATGACGCGTTTGCGGCGACCATTCGCAACGCCTTCGAGAACCGCACACAATTTTTCGAGGTGCCGAGCCCGACGCCAGAACCCCCGGCCATCGTACTCCATGAAATTGATCAAATGCCTGCGCGCGAATTCCCTTCGAAAACGTTCATCCGGAAGGAGCGGCATCGCCCCGTAGCTTCGCGCAGAGGGATGCATAGGCTTCCAGCTCCTCGTCGGTAAGTTTGGAGAGGTCGATGGAGTCTGCCACTTGGATAGGACCGCCGTCTTTACCGGTAACCTCTTTGCGCTCCACGAACATACCCAGATGTTTGCCGATGTCCACGAGCGCCGCCCGCTTGTCGGCGAGCTTGAACTTCACCCTGCGAACGTCGCGCGCATCCTCACCGCGCCCGTCGACGAAGTCCTCGACCGTCACCTCTACGAGGGCAGCTGCCTGATCGCGGGTAAGAGCGCTGAAATCCAAGATCGGATCGCCATACGGGCCAACGCGCATATAGTCGGCCATGTTCGCAAACCCGATCTTGGCAAGTTCCTGCAGTACGCGATCTGCTGTAATCTGCGTGCGCTTCGCGCGTTCCGCAAGGGCTTTCTGTATCGCCTCTGCGATACAAGTTTTTCCAAGTAACTCTGGCCCGATCCGGCTCGCCGTCTTCTCGCTGTACTCTGCCCTTATCGCCGCCTGTGTGGCGTTGAGGTCGACAAGATATTCTTCAACAAAACGTTTCTGTTTCGGCGTCATCAACGCCACCTCCTTTTAAACGCCAAAAGAGGTTCCCTTGTGCACAGGGAACCTCTCCAAACCCGCGCTTGGTCTTGATCGCGGAGGACCATGGGGGTGTAACCCCACGGGGCTTAGCATATTTTGCCATGTTACGTGGCACGATAAAAATTTACCACGCTTTCCGGAATTATCAATGCACTTATCTTGGTAACATCCATGCACTTATCTTGGAAACATTCATGCACTTATCTTGGAATTATCCGTGTACTTATCTCGGAATTATCTTGGACATATTCGGGACATCGCTAGACCGCAGCGCGATCAAGTGAGTCGGAGAGGGCGAATTCTCCGTCTTTCGTGACCTCTGCATGTAAGATCGCTGTCGCAAGAGATTGCGGAAAGTCCTGCATGATCCGACTCGCCGTTTTTCTGTGCATGCCGTTCCTTTCGGCGACGCGATCCAGCGGGGGGCCATCCACGCGCGACGGACTCAATCTCGCCCATAAAACATAGTCAGCGACTACTTTCCACGACTTTGGAAACATTTCACGCCATTCAGCGACGACCAGGTAAATGTGCTCCCACCCGCCCGCCTGTGCGATAACCCTGTTCCATCGATCCTCGTTGTCCAGAAGCTTGTCAGCGTCCGAAACCTCTGCGTCTCCACCATCAACCCGCAACGGCATTCCGGCGACATCCAGTGTCGGCTCGCTCACTGGTCGCGCGCTCTCCAACATCTCCGCAATAGCTTCACACGAAGGAGGCGGCACAGTTCCGAGAAGCATGGAAAGCCCCTGCGGGTAGTCGACAAGGTATTTAATAACTGCGGTCAGCTGTTCGATGAGACCATATCCACTCACGGTCCTGCCCCCTTCTGGTATAATACTCACGTCATGCGGCCGAAGGGGGCCGCCGCGCACCGAAGACTGGCGGGTCGACGGTGCGCATTTTTTATTCACGGAAAATTACACAGACTCGCCGAGTCAGATCACTCGCTTCAGGTTCCACGCGCGCACTTCGCAGAATCCTCCCAATCCGGCAACCGTGGATCAGATGGCGCCTTCGGCAGCGAGGCCCCGCCTTCTCCGTCCCCCTCATCGCTCCTCCACTGCGCCCTACACCTCTGACACGCGACATAACCGTTCCCCGCGCTACGGTAATCGCTGCTCCCACACCTCGGACATGGCTTCACCGCACCACCCCCTCCGATTCGACGACGCGACTCAGCATGCGCTCAATCGCCTCCTGTACAAGCCTGGATTCATAAGTACGATCCAAGAGCATATCGCTCTCGAGAAGGCCCTGCACCGCCTGTAGCCCGTCCACCAGCGTTTGATCGTCGTATACTTCGATGTCTTTGCCCATCCGCTCGATGTCTTCAGGCGTGTGGATCGTCACTCGTTTGGGCAAATTCCGCTCTTCTCTGTCATCCGTCCCGCTCCCGCGGCCAACATATGCCAACAGGGTAAAACACCCCCAGGCGGCATGGGCGAGGTGCGAAATTCCGGACTCCGAATCCGTGTCCTCTCCCGCCCACCAGGCCCACATGTGGCGCATGACAGCCCCGAACACGCGGCTGAAGCTCATGCCCTTCTCCCAGTTGCGATCGCCGTATTTTTGCGCCCCGAAGGTATACACTCTCGCCAACTCCGCGAGAGGGCTTGCCGGAATCAGGTCGTAACGCAATTTTCCCCCGTCGTGTTTTACCGCCTCACTCACCTATGCCGCCCCCTATTTGTCGCAAAAGCAGAGTAGCGCCACCGTTTTAACCGGGTGGGCATCGTTTTCCGCGATCCTCGGCACGATCTTCATCATGCCCTCGCCGAGGCTCACATGTACCACGCGCTTCCCGAAAGCACCCATGACGTTTTTAAAACGCTCGATGTCCACATAAAACTCCGACTGCTCCGCCGGTCTGAAGCAGTCCAGGACCCGCTCCACCTTCGGAGCCCTTCCCTCAGGTTTATTCTTGATCGTCGTCTCCGTCACGTCGGTCTTCAGTTGAAGCGTGGCATCGTCCGCGTTATAGCCGTCGTGGCTGTCCCCGTATTTGAAAACCAAGGAAACCGGGGCCGCGCCCCTCTTCAAGGCGGTGACTGCCTTGATCAGAGGCTGGGCAGCGGCACCGGTGAAAACGACTTCAACGGGGACGGCCGCACGCTCGGCGATCGGCAGCGTCACCAGTACCAAATGCACGTTCTCCGTCGTGAAGAATTCGATGACCTGATCGCGCACCCTGACACACAGCGCTTCCTCGTAAAGACGGTTTTCCTCTCCCTTTCCGACCAACGTCAGCACAGGACGCAGTGCTTCCTTTAGTTCCTCGCCGGGCATTTCGATGCGAATCAACATTTCGATCAGTTCCTTTCGTGTGATAGTTTCATGGGCGATGCCGCTTACGCAGCGCGCCCCAACGCCGCTTCCTTTACCCGTTCGACGCGGACTTTTACAGCCTCCAACAGCGCCGCCTGCCCCTTGTCCTTGCGCTCCAGAGCCTGCACGACGTCCTCATCCATCGTTCCGCGGGTGACGATATGGTGGACCATCACCGTGTCCTTCTGCCCCTGCCGATGCAGCCGCGCGTTGGCCTGCTGATACAGCTCCAGGCTCCAGGGAAGACCGAACCACACGATGGTGCAGCCGCCCTGCTGTAGATTGAGCCCGTGCCCGGCGCTGGCCGGGTGCGCCAGCATCAGCGGGACCTGCCCGTTGTTCCAATCCTGGATATCGGCGGTTGAGTTCAACCTGCGCCCGAAGGGAAATCGTTTCAAGATCCGGGTGAGGTCGTGCTGGTAGCTGTAGAACACCAGCAGGGGCTGTCCTGGCGCGTCCTCCAGTATCTCCCCCAGCACGTCCAGCTTGAGATCGTGCAGTTCATCGACGCCGCGGTCGTCGTTGTAGGCCGCGCCGTTGGCCAGCTGCAGAAGTTTGTTGGAGAGAGTCGCAGCCGTCTGCGCCACGATCGGCACGTCGCCCAGCCGCAGGATCATCTCTTTCTCCAGGCGGTCGTATTGCATCTGCACCTCCGGCGGCATGGTGATGCAGATGTGGTTGTTGATCCGCTCCGGCAATTCTAGCCAGTCCTCGGACTTCAGGCTCACCACGATGTCGCCGATTTTCCGGTGCACCTCATCCTCAGCGTCGGTCTGGGGTTTGTAGGAGTACACCACGTGGCCGTTGGTCTTGTCCGGGTACAGGTAATTCCGGCGGAACTCCGACACCGTCCGCCCCAGGCGCTTCCCCTCGTCCAGCAGGTAGATCTGTGGCCAGAGATCCACGACCCCGTTGGGCTGCGGAGTCCCTGTCAACCCCACCACCCGGCGCATCTGTGGGCGCGCGTGCTTCAGCGCCCGAAACCGCTGGGAGCCGGAGTTCTTGAAGCTGGACAGCTCGTCGATCACCACCATGTCGAACGGCCACTTCCGCAGGGACTTCACCAGCCACACGACGTTTTCGCGGTTGATGACGAACACGTCGGCGTCTCGCTGCAGCGCCCGCAGCCGTTCCTCGGCGGAACCCATGACCCTCACCATCCGCAGCCGGCGCAGGTGCTCCCACTTGTCCGCCTCGTCAAACCATGTGTCGCGGGCTACCCGCAACGGCGCGATCACCAGGACCTTGTCGACCTCGAAGCGCTCGTAGATCAATTCGTCGATCGCCGTAAGAGTCGCAATCGTCTTCCCCATGCCCATCCCCGCGAAAAGCCCGACCTGCGGCTGCTCCACGACGCGGCGGGTCATGAATTGCTGGTATGCGTGCGGCTCATACCTCATGCCGGCAACATCTCCTCCACAAACGGCCGAACCTGCTCCATTCGCCACAGAACACGGACGTCCACGCCCAGGCTGTGCAGTCGATCGATCTGCCACTGCTGGAGAGGTTCCAGCATGCCGCCCGGCGCTTTCAGCTCCACGAAGACGATCCGCCCACCTGGCAGTATCGCGATCCGGTCCGGCACGCCGCGATTGCCGGGAGACACGAACTTCAAGCACAGCGCGCCGCGCTCCCGCAGCATCACGCGTAATTTTTTCTCGATAGAGCGCTCGAACACCCAAACCCCTCCTTCCGATACCGGTTAAGTTAGTTAAGCTGGAAAGGCCCCCCTATATACATACACGTATTAGGCGCGTTAGGCGGGACACGTCCTCCCTATCCTCCCTAATTCTATATTTTTCATTTTTCTTGTTGTTTTACTTAACTTCTTAACCAAATCCTGTGATTCATGATTCTGACTGTGTTTCTTACGGTTAAGTGTTTGGTTAAGTAGCCGTCTTTTCAGCTTAACCCTTAACTCGTTTGTCCTCCCTGATTTTCGTTTTGTCCTCCCTAATGTGACATTTGCCTTGTTTACATTCCTCCCTGATTCTGATTGCATTGTTTACTATTTGCGAATATAGGCTGTCTGCGTTCCGTAGGTGCGAAATTTCATCAAACCCTGCGCTCTGTCGTAATGCGTCCATCCCGGCATACGCTGCATGATCGAGTGCAGCTCCCGTCGCATCCTTGTGTCCAGCCTCGCTTGATCTCCGCCAAAAACTTCCTCCCAGATCTCCGGCACACAGACCTTCTCCCGCTGTCGGACGCCTTGCGCCATAATCTCCCGATCCTCGCCTTTGACGTAGCTCCGGCGCTTGTGCAGGTCCATGGCGTCCCAATCCTCCGGCAGCAACAGCTCCAGGTACTCCTGCACGATGCCGGCCTTGGGGTCCTCTTCCGTGTGGGCCGCCTGCTGTTCCTGCGCCATGGATTCCAGCTCTTTCGAGAGATACAGCGGCTCGGCGGCTCGGTAGCGCTCCGCGGCTTCCGCCCAGACTTGGCCGATCTCCTCCGCGGTGAGGTCGCGGAACAGGTTCTTTGTCGATTTCTGCGCTGCGACGTCCACCGGCCAGAAGCGGCGGTTGCCCGTCTCGTCCCGCAGGCAGTTGCGGTTGTTGGTGGTACCGAAGAAGACGCACTGTCGGGGAAAATAGCTCACACGCTTGCCGTAGGCCACCCGAAAACGATCCTCCTGCTTGCTGACGAAGTGCTTGACCGTCTCCACCTCGCCCTTGCTCATGCCGGCCATCTCGGCCACCTCCATGAGCCACGTGCCCTGCAGCTGCTCGTAGGCGTCCTTGCCCTGCACCGTGGTGAAGCTGTCGGAAAACCACTTGCCGCCAAGTTTTCCGATGATCGAGCTCTTGCCCACGCCCTGCGGCCCCACCAGCACCATCATGTAGTCGAACTTGATCCCGGGCTCGTAGATGCGGGCAACCGCGGCGGTGAACATCTTCCGCGTGACCGCACGCGTGTAGGGGGTGTCGGCTGCGCCCAGGTAGTCGATCAAAAGCGTATCCAGACGCTCCACGTCGTCCCAGACGAGATCGTCCAGATAATCTCGCACCGGGTGCAGGGTATTGTCGGCCAGGACGACGCCAAGGGCATCGCGCACTTTTCCGTGGTTGACGATCACGTATTTTTCCTCCAGATATAATTTGAATTGCGACTCGTCGCCGTCGGTGAAAGGCCGCCCAGCGGCCAACCCTCTCCAGGGTAGATCATCCAGGATCACCTCGCGGTGTTCGAACTCGTCCATCGCCAGCCGGCCCTTCAGGAGCGGATCGTGCCGCAGGATGGCCACCAGGTTGCCGATGGTGGGGAGATAGTTGCCCTTGCCGTCGGTCTTCAGTGCTGTGACCCAATCGGTGTCTTCCTCCTCTGAGCCATCGTCGTCGAACTCTCCCACCGCGGCGCCGGTCTTGTCGACGTAGATGGTCTTTTTGACCGCCGGCAGCTCCCGGGCGAAGGCGAGCATCTTCTGGAAGCTGGGCAGCCTGTTGGGCGGCGTGTCCGCTTTGGCCTCCTCGTCGTCCTCGCCGAAACGGTGGAGGCGCACCAGGTCGAAGGCGTTGCACAGCTGGCCGCTCGCCGGGTCCGTGCCGTGGTGGGAGTAGGCGAATTTGTCTTCGTAGAGCACCAGGCCTGCAGCCGTGGTCCCCTTGCGGTACGTGTAGCGCCCCTCGATCCCGCAGGGCTCGTATTCCTCCTGCAGGAACTCTTCCAGCGCCTCCTGCACGGTGTACGTGCGGCAGAACGCACCGACGATCCCCGGCTTGGCGAGCGGGTCCTCCTGCTTCTTCAGCAGGCGTTTTTGCTTCGTCGTCTCCCGACTGGACCGCGGATAAGAGGCGATGTCGGTCCAGTCGGCGTAGCGCGCCAGCACCCTGTCGGGATCCAGCCAGGGTGCGTCGAGGGATTCGAAGAGGAATTCCCCGTCGACGGGGACCGAGGGCCAGAACATCAGGCGGTGCGGCTCGTAGGTCGTGTCGTCGAAGTATTCGATGCCCCAGTCGAAGGCAATCATCCGGGCGACGGCCACGGACTCCTCCGGCGACGCCGGGCGCGCAAGCGGGATGTAGAAGCGGAGCCGCGGCGCAATCGGCGTGTGCTTGTGCGTGGAGTGCATGCAGACCGCGAAGGAGCAGAGCATGCTGATCTCGTCCCAGAAGCCGGGCGGGGCGTAGTCGGCGTCGAGCGTCAGAACCGTGCGACTCGCCACCGCGATGCCGGACCGCCTCCCACCCTTCAGAACGCCCCCGACGATGCCGCCCACGTCCTTTATGCGCAGTTGCTCCACCCTGGACGCGGCATGGAACTCTGCGAGCGTCTCGCCGGTGCGGGTGGGCTGCGCGAGGCGATCCAGCAGCTCGCTCCATTGCAGACGTATCGTCTGCCAGTTCTTGTCGAGACGGCTGCGGCCGCGTGCGATCTCTAGCGGACCGTCGTAATGGAGCATAGCCGCATCACCTCAGTGCGTTTACCCCTTTTTCTAGGCGGACGACGGTTTTTCTGTTGTTCTTCGATCGTGATCCATTGGCAGTTGCTCGGACAGTAATTTTTGTCTCCGTCAATTCTGTCGATAGTCAGACCTGGCCCGTATCCTGCTGTAGTCGCCCAATCTCGAAAGTTGGAAAAGTCTAGCCACTCGGCGCAAACGGATATGCCTCGCGCGCCGTAAAATTTATAATCCCTGTTTCTGGGGTTACAGCACCGTTGTCGCATCATATTCCAAACACCATAGAGTTTGGATCTGCTCCCATCGTGCTTGGTGGCTTTTTCGCGTATGAGTTCCTTATGTAGGCACCCGCAACTGGAGGTGCAACCGCGACGCAGGCTATCAGCCGCAACTCTGACTTCTTTTCCACAGTCGCATATACAGTTCCAACTTACCTTGCGGTTCCCAGGCCCCCCTAGGGTAGGTCCTCTTGAGACAACGGTCAGCCTCCCGAACCTTTGCCCGGTGTGGTCAATAAAATTCTGTCCGCCACGCATACCCACCCCCCCCTAATCTTTGCAGTAATAATCCGAAATAAACGCGTCGGCCCGCAGCGGCAGCCCCTCAGCCCACGGTATGGGTTGTCCCATCAACTCCGCCATTTCCCCGGCGCTCCACTGGCCCGAGGGGGCGTCGACCACGATTTCGTCGTGGACGTGCATCACCGTATCGAACCCGGCCTCGGCGACGCGGAGCATCGCGACCGCAAGACAGTCGCGGGCGATGGCCTGTACGGTGTTTTCCGTCAGCTTCCCGCCGTATGTGGGGCTGCGCTTCCACTTGCGCGAGGTCTGGTCCTGCTCCATGCAGGACAACTTCTTGAACCCCTGTTCCTCGTGTACCTCCGGATGCGCGTAGCAGAGGCACCGCCCCGACGGCAGCTTGCACAGCAGATAATCCCCCTGCATGGCGTAGCTCACGAGGCCGCGCACGCCCTTCTCCCTGCCGCTGATGACGGCCTTGAGCGCGGCGGCGTTGGTGTCGTGCCAGAGGCGGACGATGTTCGGGTTGGCCGCTCGCCACTTTCCGACGATATCCGGCAATTCCTCTTCCGTAAGGCCCATGTTCAATGCGCCCATCTGGATCAGAGCGCCGGCGGCGCCCTGATACCCGAGGGCGAGCTCCGCGATCTTGCCCTTCTGCCGCAGCGGGGAACCCTTCGTGATGCTGTCCACCGGCACGCCGAACATCTGCGCTGCCGAGGCCTCGTAGATTTTGCCGTGACCGTTGAAGACGTCCAGTCGCCACTGCTCGCCCGCCAGCCAGGCGATCACGCGCGCCTCGATGGCGGAGAAATCGCCGATGATGAAACGCCGCCCCCGGGAAGGGACGAAAGCGGTGCGAACAAGCTGCGAGAGCACGTCGGGGACGTTGTTGTAAAACAACTCCAACCCCTCGAAATCGCCCTCTCGAAGCATTCCGCGAGCATCGTCCAGCGTCGGCAGGTAGTTGCGCGGCAGGTTCTGCACCTGCACCAGCCGCCCGGCCCAGCGCCCGGTCCTGCTCGCGCCGTCGAACTGCAACAGCCCTCGCACGCGGCCGTCGGCGCCGACCGACCGCTCGATCGCCTCGTACTTCTTGACCGAGGTCTTGGCCGCTTTCAGGCGCAGCTCCATCGCCTGTCGGACGACCGGGTCCGCGGTGCTCTCCGCCAACGCGGCGGCGTCCGCTTTGCCCAAGGTTTCCGCAGGGAGGCCTCGCTCCGCCAGCCAGCTCTTCAACTGCGCCACGCTGCCCGGATTTGCCAGCCCGGTCAACTCGCGCATCGCGCCCATCGTCCGATCTTTGTGGGTCTCGTCGCAGGCGATGGCGTTGCGCACCAGTCGCATGTCGACGCCGACGCCACAGTCGTTGATCCGCTGATCGAGGATCCACAGCGCGCGCTCCTCCTCCGACGGTTCGAGAAAGAGGGCCCTGTGAATCTGCCGCTCGACCTCGACGTCCTGGATGCAGTATCGTTTGAACCTCTCCCAGCGTTCAGGGTCATGATGGGGCAGGTTGCGGGTGCGACCGCCGTTGCTCTTGGTCGGTTTGCACGGCTGGCAGAAATAGCGGATCAGCGCCTTGCCGGCGGCGTCCTTCTGCGCCTCGAGACCGAGCGCCTGCGACGCCCCGTCGAGCGAGAGAGGCAGCCCGTGCATCGCGGCCCGAACCATCGTGCAGTCCCACAGCTCGGGCGGCATGGGCGCGCCCAGCATCCGCGCCAGACAGGTCCGTTCGAAGTTGGCGTTGTGAGCGTGCTTGATCACCGTCGAATGCGGAAGAGCCTGTTGCAAAATTTCAGGCAGGCCGCTTTCGGTCAGGTCCACGATCTGCACGGGGCCGTTGTCCCAGGCGAATGCGAGCAACAGGACCTCGAAGTCGGGCGCTGCTGCGTAGCGGTACGCGCCCGACTTCGCGATATCTTCACTGGAAAACGTCTCGATATCGATCCAGAGGTCCTTCATGGCCTACAGCCCCATGGCGTCGTCCTCGTCCCAGCTGTCGAATTCGTTCTCCGCTCGCCCGCGGGCGCCGCCCAGCGGCTCGCCGTCGGCGAGCTTCTGGATATGATTCAACCCCACGCCGATCCCGCGGTTGCCGTTGGTGTCGTAGGGGAAGAAGTTGATGGAGAGTCGGGCGTAACAGCCGCTGTACACCTCTGCCTTGTCGAGAATGACGTTGCACTGCGCGTCCACAATCCCAGGGGCGTCCTTGGAGCTGGCGTTGAAGAAGAAATGCCCAAGGTATTCCTCACCTTTTTCGTCGGCCTCATTGTCGCCGTCGCGCAGGGGGAGTTTGAGATTAGCGGGGATCTTGCCGCCCCACTTCTTAGATTTACCCACTTCCTTGGCCGCCTCGATCGCGGCCATGATCTTCGCGAGCGTGTCTCTGTCGCTCTTGGGTATCAGGAAACTGGTGGAGTACTTGGGCTCCTGCCCGTCCTGTTCGCGGGGCTGCCACACGTACGCGTAGGAAAGTCTGCCTTTGCCGGTGATCACCTTTGTCTGCACTGCATTTGTCATTTCAATCGATCTCCTTTTCTTCTTTGAATTCCTGTGCTGCCGCTTCTGCCGAATTCATCGCCGGGCGCTTGTCGTCCTCTTTGACCAGCGCCGGCTTTCCTTGCGGTTTGATGATGTACTCCTTCAGGAGGTCCGCCAGCCGTTTCTTGCCGACGAGCTTCTCCATGGCGGGAATGCCGACCAGCGAACGGGTGTAGAGGGAATCCTCCGCCACGCCGTTTTCCAGCAGGATCCGCGCCGCTTCCGTTTCGTCCGTCAGTTGACGGAGGCTGCGGCCCTCCACCACCTTGTACCCGTGGAATGTCGCGCCGTGGTTGAGCGCCTGGTCGAGGGCGTACGACTCGATGTCGTCCACCCATTTTTTGAGATTTTCCGCCGCGGACAGGATGTCCGCGATGTCTTCGTTGGTGAGCAGAGCCGGTTCGGCGAATTCATATCGCGCCAGCGCCATGTTCCCCTCCGCCCGCTTGCGGCAGACGGCCTTCGCCCTGCACCAGCGGCAGTGGTCGCCAGGGTTGTACTCACCCTCGCCCTTCTCCGCCAGCAGCGCCGCCGGCTTGACCACCCGCTCCGCCCACTCCAGCAGTTCGCCGACGGAGAGCTCCTCGGTGGAGATGCTGTCTAGTCGGGGCTGAACGACGGTGCAGCGGACCCGGTCGAAGGGATAGAGCATGTGCCACTCCTGCACGGCGCCGAGGCCGTAGAGCCGAAACTGCGGGTTTCCCTCCGCCGACACGGGCACGCCCTGCCCGTACTTGAGATCCACCACTTCCAGTACGCCGTCCTTGACGATCACGGCGTCGCTGGTGCCGAAACCATCGGGCACCCAGTTGCCGATGTCCAGCTCTTCCTCCAGGCCGATGAAATCAGCGCCCACAGCATGAGAGACGACATAGTCGATGTACGGTTCCAGGTTATCGGGCATGTCTTTGGAGTAGAACAGGGACATCTCTACCTCCTCCCTCTGCGCGGCCGCCTCCTCTTTTGAGAGCAACCCCAGCCAATTGCGTATGGAGATCTCCGCCACCCGGTGAGCGGTCGTCCCCTCCTCGGCGTAGCTGGAGGAGGTGTCCGGGAACCGCTCGCCCAGCTGAACGCTGGGCGGGCAGGCGATCCACCGCTCCGCGGCTGAGGGGGAAAGCCGAGCGTGTGCGCCCATGGTCAGGCCGCCAGTTTTTCAGAGGCCATCTGGAGTACCTCGCCGAATTTCTCCGCGGGGATGTCCTGGACGGTTTTGCAGCCCACGACCTCCAAGATCTCGCGGACAGGAGCGGCGCTCTTCTGCTGCTTGAGCTTCACCAGCGTCGCGTGGACCTCCTCGAAGGTCGTCTTGGGCGATTCGGGGGCGGGGGCCGCAGTCTCTGCCGACGGTGCAATGGTTTCTTTCGGTAGCGGTGTAGGACTGCCGGCGAGAGTCTCAGCCAGCTGCTTGATGGCCCCAGCCAACTCCGGGGCGTACAGGGTGATGGCAATGGTGATAGTATCGGTCGACATAGAAATTCCTCCTTTTTTGCATCGGCGGCTTCACGCCGCCAGCTTCCTTTTCAGCTCGATTCCGGCCGCCTCCGCCGCCAGCTTCTCCGCCTCGCGGGCCCGTTCCGCGATCTCGAACCAATCGGAATGCCGGACACAGCCGGGGTCCGAAACGTCGAACTCGGCGGGACAGGTTTCGTCGGCGGGATCGGTTAAGGTCTGCGGAAGGCGTTCGATCGCCGCGCAATCCTCGCAGAAGGCGTCCGTGAACGTCTCGCAGTTGCACAGATGCTCGCAGATCGCATCCGCGAGCCCGAGCGATTCGACTTTCAGCATCTACATGCCCCCTCCCCCGCGGGCGCCTTACGTCTCTTCATGCCGCGAATCCCCCTTCCGGACCGAAGGCGGAAATGTGGATGATCGGAGCCTTCGCGCGGATCTTGCGCCGGCGCCGAATTTTGAGTCGCCTCCGAAGATCGGGGAGATCTCTCCCAATGAGCCGCAACACTTCTTTTTTGAAAGAGAGAATCTTGTCTCGTTTCATATTCAGCCCTCCTGTCTGCTATAATGGGGCTGCAGCTGGCCAGAGCTGCAAACCCGATATGGGTGATGGCGGAAGCCCCTGCAAAGGGGCTTTCTCTTATGCCGCTTCCTTCTCCACAACTTCGCACCCTCTCCTCTCCGCCCACCTTTTCATGTCGCGCTCGGCCTCCGTTCGCAGAGAGCGATTCGGCAGATCCAGGGAGAGGTGACGCTTCAACGTCCCATCCGGTTGCCGTTTGAACACCTTCCAGATCCCATCCTGCTTCCGACACTCGAATAACTGCCCCGCCGGCGAGATCGCGATCAGCATGTCGCGCCCGCTCCATCGAGCCAATTGCGGATGGTGAGCGCGTCCGCAACGCTGAGCGATTCGCGCCCGAACAGAGCGCTGGCGTTGCAGAGGTAATCTAGGTAGTTTTCCCAGTGCTCGCGGTCATGCAAGTCCCTTTCCCGCTGAAACGCTTCCTTGATTGCCTTGAAGTAGTTCATGCCGCCTTCTCCTCCTTTTCAACGTGTTTCGTGTTATTGATGTCCACTGCATCCAGCGCCCGGAAAAAACTTCTCTGGAGACGCTTGACGCACTCGCAAACCGGGGCGCTGGAGCCGTGGAATTCTTCCGCGTTCGTAACAACAATGGACATGTTGCGTTTTCGTGGCATGGCGTCTCCTTTCTTGTTAGAGATCTTGTTGCGGTACAATTTCCCGGAAGGGAGGTGAGAAATATGTCTGCCAAAGATCCCCTAGACATCCATCATCCGCAATTTGATTTGTCCAAGTGTCAAGTTGCTCACGACCTCGCCCTTGTGGTCCTGAACAAAAAAATCACTGGCAAAGAGCACTCAGACAAGGTTTATGATCTTTACTTGGGGCTACTCAAGGATTTCAGCATTACAATTGACGATCGGACTCGCTACGAGAAACAGAAGCGAAAATGGAGGGAAGAAGTGCCTGTCGGGCAATCCGTGTTTGACGCCCGCGAATTGCCTCGATAGCACACTCTAAAGCACTTATTGCATTTGCGGCCATAAGCTCTCCACCTTCTTCCTCACAAAGAAGGTCGAGGATTTTAACGGCAAGTCTGCCATTCTCGCTGACGTTGTCGCGCAAAGGCTTGCCGTTTTCGTCTACAGGCGGATTTGGATCAGGGTGTAGTGCTGTGATTCCATATTTCAGGTGAATTCGACTCATAATTTATTTTTATCCTCCCTTTCTGTTTATCCCCCATCATCGCCATCCCCCACCTCCATAGAGACGACCGGAAAGGACCTCGGCTCTGCTGGTCTCGACTTGCAATCTCGCTCTTGGCTTCGTTGCCTTGCCTGCCGTCTTAGTGAGGGATGGACATTGCGCGTTTCGGTTGTCATGGTGCGCGCGGTTCTCGCCTAACTTTTAGGCTGCATCCTCGAGAACTGCATTCAACGCATCTCGTACTCTTTTTGCTGCCTCTCGCTTGAGCGGATCGTCCAAGCGACCGTTATCCCCGATGTCTAAAATCGTTTCTACATCGACCTTGAAGTTGCATGTCGCCTCGTGAAGTTCTTTCGCTTCCTCGATTCCGCTTTGCGGTGTTTCGTTTAAATCGGAGTCCTCAGAAGTGCTATAATTTGCGTGTTCGGAATCGCCAAAAAGTTCCTCGACCGGCAAGTTCAGGGCTTTCGCGATTCTGAATGCTTTCGAGACGCTGGGTTCGCTTTTCCCCGCCTCGATCATTTGATACTGGCGGATGCTGATTTGCGCGCTGGAAGCAACATTTTTTTGCTTGACGCGCTGCTCAAGGCGCAGTTTGTGCAGTTTGGTTTTCATGGACCACCGTCCTCCTTTTTCATTTTGCGCACCATGGTGCGTAATGAGGTGATATTAACATGCACTTTAGTGCACGTCAAGTTGTGAAATTCTATGTTGCCTGAGCGATTGAAGTTGTGTCGCCAAACCAAGGGGCTCTCCCAAAAACAGGTCGCCGATGACACCGGAATAAGCCTTCGGGCTTACCAGTATTACGAGACTGGTGAGAAGGACCCCTCGTCAAAGGTACTTTTGGCCCTCGCCGATTATTTTGGTGTGGGCGTAGAGTATTTAGCTGGCAAAACAGATGAGAATGGCCCCGTTGGACAAGCTCCAAGGGTATTCATCTCCTACAGTTGGACTTCGCCTGAATACGTGGAACGGGTAAGGCGAATTGCGACATTTCTGCGCGAGCGCGGCGTGGATGTTATTTATGACCAGTGGGATTTAAAACCGGGACACGACGTGAACCGGTTCATGGAGGAGTCTATTACCAACAGCGATTTTGTCCTCACCCTCTGCGACGGCGACAGCTACAGCAAAAAAGCAAATAAACGTGAGGGGGGAGTTGGGAAAGAAACCTTCATGATTTCGGAGAAGGTATTCAGCGACGCCAAACAAGAAAAATTCATTCCTGTTATCATGGACAAAGCCGACAATGGTTTCGCGTCCGTTCCAGAGTACATGGCGGGGCGATTTTATATTGACCTCTCGTTCGATGAAAATGCGGGATTGGATATGCTCCTTCGTCACATATTCGGAAAACCGGCGCTGCAAAAACCGCCGATAGGTACCCCACCCGAGTTCATCATGCAGGACGAGGCACCCTTCATCATTCCATCAAATGCCGCGGCCTTGAGGGCCTTGAACGAAGGCAAACCAACCGCAGCAATGCTTGTTGAAACTTTCCTGGAAGAATCAGCTGAAAGCTTGGAGCAATACCGCGTTCCCGACCATGACTCTTCATCGATGGATGAATATTCCCTACGAATTGTTGATAGCATAGATGAAATGCGCGGAATCAGGGACAGCGTGCTTGACGTTGTCGTCAAGTTCGTAAGGCTCCAGGCGGCCGACAATGAGAATATTTCCATCATCCATCGCTTCATCGAAAGGGTATATGTTTATACGGATAGACCAGAGGGTACTACATCATACACTAGGTGGAGTTACGATAATTTTAGGTTCTTCGTGTATGAGATTTTTTTATACACCCTCGCCGCTTGCATCAAGTATGAAAAGTTCGACGCGCTGCCAGAGTTTTTGACAGGTTATGTCCATCAAGATAGATATTTAGAATATTATCACGATGCCTGGGATTCATTTAACTGGCATCTTGCATCCCTAGAGTATTGGACGAAAACCCAAGATACCAGATGGTTATCGCCGGAGGGGCACCTTCTCAAAGAAAGAAGTAATAGAAAAGACATTCAGTGGATAGACCTCTTACAAGCAGACACCGTTTTGCTTATTAGCGCTCGTGGCAATTTTTGGGCGTGGACTGGGCCATATCTTGAAAGACACGAGATACTCCCGCTGTTCGCGAGGAGTACGTCGCTGCAGTACGCAATGAAATATCTGCCATCACTTGGTTTTAGCAGCATCACCGATTTCAAAACATTTTTAAAAGAAAAGGGAGTAATACACACATCAGGAGCACTTCCAATCGACTACAGGCGCGCATGCAATATGGAGGGGATCGGCCAGCGCCCATAAGGCGCACTACCCCGAGACGTAAAAATCGCCGGAACAAAATGGATTGTGCACGGTTGCGAGCGACATGACGTTTCCGAATATCGCGAACAACTCATACAGTCTGAATGTGCGATAGCGATTTTCATCATAGGGGTAGGCAAAGAAGACAGAGCAAGCAGCATCTTCCCGAGGATTCAGGTTTTCGCGCGCGTCGAACACCCCACCGAGACTGCGATAGACCGTGAGCATATGCTGCGCCAGAACAGCCTCACCAAAAGCGGTGAGCTTCACGCACACCTTGTCGTTCAGGTTAACATGCACTTCCATAATAACTCCCCCTCTGTTGTTAAACTCCCCCATCCTCGCGATCCTCGCCGGTCTCGGCGCCGCACGCTACGACTCCCGCTCCGGGGGCCAGTATGCTCCTTGTCCCTCACTGCATACCGGTAAAAGTGATTCGGTTGTCATGGTTCCCCGACCCTGAGGACCTACACCCTACGCCGCCGGTGATTCGCGGCAGTCGGAACTCTCTGCTTGCTCTACTCTCCTACGCCGCTTTTTCGCAATCCTCCAGCGCTTCATTAAGCGCGTCACGGAGCCTTCTCGCCCTTGTCCTCCTCTCCGGATCGTCGAGCCGGCCGTTGTCGGCCACGTCCATCAGGAGTTCCAAATACTCTTCGCGATCCGTCAGAATCGGAAGAAAGTCTTCCGCCGCCCGCCCGAAAGCGCGGGCTTCCTCTACGCTACCGCCTTGCTGTTCTCCGCTTCCGCCCTCTCCCCCTGTTCCCTGTTCCCGCGTGGGGTTGAGGGCTGGGGAGGGTTTGTGAGAAGGAAATCCACAGAGCAATCGAGCTCGCAGGCTATTCGTTTAAGGATCTCCGGGTCGATGCGCTTCAGCTCGCCCGAAACGATCTTCCATAAACCCTGATAGGAAATACCGATTTTTTCTGCGAGATCCTTTCGCAGTATTCCCTTTTTAGAAATAGCAAATTCAAACCCTGGTAACCCCAATGGCCTGATATTCTCTGCCATAATCACACCTCCTTCCTGATGGCATTATTACGATATATCTATTTTAGGCATATGTCAATAGGGTATTTCTATTATGGGTATATTTTCATTTGCTTTTTATGTATATACAATTCATCGCCATTTTGGGTATACTCTGCATGAGGATGGGAGTGAGGTTATGCCAGATAGGCTGGATGTGGCGATTACACGAGATCGAGTGAAGATGCTCGCTGACGAAAAGGGCTTGGCTCTCAACGCCGTTGCCGAAAGCGCAGGAGTAAAATACCCCACTCTCTGGAAAGCCCTCACTGGTGCAAGGAAATTCAGGCCGGAGGAGCTGGCGGCCATTGCAAAAAAGCTGGGGACCACTGTCGATTTTTTACTCGGCGAAACAGACGATCCCAATCCCGGAATGCGGTTTGGACATACAAATTATGGGGATGCTCCGCCCGAAATGCCGAACATAAATCGGCAAAAGCAAGAAATAGTCTCAAATGTCGCACCGATCAACCTGGCGCACATGCTCCGGATCAAAGTGCTGCCTCGTGATTTCAAGGTCTGCTGCGGCAACGGTATTGATTGGGGGTCCGAGGCAATAGAATTTGAAGAAACGCTCGTCTTGCCGCTCGCCGACCTTGCGCGACGGTACAGCGACGGAGACATCCTTGCCGTGTACGCGGAGGGCGACAGCATGGAACCGAAAGTCGGGGACGGCGATCTGGTGCTCTTCGTCCCGCACGAGAAAGAGGTCATCAGTGCAGGCATGATGATGGTCGTCAATTACAACGGGCGCATGATCATCCGCGGAGTGATCGAGAACAACCGGAAGCAGATCACACTGAGGGCGATGAACAAGGAGTATGAGGACATTATCGTGACGCCGGACGACGACTTCACGATCTGCGGGCGCGTTGTGCGAATTTTCTCGCTGAGGGAGCCGGTGCCAGTGCTGTGAGGAAGAGGTTTTACGCGTCACCAGAAACGGAGGACACGAACAAAGTCGCTTAATGAGTCAGTGTTAAAAATTCCTTGGAGGTGACATTATGTCTACTTCACCATTGATAACACTCAAAGCCACAAACGGCACATTAAACGTGTTCGAAGACAAGGTCGAGATTTCCCGCAAATCACTGACAGGTATTTTATCCCAGGGCATAAAGGGCGACAGGGTATTGTTTTACAAGGATTTATCGAGTGTTGAATATAAAAAACCGACCCTTCTTGCAAACGGATATATAAAATTTATCCTCGCAGGCACCTCGGATGTAGGAGCTGCCACAACGATACTGGGAACAACCACCCAAGACAGCTTGAAAGACCCCAATACGCTTATTTTACGTGCTTTCAATAAAGAAACACCAATTGAATCAGAAAAAGCCTACAAATTGGTAATGGAAAAAATATCCCAATCCAAGACACAAGCGAATGTACCGAACGCACACAGCGACGCTGACGAGCTTTTGAAGTTCAAAAACTTACTTGATTCCGGCGTCATTACCCAGGACGAGTTTGACGCAAAGAAGCGCCAAATCCTGGGGTTGTAAAAACTTGAGATCACTTGGAACAATGGAGATCCGCCGGAGTATGACAAAGACCGGGTTGTTCGAGGCGGTGGGACCGTTTGAGGTGCAAATATAAAAACAGGCTGACACGAAGAGCAGTGGGGGTTAAACCATATGGAGAATATGACTCACCCTGGTCGAAAATTGACTTCTGACGAACTTAGCAAAATAGAGGAACTCTTCAAAGAGGCAGCGCTTTCTCCAACAAAGGCAACTGGAAAACCCGCCATTCAAAAACTGAAATTTATCCACTCGCATTTGGCGGGAGAGATTCAGAATAATTTATATTATATGCTGGGTGAACTCATTGCTTATTGTGAAAGCGCAAGCGGGCAAGGACGTGATCAACAACACTGGGAGCAAGCGGCGAGGGAGGCCCTTATAAAACTCAAGAAGTACTCTGGCCCTGAGGATCGAGAGGGGTATTGATCATGCTGAGACCAGTACGCCAAATCATTTCCACGCTCATCTTAGCCATTTTCCTTGCTGCCGCCTCCGCGCCGGTGACACTGCCGGCGCTTGCGGAGGTCACTGTCTACATCACCAAGACCGGAGAAAAGTATCATCGTGACGGGTGCCAGTATTTGAGGAAGAGCCAGATTCCGATCAGCTTGTCCGACGCCAAGGCGCGGGGGTACTCGGCTTGTTCGAAGTGTGGGCCGCCGAGGTAGGGTGTTCAAGGCTGTGGAGCAGCATTTAGGAAACCTGACATGCATACCCATCATCGGGTACTTACTGGAGATTCTAAAGAAAGGGTTGATAGTGTAATGAGTAAGGTTGTTTGCGCTTTCAGTGTTTTTTTGTTTTTGGTCTGCGCTGTTTTAAGCTCTCATGACGCGCAAGCCGCAGAACAAACAGACAATAAATACGTCAAATACACAGAATCAGGTATCAAAGTTGAATATCGGGGCATGACTCTTAGCCCAAAACGCGTTTTAACAATTAACTATTTGATGACAACTCCAACAGATATGAACGTAACAATTAATGGATCAAGGTTCCCAATATATGACAATAAAGGGAATGAATTTTGGGGTAGGCACTCGATGCAAATCGCAAATACAAATGGTGCCGGCAAAATGACCAGAAAGATACCCGCCAATACCGCCACACCTGTAGTTATTCGCTATATGACTAATTATTCCGACGGAGAGTTACCGAAAGAATTTCCTAGCATTTCCTTAGGCGTGGATGAAGAAACTATCAAGTTTGAGAATGTTCCGCCAAAAGCTAAATAAAGCAATAGGATCTCTGAGAAAATTTGACAAAGAAAGGCCTTACGAAGATGCCCAAACCAAAACACCAACCCAAAGTAAAACTCCACGCGAAGGCGGAGGACCCGAAACCCCTGTACGCCGACGGGGTGAAGGTGGAGGTGCGCGACGGCATCGCCTTCCTTTCGTTCTTCCACACCCTCCCGCCGCAGCTCGACGACGAGGTGCAGGAGAACATACTTTTATGCCGGATCGCGGTCAAAGAAGATGTGATTGGGGATTTCTGCCGGGAGATTTTCAGGGGGTTGTTTGAAGCGCCGGGAGAGTAGGCGCCGTGGTTGACAGCAGGACGATGTACGAGGCAAACATTTACGTCGAAATCGCCATATGTAAAATTTGGGATTTTTGACCGATCCAATAAAATAACCAAGCAAATACCCGATAATCAAGAAAGAGAGTTGTAATTGTAACAAAAAGGAGGGCTACACATGGAAGAGCAAAAACAGATTGAGGAAGTTATGCACACAAGTATACCCGATATGCGCGCAATGTTTGCGGATGGCATAAAGACAGAAATCCGCGGAGATACAACTTTTTTGACTTTTTTCCAGTATCTCCCAGAAGAAGGCAATATATCTGGCAAAAGAGAGAGCGTTGCATTATGTCGTATTGCAATGCAAACTAAGCTACTCAGAATTTATGCCGAAAAACAAAATGCATTATTGGGCAAACACTCGCGCGACGAGGGAAAGCAAGATGCCTAATAATGAGACGGAAATAATCAGCTCAAATAATACCGAAGACATCGTTATTTTGTGGTCAGAGAGGGATCCGCTTGGGAATACGGTTGTCCTTCGGGAAGATACTGTTAATTATCATATTCTTGACACTCTTCATCACTCACAAGGCGATGTCGATTTTCGCCGGACTATTCTTCCACATGCCCCAGGGGTCATTAAAAACCCTCTACTCATTGTAGAAGACAACAATTATAATGAGAATAAAAGGATATGTTATGTCGATGAGTTGGAAGTCGATGGCAGGGCAGGATCCACCTGTGTAACAGTTTCTGTCGATACTGATCGGGAACCATATGAGGTTGTCACCATAGTTCCAAGGCGCGATATGAAGGGATTAAAGGGGGGGATCATTTATGACGCAAACGATGATAGACAAGAGCAACGCGAAGTATGATGCGCGTCATGATGTGTTGCATGTCTTTCTTGCCCCTTCAAAACCTTATTTTGGAGACGAGGATTTCCCCGGTATTTTCTTTAATCGTGCCGTGGACGACGAGTCAACTGTTGGACTTGTCATCATGGACTTTAAGAAAAGGGATAGAAAAGAGCTCGCGCACGAGTTACCAGAATACGATTTTTCTCACGCCACAGACTGATTATCTAAACAATGCGGTGAGGGGGCAAGTGCCCCCTCACTTTAGTTTTTGAGTGTCACGAGTATGACATATCCAACCGTCGCCGAAATCGCCGCCCGCAAACTCCTCGACTCCGGCAATTTGCCGGTCGACCTCGCTGCGATCTGCACAAAGCAGGAAGGCGATATCCGGTACATGCGGCTCGGGAAGTACAGGGCGTTTTACATCTACTACCACAGCGCGCCGCTGATCGTCGTGAACAGGTCACTCCCGGTCGAGCAGCAACGCTACGGGATCGCGCGGGAACTCGGGCATATGATGTTGAAGCATGGACCGGTCAAAATCGTTGATCGGAAACCACTCCCCCGCCCGCGGGGCGAGGTCGAACAGGCAAAGGCGTTCGCGCTGGACTTGTTGATGCCGAAGAAGTTGCTACATGCGCATGGATGGCTGACGCCGGAGAGGATCGCGGAGATCTGCGCGGTGCCGGTGGAGATGGCGATGGTGAAGGCGGGGTTGTTGGGGTGGGGGGTGTAAAAGAAGTTATGAGTGTGCCTGAAAACAGTGAAGAGAAGGTTTCAGAGCATTTAGTGGCTTTCTGCGATATTCTTGGCTATAAGGAACTGATTAAGGATATGGGTGAAAACGTCCTGCTGAGCAAAATTAAAGAAGCAATTAGGGCGACATATGCGCGTCAGGGCTACTTACGAGAATTCAGTGAAATCTTGCGCCCTCTCCAAAATGAAGAAAACGAAGAGGTAATCAAATTTAATATTTTCTCAGATAATTTCGTCTTTAGCCTTGAGGCAGGTGATAACCACTTCGTTTCTGCCCTACGCCTCGCCAATTTATTATCGCACACAGCGTCATTTCAAAGATATTTGTCTGTCGAACATGGTTTGTTTCTTAGGGGAGCAATAGCAAAAGGGACATTCTACCGAGATCAGGATTTTGTGTTTGGGCAAGCACTCATCGATGCATACCAAGCAGAGAGTAAATCATCGATTTATCCACGAATCCTTGTTTTACCTTCCTGTCTAGAATTGCTTGTGAACTGTGATTTTGATGCTTATAAGGAGTATCGAATTGATTTTTATGAATCTTTCTTGACTGCCATCCGTTATGTTGAAAACACTGCAAACGAAGCAGTAAGAGAAGAAGCTCTTAAAGTCCTTCGTAGGGTTGTTCATACAAACGCGAAAGATTTTTCGCTATATTTGCCATACGGGCAGTTTACGTCAAAAGACATTGAAGATGTAAAAAACCTTATCACCACAGCGAAAACGAATAATAGTCTGTGGGAAGATAAAAATACTATTGAGAAGTTGAGAAAAATGATTATTCGTGTGACGGAAATCGAAGCGGAAAAAATGCAGGAAAGTGTTGAAATATCTGTTGCTGCATGGCTAGATCGTTCGGACGATGGACAAACTTTTGTGAATTACATAAACGTTCCACCCGAGCGAGAAGATTATCACATTATTGCATGCCGACTCGCCCTTTTATCTGAAGAAGAAAAAGCAAAATTTCCAATTGTTTCCCCTGGAGCCAGAAAGAAGCGCGCGATGTCCGATTTAAGCACTCATCAAAAATGTGTGAAAGAACGATTAATACAACATCAAAATAATGAAATGGTTTTTGCGAAATATAATTGGCTCGCAAATTATCATAACAGGATTTGTGTCCGCAATGGGGTGTCACACCTTCAAATTGATCATCCTCAGGTTTTTACGTATAACCCGGAAGAGTGTTGAGGCTTATTTCAGGATGAAAAAAATACTTGCAGGCGTCTTTAATGTTCTGCTTATTTTCTTTTTCCTTTTGTCCCCTGCTTTCGCCGCCGACCTTATCCTCCACGCCATCAACGTCGGCCAAGGCGATTCAATACTCGTGCAGTTCCCGACCGGCGAGAACATGCTCGTGGACACAGGATCGGCGAACGCATCCTACGCGCTGATCCAATACCTGCAAGGACAGGGCGTAGAGAAGATCAACATCCTGGTCGGGACTCATCCCCACGAAGATCACATCGGGAGCTCTGTGGCCGTCCTGCGTGCGTTTCCGGTGGGTAAAGTTTGGGACTCGGGGTACGCCCATGGGTCGCAGGTGCAGAAGCGGTATCTGGAAGAGATACGGGCGAAGGGGGTTCGTTTCGGACAACCGAAGGCGGGATTCTCGGAACAGATCGGCGCAGCGAAAATCGAAGTGCTCGGGCCCGCGAAGGAGATCTCCGGGACCAACAGCGATGCGAACAACAACTGCTTGGTCCTGCGGATTTCATATGGGAAGGTTTCATTCCTGCTGATGGGCGATGCGGAGGAAGCGGAACGCGCGACGCTGGGGACACTCCCACGCTCGACTGTTTTGAAGGTCGGGCACCACGGGAGTCATAACGGGACCGATGCCGCGCTGCTGGGTCAGGTTAAGCCCGAGGTCGCGGTGATCTCCTGCGGGGTCGGGAACAGTTACGGGCATCCGCACAAGGAAACGCTGTCCGCGTTACGAGCTGCGAAGGTGAAGTGGTACACGACGACCGGCGGGTCTGTGGTGATCTCTACTGATGGGACGACGTACTCGGTGAAGCAGGACGAGGCGGGAAGTGTCGCAGTGGCTGCCCCTGTTGTCGGAACGAAGGAAAAACCTGCAGCGAGTTCAACGAGTGCGGGCGGGTACATCGGGAATCAGAACACGAGGAAGTTTCACCGACTGAGTTGCGGCTCACTGCCGGCGCCGAAGAATCAGGTGGTGTTGAAGACACGGGAAGAGGCGGTCGGGGCAGGGTTTGTGCCGTGTAAGAAGTGCAAACCATAAATAATAATATTTACGCACGCTAAAGGGGAAATATCTTGTGGACAGGCAAGAATTCGAATATTTAGAGGGAAAATTCAAGAATAACCCTGCTGAACTGGAACTTGCACGTCGAGAATTATGGTTAAAACCACCGCCTCACACCATGCTCGGTATATTGTATCGTAGTAACGAAGAGTGGGTTGACACGGTTTTACAAAAAATGCTTATCGATTGTGCAAGCAGGCGGGATCTTTCACCGTGGAATGAGTGGCGTAGTAATAATCCATCAATTATGATTTGGTTAGAAAAAGTCGACTTGCGTGAAACTTATCTTGCCAACGCAAATCTATCAGTTGTACACCTTGATAACGCAACGCTGTCCTCAGCTAACCTAAATGGGGTACGTTTGTGGAACGCCTACCTGCAAGGCGTCAATTTCGACAATGCGAATCTAAGTGAGGCACGTTTAGAAGCAGCGGATTTAGAAAGAGCAAATTTTACAGGCACAAGACTTAAAAACACAGACTTCGGTGCCGCAAATCTAAAAAATGCTAAGTTTGATAATAACATTACAGAAAAAATTAATTTTACAGCGGCAAACCTTTCAGGGGCAAAACTTTTCGAACTAAACATGAAAGGGGGAAAGATGCAGTATGCAATTCTCAAAGCTGCCGATTTGCAGAACGCAAACCTTAAAGAGATTGATCTGACCCATGCAGATCTTTCAGAGAGCTGCTTACAGGGAGCCATTCTTGAGGGAACCAATCTCCGCGACGTCGACTTACAAAGAACTAATCTAGAACGTGCCAATCTGAAAAGAGCACATTTAGGAGCTGCGAATCTCGAGGGAGCAAGCCTGAAACGGGCAAACCTAGAGGAGACAATTTTATTTGCGGCTAATCTTGAAGGAGCAAATTTAGAGGAAGTGGATCTTGAAAAAACAAACCTAGGTGCGGTTAACTTAAAAGGAGCTTGCCTGAGATTCGCGAGCTTTGAAGGACAAGATTTATCTGGGATAAACTTTGAAGATGTTAATGCACAAGGTGCTAATTTCAAAGGAACATATCTTGGTGGAAACTGTCTCAAAGGCGCTGACTTTAGCTATGTCATGCTGGATGGGAAAACGATGATTCAAGACTGCTCTGTTGATGATCAAACTAATTTTGCAAGTGTTGGTCTTGATTCGGCTCGGATAGAACTTTCACTACTCGCTGGCCTGAAAACAAATATACGTAGAATTGCATGGGGAAATTTCTACTCATATCACCAAACATTACGGAAAAATCGAAAACCTTGGAGATTTTTCGAGGTGTTCATTTTAATCTACAGCATTTTTTTGATGGGGTTTTTGGGGAAAGTTCAGCAAAACGGAGAGTTCTTATCCTTGATTTTTTTTATTTCTTTTTTTATTTTTCCGATGATTCTATGGGCGTTAATCGTGAAAATTACAACAATCGGATTCATAGCCTTTTTCATGAATGTTTTCTGGTGGATTTCTGATTATGGAAGCAGCACGAAGAGGGTTCTTGTCTTCTTTCTGTCATCTGTTTGCCTTTTCACATGCTTATACGCAATAACGGAAGCTTCTGGAATTGATGTACTTAGTAAGGTTGAGTATTCACATGATATTAATTTTATAAAATGGATTCTTGCGTTATTTTTCTTTAGTTTTGCCACGATGGTTACTCTCGGATTCGGTGAGATTAATGTCATCCTTAATTCGTCAGCCACATTGCTTGGAATGATTTTCGTTTGCATAAACCTTTTCTGTGGATATTTTCTTCTCGCTGTTCTCGTTACTCGAATTGGGATCCTATTTCAGTCCCTTGGGCCAGAACTTAAACCGGTTAAACGGAAGCGTCCGCATGACGGAAGCTAAATATCGATATCGGCAGAATTCATCGTGTTACAATGAAAGAGCCGACTCCCCCGGCAAGGAATGAGTCGGCTCCAACGCTAAAGATTGCGAGGTAATTATATCATGTCTATTCCTGCCGTCGCATATGCTCGCGTCTCTACCGAATCCCAGGCCGAAGACGAACTTCCGATCACCGCGCAGCTCGACGAGATCAGGCGCTTCGCCGAGACCCGCGGGTACCAGGTTGTCGAAGAATTCATCGACGCCGGCATCACGGGGCGCACCGAGGACCGCCCCGAGTTTTCGCGCCTCCGCAAGATCATCTCCTCCGGGAAAGCCGAGTTCAAGGCGGTCATCGTCTGGCGCTCAAACCGCTTCGCCCGCAGCGCGCGAATCGCGCAGGGCTTCCGCTTCCTCCTCGAACAGAAAAACATCCGACTCTTCTCCGTCACCGAGCCCGAAATGAACGGCTCCGTCGGCGTCCTGATGAACGGGATCCTCGACGCTTTCAACGAATTCTACTCCGCGCAGCTCGCCGAGGACGTGTTCCGTGGCATGGTCGCGACTGCCAAGGCGGGATATGCCGTCGGAGGTACCGCGCCGTTTGGGTACAAAAAAGTGCCCGTCGTTCTTGACAGCGGTGGAATCAAGAAAAAACTGGAACCTGTACCAGAGCAAGCGGCCATCGTTCGAGAAATTTACCAGCTCTACATAGAAGGTATGGGGTTGTATCAAATCGCGAAGGCGCTCAACGCCCGAGGGATCCAAACACCCCGAGGAAAAGAATGGGCGCAAACAACAGTCTACCAAATGTTGCATAAAAACCGTCAGTGCTACCTTGGGAATATGCTCTTCAATCGGACAAAAACTGTCGTCAAGAAACATGTAGGCAAAAAGCCCGAAGAAGAATGGATTCTCACCGAGAATACCCACGAGCCGATCATTACACGCGAAATGGCCGAGGCTGTCGAAAGGAGGCATAAGGACGTGCCAAGACCGCGATTCCAAGCTCAAACGCCTCATGGGAGAAACCTGCTGAATGGATTGATCTTCTGTGGCTTGTGTGGCCGAAGGTATGGCGGGGTCAAAGCATACTCAGGGAAACGCGAAAACAACGTCATCAATTGGTATTATGCGTGCTCCACGAAGAAGACGAGCACAAAGGTCGATACCTCACAGCTTTGCACAAATGCCTACGTTCGCCAGGAATTCATCGAGGAAGCCGTTCTCTCCGAGATTCGAAAGAGCTTCTGCGACCCCGAAGCGCTGAGAACTGTGCTGCAGGAAATGCAGGCGGAACTTTATCAGGGGGAAGAGGACAAAACGGAGAGGGCGAAACAGCTCAAAACGGAGCGGGCGGAATTGGAGAAGAGGAGAGACAATCTGCTGGACGCCGTCGAACAAGGGGTGCTTCCCCTTGCCGACCTCGCGGAAAGGCTCGAAAAGGCCAAAAAACGCCTCAAAGAGATCGATTTGTTGCTGGGCGACCTCCAGACCTCGAACATGCCCCAAGAGGCCCCAGATTTCGATCTGGGTGGCATCTCCGCGAAGATATCGACATTACTTGAAGACCCGGAAAGACGGAGAGAGGTTTATATCGCTTTCGTCGATCGGATTGACGTGTACCCTGAGCAGGTGAAAATCCGGTTGCGAATCCCTCCAGATTCATCGGGGGACGGAGAAGAGGACGAAAACAGCGTTCCGCTCAAACCTGGACCAAAAAAGAAGGGTGAAATCGGAAATACGGGAAATCTCCATTATGTTAACAATAGTCCGCGCGAGGCGAGAGAAATCTCTCCCGGCCTCAACGTCGCACCGCCGCCGCAGATCGAGACGGTGCTCGCCGTGTGGTGCGCCGCGCGAAAGGGCCTCGCCCTTCCCGACTCCAGCGGCAGGCCCGCCGTGCTCCGCACGAGCAGCACCTCCATCATCTCCTCGTCGGAGAGAGGCGGCAGGATGCCCTTCATCGCGCGGGCAAGCAGCGTCTTGCCCGATCCGGGCGAGCCCGTCAACAGCAGGTTGTGATGCCCGGCCGCCGCGATCTCGAGCGCACGCTTGGCGGCGTACTGCCCCTTGATGTCCGCGAGGTCCGTCTCCACGACGACCTTCGCGTCCTCGAAGCCCGCCCCCTCGACCGGCGCCAGAGGCGCCTCGCCGGTGAGGTGCCGCAGCACGTCGATCAGGCTCTCCGCCGCGAATGCCTTCGCGCCAGTCACCAGCGCCACTTCGCGCTCGTTCTCCTTCGGCACGAAGAGCGGGACGTTCTGCTCCCTCGCCAGCACCGCGGCCGGCACCACGCCCCGCACCCAACGAAGGCGCCCGTCGAGCGCCAGCTCGCCCATGAAGAGCGCCCGCTCGCCGCAGCTCACGCGCCCGGAGGCGCGGGCGAGGCCGATCGCCATCGGCAGATCGAGCAGCGCCCCCTCTTTGGGTAGATCCGCCGGGGCCAAGTTGATCGCGACGCGACCCCGGAGGGCGATGCCGATTCCTCTCAACGCGGCTCGCACGCGCTCTCTCGCTTCTTTTACGGCTGTGTCAGGGAGTCCTACGACAGTGATAGAAAAAAGTCCGCCAGTGATTTCGACCTCCACCTCTACAGGTAGAGCCTGCGTACCCCGGAGGGTCACTCCACAGATGCTGTTCATCCCATAAAACCGCCTTCCATACCCATCGTCACGTCGCTGAAGAGTTCTATCCTCCTTCCCTCGCGGTCCTCCGTGATCGCCACAACATCTATGCGCCAGTTTCCGTCGTACGATATCTTCCCGATATAGCGGCGCGCCGCGCGGATCAGTTTCCTGATCTTCTGCGGGCCGACCGTCAGTTCCGGCGGCAGCATCTGCCCCACCGCGCGCGTGCGGACTTCGACGATCACGAGCTCGTCGCCGTCCGTCGCCACGATATCGAGTTCGCCATTGCCGGCCCGGACGTTGCGCCCGAGGATGCGCCAGCCCTTTTCCGCCAGATACGCCGCCGCGATCCTCTCGCCCTCCGCGCCGAATTCGAGGTGGTTCATTTTCGTCTGATATCCCTGCCCTTGTCGATCGTGTAGAGAAACGACAGGATCTTCGCCACCGTCTGATAGAGCTCGGCGGGAATCTCCTCGCCCATCTCCAGCATCAGCAGGGCGCTGACGAGCGCCGCGTCCTCGACGATGGGGACGTTCGCCTCTTTCGCGGTGGAGACGATCTTTTCCGCCACCAGGCCCTGCCCCTGCGCGACGACGCGCGGCGCCACATCCAGCTCTTTATCGTATCGAAGTGCGGCCGCTTTTTTCCTGCGCTCGGGCATCGCTCAGGCCTCCATATCCAGGCCCCGCTGCTGTGAGCCGCGCGATTCATCCGGCCGAAACTCACCCACGCCGAGGTGCTGCACCGGCATGGCTATCTCGCCCAACTCATCCCTGAGCGCGGGCATGTTCTCCCGCACATAGGGAATCTGGGCGGTGTTCTTGAGCTTGAGGCCGACGGAGAGCGCGCGCCCGTTGGTCATCACGTCGCCGAGGATCGGGCCGATTCGGTTTCCCTCCATCTCGAAGGAGACCCACCAGACCTTGCGCCCCTTCCGTTCGTCCGAGGAGATCGCGACGCGCGCCATCGAGGCGTCGCCTTCGCCATCGCCCGTCGGCCACCAGGCGGGGGCCATGAGCATCGACGGGTCGAGCCCCCTGCGCGCCGGCTTGCCCGCCAACGCGTGCGCCTGCAAGAAACGGGAAATTTCTTCGTCTTCCTCGCCCTCGCCGCCCTTCAACGCAGCCAGCAGCGACGCGGGCGACTTGTGGGCGCGCTCGTACAGGCGCTCGCGGATTTTCTTCCAGATCTGCATCGCACGTTCCGGGGAGAGCTCCATGTACCACGACAACAGGGCGACGTTGCCCTCGGTCATGGCGGCGCCGCGCGCCCAGAGTTCGACCAACGTCCCAAGCTTGGCGGGGTCGCCACCGTTCTGCATCCACTGCTGGCGCAGGCTCCAGAGCACGTCATCCTTCACAGGAAGCCCCCTGCTCAGGAGCGCCATCGCGATCTGCTGATCGCGGCCGGTGAAGCGTGCGAGCACTGCCATGTCGCCCTGTTGCAGACGCAGCATCGGCGGCGTCGTCGACGCGTCCCACACCGCGCGGAAGCGCTGGCCGACGAAGAGTGGGATTGTCGCGCGCGCGTTCAGCAGATGCGTGCCGATGCGCACCTGGTAGCTATCGCCGTCCTTGGCGGTGACGAGCCCCTCGACGACGGCGCCGTCGGCGATCCGCGCACCCGCGCCGGGGCGCGCTACGCCCTGTCCCTCTCCTACCGGCGGCCGAATGCCGCCGCTGTGGGGATCGACCGCCCCGCCGGGAAGGCCGCCGACGCCGTACGCCATTACATGCCACCCGCCTTCGGCGTCTTGTTGTAGCCGCCGAACGACAGCCGGTGGATCGGTGACGGCCCCAGCGTGTCCACCAGCGCGCGGTGACGCGCCGTGGGGTAGCCCTTGTGTTTTTCGAATTCGTATTCGGGGTAGAGTTTGTGAAAATCGGCCATGATCCGGTCGCGCAGGACCTTGGCCACGATCGAAGCCGCCATGACGGCCGGCACACGCGCGTCCGCGCGGGCGAGCGTCATCTGCCGGCAAGGCAGATCGGGGATGGGAATCAACCCGTCGACGACGACCACGTCGGGGATCGCCGGCAGCGCCGCGACAGCGCGCCGCATCGCCCAGAGCGTGGCGGCGAGGATGTTCGTGGCGTCGATGCGCCGGTGCGACGCGCCCTGCGCGCACCAAGCGACGCCGAGCTCCTTCATGCGCGCGAAGATCCGCTCCCGCGCGCGGGCGGTCAGTTTTTTCGAGTCGCCGAGCCCCTCGGCCCGCAGTATCTTCACCTGCGGCGGCGCGAGCAGAACCGCCGCCGTCATCACGGGACCGGCGATCGGGCCGCGCCCCGCCTCGTCGACGCCCGCCACGACCCTCCAGCCCCGCTCCATGCTCACGACAGATCGCTCCACGGCACAGGGGAGCCCGGCGCTTCGAGGCTGAGGCGCCCCAACTTGCCGGTCGCGAGAGCCTCGATCGTCGCCTTGCCGGCGGATTCGAGGTCGATCACACCGCCGGGGAGGAGCTTTCCCAGCCGACGGCCGATCCGATCGAGCACCTCGTCCGGCTCGCCCGCGACGTCGACGCCCCACGCCTCCGCCATGCCTCCGATCAGATCGTGCCGCTGCAGAAAAGCGATGCACTCGCAGGCGTGATTCTGCCACGAGCCGATCACCTGTCCGCGCGTCGACGAGATCCACGAGAGCATCCGGTGCGCCCGCGCGTCGGAGTGCGGGTCGAGAATGCCGGGCGAGTCGACGATCAGGCAACCCTGTCCCTTGAACCACGCCACGCCCTTCGTGACGCCGGGGATGCCCCCGACCGCCGCAGCCCGACGTCCGACGAGTTGGTTCAATAGCGACGACTTTCCGACATTGGGCGTGCCGACGACGGCCAGCCGTATCTCGCGATAGACGCGTTTGGCCGACGACGAGGGACGCATGGCTGTAATCGCCTTGCGGAACGCGGCAGGGACGCCCTTGCGCAGATCGATCGCCCACGCGTCGCGTTCCTGTCTTTTGAAATAATCGATCCACTGCTTCGTGATATCCGGATCTGCAAGATCCGGTTTGGATAAGACGGTCCACACCGCGAGGGAGCGGGGAAAGTCGTCGAGAACCGGCGAGGAGGTCAAACGCGGCGCGCGCGCGTCGCGCACTTCGAGCAGGAGGTCGAGCATACCCGCGAGGGCTTCCAGCTGCCTCTTTCCCCGGGCCATATGGCCCGGAAACCATACCGTCCTTGCCACCCGGCTACTCCAGCAGGCCCATCCGCGTGATCGGCCAGTATCGAAAAACGGCTGGTCCTCGCAGGAAATTCGACGGCACAAAACCCCAGAAGCGGCTATCCTGTGAGTTTGGGCGGTTGTCGCCCATGCAGAAATACTTCCCGGCCGGGACTTCGATCGGATCCATATTGAAGTTGTCGGTGTTGACCACGTACGGTTCGGCGATCTCGCGTCCGTTGATGAAGACGCGCCCGTCCTGTATCTCCACCGTGTCGCCCGGAAGTCCGATCACCCGTTTGACGAAATCCCTCTTGGGGTCGACGGGGTATTTGAACACCACGATCTGCCCCCGCTTCAGCTCGACCTTGGGGAGCATGTACCAGAACTTCAGGACGATCACACGGTCCCCCGGCTCCAGTGTCGGTACCATCGAACTGCTGGGAATCCAAAACGCCTGTATCACGAACGTCCTCAACACCAGCGCGAGCACCAGAGCCCACAGAACGGTCTCGATCACCTCGCGCCACCACGGTTTCACCATTCAATAATTCCTCCCATTCGCCCTAAAAAACCATATCAGTTTATACTGCAGAGCGATACGCTTCAACCCCTCTTGACGTAAAAAACGCAAGCTGGCTATTATGATACCGCTAGCGAAAATAAATTCAACAGCGCAATGGAGGTATCCGGCAATCGCAAAGACGACGGGAATGCAAAAAGCAAAGCGGGCAGCGGCGTACGTGATGATCGCGTTCGCGATCGTCAGCATGCTCTTCGCCGTGCGGGATATCGGCGGCAGCGCCTTCGCGGGCAGGGAGGAGGGGGCGCCGACGGCCCTTGCGGGCGAACCCGACGGCTATTACGTCGTACTCTTCCGCGGCAGTTCGTACTGCCCCACCTGCGACCTGATGGAGAAGTTGTCGAAGGAGCTGCTCTACGGCCCGACGTCGCCCTTCGCGCGCGACGTGAAAGAGGGCAAACTCTCCTTCATGGTCGTCAACTTCGAAAAACCGGGCAACGAACACTATCTCTTCGACTACGATCTCTACACGACGACGATCGTCCTGATCGAACAGAGGGACGGCGAGCAAGCGCGATGGAAAAACCTGCAGGAGTCGTGGGAACACGCGGAGAAGACCGGCGATTTCAAAGAGTACCTGGCGGGCAAAATCCGCGACTTCGAACGGGAGGGACGATAGCCCCGTGTACGGTGAATTTTGGATCGCGGCCCTCGGAGTGCTGTGGATGGGTGTATTGGCAACCGTCTCGCCCTGTCCCATGGGTACCAACGTCGCGGCGGTGAGCATCATCGCGGCGGGCGGCGGCAAGACGCCACAGAGCGCGCTGATCACGGCTGGCGCCTACGGGCTGGGCCGCATGGTCGTACACACCCTGCTCGGCGTCCTGATCCTGAAGGGCATCGCCACCGCGCCGGGCGCCACGGCCGTCATGCAGGCGATCCCCTCCAAATTTTCGGGCCCCGTCTTCATCGTGTTGGGCGTGATCCTCTCCGGCTGGATCGAAATCCCGATGCCGAGGGGCGCGGCAAAATTCAAGAAAAAAATTCTGGGCGAGGGGTCGCCCGGCCCGCGGCGGACGTTCGCGGTCGGCTGCATCTTCTCCCTCGTCCCCTGCCCGGAGACCGCGGCGCTCTTCTTCGGCGGCATGATTCCCGTGGCGATGGACCAGAGCTCCACTGTACTGCTCCCCCTCCTCTTCGGCCTCGGCACCGGCCTGCCGGTCATGCTGCTCGGCTTTCTGCTGTCGATGGGCATCAACAGCTTCGCCAGCAACCTCGGCAAAATACGTTCCGTCGAACCGATCCTGCGCGCCATGACCTGCGCTGCCTTCGTGGGCGTCGGAATGTACCTCACACTGACACATGTCTATCACGTGTTGTAGCTCTGGAGAATCCGGGTTATAATAACGGCGGCAGCAACAAAACATGCGATCACATCTGGAGGTGTTGACAAATGCGCCAATATCGTTGCATCATTTGCGATCACAAATTCGAGGCTGAAGAGAAGGAAGAAGTCTACAAGTGCCCGAAGTGCCGCGAGCGTTTCGTCGAGCTGGTCGACGGCAAGCCGATCAAGGGGAAATCCTGGGGGAGCAAGAGCTTCAGCGTAAAATAATAACGATTCACCCCGCCGGGTCTTGAAATTGGCGAAAATGCCGTATATAATGCTCCACGTTGCAACGAAAGGGCGACTAGCTCAGCGGGAGAGCGCTTCCCTCACACGGAAGAAGTCACAGGTTCGATCCCTGTGTCGCCCACCAAGAATGGCAAAGCCTCAGAGGTTTTCACTCTGGGGTTTTTTTATTTCCCTCACCATACTTACCCCAGCCAGTATTTCCGGATTCAATCCGCCCGACAAACACAGGAAGCCTTTACGTTTATGCATCTATAGCACAAGCGGATGGGCATCCATACCACGAACACGCCTATAAACTTTCGATAGCCCACGCTTGCCCCCATCTCCACCTCAAAGCAAGCAAGACCTCGCTGAAACTGCGCGAGCAGCGTGATAAGATGTTGTTTGCGAAGCACCATCTTTCACCAGCGAGGTGCAATTATTATGACTCAACCCGACGTAAAATTCCAGGACAAAA
>JAVBQG010000013.1:0-66817 GCA_031549185.1 Synergistaceae bacterium | reverse complement strand
CGGCAGCTTTTGCGTGGCACATGCTGTTCTAATGGGGCAAAGAGGGGATATTTCCCCTCCACTTGACCTTTCCCGGAGGTTTGGCGGGCATGCGCGATGAGAAAATTACGGCACGGGGGTGGGGGTAATGGAGATTTGGGGCAATATCAACCTTTGCAAGGAATAAAAAAACATGTTATGATTTCACGCTTGTTAAGAAACGCAAAAAGAGGTGACCCGTGTGCACGATGCTTCAAAGATTCGCAATGTTGCGATTATCGCCCATATAGACCACGGAAAGACGACACTGATCGACGCGATCTTCCGTGCGACGCAGACGTTCAAACAACACGCGCAGGTAGAAGAAAGAGTCATGGACGGCATGTCGCTCGAGCGAGAGCGCGGCATTACGATCAAGGCCAAGCACTGCTCCGTCGAGTGGCAAGGGTATCGTATCAATATCGTCGACACCCCGGGACACGCGGACTTCTCCGGCGAGGTCGAGCGCGTGCTCTCGATGGTAGACTCCGTCCTTCTTCTGGTCGATGCCAACGAAGGGCCGATGCCGCAGACCCGCTACGTTCTGATGCGCGCGTTGAGACTCGGCCTTCATCCCATCGTCGTTGTCAATAAAGTCGACAGGCCGAACGCGACGCCCGACATCGCACTCGACAAGACTTTCGATCTCTTCATCGAACTCGGGGCAACCGACGAGCAGTGCGAGTTCCCCGTGCTCTACGGGTCGGGCCTCAACGGTTGGCTCGTTCGCGATCCGGCCGACATCCCGGACGGGCCGGGCAAAGGGATGGACGAGCTCTTTCAGACCCTGATCGACTTTGTGCGACCGCCCGCGGTCGACGAGAGCAAACCGCTCGTCATGCAGGTCAGCACGCTTACCTGGAGCGATTATCTCGGACGAATCGCCTGCGGACGCATCGGGAGCGGCACACTGCGCAAAGGCTCGCCGATGCTGATCACGCACTCCCGTTGGAAGAGCCACGAACAACAGGACTGGGAGGTCGTCTCCCAAAACTCCGCGACCTGCGCCCATCTCTTCATTACGGAAGGGCTCGAACGCAAGGAGGTCGAGGAAGTGGGCGCGGGTGACATCGTCTGGTTCTCCGGCCCCGACGAAGTCACGCTTGGGGATACGATCTCCGATCCGGCGCTCACCGACGCGGCCCTGCCCCCTCTGGACATCGAGGAGCCGACAGTGTCGATGTTCTTCCTCGTCAACACGAGTCCCTTCGCCGGTGAGGAAGGCAACGCGGTCACGTTGCGCCAGGTCAAGGCGAGGCTCGAGCGCGAGACGCGCGTTGATCCCGCTCTTCGCATGGAGGACATCGGCCGCCCCGACGGCGTCAAGGTCTCCGGACGCGGCGAGCTGCACCTCGGCATTCTCATCGAAGAGATGCGGCGCGAGGAGATGGAGTTCTGCGTCTCCCGCCCCGAGGTCATCACGCAGACCGGCCAGAACGGCGAGACGCTCGAACCGATGGAGGAGCTGATCATCGACGTGCCGGAGGAATACCAGGGTGTGGTGATCCAGAAGATCGCCTCGCGCAAGGGCGAGCTGCTCGGCATGGAAAACGGCGGCACCGGCGTGTTGCGTCTCACCTTCAAAATACCGACGCGCGGCCTTATCGGCTATCGCGGCGACTTCCTCACGGACACACGCGGCCTCGGTATCCTGGCCTCGCGGTTCGTCGGCTACGGCCCCTGGGCGGGCGAGGTCGTCTCCCGCTCGCGCGGCTCCATGGTCAGCATGGACTCCGGCGTCGCAACCAGCTACAGCATCGAGAACCTGCAGGAGCGCGGCACACTCTTCGTCGCGCCGGGCGAGAAGGTCTACTGCGGCATGGTCGTCGGCGAGAGCGCCCGACCGAAGGACCTCCCCTGCAATCCCGCCAAGCGCAAACAGCAGACGAACCACCGCTCCGCCACCAAGGACGCGACCATCGTACTCGACGTCCCGCGGCGCATGACGGTCGAATCATCCCTCGAATGGATCGAGGACGACGAACTCGTCGAGATCACGCCAAAGTCGGTTCGCATCCGCAAGAGCATCCTCGACCCGACCGAGCGCAAACGCGCCGAAAACCGCAGCGCGGCGGACCAGCAGGCCCGCGGGGCTCCCCCCCGCACCCCGCAAGGGGCCTCTGCCCCCCTCACCCCATACTCAAACCATAAAGCCCTTATTTTTGCGCTCGCGCAAAAAACAGGGCTTTATTTTAGAAACGGGTGTCCAGAGGGCAGTGCCCTCTGGCGGGTGCGGGCAGAGCCTGCGGTCCTGCTTCTACCGCACGCCCCAGAGGGGTTGGGCGATCAGGTTTTTTACGCCCTCTCTGTAGGCCGAGAGGCTCTGGGGGCAGCTGTCGATTTCGAGGGTCGAGCGGGTGCCGTCGGGCCTGTAGGTCTTGTTCCACCAACTCACGGCCTTGAGGCGCGGGTAGCGTCCGGCGCAGATCGCTCGCATGGCGTCTGCGATCCACCTCGCTTTTACAGCGCCCTCCGGGTCATCGGAGACGCCGAGTTCGAGCAGGGCGATCGGCTTGGTCGACGACAGCGCGGCGAGCTCGGGATAGACTTTCTGCATCATCGTCTCGAAAGGTTTGACGGACTCTCCCTGTCTCAAGCGACCGTACAGGCTGACGCCGATCCAGTCGACCCAGCCGTCGCCCGGGTAGTAGTATTTTGCGGCATTCCAGGAAACATTTGGCGCGGGCGCGGACGCTACGTGAAAGACCCACGTGACATTGTCGACACCCTCGCTTCTGAAAATTTTCACGATGTGACGATAGGCGTCACGAAAACGCTCCGGTCCGTCGGGGAAATTTTTTTCCCCGTATGCGTCGGCATCCCGTCCGTTCCACGCTCCGCTCCAAGGGAACCACGAACCGTTGGCCTCTGGGCCGAACTCGATCATGACAGGAAACCCGAGGGACTTTACCCCTCTGGCACAGGTGCGAAGTTTGTCGTCACACATCCCCGATAATATCTTCGCAAGCGTATAGACGGGCTCCGGTGCGCCCTGTTTCAGTGTGCTCCAGGGCATGATACCGATGAGAGGCACAATCCCTTCCTTGTGAAGGGTCAGGCAGGCGTCGGTGGGAAAGACTATCCCCCTGTCCCAATGGAAGCTGACGAACGCCCAGACGATCTCCTTGCCCGCCAGACTCGTGAACGCGCGAATCCGCTCGGACGTGACGAGATCGTCCCGCAATCCAAAATCGGGGTGGGCGGAGTGATAAGCGCCCTCCGTCGGAGGCTTGAGATAGAGGGTGGAGGCGGCGGCCTCGGAAGCGCCGTAAAATATAGATATCACGAAAGACAGGATCGCCGCAATCTCCCTCCGCACGCAGCACTAGGCCCCTTGTTCGTTCTTGTATTTCAAGCGGCAGTAGAAAACATACCCGGCCACGAGCAGCACACAGAAGGAGACCAGCAGGATCGTCACCCTGTGCAACACGTCGTCGATGCTCCTCGTGTCGTAACCGATCCCGTAACCGATCATCGTCAGGATGACGACCCAGACGCCGCTGCCGAGGCCGGTGTAGAAACAAAATTTCGGCAGGCGCATCCGCGCGAGTCCTGCCGGGAGGGAGACATACTGCCGGATGACCGGCAGAAGGCGCGCTGTGAAGGTGCTGATGTGCCCGTGTTTGGCGAAAAACGCCTCGGCCTTGTCGAGCGTCTCGCGCGACACGAAGAAATATTTCCCGAAGCGGTCGAAAAACTTCCTTCCCCAGCGGATCGCGATGTAATAGTTGAAGAGCGCTCCCAACAGGCTGCCCGCAATACCGCAGGCGATGACGGCGATCAGGTTCATCTGCCCCTGGCTGGCAAGATAGCCGGCAGGCGGCATGACGACCTCGCTCGGGAAGGGGAAAAACGACGACTCGAGAAACATCAGCGCGACGATGCCGGAATACCCGAGCGCTCCAACGACGTTCACGAGCCACTCAATCAGCGCGTGAAAAAGAATGATCGCCTCGTTGAGAAAACCGGAAAGAGCGTGAATCAACTCAGACAAAACGAAAAACCTCCAAAATTCACCTTACTTCAAAGTCGCCCTCACGATTGACAACCGGTTCGTCGGAGACGGCGACATCTCTCACGCGCGACGAGGGAGAGCCCGTGTGACACCACTCGATCATCGCCTCCATATCCTCGCCAGGCCCCTGAAAAACGGCCTCGACGCGACCGTCGGGCAAATTCCTCACCCAACCGACGAGACCGAGCGCTCTCGCCTGTGCGCGAGTATACCATCTGAAACCGACTCCCTGCACACTGCCGGAGATGTAAACGTGTCTTCTCAGTAACTCTCCCATAATGAAATACGCTCCAAACAATATTCAAAATTGCCTCTACGATGTAAGATATTGCAATGCCTATGGACAATAAAAAACCGAAGACATTATAAACGACCCGGGATGAATAATCGATGAATGAAAGGGGCATATTCTCTTGAAAAGCGTAAAAATATCACAATCGAAAGTATATTTCACCAACCTGCACACCGACGGCGACAACTCCCTCGTCCAAAAACTCGAAAAACTCTGCGCTTCAGCAGATTTCGACAGGATCGACATGAAGGGCAAACTCGTCGCGCTCAAGATCCACTTCGGCGAACCCGGAAACCTCGCCTTTCTGCGCCACAATTACGCGGCGAAGATCGTACAGATCGTCAAATCGCGCGGAGGCCTCCCCTTTCTCACCGACGCAAACACCCTCTACAAGGGCGAACGTGCCGACGCCGTTCGTCACCTGCACGCCGCCATCGAGAACGGATACACGGAGAGCACCGTCGGCTGCCCTGTCATCATCGCCGATGGCCTCAGAGGGCACGATCACCGCGAGATCAAGATCGGGCTCAAGCACTTCGAACACGCTTATATCGCCTCTGCCATCGCGGAGGCCGACGTCATCATCAGCCTGAACCACTTCAAGGGGCACGTCGAGACGGGCTTTGGCGGCGCGCTGAAAAACATCGGCATGGGCGGCGGTTCACGCCAGGGAAAGAACGAGATGCACGCAACCTCCGCCCCGACGATCGAGACGGAGAACTGCGTCGGTTGCGGCGAGTGTGTTTCGCACTGCGCGTACGAGGCGATCGCGCTCGACTCGAAGCGCAAGGCGACCATCGACCACAACCGCTGCGTCGGCTGCGGACAGTGCATCGCCGTCTGCAACTTCGACGCGGCACAGGTCTCGTGGGAGCACGGCGGGCTGGAGCTTGGCGAGCGCATCGCCGAGTACTGCGTCGCGGCGCTCGAGAAGAAAGAGCACTTCCACATCAATTTCATCATGGACGTCTCGTCGCACTGCGACTGCATGGACCACAACGACGTTCCCATCGTGCCGAACCTCGGCATGCTGGCATCGTTCGACCCGGTCGCCATCGACGTGGCATCGGCAGATCTCGTGACTGCCGCTCCCGCCAACGCGGCCTCGAAGATATCGAAACTCGTAGACCTCTCCAAGGGCGACGGCAGAGGCGTGGACAAATTCGCCGCGCTCTACCCCGAGTCGGGCTGGCGAGAGGCGATGGAGTACGCACAAAGCGTCGGCCTTGGCTACGTGGCGTACGAGCTGATCGAAAAAAAATTCGTCTGACGGAGGTGTCGACATGGTGTACGCGAAGGGAAAATTTCTGTTTTTCGTCGAGGACATCTATGAGGACATGGAGCTGTGGTACCCGAAATATCGTCTGATCGAGGCGGGTGCCGAGGTCGTGATCGCGGGACCGGAGGCGGGCGTCGTCTACAGCGGCAAGCACTCGTATCCCTGTCGCAGCGACGCGGCAATCCGCGACATGAACGAGATGGATTTCACGGGCCTCGTCATCCCCGGCGGCTTCGCGCCCGACAAACTCCGCCGTCTGGACAAGGTGAAAGAGCTCACCCGGCAGTTCATGGAATCGGGCAAACTCGTCGCGCACATCTGCCACGGCGGCTGGATCCCAGCGTCCGCCGGAATCTGCGGGGGGTTTCGCATGACCTCGACGACCGGCATCAGGGACGACCTCGTCAACGCGGGCGCGATCTGGGTCGACGAGCCGGTCGTGATCGACCGCAACATGGTCTCCAGCCGGAAACCGGACGACCTGCCCGACTTCATGAAGGGGATCTTCCAGTTCCTGAAAGATAAAAGCTAGAACCGTGGGGCTCCGCCCCACACCCCGCAAGTGGACGCTGTCCCCTTGACCCCTTTCGGGTGTCCAGAGGGCAGTGCCCTCTGACGGGTGTGGGCGGAGCCCACGATTTTGCTTTTATTATTTCTCCGCCAGTTTGAGGATGCGCACGGCTTTTCCCTCCGAGCGCGGGATCGCGTTGGGATCCATGATGCTGAAGGGGATCGTCACGCCGAGCGCCTGTTTCAGAGATTTCGACGCCATCTTTTCAAGATGGTGGACGTCTTGCGCGGAGGTCTCGGGCGCTCGCTCGCAGGCGAGGCTCATCTGCTGGATGCCACTCTCCTTCCAGGCCGTGATCTGGTAGTTGGCCGTGAGGCCGGACACCTGGCAGAGCGCCGCCTCGATCTGCGACGGGAAGACATTGACGCCGTGCAGGATGAGCATGTCGTCGCTGCGGCCGCAGATGCGCGCGATGCGCGGGGTGCTGTCGCCGCAGGCGCAGGGCTGATGCGAGAGCTGCGTCAGGTCGCGCGTGCGATAGCGGATCACCGGGTACGCCTCTTTCTTCCACGAGGTGAGCACGAGCTCGCCCATCTCCCCCTCGCCGACCGTCTCAAGCGTTTCGGGGTCGACGATCTGCGGGATGAAGTCGTCGGAGATGTGCAGGCCGCTCTGTTCGAGGCACTCCATGCCGACGCCGGGGCCCATCGCCTCGCTCAGTCCGTAGATATCGAGCGCGGTGATGCCGAGCTTATCCTCGAGCGCGCGGCGCAGGCCCTCCGACCATGCCTCCGCGCCGAAGATTCCGACGCGCAGCGACGTCTCGGAATCGCCCGAGTTCTCCAGCACCTCGGCCAGGCGCAGCGCGTACGACGGCGTACAGGCGAGAACCGTGCTGCCGAGATCCCTCATGAGGGATATCTGTCTGTCGGTGAAGCCGCCGGAAACGGGGACGACGGTCGCACCAGCGTACTCCGCGCCGTAGTGCAGGCCGAGTCCGCCGGTGAAGAGGCCGTAGCCGTAGGCGACCTGCACCACGTCGTTCCGGTCGATGCCGGCGAGGCTGAGACACCACGCCACGTTTCTCGTCCAGCTGTCGACGTCGTTCTGCGTATAGGCGACGATCGTCGGCCTGCCCGTCGTGCCGCTCGTCGCGTGGATGCGGACGACTTCGCTCTTCTTGCGCGCCAGCCAGCCGGTGGGATAGTTGTCGAGCAGATCCTTCTTCGTGGTGCAGGGCAACAGGGAGATATCCTCGTAGGTCTTGATATGCTCCGGGCGAACGCCGTTCTCCTGCATCCTTGCGGCGTAGGGGTGATTTCGCGCGACCAGTTCCTCCAGAATGCCCCTCAACCCCGCCAGTTTCGTCTCCATGTCCTGCAATTTCTCCGCCTTGTCGGTTCTCGTGATCGTCATTTCAAGCTCCTCCTTCGTTTTTTCAAGCAAAACTGTCTGAACACAAAAAAGCCGGGACCCCACACTCGGGATCCCGGCCTCACATACTGGTATTGTGTTTATGTCGTTCGGTGCTGCGTCTCTCTTCGCTAGGCCACGACTTCAACACAGATCCCAGGTGAAGCGGGATCCGTGCCGGTAAAGGAGAACAGTGTGGCATAGCTGTGCAACTGGTAACCCTTGGAAATCGAAATCAAGCTCATGCCCCTGTACCTCCTTCCCTGCAAATCGTGATTGTTTCGGCGCAACGCCTAACATGGGTGAGTTTATACACCGCTTTCGGATTTTTGTCAAGCACGGCAAGCGCGTGTTAGAATATTTTCACCGTACAGAATTTCACAAGGAGGGCTCTTCGTGCGTTTTCCGGCTTTAATCGTAAAAAAAGGCAAGGTTCTTGCCAACGCCTGCAAAGTGGTCGAGATGTGCACCAGACGGAACATCGCCGTATGGGGCGTCACAAAGGGGATGTCCGGCGATCCTCGCCTGGCGAAGATTTACCAGAACGCCGGCATGGCTGGAATTGCCGACAGCAGGCTGTCGAATCTCAAAAAAATCAAGGACGCCGGCGTCTCTGCCACTCGTATGCTGATACGCATCCCGATGCGCTCGGAGCTGGAAGAGCTCGTCGAATATGCCGGCGTCTCCCTTCAATCCGACATCTCGGTGATTCAGGCGCTCGACGCAATCTGCGCGAAGCGGAGCCGAACGCACGACGCGATTGTCATGGTCGACGTCGGCGATCTGCGGGAGGGCTTCTGGCCAGACGAGTTGGGGACGCTTGCCGCCTCGCTCAAAAAACTGAAAGGCGGCGTGCGGGTCGTCGGCGTGGGCGCAAATTTCGCCTGCGCCTCCGGCGTGCTGCCGTCCGCGAAAAACCTGCGCCAGCTTGTCGTCCACCGGGATATGCTGCAGGAGGGCTTGGGGCGCGAGATTCCGACGATCAGTGTGGGTGGCACGTGCTGTTTGCAGATTATGGAAAACAGCGATTTTCCCCGAGAGATCAACCAGGTCCGCCTCGGAGAGAGTGCGATTCTCGGCATGGATACGGCCTTCTCGCGGGCAATTCCCTACCTCGAAAACAACACAATGGAGCTGCGCGCGGAGATTCTGGAGTGCCGCTTCAAGCCCAGCGTGCCGGTCGGAGAGGCAGGCCTTGACGCCTTCGGGCGCCGGGTGGAGTTCGAGGACCGGGGCATGCGAAAGCGCGCGCTGCTCGGCATCGGCAAGCAGGACGTGCACATCGACAAACTCGTACCGCTGCAGGAGGGCGTGGAGATCGTCACGGCGTCGAGCGACCACATGATCGTGGACGTCACGGAAGCCGACGCGCGCAAACCGGCGGACGCGGGCTACAAGGCAGGCGACATCCTGACATTCAGGCCGCGGTACCCCGCCATGCTCGCCGCAACGACCTCCGGGTATGTCGAAGTCCGTTTCGAATAAAACAGCAGATTTTTCACAAAAAGCACAGTTATCATTTTAACCAAAAGACATTTTTTTCTCATAAGGATGGTTTTGTGTGAGTGCATTCTTATCGGTCCATTCTATGGAGAAAAACTTTATTCTGTGTATAATTACCATTGTGCGATCATTCGCGAGGTCGCATTCGTAGCTTGTAAAAATATTCGGGGAATACTGGAGGCTGGGAAATGTTTAAGATTTTAACCAAAGAGCGGATCGCGCCGAAGGAGTACGACCTCTGGGTCGAAGCGCCTCGTATCGCGACCAAGGCGCTACCCGGACAGTTCGTGGTGTTGCGGGCAAACGAGCAGGGAGAGCGCATTCCCCTGACGATTGCGGATTTCGACCGCGAGAAGGGGACGATCCGCATCATCTTCCAGGTCGTCGGCAAAACGACGGCCACCATGGCGGCCATGAACGTCGGCGACGCTATTCTGGACATCTCCGGCCCGCTGGGCACACCTAGCGAAATAGAGAAGATCGGCACCGTCATGATGGTCGGCGGCGGCGTCGGCATCGCGGCGCTCTACCCTATCCTGCGCGGCCTCAAGCAGGCCGGCAACAAAGTGATCACGATCCTCGGCGGACGCACGAGCGATCTCGTCATCATGAAGGATGAGTGCGCGAAGTACTCCGATGAGCTGATCATCACCACCGACGACGGCTCCGCGGGCATCAAGGGCCTCGTCACCGACGCGATGAAGATGGTCGTCGCGCGCGGCGACAAAGTGGACCACTGCTGGGCGATCGGCCCCACGATCATGATGAAATTCTGCGCCAAAGCGGCCGGCGAGCTGAACCTGCCCATCTGGGTCTCGATGAACCCGCTGATGGTCGACGGAACCGGCATGTGCGGCTGCTGCCGCGTCACAGTCGACGGCAAGATCAAGTTCGCCTGCGTCGACGGGCCGGAGTTCGACGGCAGCAAGATCAACTGGGACGAATTCATGAACCGCATGAAGCAGTACAAGGACGAGGAAAAGATCTCCATGGAAAAATACGAAGCGGAAGCAGGTGACCTCTCATGGCTGTAAGCAAGACGAAGACCCCGATCTCCGAGCAACCGGCGGAGGCGAGAATCAAGAATTTCGAAGAGGTCTGCCTGGGCTACACCCTCGAGGAGGGCATGGTCGAAGCCGCCCGCTGCCTGCAGTGCAAGGACGCGCCCTGCGTGCCCGGCTGCCCCGTCTCGATCGACATCCCCGGCTTCATCCTCGCGATCAAGAACGGCGACATGCCGAAGGCCGTGGAAATTATGGCCAAGTACACGAACCTCCCCGCCGTCTGCGGACGCGTCTGCCCGCAGGAGACGCAGTGCGAGGGCGTCTGCCGCCTCGGCCGCGCGAAGGACTTCGAGCCGGTCGCGATCGGCAAGCTCGAGCGCCTGGTGGCCGACTGGAACTACTCCCAGCCCGAGGCGAAGAACTTCGACGTCCCCAAGGTGAAGAAGGGCAAAGTCGCCGTCGTCGGCGCCGGCCCTGCCAGCCTGACCGTGGCGGGCGACCTGGCCAAGATGGGCTACGAGGTCACGATGTTCGAGGCGCTCCACGCGCCCGGTGGCGTCCTCATGTACGGCATCCCCGAGTTCCGTCTGCCGAAGTCCATCGTGCAGAAGGAGATCGAGATGATCACCGGCCTCGGCGTGAAGTTCGAGGCGAACACCGTCATCGGCAAGACGATCACGATGCAGGAGATCATGCAGGAGTTCGACGCCTGTTTCCTCGGCGTCGGCGCGGGCGCTCCACACTTCCAGGGCATCCCCGGCACCACGCTCAACGGCGTCTACTCCGCCAGCGAATACCTGACGCGCATCAACCTGATGCACGCCTACGAGTTCCCCCACTTCGACACGCCGACCAAGGCGTCGAAGAAGGTCGTCGTCATCGGCGGCGGCAACGTCGCGATGGACGCCGCCCGCTCGGCGAAACGTCTCGGCGCGGAGGAGGTCTCCATCGTCTATCGCCGCTCGCTCGAGGAGCTGCCCGCGCGTATCGAGGAGTACCACCACGCCGTCGAGGAGGGCATCCAGTTCCACTGGCTGTCAAACCCGATCGAGTACGTGAACGACGGCACGGGCACCCTGAAGGGCGTCACCTGCATCAAGATGGAGCTGGGCGAACCGGACGCATCCGGCCGCAGGCGCCCCGTCCCGGTGCCGGGCAGCGAGTTCTTCATAGAGGCGGATACAGCCATCGAGGCCATCGGACAGGGCGCGAACAAGGTGCTTCTGTCGACCTTCCCCGAGCTGAAGCTCAACAAGTGGGGCTACATCGACGCCGACGAGAAGACCGGCGCGACCTCCGTCCCCGGCGTCTACGCGGGCGGCGACATCGTCACCGGCGCCGCGACCGTCATCCTGGCGATGGGCGCGGGCAAGGACGCAGCCGTCGCGATCGACGAATACGTCACGAACAAGAAGAAATAGCGGCACGTAGGGGAGCCGCCCACGGCTCCCCGCGTTTACACGGCACCTTACCGAACGGGCGGCTGTGGGCAGCCGCCCCTATTAGTGTCATGCCGTCATGTCAGCGAAATCGACCAGGCGCACGAATTCGTCGCGCCTGGCGATTTTGCGCGCCGCCTCGTCAAAACCCGTCTTCGAAAACAGATAATAATACTTCTCTTTGAAGGAGAAGAGCTCGCTCTTTTCGCGCAACGCTTCGACCACGCCGATCGAAACGGGCTCATCCCGCCATTTGCATTCGCAGAATATGGCGGCGTCGTCTGCCGTGGCCAGCATATCGATCTCCTCCTGCCGTTTTTTGAGCGGATTGTTGCCCCACCAGCGGCCGACATCGCGAAAGACGAACGGCAGCTCGAACTTCGCGTTCACCCGCTTCATATACTGCAGGCAGATCTGCTCGAAGATTCCCCCCATGTAGGCCGGAAGATACGGCTCGATGAAGCGATCGTAGACGTACTCGGCGAGACCGCTCTCGATGTTGCTCATGTTATTCGGTATGAAGCGGTACCAGAACTTGAACATGTTGTCGTCGAGCTGATAGATGCTCCGCTTGCCCTCTCTCTCCCCGACTGGCTTTTCTTTTTTCACGAGCCCGAGGGAGATGAGGGAAATCAAGTACTTCCCGCACTTGCTGCTCTCTAACCCCGCCTTAGTTGCGATTTCGTTCAACCGCAACGCGCCGCCCGCGATGGCGCCGATGATGGCGTTGTACGCGGCGGGCTCGCGCAGCTCCTGCTTGAGCAGATTCGACGGTTCTTCGTAGAGATACGACGTCTTGTCGAGGAAATTTTCGACGATGTTCTCCCGTATCGTACGATTCTCTCCGATCAGCTGGAGATACTGGGGGATGCCGCCGGTGATGCCGTAGATCGCGGCGCTGTCGTATCGCGAAAAGCCCTTGTGGAATTTCAGCGAGTCAAAAAAATCGAAGTGTTCGATCTTGAACTGCGCCGTCCTCCTGCCGTACAGCGGGCTCTCGTAGCCAAGCACCTGGTTCTCCATGAAGGACATCGACGAACCGCAGAGGATCAGGAAGAGTTTGGAGCGCTTGAACATCGTATCGATCTTCGCCTGCAGCAGAGACGATATGCTCCGCTCCGCCTCCGCAAGATAGGGGTATTCGTCGATCACCAGTATCAACCGCTCGCTCGCGCTCTTCCTATAGATGTAGTCGAACGCCGCGTCCCAATTGTCGAAGGAGAGGGCGGAGGCCCCTTCGTCGAAGACCCTGAGCGCATCGGCGCTGAAGCTCGCGAGGTTCTGTGGGCTGCTCGCCTCGCGGGCGATGAAGTAGATCGCGCGCTTGTCCCTGCAGAACTCCTGAATCAGCGTCGTTTTGCCGACACGCCTCCGTCCGTAGACGACACAGCACTCGAAGGCGTCCGATCGATACAGCCTGTTCAGTTTGTCGAGTTCGACCTCTCTGCCGATGAACACGCGATCGCATCCTCAAAATAATATACTCGTAAGTATGATACTTACGAGTATATTATAAAGGCCTTTCCATTTTTTTCAACCGTACGCGCTACTTCTCGACCACGTTAACCGTTCCCTCCCGGCGGGGCGGGGCCGCAGGCGCGCTCTCCGGGTAGCCGAAGCACGCGCAGCCGTGGACGCGATAGCCCTCGAGCACGCCGAGCTTCGTCAGGTGCGCGCGGAAAGCGGGCTCGTCGTTCAGCATGTTGAGCTGGTTGATCCAGCACGACCCGATCCCCAGCGAGTGGGCGGCGACGAACATGTTGCCGAGCACGAGCGCGGCGTCCGCCTCGGGTGCGACCGACTCCGGGCCGATGGCGACGATGATGAACGTCGGCGCACCAAAGTTCACCGTGTAGGCGTCCTTGCCGACCAACTCCTTGTAGCGATTCTCGGGCATACGGGCGGTCGCCGCCTTGACCTCTTTCGTCAGCCCGTCGATGACGCCCGCCCCGCGCAAAACCGTGAGGTGCCACGGCTGCGTGTTCCGCGCGCTTGCGGCGTGCAGCCCAGCCTCGACGACCGTGTCCAGCTCCACCTGCGGAAACTGCTCCGGTCGATAGCGCCGCACGCTCCTGCGCTTCAATATACTGCCGACCGTGTCGTTGACGATGATGCTCTTCATTGCACACCCTCCTCACGTTTCATATTTCAAATCATATTTTAGCTGATGGCGATATCAAAAAACAGGGGGGCATTCTCACCACCCGCGCCCGCCTCCGCCTCCACCCCCGCCGCCGGAGGAGCCTCCGCTGAAACCGCTGCCGCCGCTGTACGAGGAGGACGAAGAGGAGGATTGCTTGCTCTGATAATGGGAGACGGACGAATTGATGCCCTTCGAAAGGCTGTCCGTGAAGCGCGGGCTGTAGGACATGCCGCCGTTTTCCTGCCAGGCGGGGTTGTACGAGGCACTTGCCAGCACGCTCGCGAAGCTGTCCGCCCAGGTCTTGGCACATCCGAGCGCGAACGCGTACGGCAACAGCGCCTCGAAGTGCTCCGGCGTGCGGTCGGGCGGGTTGAGAAGCGCGAGGCGGTCGCGCTCCGCCGCCCTCATGTACATCACGAGTCCCTCGATGGCGGTGACGGTTTTTCTCCCCTCCTGCGTATAGACCGGCATGATGCGAGAGAAAAAGGACACGATCAGAAGGGCGACGGTAAACCCGACCGCTCCGATTGTATCGACGCCGAAGACGACGCCGAGGATAAACAAAAAGAAGGCGCCGAAGACGGCGAAGATGAGGGGCGTGTGCACCGCCCTCCCGACCAGAAAGAGCACGATCAGGGCGATGCCGAAAGCCAGTCCGAAGATGTCCTTCAAAAAGGGTTCGGAGGGGATCGGCCGAAAGGTGAGACAGAAGAGCGGCAGCAGGAGAAACGCCCCCAGGATGCTCCATCCTCTGTTGGCCAGAAAATATTTTTTCGCCCTGCGTTTGTAGCGGCCCTCCAGCCACCGTCCGGCTTCGTAGAAGATATGGCCGTTCTCATCGGTAACCGCAATGCCTCTTCGGTTCCGATCGCTCTCCGGCGAAGCTTCACTCGAAAATCCGGGGCGGTTTGCCTCCATGCGTACATTTACGCTACCGTCGACAGGCGACTTCGTCGCCTTGACATCGATATCCGTAGCGCCCATCGCCCTGGCAAGGCGGAGAGAACCGTTCAACAGCAACCGCAAAGCGCCGGACACTTTGATGTCGTCGTCATCGCTCAACCGCAAAATTCTGGCAAGGCCGGCGAGGGATTCCGGCAGCGCCGCGAGTTCGTTTTTTGCGGCGGCCTTCGCGGTCGGGAGGATACGGGTAACGCCCCCCTCTTCGATAAAACGCAGAAAGCCCATGGCCGCAAGCTGCAGAATATCCGCCACAAGAATCTCCTTCGAATACCGCATCTTTCTGAGGTACCGCGCAAACCCCGGCTCCACGCCACCCGGGGGCCTGAAAAGAGGGATCACGACGCCCTTAGCCGGATCCCTCCCCTTGAAAAACCACGCGAGAAAGTGATACAGGAAGACGACGACGACCAGGGCGGCCGTCAAGGGAGCCCTGTGTCTCTCGATTCTCTCCTCCAGACTCGGAGGAGGAGGCGTCACGAAACCTTTGGGCCAGGCGGAAGCCACAGTGAGACCCTCGCCCGGCACGAGGGGGGTTTTCGTCACGACGCGTCCGTCCGGTTTAACGGCATAGTTCTCCCCGCGTGCCCCTCTGCGCCCGGTAAACGCGACGCGCTTCGAGACATAGGCTCCGTCGGGCAGAACGAGGCGAAAGCTCGCCTTGTCGATCGGAAAGTCCCAGTCGTTCCCCGTGACGTTCCAGTACAGCTCGTCGAACTTGTCCCGAAAGGCGATCCACCCCGCCGTCTCGTACTCGATCTCGAAGACGTGATCACCCCGGCTCAACGTTTTATCGGGATCGCCGATTCGAATCTCCAGATTGCGCCCCTCGCGCTCGATCTTCACCTCGGTCGGCTTCCTGTGAATAGAGGCCGAGAGCAGCTTGAAGCCGGTCACGATCCACTTGCCCTCCGTGTTCTTGTAATTCGTCGGAAAGACACGAACAATGCCCCGCTTGATTTTGACGTTCTCCACTCGTATCCAGAGCGTCTCTCTGAACAGGGCCGTCCCGTCCGCCCGCACGGTCGCGACGACGTCCATCGAGAGGATCCTCTCCTGCGCCGCCGCCTCATGCGGGCTCGATATGATGAAAACGAAAAGAAAGAGGCACGAAAGCGTGCGGATAAATTCCAACATAACAGATCACCCTTCATGTACCAGCTGTTTTCTCGCGCAACGGGATTATTTTAACATTGCGAAAGCAGCTCATGGTATACTGCCCTCAACTTTTGTAGATGGAGGAGAACTATGCCGCTCACCGTAATAACGATCGTTTTGCTCGCGGTTCCGCTCGCGATCCTCGTCTGGGTTGTCGTGCTCTACAACAGGCTGACACGGCTCTTCAACCTGAAGGAAGAGGCGTGGAGCGGCATGGATGTGCAGCTCAAGCGGAGGTTCGACCTCGTGCCGAACCTGGTCGAAGTGGTAAAAGCCTATGCGGCGCACGAACAGAACACCTTGCTCGGAATCACCGAGGCTCGAAGCGCCGTGTCGGAAGCTGCCTCGCAGAGCGCGCGCATCGCGGCGGAAAAATCGCTGGGCGATACGCTCGGGAGGTTTCTCGCCGTATTCGAGAAATACCCGGAACTGAAGGCGGACGGACATTTCCTCGACCTTCAGAAAGAGCTCGTCGCGATCGAGGACGACATCCAGATGGCCCGGCGCTACTACAACGGCACGGTCCGCGAGCTCAACAGCGCGATACAGGTTTTTCCCGCCGTGCTCGTCGCGCGCGGCCTAGGTTACTCCAAGGCGCAGTTTTTCAGTGCCGACGACGGATCGAGATCCTCGGTCGCGGTCGAGCTTTAACCGGCAAAACGCGATAGACGCGGGGCCCGGTCCGGGGCTCCGCGTCTGTCGTCTCTGCGTTTATAACTGCTCAAAAAGCGTCAGTCGTCGCTCTCGTCGCTCGCCTTTTTGATCGTTTTCCTCGGCGCGCGCTTCTTCTTCTCCGGGGCCTGCGTCTGCGCTTTTCCTTTCCCCGGGGTCGATTCTCCGCTCTTGTCGGAGTCAGCCGCTTTCCTCGCTCGCGGGGCGTTGCCTTGCTTCTCTTGCGGTTCCTGCGACTCTTTTTTCGGCTGTCCGGCGTTCATCATGAACAATACTTTCATCAAGTTGGGGGACGACTCGAAGAACGCCTTCGTCTCTTCGTCCGATTTCAGCGAGGACATCCTTCCCACCGCTTCGTCATAACATCCCTGATGGATCTTCTCGCCGTTCGTCAAGATCAGGCATTGCGCATCCACAGTGCCCTCACCGCAAAGAAGGCACTTCTCCGCGTCGAGCGTTTCGTCACCGGCGGGCAACGGCTCGGACACCACTTGTATCCCCTGTTCCTCCTGCGGTTGAGTCTCCTGCTCCACCGGCTCCTGCTTCTCCTCGACCAAAGCGGCCGGTTCATTCTCAGGCTGAGATTTCATATTCGACAAGAGCTGCTCCAGGGTCGGGATCGGCAAAGCGTCTTCCTCCTCGCTCTCCTCCTCCGGCCGTTCCGTAACCTGGATCTCCTTCAACAACGCAGCCAGATCGTCCGGCAGGCCGCCCTCGCTCTGAAACGACGATCCGGCGGCAGACATTTCATCAACCCCCTCCTCCGAGGGCTCGGCGACCTGAATCTCCTTCAATAACGCGGCCAGGTCGTCCGGCAGCGACCTCTCGCCAGCGGCAGCCGCCTCAGGGGTCGTGCCACCCGGTGTTTTCTCCGATTTCGCCGAGTCCGTGCCCACCAAAAGCGATGCCAAGTCCCCCGGAAGTGGCTTCGCCTCCTGCGAAGGAGGCGCTGCCGGATAAGTCGGAGACGGCGATTTTTCGGTATCTTTCACCATGCTCCACGAAGCGGCGGATTCTCGATCGGCCGTTTGCGCTTGAAAGGAAGCAGCAACGCCACCCAGCCCACCCGGCGCTTGTGCTACCGCCTCCGGTGCGGGAGTGGGAGCCGGTTTCGGAGCTTCCGCGTCCAACACGGCGGCACGCGACGAGTCGGGCCAAGCCTGGGCTGGCTGAGTTACGGCCGTCTGCGGCGCAGGCTGCACCTGTGCAAATGCCCCCTGCGACTGCATCGGCTGCGGTTGAAAGGTTGCAGCCGGAGCGGTTGGCTGGGCCGCCGGCGTCCCCAACTGTCCCTCTCCCTTCGTTCCGAAGTGAGCCGAACCGCTGATGATCACGCCAGAGGAATCCTCCGCGCCGACGTTCATCGAGCTGCCCATGGAACCCCTCGATGAGCCGCTCATCGAGCCCGTCGACATATCGGAAAAAGAGTCGTCGAGGGTCAGGCGAAGTGGAGGGGCCTGCCGGTGCGGCATCGCACCCTGCGGCGTCCTCGCGTGCGGCTCTTCCTCCCGAATCCAGCGCCCTTTGGAGGAGGAGGTCTGACAACGCAGGAGAGAAAGTCCGGCAAGGAACGCGAACACCATCGTCGCGTACTCCGGAACCTGGACGATGAGATTGTACGCTCCGGCCTTTGGGTCAAGCAACGGTGCATATACCGCCGCGTGGGTCATCGCCCCCACGCCGAAGGTAAGGAGCGCGCCCAGAAGGGCAAGCGAACTTCTTTTTATCGGTTTTCTGAGTATGGCAAAGCGCACGATCGGAGCCGGAAACGTGTAGATGATAAACGAAACATATCGGAAAATAAGGTCGGCCAGAAAGAGCTTGCCCAGTTGCCAGTTGAAAATCTGCGTGACAAAGACACCCGAGGAGGGCAGCGTGAGGTTGTATATCTGAGCGATGATGCTCCCCTGCGATTCGGATATTCCAAGAAGGATGATAAAATAAGCCGTCTGAACGACGACATTCATAAGAGGCAACCATAAATACGCCCAAAGCAGGGCCCTCAGCAATTCTTTCTTCGAATCGAATTTATCGTTCAATCGGTTACACTCCTCGGCAGATCAAATATGGCAAACATTATAATAATGCCACTATGGTTTCGCAATGTCAAATATCGCGTCGCCTTCATCTTGCGGGAGCCTCGCCCTGTTGAAAATGAATTTCGACGCGCTTGCGGCTTCGCAGTCGAGGGTATAAAATGTCGAAGATGGATTATCAAAGGCAGAGACTGATGGAGGCGGACCAGACGCAAATGACCTATCAGGATCTCAACTCAGAAAACGTCAAAACCTATCTTGCCGAGCACACCGACCTTTTCCCCCCGGATACGCCTCTGAAGGTTTACGAGTATGGGCGCAACGAGCGGGACGGTGACGGCTATGTCAATCACATCTACCGCGTATGGAACGAGAAGACCGGCAAATCCGTCGTCGTCAAACAGGCCAAGCCATACATCAAGGCCTTCGGCACCGGCCGGGTTCCGCTCGAGGCGGACCGCAACGTCACCGAGACGGCGATCGTCAAACTTCGCTCCGCGATCGTCCCGCAATACGTGCCCTGCCTCTACCATGCCGACGCCGAAAATTATCTTTACGTCTGCGAGGACTGCGGACACCTCGCCGTGATGCGTTACGAGCTCTGCAGGGGACATTCGTTTCCCTTCTTCCCGAAACAGATCGGCGAGTATATGGCCATGTGCAACTTCTACACGTCCGAACTCTATCTCGACCCGATCACACACAAGGAACTGGCGTGCCGTTTCGTAAATCCGCACATGCGGCGGATCATGGAGACGATCCTCTTCTCCCAGGAGTCCTTCGTGACCGAGGAAGTCCTTGCCGAGCTGGTTCGCGACCCCGCTCACCAAACCATCTCCGATTATTTCTGGGAGAAAGAGGAGCTTCGCATCGAGCTGCTCAAGCTGCGGGACATCTACATGAAAAAGAGCGAATGCCTGCAACACGGAGACCTGCACACCTCGAACATCATGATCGGGCCGGGCGAGATGCGGGTCTTCGACATGGAGTACACGCACATGGGCCCCTACTCCGCGGACGCGGGATACCTGGGCGGGAACCTGCTATACGCCTACATCGCGTGGTTCTATCGCAAATCGGGGACCGAGCGCGCCCGCGCCGAATATCGCTACGAGATACTGAGCTATCTTCGCGACATGACGGCCGAGTACATGAGGGTCTTCGCCGAGTGCTGGAGGCGAGACGCGCGGAAGCTTTTCCGCGAGGCGCACGCCTATCGGGAGTCACTCTTCGCGAATTTCATCCGCGAGATGTGCGGCTTCATGGGATCGCAGATCATCAGCCGCGTCGGAGGCCTCGCCGAACTGCCGGACTTCGACACGATCGAGGACCCCGATGACCGCAACCAGGCCAGGGTTCTGGCCATGATCTTGGCGTACTATCTCGTCATGGACAGGGAGAAGATGAGCGGCATCGACGATATCATCGATCTGGTGCAGCGCGTGGCGGGGAAATTCGCAAAGGGGTAGCCGGCGCGTATGACGTGTATCAAAAAAACGCAGATCCGTTCAGAACGGACCTGCGTTTTTTCGTCTTCCGCTGCGGACGATTCACCTAGTACTCGATGTTGCTTCCGAACGACTCGAGCTTTTCGAGTCTGTGCGTCGCCTTGATGTAGCGGATGGTGCCGCTCTTCGAGCGCATGACGAGGGAGGACGTCTCGATCGTGTGTCCCATGTACTTGACGCCGGAGAGCCAATCGCCGTCCGTGACTCCGGTCGCGGCGAAATAGACGTTGTCGCTGGCGACCAGGTCGTTCAGCGAGAGGACGCCGTCCAGCTCCATGCCGACCTCGCGGCATTTGTTCGCCTCTTCGTCGTTGCGCGGCCAGAGCTTGCACTGCATGTTGCCGCCGACGCACTTGATGGCACAGGCGGAGATGACGGCCTCGGGCGAACCGCCGATGCCGAGCATGAGATCGATGCCGGATCCGGCCTTGCAGGTAGAGAGCGCGCCCGCGATGTCTCCGTCCATGATCAGGCGGATGCGCGCGCGCTCCTCGCGGATCTCCTTGATGATCCCCTCGTGCCGCGGCCGGTCGAGCACGATGACCGTGACGTCCTCGGGACGCTTGTCGAGTGCTTTCGCCACCGCCCTGATGTTGTCCTTGACGGGCACGTTGATATCGATTACGCCTGCTGCGGCAGGCCCCGTCGCGATTTTATTCATATAGAAGATATGCTTCGGATCGTACATCGTCCCGCGCTCGGCAAACGCGACCACGCTGACCGCGTTAGGCAACCCCAGCGATGTAAGCCGCGTGCCGTCGATCGGATCGACCGCGATGTCCACTCGGGGGTCGCAACCCCGGCCGAGGCGCTCGCCGTTGAAGAGCATCGGCGCGTCGTCCTTCTCCCCCTCGCCGATGACAACCACGCCGTCCATAAATACGGTGTTGAGGACGAAGCGCATGGCGTTTACTGCCGCGCCATCGACACCGTTTTTGTCCCCGCGCCCCATGTAACGGCTCGCCGCCATCGCAGCGGCCTCCGTTGCCCTCACCATCTCAAGCGCAATATTTCTGTCGGGACTGGTCACATCGCCACCTCCTACAGAATTTTGTATGTTGCACGAAAAACTCAGGCCGACTTACCTGCCAGACTCTTTACATCCGTTGAAAATCTCGAAGCGGGCGAAGATTTCGTCGACATATCGCAGATAAAAATCGATATCGAATAACTCTTCGAGTTTCTCCTTTTCAAAACCCGCAAGGCGCGGATCCGAGGCCAGAAGCGAGAGGAGCGACTCGGAGGAATCCCCCCCGGCGGCCGACTCCCAGCAGCGCATCGCGTTCTGCTGAACGATGGCGTAAGCCTCCTCCCTGCTCAAGCCCCATTCTACCAGAGCGAGCAAAACTCTGCCACTGAAGAGAAGTCCCTTCGTTCTATCCAAATTCTTTTGTACTTGCGTTTCATCCACCACAAGCCCTTCCACGATGCGCTTCATGATATTCGTCATATAATGCGCAAGATGAAACGCGTCCGGCCAGATGACTCTCTCGACGGACGAGTGGCTGATATCGCGCTCGTGCCACAGAGCGATGTTCTCCAGCGACGACTGCGCGTAGCCGCGCAGCAGACGCGCCATGCCGCAGACCCGCTCCGAGAGGATCGGGTTCTTCTTGTGGGGCATGGCGGACGAACCCTTCTGCCCCTTGCCGAACGGCTCCTGCGCTTCCATGACCTCCGTACGCTGGAGGTGCCGGATTTCGAGCGCCAGCCGCTCGAGTCCCCCGCCGTAGATTGCTAGATCCGTCATCACGCGCGCGTGGCGGTCGCGCTGGACGATCTGCGTCGAAACGGCGTCGCGCTTCAGCGCCAGCATTTCGCAGACCCTCGCTTCGATATGCGGCGGGCAGTTCGCATATGTCCCCACGGCGCCCGAGAGCTTGCCGACGCGAATATGCCCTCTCGTCGCCGCGAGCCGCTCGCTGTCGCGCTCGAGCTCGGAGACGAAGCCGAGCAGCTTCAAGCCGAAGCTCGTCGGCTCGGCGTGAACGCCGTGCGAACGCCCCGCCGTCGGCGTGTATCTGTATTGCCACGCCCTGCGCGCGAGAGCCGCCTTCAATTCGTCCAGCGCCTTCAAAACGACGTCCAGCGCCGACGAGAGCAACAACGATGCCGCCGTGTCGATCACGTCGCTGCTGGTGAGCCCCAGATGAACGAAGCGCCCCGAGGGACCGACTTTCTCCGCCACCGAGCTGACGAACGCGATGACGTCGTGCTGTGTGACCGCCTCGATCTCCGCGATGCGCGCCACGTCGAAGGACGCCCGCTCGAGAATGGCGTCGAGGTCCGCCCGGGGAATCGCGCCGTCCTCGGCCCAGGCGCGACAGGCGGCCAACTCGACCTCCAGCCACTTGGCAAATCTATTTTCGTCCGACCAGATCTTTGTCATCTCCGGGGTGGTGTATTTGTCGATCACCGTCCACGTCCTCCTTATATAAAGAAAAATCCGATTTGTCGTAATCAAACGATTCAATCGGCGCTCTTCAAATTTTTCCTGTCTCGCTGCCAGTCTGCGCGGACGACATCCCAAAAGGCGTCGTAACGCCCGCTCTTGAAATCGGGAAAGGTGTACGAAAATTTTTCCCAACCGCTCTTTCTATGGCAGATTGTAACCTCCGCGTAAATGCCGTCCCTGAGATAGATCCGCTGCGCGTTGTCCTTCGTGGAGGCGAGGACGATCCTCGCCCCGTCGAGATATCCGGGGTCGACGTTGACGCGCCTACTGCAGGCATTTTCTCTTTTCTGGCTCTCCCGTTCGAGGTCGATGGCCGCTCGTTTCCAGTCGACGAGCCCCTCCGGGTGCCTGAGTCCCCTGAACGAAAAAAAACAGCGCAGCAGGGAGGCGGCGATGTCGCGATAATAATCCGTGAAATCGAACGGATAGGATGCGCTCTCCCGCTCGATCTCTCCGAAGGACGCGGAGAGCCTGCCGCGCGTCCAGTCTCGCAACTCCTGCAGGTCGGCCGGATACAAAAGTCCCACAATGATTTTGACCGCTTTCATAAGATATTCCCAGGAAACACGTTCGGCGTCCTTCGTTTGCCGAGCGCTTATGCCGTCTTCTGCCGCTTCGTTCGCTTCGCGGCACGCTTCTCCTCCGCTCCTGCATGCGTTTGCGCGCCTTCTGCGGAAGCGGGTTCCTCCTCGCCTTCAGCCGGCAGAACAAGCGCCAGCTTGCCCATCAGCTCGCCCTCCCAGGAGCAAGGGATGATCTCTGCCGCGTTCTCCGGCGCGTTTTCGTATGGAGAGAGCCGGCAAACGGCGAGGCCATTCCCCTCCATCCTGCGCACGAAGGCCCGCCCGACCGCCGCCCACCAGACCAGGTCCTCGGCCATCTCGAAATCGCCGGAAATATCCTCCAGAAAGAAAACTTCGTCGGAGAGGGGCGTAAGCGTCAGTGTCCGATCCATTTTCTTCTCACGCAGCGTAATGAGCCTCTCCGAGAGGAGTTTGTCGACCTGACCCGCAATGGCCTTCGCCCCTCCGGGGATCAGCGCAAGCGCCGCGCTGTTGAGGGAAAGGCTGTCGTCTCTGACATACAGGAGAGGCAAGGGCACGTCCCACCATTCGGGCAGCCGCGCGGTCGTCTCCATGATCTTCTGCTCCCGGTATTCCTCGAAAGTAGTCCGGGAGAGTTCGCCCTGGGCGAAGAGCAGGAGCGGCATGTTTTGCGGAATCTCCTCCATCTGCATTTTCGCCGAGAGGGGATCCCTCAACTCTGCCGATTGAAGCTCGCTCAGCGTAACGCTCTCCCGCCCCTGTTCCAGGAGCGCAACGAGCTGATCCTTATGCAACAGGCGTTCTTTCCTGCCGACGACGACCAGAATGTAGTCGGCGCTGTACAGGTACATGGCGCGCAGGACCTCCTGTACTGTGGAGGCCGCGGACAACATGTCGCTTTTCACGGCGACGCTAATCGACGTCATTGTCTTCCCCCGCGTTCGCGATCTCCCCGGTCTCCACTCCGAGCAACGCCTCGACGAAGGCCCTCGGGTTGAAAAGCTCCAGATCGTCGATCCCTTCACCGAGGCCGACATAGCGGATCGGCAGGCGCAACTTCTGCGCGATGCTGAGAGCGATGCCGCCCTTGGCGGAATTGTCGAACTTCGTGAGGATTACGCCGGACAGAGGCACCGCCTTCCCGAACACCTCCGCCTGCGCGAACCCGTTCTGCCCCATCACCGCGTCGAGCACGAGCAGCGCCTCCGCCGGACCGCCCTCGATCTCGCGGCCCACGACGCGCTGCACCTTCGCCAGCTCGTCCATCAGGTTGACCTTCGTGTGCAGGCGTCCGGCCGTATCCACCAGAACGACGTTCGTCCCGGAGGCCTTCGCGGCCTGTATGGCGTCGAAGACGAGCGCCGCGGAGTCGCTGCCGTGGGTGGAGGCGACGACGCGAACGCCGGCCCGTTCCCCCCACGCCTTGAGCTGCTCAATCGCGGCAGCCCGGTACGTGTCCGCCGCAGCCAGAATCACACTGCGTCCTTCGCGCAAGAAATACGAAGCGAGCTTGCCGGCGGTGGTCGTCTTGCCACTGCCGTTCACCCCCACAAGCAGGACGACGGATGGCGCCGCGGAAACGTCGAGCGGAGCGCCCATGTTCGGAATCTCCTCCAGGCGCGAGACCAGGAGATCCGCGAAAGCGGACTTGAGCTCGATCGTATGTGCGATTCGTTTATCCACGGAGACCTGTCTGAGATCCGCGACCAGGGATTCCGTCGTCTCGATGCCGACGTCTCCGAGCAACAATTTTTCCTCCAGCTCCTCCCAGAACTCATCCGTGAGTGGGCTGTCCGAAAAAAGGTTGGACACACCCTGAGACCATTTATTCGTGACGTTTTTAACCTTCGATACCAGGCCATCCCAAAGGCCCATCGTCAATTCCCCCTGCTATTCCGTGATCTCGGGCGCACCGGCGTCCGGGTGTTTCGGACGTCTGCGCCGGCGTCTGGGACGCCTCGGCGGCTTCTGCTCTCCCGCTTCGCCCTGCTCGGTTCCTTTGATATGTTCACGCTGTCCGCCCTCCCGAGGTTCGGAGGCGTTCTGCGAGGCCTGCTGCTGCGGCCTGGGCGGTTTCGGTCCCTGCTTCTTTTTTCCCTTATCCTGCCCCTCGTGCGGTTTTTTCTCCACACCTGCCACTGGCGGCTGGCCCTCGGGGCGGTTTCCTCGGCCGCCTCGCCGGCCTCGCCTGCGCGGACGCTTATGCGCTGGTTTCTCCTCTGAGGACGCCTCGGTCTGCGTTGCCTCCCGTTCCGGCTCCTCACCGCGCTTGAGCGTCGCCCTCGCGAAACGCAGCTTGGGACTGCGGTTTTCACACTTGTTCTGGCACCCCACGCAGGAAGCGCTCTTGCATTGAACGGCCTCCGGCTCCTCCGGCAGCGGAGGCTCCCACTCCCCGCCGGCCATGACGGCCTGCTTGAACTCGCCGAAGAGTTTGATGGGGACCAGAATATCCCCTCCCGTCGGGCGATGGCAGCGAAGCGCCTCCTTCGCCACATCGATCGAGAGAACGATGTAATTTCCACCCGGCGTCTTGATTTTGCTCCCCGGACTCGGCAGGCCGTCCCACAGTTCCTTGTAAACCTTGTGCTCGAACGCCATACAGCACATGAGACGCCCGCAGATACCGGATATCTTCGCCGGATTGAGCGCAATGTTCTGCTCCTTCACCATACGGATACCGATCGGTGCGAACTGATTGAGCCAGTAGCTACAGCAGCAGGGCAAACCACAGGACGACAGCCCCTTGATGATGCGCGCCTCGTCCCTCACGCCCATCTGCCGCAGTTCGATGCGGATCTTGAACCGGCGCGCAAGGTCCTTCACCAGCGTGCGGAAATCGACGCGCTGATCCGATGTGAAGTAGAAGAAAAGTTTCTTTTCATCCAGCAAAAACTCCGCGTCGACCAGCTTGATCGGCAGTTTGTGCCACTCCACAAGCTCATGGGCGATGTGCAGAACCTCGTCCTCGGAGAGGGCGTGTTCCTCCTGTGCTGTCAGGTCTTCCTCCGCGGGGATCCGGTCGAACGTCAGGTCCGTCACGACCGGGTCGCCCCCGCGCACGGGACCCTCGCCGTGTTCGGAGATCGTTCGCAGACTGCGGTATTCCCTCTCCTGTCCATCGTCAAGCAACCCCACGACCTCGGCAATCTCCTCGCCCCGATGGGAGTAGACGACCGCCAGCCCTTTTTCCCGCGTTATTTCGGCGTAGGTTTCGTCGTTTAACGGGACGATCCCCAGAAATCTAGGCTTCCCGTAGGTCGCCAAATAGTTGTTCACCCTTTATTCCCTCCCTCAGGAGCACAAAAAGCGCGTCCTGAACCATCGCGATCGGCAAATGTCGTTTTTGCGCCAGAAAGAGCGCGTTTTTCAAAGATGCTGCCATCTCCCAACGCCCTTCTTCCGCAAACCAGGCGATCCAGCCCTCTGCGTCGAGAGCGATCTCCTCTACCGTTTTTTTCCTCGTGCCTTCAAACCATCTGCCCCACTCGTCCGCCGAGAACGGCGGAGCGGCGCACGGCGCCGCAGCACTTTGATCCGGCCGAAAGCGAATCGTCCATACCCTGCTTCTGATGGTCGGTATCAGATTGTCCTGCTCCGCCAGAAAGAGGACCCGGCCGGCTGGCGGCGGCTCCTCCGTGAGCTTCAGCAGGCTGTTTGCAGCCGGCAGAGACAACGCGTCCGCCTCCGAGACGACTGCAAGCCTGTACGGCGCCAGAACCGGGTGCAGCGAGAGCTGTCCGCTCAGAGGCAGGCAATCCTCGATCCCGGGCGCCTTACCCCACGTACCCGCAATCACAAGATCGGGGTGTCCGTCCTCCGTCCACGCCCTGCACGAATCGCAACCGTCCTCGCCGGTCCCGGACCGGCAGAGCAGTTGGCGCGCGTAACAATCCACAAACGTCCTCGCAAAAACAGCGGGCAACACGGCAAGCAGCGATTGCGGCGTCCTCCCCCGCGAGAAGCCTTGCGAGAGCTCCCGCCATTCGTCCATCTCCTTCAAAAGAGCAGTGAAATCAAGCATCCCTTGATCTCGTCCATCAGAGAGAGAAGGCGGGTTCGCTCTCCCTCTCGCAACAGCGCGTCGTCCATTTCGTCCAGCGCGCCCTCCGCACGCTCTATGATGATGTACATCGCTCGTTCCGTGCGTCTCCACTTGAACTCGCGCCTCATCTGCATGTTGTTGCGTACCCGCTCAAGCGCCATCCGCACGAGCTCTCTGTACCTGCCCAGCAGCACGCCCGTCGGGAAACGCGAGAGCTGCGTCCCGATGGCGTCCAGCTCATCGAGGAGCTGGCGCGCTTCGAGGTCCTCCACGACCTCGGCGAAGGTCTCTGGTACCGCCGAGATCCTGCCGACCGAGGAGCCGGCGTTTCCCTTGGCTCCTCCCGCGAATGGCGCGGCGCCGTCCGTCTTGTGCTTCGCCGCGTTCGAGACCTTCATGCTCATGTGGCGGGCACCCCAAGTCTGACGGCGAGCGTCGATTTTATCGCTTCGAAGACTTCCTCGGGCGCGCTGTTCGCGTCGATCCGGATCCACGAGCCATCCGAACCCTCCGTCCGCAGCAACGTCTCGTAGCCGTTCCGCACCCGTTCGAAGTACGCGTTGCCTCTCGCGTCGAAGTTGTCGCGCTTCGCGCGCGAACCGAGTCGATCCTGCGCGTTCTTCACGCTTACGTCCAACAGAAGAACAATGTCCGGCTTCGGCAATCCGATCAGGGAGGCGGTCCTCATGACATGCTCCGCCGTCTCCTGCGGGATCCTTTCGTTGGAAAGAATCTGATAGGCGATCGTCGAGGGGTTGTATCGATCGGAGAGGACGACCTTATCGGCGCTCAACGCCGGGACGATCACCCTCGCAACGTGTTCGCAACGGTCGAGCATGAAGAGAAACCACTCGCTCCACGGATTTTCGAAATCGTGATGCAAAACAAGCTTCCGCAGAGCGTCGCCGCCGACCCAGCCTCCCGGTTCGCGCGTCCGCACGACTCTCTCCGCCCCCAGGGACGCCGAGAGCCAGCTCTCTATGTTATCGGCCTGCGTCGTCTTGCCACAGCCGTCGATACCCTCCAGAACGACGAACATCGATCCGCATCCTCCATCATGAAAACCTTCCCGCAACATTATAACCGTTCGGCGGTGATCTGTCCGTACTCCTCCGGCGTGTCGATGTCGACGAAAAAGCTTTCCTCGCCTTCGACGTACAGGATTTCGCCGCCATAAGCCATAAGCACCCCGCGGCCGCCGACGTCCCCCTCCGCATCGAGAAACCGCTCGCGCCAGCGCGCGGCGAAGAAGGAGGGGTGCCCCAGACGACCATCGCGGCGGGGTACGAGGGCTGTATATTTTTTCGCGTCGCGCGCGGTGAAAAGCGCGCGGTGCCGAAGAATTTCCCTCGAAGTGACCAGCGGCACGTCCGCCAGCATCATACAGAAGTCGTCGTCACCCACCGCGGCAACGCCGAGTTTGAGCGAGCTGGCCTGCCCCTGTTCCGGCGATTCATTCACGACCTCGGTCAGCTGTGGAGAGAGGGATGCTCCAATGCCCTTCGTATCCCTCGACACGACGAGAACGATCCCGTCGAACCCGGCTCCGAGCACATTATATACCACCGTGGAGAGGACCGTACCGCGACCGAACGGCAGCAGGAGTTTCTGCGTCTTCATGCGGCGGGAGAGCCCCGCAGCCAGTATGACGGCCTTCATGAACGCAAAACGTCTCCGCGCGCCCTGTCGATCCTGACGCAATCGTACAGAATATTTTCGCGCAGCGAGGCGAACAGAACGAGGTCGTAGAACCTCAACCGTGCCGACAGCACGTCGCGAATGGAGGCAATCCCCCCTGCACCGACCATATCGCACTTGTTGACCAGCAGGATCCGCCGCGTCTTCGGATGGGCTTCTTTCATGTACTCGCGCGGGTCGTCCAGGATATCCGCAACCCTCTCCGGCAAGACGCGTTCCCCCGGCTCGATTCCGTGACGTCGCGCGAGCAGGTGAAGTCGAAAAGTATTTTCCTCCACAATGGGGTACAGAAAAGGTTCGACTCCGATTACGACGATATGGAGCGTCGCGGCCCGCGGCAGAACCGGTTCATACTCCTCGTAGGCCTTGAAGGGCATCCGTTTCGCGCCGTCCGCCTCGACGACGAGATAACGCGCGAGCTTCCTTCGATACATTTCGTCGACAACCTCCGGCGGAAAACCGCGAAGCTTGTCGCCGTTTTCGGACTCGGCAATCGTGATATGGCCTTCTATCGAAAGAGCCGAACGCCACTCGTCCCATCGCGCCACCCCCAGAAGGACGTGACTCGTCTCCTCCGGGCGCGGGCGGCAGATGTGCGTCGTGGTCGTCGTGACGACGCTCGCTTCGCGCTGCAAACAATGCGCCAGGGCGAACAGCAGCGACGTCTTGCCGCCGCCTCCGGTGAGAACGATCAACTCGCGCTCACCGAGCATGTCCGCGACAAAGGAGACGGAACCCTGCGGCGGTGCGTTACGTTCGGTCATCTTCCGGGATTTCGATCGACATGACGCCCTCCAGAATGCCCCCTGCGATCGCAAGAGCCTTGTCCGTGATGGTGAAGCAGTGCGACGGTTCGTTGCGCGGGTCGACGTCGCCGATCTTGAGGCCGGCCGTGACCTCGACCGAGGGGTGAATCAAACCTCGCAGAACGCCGGGAATCCGCGCGCGTACCTCGGCCTCGCCTACCGTGGCGATCAGATGCCCGGCGGCGACGTGGTCGCCAATCCGGCGCACGGGCTCGACCCTTCCGTTCGCGGGGGCGCGCAAAAGCCGTTCGATGGTGTAACCCATCTCCATTCCGGGAATGCCCGTGTTCGGCGCCGGTTCGCCGTTCGTGATCAGGCGCCCGAGAAAGTGTCCCCGTTTGGTCTCGACCACGCCGTGCACTTCGTCGGGCGCTCGAAAACCGGGGCCGATCGCGAGGGCGAGCCGCGCCATCCCTCTATGCGTTCCCGTGTTGCGCTTTGCCATGATCGCATCGACGAGCAGATCCGGCTCGATTCGGCCGATACAGGCGGCATCCGGATCGATCAGGACCGAGACGGCTCCCTTTGCGGCAGTAGCCGGAAATTGCTCCGGCGAATCGATCAGGACCGCCTTCATCTCTTCTATCGTATGTTCGCCGTCGAAAACGGCCTGCGCAACCGAGACCGGACGGCGAACGACCAACGGGCGAGCAACCTCGAGGCAGAGTACGGCGAAGCCCGCGCGCCAGAGACGATAGATCACGCCCGTGGCGAGGTCTCCTCCCCCTCTGACGACGGCGACCCTCCTCTTTTTCCCGCCTCTCCCGGTTGAGTCGATCAGGCGCACCATCAGGGATTGTCCCCCAGATCGTCCATCAGGCGCTCTATCTCCTCGCGCGCGTGGTCTCTCCGTTCATCGTCGCGCTCGAAAGAGACGAACAGCCAGTCGCCCTCCAAAGTCCCCTCCGGCAACACCCCAAGCGAAAGGACCAGTTGCTGTTCGCCCTCGTCGCCCACGAGAAGAGCAGCTCTCCCCTCGTTCACACTGTCCACAAAAAAATACAACTTTTCCCTCTCCATCTCCTCAACGCCTCTCACTGCTTGACTGAATACTCTTTGCCATCCGTGGCGATTTCGATATCTCCGTTTGCCGTGGCGTAGCTCTCGATTTTCTCCCGCGAGAGAAGCGCGAGCGTCTCCCTGTGCGGATGGCCGTACGAGTTGCCCCTTCCGTAGCTGAGTATGGCAACTTCCGGACGAACCTGCTCCAGCAGCCCTTTATCCGTGCCGTTGCGGCTGCCGTGATGTCCCGCTTTGAGCACGGTCGATCCCGGAAAAACATCGACCCGCGCCCGGCCGGATTCCTCCGCATCTCCCATCATGAGGAACGAAACCTCGCCGTACGAGACCCGCAGGATCAGGCCGTTGTTGTTCGCGTCGCTCGCCGTGCCGGAGATCGCCTCGCGCGGCGCCAGCACCTCTATCCTGACGCCGCCGCGCTCCTCCACAAAACCGGCTCGCGGTTTCCCGAAGCGGATCTTTTTCCTGCGTATTATAGCAAGCATCTCCTTCTGTACGTTCGAACCGTGGTTATAGCCGGAGTCCCAGATTTTTCCGACCGGGAACGAGCGCAGGACCTCGATCATGCCTCCGATGTGATCCTCGTGCGGGTGTGTGGCGACGAGAATGTCGATGCTGCGAACGCCGAAGCGCCGTAGTTTTCCGACCAACTCCTTGCCCGCCTTGCGCGGCCCCGCGTCGACGAGCATCGTGCTGCCGTCGGGAAACGAAAAGAGAAACGAATCCCCCTGCCCCACGTCAAACGCCTGAAACGTTAAACCGTCCGTGAAAAATTTCGGCAGCTCCACAGCCGAAAGCAACGCCACAATCAGCAGTGCCAACAGATAACCTATCTTGAATTTTCTTCGTCCCATCATTTCTCCGCCGTTTCTCCCATTTTAACCCGAGGCCTCTTTGCACCGATCGGATCTTCCCATATATTTTACATTGCATGTACAATTGATTCATGCAATCGACGCAAACTCTCGAAAAATATTTTTCAAGGAGGAACATGCCATGAAGATGAACGAGTTCCAACTGGAGAGGCTCTTCGCCCACTTCGGCCCCAAGGCGAAGCACATGCTCAGCGCCACCGCCTGCGAGAGCTGCAACATGAAGGAGATCCTGGAGATGGCCGACTCGGAGTGCAAAAAACTCTGGGACAACCTCGACATGGGGTACACGGATTACCGCGGACACCCCAAACTTCGCGAGTCCATCGTCGCTCAGCGCTACAAGACGCTCTCCGCCGACGACGTTCTCGAATGCGTGCCCGAGGAGGGTATCTTCATCTTCATGAACACGATGCTCGACGCGGGTGACGAGGTCATCGCCCTGCAGCCCTCGCTGCCGTCGCTGCTCGAGATCCCGCGTGCCCTAGGCTGCACCGTCATCCCCTGGACGCTCGAGGCGACGGATTGGGGCTGGAAGCTCGACCTCGACTTCCTGCTGCGCAATATCTCCTCGAAGACGAAGATGATCATTCTCAACATCCCCAACAACCCGACGGGTTTCATGCCTACCCTGACGGACATCCACCGCATCGCCGAGATCGCAGATCGCGTCGGCGCGCTCGTCTTCAGCGAGGAGACCTATCGCGGCATGGAGCACGACCCCGGCGCGGAGCTGCCGTCCGTGGCGGATATCTACTCGCGCGCGATCGCCCTCGGCGGCGTCAACAAACTGGGGCTCGCGGGCTCGCGCGTCGGCTGGTTGGCGTCGCAGAACCGGACAGTCATCGGCAAATGCTTGGCGTACAAGGATTACACGACCCTCTGCCCCAACGCGCCCTCCGAGATCCTCGCCCTCATCGCGATGCGCAACTCGCGCACGCTGATCGCGCGCAGCCACAAGATCATCCTCGAGAACCTCGACCTCGCGCGCGGCCTCTTCGAATCGAAACCCGAGTGGTTTCAGTGGGTCGAGCCCAACGGCGGCTCCACCGCGTTCCCGAAGTTGATGGCCCCCTTCAAGGCAGGCGATCTCTGCGACCGAGCGATGGAGGACGCACAGATTATGATCGTTTCCGACAGGCCCTTCGGCATCAACCAGAACCGCTTCCGCCTCGGCTTCGGCAAACGCGACTTCGGCCAGGCGTTGGCGTGTTTCATGGACTTCATGGAGAAGTTCACGGCGCAGAAGCTGAGCGAGATCTCGGCGGCGGGCGGCGGGCAGTAAAGAGTTCCACAACGTTCAAAGCCGCCGCGCATCAGCACGCGGCGGCTTTTTTGCGCCTATTCGCCCTGCACAAGTTGAATTTCGGTGTTATCCTCTTAATGAGTATCACAGATCAAACATCGGCGGTGATCGCGTTGAAACAGAATTTTTCCATCACGGGGATGCACTGCGCGGCGTGTGCCGCATCGATCGAGAGGGTTGTCAAAAAACTGCCGGGCGTCTCGTCCGCGGCCGTCAATCTCGCGACCGAAAAGCTGAGTGTCGAGGGGGAGCCGCTCTCTAGGGAGACGATCGTAAACGCCGTGAAGAAAGCGGGCTTCGGGGCGACGCCGATCGAGGACCGCACCCTTCCCGACCGCAAGGCGGCGGCGCGGAAGACGCGCGAACTCGAGGTCGCGCGCAACCGCCTTGTTGTCGCGATCTCATTCGGCGCCCTCTTGCTCTATATCGCCATGGGCAGCATGGTCGGGCTTCCTCTGCCCTCTTTGATCGATCCGCATCACAACCCTCTAAACTTCGCGCTCGCGCAGCTCGTCCTGCTGATTCCGATCGTCGTCTCCGGCTATCGCTTCTACACGGTCGGATTTCGGGCGCTGTTGCGCCTCGCGCCGAACATGGACTCGCTGATCGCCATCGGCACCACGGCGGCCGGCGGCTATAGCCTCTACACAACCTATTTGATCGCGCAGGGCGACGCGCACGCGCTGCACAACCTCTACTACGAATCGGCGGGGATCATCATCGCGCTCGTGATGGTCGGCAAATACTTCGAGGCACTCTCGAAAGGACGCACGTCCGAGGCCATCCAGCGCCTGATGGAGATGACGCCCCCCGTGGCCTCCGTGATTCGAGATGGCGCCGAGGTTGAAGTGCCGGTCGAGGAGGTCCGGGTCGGCGATGCCGTCCTCGTCCGCCCCGGCGCGAAAGTACCGGTCGACGGCGAGGTGACGGACGGATCGAGCGCCGTGGACGAGTCCATGCTCACGGGCGAACCTCTCCCCGTCGACAAGGCGAAGGGCGACACCGTCATCGCGGGGAGCGTCAACCAGTACGGCGCGATCACCCTGCGGGCGACGAAGGTCGGCGGAGACACGACACTCGCGCAAATGATACGCCTCGTCGAGGAAGCCCAGGCACAGAAAGCTCCCATCGCGCGCATCGCGGACATCACGTCGGCCTACTTCGTGCCGGCGGTCGTCGCGATCGCGATCATCGCCGCCCTCGCCTGGCACATCGCCGGAGAGGACACCGCGTTCGTCGTGAACATCTTCATCTCCGTGCTCGTCATCGCCTGCCCTTGCGCGCTGGGGCTCGCGACGCCGACGGCGATCATGGTCGGCACCGGCAAGGGCGCGGAGTTCGGAATACTCTTCAAGAACGGCGAGGCGCTCGAACGCGCGCACAAGGTCCAGGTCGTGGCGCTCGACAAGACGGGTACGATCACGGAAGGCCGCCCCGTATTGACGGACGTCGTGCCGCGCGGGAGCATTGCGGAGGACGACTTGCTTCTCCTGGCGGCTTCGCTCGAGGCGAACTCGGAGCACCCGGTTGCGAGCGCCATCCGGCGGGGGGCGCTCGCAAAGGGCCTGGCTTTGAAACCCGCGGCGAATTTCACGGCGATACCGGGAAAAGGCGTATCGGCGGAAATCGACGGCAAGCTGCTGTTGCTCGGCAACGCCGCCATGATGAGCGAGGCCGGCGTCGATTTCGGCGAACTCGACCGGACGGTCGCGGCGCTCGCGGAACAGGGCCGGACATCCATGCTGCTCGCAGCGGGCGGCGCAGCGCTCGGCGCGCTCGCGGTCGCCGACGCACTGAAGGAGACGAGCGCACCCGCGATAGAAGCACTCGAAAAATTGAACATCGAGACGGTCATGATCACGGGAGACCAGGAGCGGACGGCGCGAGCGATCGCCTCGAAAGTCGGCGTCACGCGCGTGCTCGCGGGCGTCCTGCCACAGGACAAGGCGGGAGAGGTCAAGCGGTTGCGCGAAGAAGAAAAAAAGATCGTCGCCATGGTTGGCGACGGCATCAACGACGCCCCCGCGCTGGCGAGCGCGGACGTGGGCGTCGCCATCGGTTCCGGCACGGACGTCGCAATGGAGGCGGCCGACGTGGTGCTGGTAAAAAGCGACCTGCGGGACATCCCGATTGCCATCGAGCTATCCCGCAGGACGATCCGTGCGATCAAACAGAATCTCTTCTGGGCGTTCGCCTACAACGTGGCGGGCATCCCCGTCGCTGCAGGCGTGCTGCACCTCTTCGGGGGACCGCTGCTGAATCCGATGATCGCGGCTGCCGCGATGTCGCTCAGCTCCGTCTCCGTCGTCTCGAACGCCCTGCGCCTCCGCTACTTCGAGCCGGTTTCGACGGAGCGAAATCAGTAGCGCCCGTCAAGAATCACGGCCTTTTCAGAGACAGGCGGACGAACGCTGTGCGCCCCTACAAAACAACTGTCGCATTGATCTGGATTTGGAACTACGGCCTCTCCCGGTTCCAGGGGATTTCCGAGTACCCCCAAGGGGTCACGAGCAGAAATCTCAATTCGACGCCGAGATCCCGCAATGCCTTCAAATGCGGCATATAGACCAGGACGTCGCCGATCACCCACGTGTCGGAGACGACCCAGACGCGTTTGCATACGTCGCGCGCGAAAAGCGCCGCATGGTCGACCACCATGCGCAGTCCCTCATCCAGCAGGATCGAACCGACTGACAGGACAATCGCGTCCTCGCGGCGCCCCGTGCCCTTCGTCGTCGGCACAAGGTCTGCGTGCGCACTCACCCATTCAAGTTGCTCAAACAGATAATCGAGCTCCACAGGTGCCGATCGATCCGCGTCCTCGGCCGCATAATCGATGGGATCGAGCGGGTACTTCTCCGACACCGCAGAGGAAAGCCATGTCTGTACCTCTTGCACGACCCTCACCATAAATTGGGGAATTCTCGGTCCCGACATGGCGTCCAACACATCCCCCACCGTCCATACATCTCGCGAATCGCTCATTTGAGCACCTCCTCACCGGATGAACCGTCGTCGCATTTTACCTAGGTCGAGCATACCACAAGATGCGTAAAATAGCTTCCGGCGTACGCGATTTTCTCGCACCTCTGTCTCATCCGTAAATCGAAGAGATATAATACATCGTAACATTCATTATCGCAAGGAGGCGCGTCGTTTGGAGAAAAAGTCGGCGCTCACGGAAACCACCGGACCCATGCAGAACCCCGAACACTTCATCCGATTCCTCGGCACGGCCGGAACCCGCTTCACAATGCTATCCCAGCGCCGGGCATCGGGGGGAATCTGGTTCTCATACGGAAAGTGTAGGGGGGTCATTGATCCCGGACCGGGCAGCCTGGTGCACATCTGCCATGCGTCTCCGGCGCTCTCGCCACTCGATATCAACACATTGATTCTGACACACCGCCACATCGACCACAGCTGCGACCTGAACGTCCTGAGCGAGGGAATGACCCTCCGATCTCTGGTAAAAAAAGGGCAGGTACTTTTGACGCGCGACTCGGTCGGTTGCCCGGACGCGGTGTTGCTGGATTATTTCGCAAAGAAGATCGAACATATCCATATACACGAGGACGGCGCCTTGACCCAACTGGCGGACGACGTGACGGTAGAATCCGTGTGGCACAAGCACCACGGCGTGGAGTGCTTCGGGCTGATCTTTCGCGGGCAAGGCCTGGCGACCTGGGGGGTCGTCAGCGACACCCGCGCGCTGCCACATTTTCCAAAACGCTACGAAGAGTGTAAAATGTTGATCGTAAACGTGACGCTGCCCTATCCGTGGGGCAAACTCGACCACATCTCCATCCCCGAAGTCGCGTCGCTTCTGCAGGTACTGCGCCCCGAACTCCTCTTGCTGACGCACATGGGCCCCATGATCCTGGACAGGGGGCCGGAGGAAATAGCGAAGGAGTTGACGACGCAGGATACCTGGGTTACCGCTGCCGAGGATGGTATGATCGTCGACTTGGAGACCTTGTCGCAAAGCCTTGAAAAAATTGCATGATACCAATTTGCAATCACAAGTTTACGCGGCCTTCGCCGCATCCAAATACATCCTTTGATTGCACGTTGGCCCGACAATGCCGACACGATCCGGTTTCGAAGCGTCACCCCCTGGATCCTTGATTTCAAATCGGTATTCCTAAATCGCATTAATAAGAGGAGGCTGTTAGGATGGACAATCTCGAACGCAACGAAGCGCTGGAGTTCCACAGAAAAGCCAAGGGAAAGATCAAAATTTATCCCACGATGAACATCAGAAACGAGTACGAGCTGGCAATGGCGTACGTCCCTGGCAGCACCCCCGCCTGCGAGGAGATCAATGGCGACCCTGCCAAGGTCTTTGACTACACGGGGAAGGGAAACAGGCTGGCGATCGTCTGCAACGGCACGGCCGTCCTCGGCATGGGCAACGTCGGCCCCCTGGCGTCTCTGCCTGTTCTGGAGGGCAAGGCGCTTCTCCTCAAACTGATGGGAGATGTCAACGCAATACCTGTGGCAGTCGATGCGGCCGGTCACGAAGAGGTGACGACGTTCTGCAAAACGCTCGCGCCGACCGTCGGCGGCATCAACATCGAGGACGTCAAGAGCCCCGACGCCTTCTATATCATGAACGAGCTCACTACGACGCTCGACATCCCCGTCTTCTGCGACGACCAACAGGGAAGCGCCGTCATCATCCTCTCCGCCGTGTGGAACTCCCTGAAATTGAAGGGAAAGACGATCGATCAGGTGAAAATCGTGATCATCGGAGCAGGCGCCGCGGGAGTCGCCTCGGCCGAGCTCCTGCTCAAGGCAGGCGCGAAAAACATCGTCGTGCTGAACAAAGACGGCATCCTGGGGCCGGCGCACCCGCATATGGATCCAATCCAAACCGCACTTGCCCCCAAGACGAACCCCGAGGGACTGAAAGGGGGACTCGACGAGGCCGCCTCAGGTGCGGACATTCTGGTAGGCCTTTCGAGAGGAGGCGTCATCAGCCCCGAACACATCAAAAAAATGGCGGAGAAACCCGTCGTATTGGCGCTTGCGCTGCCCGAACCGGAGATCGACATCGAACCGGCCATGCAGGCAGGCGCGTTCATATATGCATCCGGGCGCATGAAACACCCGAACACGCTGTTAAACATCCACGCGTTCCCCGGCATCGTTCGGGGCGCGTTCGAGGTGCGCGCGACGAAGCTCACGGACTCCATGCTGATTGCCGCAGCGGAGGCGTTGAGCAATATGGTCGATCGTCGCCATCTCGCGCCCGATCACATCTGTCCGCGCTTCTTCGGCAGCGAGACGACCCCCAGGATCGCCGAAGCGGTCGGGCAGGCCGCCATCAAGGACGGCGTCGCGCTCCGCAACGTCGAAGCCGGAAAGATTTACGAAGAAACGTGGCGCCGGCTCTTCGGAGATATCGCGCACATATAGGAAGGCAAGAGCAGGGCATGAAAAAATCGCCTCCGTGCAAGCGGAGGCGATTTTTTAGTAGTTCAACCAGAAGAGCCGGATCAGCACCAACAGCGTGACGACTACGTTCATCCGCAGGGAGTGTCGCTCCATCGACCACGACTTTGCCCCGTCGAATTCGCCGTGGCTTGCGCGGATTCGCTTTTCCACACCGGAAAAGCGAGGGAAGAGGCTTGGCGTCTCCCGCCTGAAACGTTCGTACTCCCCTCCGAAACGCTCGACGAGAAATTTTTCCTCGTCGGGGATGATTACCAGCGAATAGATGGCGTAAAAGAGCGCGGCGAAGACGGCCGCCCACCACCAACCGGCCATCAGTGCCCAGCCGCAGCCCATCAGAGCGTTGCCCGCATACAGGGGGTTGCGTACCCACGCGTACGGCCCCCACGTGACCAAAACGGGAGCGCCGATGACGAGCGTGCGATACTTGGGGATCACCCCCGCAGCCCAGAAGCGCAGCGCCTGCCCCCCGAGCACCAGCGGAAGAGCGAGCGTCATTCGAAAGGACGAATAGGAGACCGGAAAGATGAAAATGGCGATCGCAAACAGCCCCCACAAGAGGCCTCGGTATTTGAAAACGGCTGCCCTGAACTGCAAGTTCAATTCTCCCCCATGTCCCCCGCGTCGTTCTTGTCTCTCTCCATGATCTCCTCCGCCACGTTCCAGCCGACCGTTTTGAGCGCGACCAGCGAGCCGAGGGCGATGCCGGTATATTCGGTCAGAAGGCGCCATGCGACGCCCATCATACCGGCCACACTCCACGGCACGAAGATGCTGAAGATCAACGCCGCACCGCCCTCCGCGGCGCCGCTCCCCCCGGGCGTCGGTATAAAGTAGAGCAGAAAGAGAAAGAGAGCCTGTACGAGAAGACATTCGACGTACATCACCGGCATCCCCATCGCCCAGATCATGCACGGCATGACGGAGAGCTGCACCACCATCTGGAAGAACGCGGCAAGCGTCCCCAGGACGAAATATCCCTTGCCGGTAGTGATGAACGAGCGCACGTTCTGGTTGTACGAATCGATCTCGAGGCTCACCCTGCGAAACATCCGGCTCACGCGCGCCTGCCCGAAGACCCCGAGGCGTTTGAGGAGGTTGATCAGTCTCCAGCACCATCGTTTGATCAGCGCCGGGCGAGCGATGCTCAGCACGACCCCGCACCAGACCGCCAGACTGAAGACGATCACGTAGGATACGAACCCGCGCATGCCCCACCCCAGTTGCGGCAGGTCCGCATGCAGCGCGAAGCTGAAGGGGATGGTGAGTCCGAGCAGCAACATCGTGAGAAAAGTCCGCACGAGGGTAATGGCGACCGAGGTGCCGACGCTGATCCCGTTTTTGTACAGAATATACATCTGAAACGGTCCGCCGCCGCTCTGCATAGGTGTAATTGCGGCTCCGAAATAATTAATCCATGTGAGTTCGAGCGCCAAGCTGTACTTGATGCGCTCCCCGGCCGCGCGCGTCAGAAGTTTGAACTTCAGCGCGTCCAACAGCCATACGAAGACGACCAACAACATGGCCAGAAGCATCCTGACCTTGCTGGCCTGCCGAAAAATCGCCCAGGACGATTTATCTATGCTTAGAAAGAGCACCGTTCCACCCATGAGTATGGTCAAGAGCAGAAAGATGGACAGACCCTTTTTAACGGACAAAAGGCCGCCTCCTCTCTTGCCTGATGAGGCAAAGACAAAGTATCACGGTTTCTTCGACAAGTTAGGAAAAGGCTGATCGATCGTCGGGGCCTGAAGGGTAAAGATTTACAGCCCCTTGTAATTCCGCGTTTTTGCACGGAGGAATTACCATTTGAGCGACCGAACCAGCGCTTCCTCAGAGGCAACGGTTATTGTAGCGGCGTCTCCATCTCGGCTTTGATTTCCGCCCAGTAAGCCGAGAATTTCTGCACCACGGGGAGCAATTTCTCCCGGATCAGGTAGGCGAGTTCGATCATTTTGCCGCTCTCCATGACATCCACCATCTCGCTCAGGGCGTCGTTCAGATCGGAACGATCCTGCAGGAAGTTGCCGACTTTCAAGGTATCGGGACGAACGCCCATCAGAATACAGCTTTTATCGAACACGTCGACGAGCCAGTTGATACCCTCGATCGTCTGAAGAAGCTTCGCCTGCGCCTCGTCGTCCTTTTTCTCTTCGAAAAGGGTCGCGACGGATTCCAGCCCGGAGGCAAGAAGGGGCAGATATCTCTCTCCTTCCCCCAGGGATTCCTCGACCAGCTCCCGCACGGGTTGCGACGTAAAGTGAATGTCGAGTCCTCCCGACAGCGCGTAAAAAGACTCTTCGTCGCCGATTTGCTCTCCATCGACGGTAATCCCGACGATTACCGCGTTGCGGCCAAGGGCATCCTGTTTCGCCACTTCAAAGACGGCGCGCTTGCCCCCTGCCAGAACGTCGTCGGACAGGGATAGTTCCACATCGTCAAGCCTGACCCTCAACATTGCCACTCCCCTCTTGTTGCCTGCAAAAATTGCTGTAGCAGATAAAAATAATACTACACATGCAACGAATGCACTAGGGCAAAAAAGCAAACACGGTTTCGCCTTGACGACGAAACCGTGTTATTAAACCACATATCGGGAAATTGCGCCATCACCGGCAAAACACGGCAACGGCGCGAGGAAAAAGCGTTTTGCTATTTCAAGAACGCGGAACAGGCACGATTTTCAAACGGTCTAAATATCGCCGATGGTGGCCACCATGACTGCCTTGATGGTGTGCATTCTGTTCTCGGCCTCGTCGAACACCTTAGAATTCGGCAGCTCGAAGACGTCCTCCGTGACTTCGTTGCCCTTGTAGGCCGGCAGGCAGTGCATAAAAATCGTCTCGCCGTTGCCGGTGGCCTTGAAGAGGTCCATGTTCACCTGATAGGGCTGAAGCATCTTCTTGCGCTCGGCCGCCTTGTCCTCCTCGCCCATCGAGTACCAGACGTCGGTATAGATGACGTCGGCGCCCTTCACGGCTTTTTTCGGATCATTGATGATCTCGATCTTGCCGCCGGACTGGGACTCCTTGAGGATCTTCTTACAGGCCGCCTGAATTTCGGCGGAGGGCTCGAGTTCCTTGGGGCCGCAGGCGACATAGTGAAGTCCGAGCTTCGCGCAGCCGATCATGAGAGAGTTGCCCATGTTGTTGCGGGCGTCGCCGACGTAGACGAGTTTGCGCCCTTTCAGATCGCCGAAGTGCTCCTTGATCGTGAGCATGTCGGCCAGAATCTGCGTCGGATGATAGTCGTCGGTCAGTCCGTTCCACACGGGGATGCCGGCGTACTTCGCCAGCTCCTCCACCATGGAGTGCTTGAAACCGCGGAACTGAATTCCGTCGAACATGCGCCCGAGGACGCGCGCCGTGTCCTTGACGTCCTCTTTGGCGCCGAGGTGGATGTCGTTCTTGCTGAGGAACTCGGGGTGTGCTCCTTCGTCGATGCAGGCAACGGTAAAGGCGCAACGTGTGCGAGTGGAGGCTTTCTCGAAAATCAGCGCAACATTGCGCCCCTTCATCAGCGGGTTCCACGTACGGATTCTCTTTTTGCTTTTGAGATCGGCGGACAGGTTTAGAAGAAACTCGATTTCCTGCGAGGTAAAGTCCTTCAACGTGAGAAAACTGCGACCGTGAAGATTGACTGCCATTTGAGACCCCTCCCTGTATTTAACGCGCCAGCCCTGGCTGGACTACGTGTGTTGCCTGGCATGACTCGAGGTTTTCGATAAGGACGCGAGCGAAACATCAGCTCCGCTCGCACTGTGTATAACAATAGTATAATACAAGAATTAACCTATATCAATATATTTGTTTATTTTTCATCATCTTTCACAAGTTCGCATGCTCTCATTCAACAGGTCGATCACCTTGTGGTAATACGAATGGAATTGTTCGCGGACCTTCATGACGTCACTCCACGGCGGCTGTGGTACGCGCGAAAGCTTCGGCAAGGCGAGCAGATTGGTCTGTTCCGCAATTCCAGAGATGGACTGTATGGCCGTCTTCATTTCGTCCGCTTTCTCGGAGAGGACGTTCGAGCGAGAGACCATGCCCTCCATCTGGCCGTTGATGCCGCTCACGAGACGCCCCATCTCCTTCAACTGCCCGAGGCCGTTCTCCGCGTCCCGCGAGACCTTCCCCATAATCTCGTTTAGCGTGCCGGCCGTCATATGCACCTCCCGCACGACCGCTATCGACTCTTCGAGAGATACCAGCTGTTCCTGCGCGTGCCCCCCGATCGCGGCAGTCGCACGATTGCCCGATTCCACGGCGCCCTCCATTTCGGCAAAAACTTTCGCGAAGCGACGGAGACCTCTATCGATCGAGTAAAACCCCAGGGCGATCTTTTGCACGTCGCCCATCGTCTCTACCATGATCCCTCGAAAACCGCCCAGATATCCGACAAGGGCTCCCGCGCAGAATTTCCACCTCCGGTGAGGGCTCTCCCTGTTGTCTCACTGAGGTCGATCGTTCCGAAGCGATACAGATGACGGATGAACCGGCCAAACTCTTCACTTCGTCTTTTTGCGACGATAACCAGGTAGAGCAAGGAAAGACAGACAAGAACCAGTACGACAATCACCGCGATGGCCATCTCGAACCCCCTCCGTCGGACAAAAACTCCATTTTCGATGCACGCGACCCTTGGCATGATTGCCTGATACAATCATGCCAAGATAAATTAAACATCACATCGATTAATTGGACAAGTCTCTCAGATAAGATCTTACGATATTTTCCAAGTTTTCGATTTCACCGGAGGCGACGGCGACGCCTTTTTTGAAGAGGACGAACCCCCCTGCCGTCCCCGCGACTCCGAAATCGGCCGAGGCCGCCTCCTTTGGACCGTTGACCTCACAACCCATCACGGCGATACTCACGCCGTCTGGCAGGTCGGAGGGCAGCAGCCGCCTAACCTGCTCGGCCATCGCGGCGACATCGATGCGGCGGCGGCCGCACCCCGGGCAGCTGATGAAGTCGACGCCGCGCTGGCGGATGCCGAGAGCCCGCTGGATGCCGTAGGCGACGCGTACTTCTTCGACGCTCTCCCCCGTGAGGCTGACCCGTATCGTGTCACCGACTCCCTGCGCGAGCAGGACACCGATGCCGGCGGCGCTTTTGACCGCGCCGTCGATGCCCGCGCCGGATTCCGTGATGCCGATGTGTTGTGGGAAGGGATACCGTTGCGAGAGGATCAGGTTGGCGCGCACCGTCTCGGGAACCGAGCTCGATTTGGCCGAGATGATGATGTCCTCGAAACCGGCGTCGACCAACGGAACCAACTGCTCCTCCACAGCCTGCACCAGCGCGAGAGCGCGGTCGCCTTTCTGCGCTTCGACCTGCTTTCCGTTGAGCGAACCGCCGTTCGAGCCGATGCGTATCACGGCTCCGGCCGAGCGCGCCGCGGCGAGAACCTCCATCAGGCCCTCTCTGCTCCCCATATTGCCGGGATTTATACGCACGGATCCACACCCGCAGTCGATGGCGCGAAGCGCCAGGCGGTGGCTGAAATGAATGTCCGCCATGACGGCGACGTTCGTCTTTTTGACGATTTCCGTCAGGCAATCACCGAGTTCTTCGGAGGGAAACGCGATGCGGGCGAGCTCGCAACCCGCGTCATTCAAGGCGTTCAACTCTGCAAGGCAACCGGAAACGTCCTCGAGCCTGCTCTTCAACATGCTCTCCACTCGCACGGGCGCGCCGGACCCGAAGGTCAGCCCACCGATGCATACCTTCTTCTTGCTGCTCATCAAAATCGTCCTCCGCTCTATCTACAGCTTCATCAACCTGGCGATGTCCTTCCATGTCACGAAGGCGATCAAGGCCATGAGGAGCGCGAAGCCGACGAGGTGAATGCGGCTCTCCCAGTGTTCGGGGAATTTGCGCCCGGAGACCATCTCCCCGAAGAGAAAGACCAGGCGTCCACCGTCGAGCGCCGGGAAGGGAAAGAGGTTCAGCAGCCCGAGGTTCAGGTTGATCACGGCGAGAAAGGCGATAAATGTCCAGAACCCCTCTCGCGCGGCGTTGCCGGCATATTGAGCGATGCCGACAGGCCCGGCGACGTCGGCGGGAATTTTACCCGTCACCATCATCCAAAGGCCCTTCAGGATATCGACGCTCATCTGCCAGCTGTAACTGAGGCCGCTGTAAAGGGCTTTGCCGAGCGGGTAGACGACCCGCGAGGGCTGCACGCCCCAGAGGCGCGCTTTGTGCTCTCCGCTGTACGGGACCTTGCCCGTTAACGTCACCTCGGAGCCGCCGCGGTCCACCACGACCCTCACGTCGTCCGTCTTCAACTTCTGCAGGGTGGTGCGAATCTCCCCCCACTCCCCGATCGGCGCGCCGTTGATTGACAGAATCGTGTCCCCCACCTGCGCGCCCATCGTCGCCGCCGGGTAATCCGCCATCAGCGTGCCGATCTTCGGCGTCTTCATATCGAGCACCCCGTGCGTGGCGAGCGAGAACGTCATCAGCAGCCAGGCGAGCACGATGTTCATGGTAGCGCCGCCCGCGATGATCACGAAACGCTCCCACGGTCTGCGCTTTTGAAAACTTCTCTCCGGATCGGGCGTATCCTCGGGACGGGGTTCCTCCTCCTCTCCCTCCAGGCGGACAAAGCCGCCGATCGGCAGAGCCCGGATCGACCAGATCACGCCGTTGCGCCGCCTGGAAAAGAGCTTCGGCCCCATGCCGAAGGCGAACTCGTGCACCTGGACCTTGCGCCAAACGGCGGCCAGATAGTGCCCCCCCTCGTGGATGATCACACAGACGCCGATTACAACCAGAAACGAAAGCAAACTTACCATCTCGAATCTCTTATCCTCCTATTGTGTAGCAGGTTTCCTCCGCCATCCGTGCCCCCGTCGCAATCAGTTCGATCGCATCCTGGAGGGTTCGGGGCGCGCCGCCCGCGTACGTCTCTAAAGTTCTTTCAATTATAGTAGGGATAGACAAAAACGAAATACGCCTTTCCAGAAACGCATTTACGGCAAAATCGTCGGCTCCGATCAAAAGCGGCGGGTAGGCGCCACCCCGCCGCCCCGCTTCGATGGCAAGCGCGAGGCAGGGGAATCGCTCCGCGTCCGGTTCGAAAAACTCGAGGGACCAGAGCGGCAAGGGCAGCGTTTCGAAGCCGCTGTCGGTGAGGGGGAGGCGCTCCGGCCACGCGAGAGCCGCTGCCGCGGGCAGGCGCATGTCCGCGCTCGAAAGCAGGAGCTTGATCGTCGCATCGCCGAACGAGACCAGCCCGTGCACCTGCGACTTTGGATGTACCAGCGCGCCGACCTTCGACGCGGGAAGGTCGAAGAGCTGCATCGCCTCGATGCACTCGATGCCCTTGTTCATCAGCGTCGCCGAGTCGATCGTGACCTTTCGCCCCATCACCCAGGTCGGGTGTTTCAACGCGGCCTCGGGCGTAATGTCCGCCATCGCGGCCTTCGGCGTCTCGCGAAAGGGACCGCCGGAGGCCGTCAGCCAGATCTTCTCGACCGACTTGTGCGGCTCGTCGCGGAGGCACTGCCAGATCGCACTGTGCTCGCTGTCGACGGGCCGCAATTGATCCGGGCGTCGAACCAGGGGCATCACCCAAGGCCCCGCGGCGACGATGCTCTCCTTGTTCGCGAGCGACACGTCCTTGTCCGCGAGCAACGCGCGCTGCAACGCGACGATCGCGTCCGCGCCGGACGACGCGAAGACGACGTTATCCGCCTCGCCGAGTTCCGCGAGTGCAATGAGGCCGCCCCCTCCGGCGAGAAGTTCGGCGCCGGCGCTCTTGAAGCGAGTCGCATCGTCGGAAGAGGGGTTTGCGAGACAGGCATAGGGGGCGTGAAATTCGCGCGCCAACGCGAGCAGCCCGTCGGCATTCGAGTGCGCCGCCAGCGCGACGACCTTGAAGCGGTCGGGAAAGCGGCGGCAGATGTCGAGGGCCGAGGTGCCGACGCTGCCGGTCGCTCCGATTACGACGACGTTTGTCATGCTATCCGATCACCTCGAAGATAAAATACGCGAGCGAGGCGTTGATCAGGATGCTGTCGAAACGGTCGAGGAAACCGCCGTGCCCGGGAATGATATTGCCGGTGTCTTTCACCTTCGCCTCGCGCTTGAGAACCGACTCGCCCAGGTCGCCGAGCTGCCCCGCGACGCCGCAGAGCAACCCAAGCAGCACCAGAGGGATCGGGGGAAATTCGAAAAAGACTGCGACCGCTCCGCCGCAGAGCACGCTGGCGAGAACGCCGGCCCAGAAACCCTCCCAGCTCTTCTTCGGGCTGACCTTGTAGCAGAACGGCGTGCCCCCGAAACGGGAGCCGACCAGATAGGCGCCCACATCGCAGCTCCATGTGCAGAAAAAGAGCGTCAACAGAAAAATATGCCCCCACGTCTGCGAGCGGATCACGATCATGAAGCTCCACGGCAGCACGATATAGATCAGCCCCGAGAGCGTTCCGCCCAGGTTCCAGAGCGCGTAGCTCTGCCCCGTGATCTGACGCCTCACGACCTCCGTAAACAGAATGATGAAAGCGAGAAGGGCGATAATCGAGAGCGTGACCGAATAACTCAGGCCGACGGACACGGAGACGAGCAGCAGAAGAGCTCCCGTCAGGCCCCAGCCTCGAGAGAGCTTGTACTTCGTGTAGATCAGCCGATAGAACTCCCAGAGGGAGCCGAGGGCGACGCCCGAAGCAACGGCAGACCACGCCCATCCCCCGATCAAAATACCGCCAACGATGCCGCAGAACACCGCCGCACTTCCCAGCGCGCGCTTGAACAACTCCCCGTTCGCGGGATTTTTTCCCGATTCGTCCTTCGGCTTCAACCCCGAGGGCGGTTTATGCAAAGCCATACCTTCGCTCCCTTCCGGCGTAGCTTTCAAGCGCTTTCTCCAGCTCATGCCTGTCGAAATCGGGCCAATATACGTCCGTAAAATAATACTCGCTGTAGGCCCCGCCCCACAGCCAGAAATTGCTCATTCGAAGCTCTCCCCCCGTACGGATCAAAAGATCCGGATAGGGAACCTCGGGGAGGTAGGTGTATTGCTTGAAAAGCTCCTCCGTCATCGGCTCCTCCGGGCACTCGCGGGCGATTCTCTCCACGGCGTCCAAAATCTCCTGGCGGCCGCCGTAATTGACGCAAAAGATGACGTCGATCGCTTCGTTGCCCTCCGTCTTCCCCTCCGCGTCGCGTATGATCCCCTGAATATCCTCCGGGAGCGCGCTCAACCTGCCGGCGAAGCGCACGCGCGCGCCGCGCCTGTCCATCTGGTCGATCTTCCCCTTAAGATAATACCGAAAGAGCCCCATCAGGCCGTGAACCTCGCTCTGTGCGCGATTCCAGTTCTCGGTGGAAAAAGCGTAAAGCGAGAGATAGCGTATGCCGATCTCCTTGGCGGCGTCGACGATCCGTTCGATCGCCTTGACGCCCGACTGATGTCCGATGACTCTGGGCAGATGCCGCTTCTTCGCCCAGCGCCCGTTGCCATCCATCACGATGCCGACGTGAGCAGGCAGTTTTTCCCTATCCATAATGGATGTCCCCCAGTTCGCCGGTCTCGCGCACGAGATCCCAGCGCTTTTTCACTTCCTGAATGTCTAGCCAGGAGAGGTGTTTGGGGCTGCCCTGTTTCTTCCCGTCAGGATAGCGCAGCAGATAGCTGGGGTGAAACATCGGCATCACGGCGACGCCGCGCCAGTCGAACCAGCGTCCCCTGAGTTTGGTGATTCCCGATGTCGTCTTCAAAATCCATTTCGTGGGAGAGTTGCCGAGCAACACCAGAATGCGCGGACGGATCAATAAAATCTGCGTCTGCAGGTGAACGTCGCAGGCCATCATTTCCTCCTGCTCCGGAGTCCGGTTGCCAGGCGGCCTGCACTTGACTATGTTCGTGATGTACACCTTTTCGCGTTCGATGCCCGCCGCGGAGAGAATCTGCGTGAGCAGCTGTCCCGCGCGTCCCACGAAGGGCCTCCCCTGGTCGTCCTCGTCCGCGCCGGGCCCCTCCCCGATAAACATCAGGCTTGTCCGTTCGTCGCCCTCTCCGAAGACGACTGTATTCCTGGTCTCGGCAAGGACACACCCCTTGCAGCGCATCGCCCTCGCGCGACACTCGCCCCAGATGCGCCTGGCGTTCTTTTCTCTCTCTTCATCGGACAGATGAAAGACATTCTGCCCCCCTGCTGTAGTCGTCAAAATTCCACTCCCACCACGTTCACGTTCACGTTCCGCACGTCCAACCCGCTGAAGTAGCGGATGCTCCGCGCGATGCTCTGCCGGATCTGCTCGGCCACGCTGACGATGTTCTTCGGACCGGGCGAGATCTTGATGTCGATGTCGATATTAATGGAGTCCTCTTCGACGGAGAAAACCCTCGTCTGCACCACTTTGGGAACCTGCGGCGTCCGCGAGGCGATGTGCGAGGCCATCTGTTCGATCGCCTCCGGTTCGATATGGACCTCGCCGTAGAAGCTGAAAGGAGGGCGGACGATCGTCTTCTCGCCCTCGTAGGGCGCTTTGGTGCGCCAGAGGACGCGAAGGCGCCCCACCATCTTGCCCGCGAAGTTCTTCCGCACGAGGACATGCGACACGGGGATGACGTGCTGTCCCTTGCTCTGGCGCTCCCTGCGCGCGCGCGCAATCTCCTCAGGCGTAGCGACCTCCTCGATATGGATCACGCGCGCGGGCAGAGGAAATCGAAGTTTTCTTATAATCTTCTCGGCCATGCCATCCGAGGTCGCGATGATCATCACGGAGCAGGGCACGGCTCCGGCGAAGAAATCCGTCACCGCCTTGCGGTGGTCGTCGTACTCGAAGAGAGCCCTGCGGATCGCCCGAATCTGATTGCGTTCCGTCTTGGCGCTCTTGCCGCACATGATCGTCGTGCGGCGTATGACGAGGCCGTCGTCGATGATATAATCGGCGTCCAGGTAGTCCGCCACGAACTGGGCGCGCTGGCTCTTTCCCGTGCCAGCGGGGCCGACGAACGCGAACACCTTCAGCTTTTCGAGTCTGGGATCCACATTTGTCTGCAAAACCCCGCCCCCCAATAACGTCAATCCGCCTCTGGGTCCTCTTCGTCCGGCAGAAGCTCGATGTCGGCCCCCAAGGACCTCAGTTTCTCCACGATATGCTCGTACCCCCGCCAGACGTGTTTCATCTGGCAGATAACAGTCTCCCCTTCCGCGGAGAGTCCGAGGAGAATCAGAGCCGCCCCCGCCCGCAGGTCGGACGCATGGACCTCCGCGGCGACCGGCTGCCGTATGCCTGTAATAACAGCCGTGTTGCCCTGTATGTCGATCTTGCATCCCATGCGCTTGAACTCGCTGACATGCATGTAGCGAGAATCGAATACGCTCTCGTGTATGACGCTCGTTCCGTCCGCCATGCAGAGCGTCGCCATGGTTTGCGGCTGTATGTCCGTGGGAAACCCCGGATACGGAAGCGTCTTCAGCGATATGCCGCTCCAGGCGAGTCCTCTGCAATCGACGGAGAGGGTATCCTCCGTCTGCTTCACGGGAACGCCCGCCTCCTCCAGTTTAAAGGTCAGGGCTTCGAGATACTCCGGGTTGATCCGCGTCACCGTAACCGCTCCACGCGTCATGACGCCCGCCAGCAAATAGGTGCTGGCCTCGATCCGGTCGGGGATAATCTCCACCTTGGCACTGTGCAGGTCCCTCGTCCCCTCGATCCGGATCGTGCCCGTCCCCTCGCCCTCGATCTTCGCCCCCATGGCGCGCAAGGTCTCCGCGAGGTTGATGATCTCCGGTTCTCGTGCGGCGTTTTCGATCGTAGATTCGCCGGGCGTGAGCGCGGCAGCCATTAGAATATTCTCGGTCGCGCCCACGGAAGGAAAGTCGAAGTAGATGCGCGTCGCGCTGAGTCCGCACGTGCGCGCGTGTACGGAGCCGTGTTCGAGGTCGATCTCCGCCCCCATGCGCACGAGAGCCTTGAGGTGAAAGTCAATCGGCCGGCTCCCGATGGCACATCCGCCCGGCAGGGGCAGAATTGCGTTACCGCAACGGGCGACCAGCGGCCCAAGTACAAGCGAGGAAGCCCGCATCTTGCGGACGAGATCGGCCGGCGTCTCCCAGTGCAGTTCATCCGGGACAGATATCGTCATGCGCCCCGCTTCGAAGGATACGGTCGCGCCAAGGTGGCGCAACAGGTTTGCCATTGTATGGATGTCCTGCAGGTCTGGTACTCGCTCCAGCGTGAGTTCCCCTCCCCGCAGGAGAAGGGCGGAGGCCATCACCGGCAGCGCCGCGTTTTTCGCGCCCTGCGTGGCGACATTCCCAAGAAGAGGCCGCCCGCCTCTGATCAACAATCTATCGTTCAACACTCGTCACTCCTGTCGCGCAAACGAACACGCGGTTATGCCAGATCCACGGACAAAATATCTGCGATACGGCGGGAAGCCTGTCCGTCGCCGAAGGGATTCCCTTCGCAGCGCGCCTGAACACGCCTGTAAGCCTCCGAATCCGAAAGCAGTTCGTATGCTGCGGATATTATACGCTCTCTCTTCGTTCCGACCAACAGGCCGCTTCCATGTTCCAGAGCCTCGGGGCGTTCGGTCACGTCTCGCAGGATCAGAACGGGCTTGCCGAGCGCGGATGCCTCCTCCTGAACGCCGCCGCTGTCGCTCAGGATCAACTTGCAATTGTCTATCGCCCACACAAAATCGGGGTAATCGAGCGGGTCGCAGAGGACGATCCTCTCGTTCCCACCCAGTATTTCACGCATGGTCTCCCTGACGGCCGGGTTTTTGTGCATCGGCACGAGCGCGCCGTACGCAGGGTATTTCTCCAAAATGTCCAGCAACGCGGAGCAGATATCCTCCAGCGGTTTGCCCCACGACTCCCTTCTGTGCGCAGTAACCAGCAGAAAGGGCATGTCCTTTCGGAGCGAAGCGACGCACTCCGCCTTCGGCGTTCCCTTCGCGCGTATCGTCGTAAAGAGGGCGTCCACAACGGTGTTGCCCGTCACATAAATCGCCTCGGGGCGCGTCCCTTCCTTCACCAGATTTTCTTTCGCCAGTTCGGTGGGGGCGAACCACCACCTCGCGATCCTGTCCGTGAGAACGCGGTTCATCTCCTCGGGAAACGGCAGGTGCATATTCCAGCTGCGCAGTCCCGCTTCGACGTGACCGACGGGGATCTTGCGATAAAACGCGGCGATGGACGCGGCGAATGTCGTGGTCGTATCGCCGTGTACGAGCACGCCGTCCGGCTTGTTCTCGTCCAGGGTTCTCCCCACTCCCTCCATGACGGAGGATGTGATGTAGTCGAGGGACTGGCGCTCCCTCATGATGCCAAGATTCACGTCGGCCTTGATGGAAAAATAATCGAGCGCCTGCACCAACATGTCCGTATGTTGACCGGTTGCGATGACCCGGACGTCGAAGTCGGATCTCCCCTTCAGCTCGAGAATCACCGGCGCCATCTTGATCGCCTCAGGCCTTGTGCCGATCACAATATCGATATTTTTTTTCGACATCTTCCTCACTCCTCCCTACGGCAAAATATCAAGCAGGTAGAATCCGGTGCTGATCAACAGGCCGTGCACAAAGACGAGCACGGACAGGACCTGCCAGGTACGCAACCTGCGATCCAACAGAATATGATGCGCGTGCCCCCTGTCGGGAAGAAAGGGGGATTTTTTTTGCAGCATCCGGCGCGTCATGGCACAGAGCGTATCCACCACCGGCACGCCCCCCAGAAGCAGGAGAACGGGCACCATATACGCCAGTTTCATCTCAAAAAACTGTGGAAACAGATCCCACGCCAGGTGAGACGAGCAGATATACCCAAGCAGCGTGGCCCCTCCGTCGCCTAAAAACGTCCTCGCGTACGGGAAATTCCACACCAGCACACCCGCCACAAGGCCGCAGAACTGCGCCCACGTATAGGGGTTGCCGTTCACGAAAGAGAGAAACGACGTAATGAACGCGAGAGAGAGGGCGAGCCCGTCCATCCCGTCCACGAAATTATACGCGTTCGTGGAGCCTGCGATCCAGAGCAGCAGCAAGACTCTCTGCGCGATCGGAATCGGCAGCGCGAAGACCACCCAGCCGGCCGCGAAGAGATGTACGACGAGGCGGCGAATCGGCGGCAGCGGGTGCATGTCGTCCATGTACCCGACCAGAAAGACCAACGTAGCCCCGGTCGCCACGAACGGGACCTCGACGCCCGGGTTCGGGTTGATCAGGGCCCACAGCAGATAGCCCGTCCACAGCACGATGCCTGCGCCCCGCGGCGTGATATTCTGATGTTGCTTGCGTCCGCCGGGGACGTCCAGCAAGCGGAACGTCCTCGAAAGCCTCATCGAGACAGGCGTCGCTATGACGCCCCATAAAAAATTCAGCAGGGCCGAGAAAAAAATTGCCACAGTCGGATCTTCTTCGCTTTCGTCTTTACTTCGTGCCGAACAATCTGTCGCCTGCGTCTCCGAGGCCGGGCACGATGTAACCATGGTCGTTCAAATGGCTGTCGAGGGCGGCGGTGAAGATATCCGCCTCGGGGTGCTCCGCCGATACCCTGGCCACGCCCTCCGGCGCGGCGATCAACGAGACGAGGGAGACGCGCTTGCCACCGTATTTCTTGACGTGCGAGATCGCCGCCGCCGCCGAACCGCCCGTGGCGAGCATCGGATCGAGCACGAAGATGTCGCGGTCGCCGATGTCGTTCGGCAGTTTGCAGTAGTAATCCACCGGTTGCAGGGTCTCAGGATCCCTGTAAAGGCCGATGTGGCCGACCTTTGCATTCGGTATGAGGCGCAGAATGCCCTCCACCATACCCAACCCCGCGCGCAGAACCGGCACGACGGCCAGCTTCTTCCCCGCCAGCGAGAACGCCTTCGTCCGGCACAGGGGGGTTTCCACCTCGATCTCCTCAAGCGGCAGGTTGCGGAAAATCTCGTACACCATCAGCCCCGCGATCTCCTGTACGAGATCTCTGAAGTCCTTCACGCTGGTGCTCTTGTCCCGCACGAAACTGAGCTTGTGCTGGATCAAGGGGTGCTCGACCACGACCACGCGCCCGCGCCCGGAGGTAGCGACGCTACAGCTTGCCGACGCGGCCTCGAAATCTTTGATCTTCTGCCGCCGGACGAGATGGCGTCCCTCCTCCGTCCCCGTGTTGAACCAGATCTCCGTGATCGATTTGGCCAGATCGGAGCCGGTGACCCTGCTGCCGAGGACGAGGACGTTCGCGTCGTTGTGCAGGCGGCTCATTCGCGCGGCGTATTCGTTGCAGCAGAGGGCGGCGTAGACGCCGCTGGCCTTGTTGGCTGTGATGCTCATGCCGATGCCCGTGCCGCAGATCAGGACGCCGCGATCCGCCTTGCCGGAGCCGATCTGGTCGGCGACCTTCTTGGCCCAGTCGGGATAATCCACGGACTGCTCGCCGGAAAAGGTGCCGACATCCTCCACCTCGTGCCCCATCTTTTCGATGAGCTCCTTCAGCTCGTTTTTCAGCGCAAAACCCGCGTGGTCCGCTCCTATCGCCACTCGCATGTCGATTCCTCCCTCAGGCCATGACCTTCATCAGTCCGGACGCGACGGTATACGGATCCGTCTTTCTACTCTCCAGATCCTCGAGCGCGCCCTTCGTCTTCGCCTCGCGCCAGGCTTCGGCCACACGGGAGGCGATCTCGCGCCTCAGGATGTCCTCCACCTCTCCCTCGATCTTGGCGAGCCGCCGGCGTCTTCCGTCCTCGGTCTCGCTCAGGTGTTTTTCATGATTTTCGATATGCTCCACCACAACGTCGACGCCTTTGTTGTGCTCCGCAGAGGTAAGAGCAACGGGCGGGCGCCAGTCTCTCGCCGGAATCAGGTCGAGCATGACCTTGACGTCGGCGGCGACCTTCTCCGCGCCATCCCTGTCGGATTTGTTGACGACAAAGATGTCCGCGATCTCCATGATGCCGGCCTTCATGATCTGCACGTCGTCTCCCATGCCGGGGACCAGCACAAGGCAGACCGTGTCGGCAATCTTGACCACATCGACCTCCGACTGCCCGACGCCTACCGTCTCGATGATGACCACATCGTAGCCGCAGGCATCCATGATGAGCGAGGCATCGTGCGTGGCACCGGAAAGCCCCCCAAGATGTCCACGCGAGCCCATGCTGCGGATGAACACGCCGGCATCCAGTGCGTGATCCTGCATCCTGAGACGGTCGCCCAGTATGGCGCCGCCCGTGTAGGGGCTGGAAGGGTCGACCGCGATGACGCCGACTTTTTTACCCCGCGCCCGCAGGCAGGCGATCAGCCGTCCCGTCAGGGTGCTCTTTCCGGATCCCGGGCTGCCCGTGATTCCGATGACATGCGCCTTCCCCGTGTGCGCGTAGACGTTCCTCATAATTTCATGAGCGCTCTCTTCGTCGCCCTCCACTCTGCTCACAAGGCGCGCGATCGAACGCAAGTCGCCCGAAAGCGCTTTGGCCAGCAAATCGTTCATTCCTCAATCTATCCCTTCTGCTATTTTCTTTTGACCAGAGACGGCCAGATTGGAATCCAATCGTTGAATCGAATCATGTCCACGGTCGCAAAAATCGAGAGAGTCGCGTCGGTCGGGTAACCGAACGGCACTGTCTCCGGCGGCAACGGAACGCTGACGAGCCACTCGATCTCGTCGTTTCGTGGAACTGCCTCCAGCGTGTTCGAGTAATACGTGTTCCCCAGCGTACTCCTCGAAAGATATGTCAGAACCGTCGATGCCGGGCGTCCCAGCGCCCAGAGATCGAGGCGAATTCCCTGGTGTAGGAGGAAGGAGAGAAAAAGAGGGGCCTGATTGTCCGGCACCTCGATACGCGTGTCCAGCACGACGACACGGGGCATCTCTCCTCCCCCGCGCGACTCCGCCGCCAAATCCGCCCATATATCGCCAAAAACGGCAGCCCTTCGCACCCGGCGCTCCTTGCCGACGCTCTCCTCCGTGGGGGCATAGAAAAATGTTGCCCCTTTGCCCCCCGCGCTCGCCTCCGCGATCTGTGAGGGGCGAACCTCATCGCGCCACACGGCCTCGGAGGAGGGAGGGGTGTTGAGGACGAAATCCCGAAACACGGAGGAGACCTTACCCCGCAGAAAGAGCGTCTCCTCGCCCTTTTTCCCCTCGATCCACGGGTCGCGCAGAGCGACCATGCCGATCGATGCGGCATGGCCCGGGAATAGGCGGCTGTTCCACCAGCGTCGCCCCGATACATCCACGACGACGGGGCCTTCGTTCGTCCAGGCGATGCTCCACGCGTCTTTCATCCCGCTGACGACACGAGGCACTCCGGCCGTCCTGGCGTTCACCGGGTAGCGCGCGTGCATTTCGCCGTTCTCCGACAGGACGTACAACTCCCCCTGGTTGCCCCATTCGAGATCCCTGGGAAGAGGGGCCTCGAAGCGATCCCGCAGGGCGAGCGTATAGGAGTCGAGCACATAGACGACGCCGTTTCCCCTGTCCGCAACCGCGAGCAGAGGGCCGTAGGCCGCAACGGCAACCGGTTCGAAAAGTTTGCGGCTCTTTTCACTCTCCTTCGGCGTCCACTCCGCAACGCCGCTCAGTGAGGGTAGATTGTAAAATTTCACGGCCTGACCGGTTCTGTCCGCCACGGCCAGGAGAGTCGAACTCACGGTCGCGGCATCGGAGACGTTGGCGTCGACGCGCCCCAGCGGCCTGGGCGAGAGAGTTCCCGCCGTCCGGTTGATCCTGATCGACAGCAGGTCGCCGCTCTTCTGCAGCAACAGCGCCTCCTCCTGCGAGAGCGGGAGGACTACGACCGGCGCGTCCACGGGCATCTGCATCGTCCTGCTGGAACCTTGCACCGTATCGAACACCCATAGATTGTTCCCCAGCGTATCGGGCGTAAAAATACAGCCGCCGAACGCACTGATCTTGCCGAGGCCCGTCATTCCGGAAAAGGAGAGCGGGTGATGCAACGGGACGTCGAAGAAAGAGTTCAGCGCGTTTCCGCGAAACACGAGCGTCGAGAGGATTTGCCGCGGATGGAGCGTCTCGCGAAGAAGCCGCCACTCGCCCTGCATGGCCTCGAGGACAATCTGCGCCCTGTGATCGGATCTACGGACTTCGAGGTACGCCCGCATGGCCTCCATTGCGTCCGGGTAGCGGCCCAAGCGGCGCATGGCAAGGGCTTTCAGGTAATACGTATCGATATAGTACGTGTTCTGTCGCTGTGCCTCGGAAAGCCTGTCCAGGCAACTCCAGATCCTGTTTTGAAGAAAGAGATCGTATGCGGCGAGGAAGGAGCGCTCCGCCGCTTCCCTGTCGACCGTCGGCAATGCGGCGGGCGACGCGAACGCAATCCCCGCAAAGATCGACAGGCAAAAAATCAAGGCCAGAAATGACGCTCTACAGGATCGCATCGAGACGATCATCCCCTCATTTTCCCGAAATTACGTCGATGCCAGCAAACGAATAAAGCCCGAGCAACACCGCTCCGGCCAGGAGAAAACCCACCAGCATGCGCAGATACGCCACCATGCCGAGGCCGCCGGGCCACTTGCCGGCGTAGATGTTGGCGACCATTCGGGCAATCGCGAGCGCGCCGATAAAAAAAGCGATTGCAAGTAAAGCCTGCAGATTGACGGCTGGAATACCCACGATCTCATCCCTCCAACTGGGATAGTTTATCACGTTTCGCCGGGACAGCCCAACGGCGGCGGAGAGGATTTTTACGGGGTGAGAAGATTCTTGAACACCCCGTTCTTCGGGTTGGTGATCACCGTCGTCCCGGGCTTGACGCCCTCGCGGTACATTTCGAGGCGCTTGATGTACGCGTAGAGCTCGGTGTTCGACTGCGTCGCGCTGTTGATGATCCGCTGCGCCTCCCGGTCTCCCTCCGCCTTGATTTTCGCAGCCTGAATGCTGGCGTCCGCTACGATCTTGGCGGCGTCCCAGTCGGCCTTGGACCTCAGTTGGTTGCTGCGGGCCTCGCCCTCCGCGCGCGTCTGGATGGATATCCTCTCGCGCTCGGTGATCATGGACTTGTAGACCTGTTCCTCGTTCGCGGCCAGCAGAAGGACCTTCTTGAACTGTACGGTCTTGATGTCGATCCCGTACTCCTTCGTCTGATCCTTCGTCTGTTTCAGAATATCCCGCAGGATCGGCTCGCGGTTGTTGTTGATGATGTCCTCGAAGGTGTTCTTGCCCGCGATGGAGAGCATGACCGAGTAGGTGACGTCGTCGAGCCTGCGCATCGCGCGGTCGATCGTCCGGCTGGTCTTGTAGAATTTTTCGGGATCGGTGATGACGAACGTCGCCAGAATATCCACCTCGATGGTCTGCTTGTTCGAGGTAATGACGCTCGCCGTGTCGCTGTAGTACTCGTATAGCCGCAGGGAGTACTTCGTCACGCTGTCGATCCATGGAACCTTGGCGTGCAGGCCTGGCGTCCGCTGGACCTCCTGGACCTCACCGAAGCGGGTGACCAGCGCGGTTTCGTACGGATAGAGCCGGTAGAGCGAGGACGTCCCGGCGATCAGCAGCACGAGAAGCAGCAACAGAACGAAAATGGTTTTTTTCATAATCTACGCCCTCCTACTGTCTGCCGCCGACGATCGGCACTTCGCCCAGAAAGATATTGTTGTTGTTCGTACCGTCTATGAAGACGACGTTGATTCGCTCGAGGATGTCCTGCACGTTTTCATACCAGAGATTGGTCCGCACCAGTTCGGGATTCGAGCGGTACATCTCGTTGAGCGACCCCAGGCGCGTGGAGACAACCGTGGCGTCGGCGATCTTGTTCACCTTGTACGCCTCGGCGTTGTTGAGCGCCACCTGCGCCCTCCCCTTCGCCTCCTCGATCGTCTTGTTCGCGTAGGCCTCGGCCTCGTTGATCGCGGAGGTCTTGGCCTGCTTCGCCGTCTCCACCTCGTTGTACGACGCCTGCACCGTCGGGGGGACCTTGACCTCGCCGATCAGCACGTCGACGACGGACAGGCCGACGCCGAGGCGTTTGTAGGTGTCCGTGATCCGGCGCTTCGCGTTCGTCGAGAGCGCGACCTTGCCGGTCGTCAGGATTTCTTCGTATTTCATGTTCGCCACTTCCTTGCGGAAGTCCGCCTCCGCCAGCCCCGCGAGCAGGCGAAAATCGTTGTCGCTGTGGCTGTTGCACGTCACGAAGTACTGATAGGGATCCGAGATCCGCCACTGCGCGACCCAGCTGATAAGCAGGATCTTGCTGTCGGCCGTGACCATCTTCTGCTCGTCGGGGTTCTCGCGATACTTCCGCCCCGTTACCTCCGTCTTCTCGCCGAACTCGAAACGCCGGATCTCCTGAACGTCAAATTTGTACACTTTCGTCCAAGGGGCCTTGAAGTGCAGCCCCTGCTCCATCGAACCGACGTACCGCCCGAAGTTGAACAGCAGCGCCTGCGAGCCGAGCGGGACCGTATAAAAGGACTTCATGGCGCAGAGGAACAACAGGAGCAGCAACAGCAGCACGCCCGGCACGCGGCTCCTGCGCGGAGGCGCGTCCGACTCCGTCTTTGCCAGGGCGATCGAGCCCGCCCGGCCAAAAAACCGTAGGACCCTCCCCAAAAGATCCAGGAGGTTGCGAAGCGGGCCTGTCTTTCCATCAAAGGGGTCGGAAATTCTTTTTGCCATCGGCGTATACGCTCCTTTGCATCGCGATAGGGGCAGATTGTCGATCATTACGGTAACAACTGTAGTCTATGGGGTGTGGATTGTCAATTTGATGGAGAAGGCACAAATACAAAAAAGGAGAGGCGAAGCGCCTCTCCCGGTCCGTCGATCCATCTCATCGCGCAAAAGTCCTACAACGCGATCAATCTGCCCCTGTCGGCCTCGCCCTCGCCGTGGATCTGCCGCAGCATCGCGACACAGACCTCGAGGGCCCGTTTGCCGTCGCGGAGTCCAACCAGGGGTTGGCGCCCCTCTCGAATGCAGCCGACGAAATCCTGCAGCTCCAGTTTCAAGGGCTCCCGCTTCGGAAAGACGGGATGCTCCACGACTTCGACGAGTCCTCGGCCCTGCTGCTGCACGCAGTGGTGGAGCGTCACGTCCTGCGTCTCGTAGTTGACCATCAGGTAGCGCTCGGGCTCGGTGATCTCCAGCGTGCGCATCCTCTTCTCCGACACGCGGCTGACCAGAATGTGCGCGATCGTCCCGTTCTGAAACTGAATCTGCGCGGAGGCAATGTCTTCGTGTTCCGTGCGGACGCATCGCCCCATGGCGGAAATATCGGCGATCTCCGAGCGGACCAGCGAGAGAATGATATCGACGTCGTGGATCATCAGATCCAGCACGACCCCGACGTCGCTGATGCGCGGCGAGAACGGCCCCATGCGGCGCGACTGGATGAAGATCGGGTCGCCGATCATCTCCGCCACATGCTGCACCGCGCCGTTGAAGCGCTCGATATGCCCGACCTGCAGGATGAGATTGCGATCGCTCGCGATGCGGAGAAGCTCCTCGGCCTCCTCCGTGCTGGCAGTGACGGGTTTTTCGATCAGCAGGTGGACGCCCTTCTCCATCGCTTTTTTGGAGACTTCGAGATGTTTGCTGGTCGGAACCACGATGCTCAGGGCGTCGGGACGCGCGTCTTCCAGAAAAACGTCAAGATCCGTATAGCCCGGCACACCGAGATTCTCGGCCACATCGTGTACTCTCTGTTCATCGACGTCCACGACGCCGACCAGATGTGCCCCCAAAATCTCCGTATAAACGCGCGCGTGGTGAACGCCCAAATGGCCGACTCCAACGACACCGACCCTTACCCGATCCATGAGATCACTCCCCGACTCTTCTTTGCCGATCGCTCTCTTGCCTTGTTCGATAATATTCTCACCGAAGGGACATCATTTGTGGCACAAAAATTTTTCACAATTTTCATCGCTATGACAGTTTCGCGATCAGCATCATCCGGTCGTCGAGATCGCCCGCGCGGTACGAGTAAAAATAGTCCGGATTGCAACACGTGCACAGGTCCATGAGGTAAATATTCTCCTCCGGCAAGCCGGCATCCATCGCCTGCTCCGCGATGACGTGCAGCAGGTCCAGGCGTACAAACCCGTCGTCCGTCGGCGAGACATATCGCTCCCATTTCTCCATGGCCTTGAGGGCCAGCGGGTCCGTCAACTTGCGCGTATAGCAGCACGGACCGATCATGGGGCCGATCCATGCGTACGTTCGAGCCGGGTCGGGCTCACCGTAATACGAGCGGACCTTCTGCCATGCAGCCGGAAAAATCCCGAGAAGCGTCCCCTTGAAGCCCGAGTGAAGAATCAATGCCCACGGATGCGGGTGTGAACTGGCAACGAAAACGGGCGCACAGTCCGCGAAGCGAAGAGAGCCTCTCACCAGACCGCGGGGATCGAAGCCGGCATCGAGCAACAGACCGTCCGCCTTCGGACGCTGCGGGAAAGCCCAGAGCGGGCGCCCCTCCAGCACGGCAGTGCCGTGCACCTGCCAGGGCGTCACGAGAAAATCGCCGCCGAGCTCCGCGGCAAGACGTTTCACAATCCGCGACGGCACGCCCTCCGTGCCATCGAGAAGCTTCCCACGACAGAACAATTCGGCAGAGAGACGATCGCGGAGCTCGCCCGGGACGACATAGCGCAATCGCAAACCCGTTTCGCCAAAGGCGGGATCGAAGCCGGGCCGGATGAACCGCGCCAAGTCAACGTCAGTCATAAAGGCCGAGTCCTCTTTTTATGCTGCCGACGAGAAACAGGCTGCCACAGCAGACAACCGAGCCCACTGCGTTTGCCTCGGCTGCGCCGAGCGCCATGAGAGGATCCTCATATGTGCCGCCGGATCGTATGCCGTGCGACAGGATGCCTGCCTCCAACTCCTCCGTGGACAACGCCCGTTTCATCGGAGCCTGCGTACAGTAGACGGGACAGCGCAGGGAGTGCAACAGGTCGAGCAGCGGAGAGAGCTCCTTGTCCCTCATGACGGCGAAGACGACCGCCTTCACCTGATCCATCGCGCCACACTCGACGAGCGCCGCGAGCGTCTCCGTCAGCGCTCTCAATCCGTGCTCATTGTGCGCGCCATCCAGGATGACAATGCGTCCCTCTCGATTTGGGAGGACCTCGACCCGCCCCGGCCAGTGCGTGGCCGCCAGTCCCGATTTTATCTCGTCGTCTCCGATGCACTTCAGAAGCTCGTACTTCTCGCACAAAATTTTGAAGGCCGCCACTACGTTCGCCGCGTTGTGTGCCTGATGGAGCCCGATCAGCGGCGTGTATAGCTCGACGGGCGCCTTCGTTTTTTCGACATAGGAGAACGTCGTGCCCTTCAGAGAGAGGCGGATGCCCTTTGGCGTTGTGAGCTCGCTCAGGCAGTATGGCACCGCTCCATTTGACCCGCACGTCTCCAAAAACTGTTCGCGCAGCGCGGCGTCGTCCGCCGCGTAGAACGTGGGCACACCCGGCCTCGCCGCGGCAAATTTCTCGGCGGCGATGGCCGAGAGCGTGTCGCCCAGATATTCCATGTGATCCATGCCGATCGGCGTTACGACCGTCGCCAGTGCGTCGCAGAGCATGCTCGCGTCGTAGCGTCCGCCCATCCCCGCCTCCATGACGGCGACATCGACGCCCGCGTCCCGGATCATCAAAAACGCCATGGCGGTGAGGTTCTCGAAGAACGTGGGGCGCTGCCCGCTCAACACCGCGTCGTCCTCCACAGTCCTCCGCACCTGTTCCACCGCGTTTTGCCATACTGCGATCGGGAGGGGTTTTCCATTTACGCTCACCCGCTCCTGCAGGGATACGAGATGAGGACTGGTGTACGTCGCGGTCTTCAGGCCCGCGCGGAGGCAGATCGCGTTCATCGTGGCGACCGTCGACCCTTTGCCGTTCGTGCCCAGTACATGGATCGCCCTGAATGCGCGCTGCGGTGTGCCCAGGCACGATAAGAGCCTCGACAGCCGTCCCAATCCGGGACGGATGCCAAGGCTCGAAAACGCCATCATCTCGTCGGTCAGCGCCGAGAACTGCTCGATTTCATCCAAAGTAACCATGTGCGTTTTTCTCAGGCCAGGCCAGCGATGTTCTCCTCGATGCGCCGTTTGCCGATACGGGCCTCTTCTAGCGCGGCCTTCTCCTTTTCCACGACCTCCTGTGGAGCACGGTCGACGAAGTTCTTGTTCGCCAGCTTGCCCTCGGTCTTCAGGATCTCTTTGTCCAGCTTGTCTAACTCGCCTTTCAGGCGCGCGATCTCCTTTTCGACGTCGAGCAGATCGCCGACCGGGAAGAAGAGCTCCCACTCGGCTGAGACGGAGGCGAGGCTGTGAGATGGTTTGGCGTCGCTCGCAGCGATCAGCTCGATCCTCTCGACACGCGCCAACAGCCCGATCATATCCTCGTTTGCCGTCACGAGTTCGGCACCCGCCGCGTTCTTCAGCCTCAGAACCATACGCGGGGCCGTTTGCTGCGGCGGCATCTTGGCCTCCGCGCGCAGGTTGCGCATCGCGCGAACCAGCACCCGCAAGAACTCCATGCCGCTCTTCGCGTCCTCCGAACCGCGGACCTCGATCGGCTTCGGCCACTCCGCGCGGCCGATGATCTCCTCACTGTAACCGAACGCCCACCAGAGCTCCTCGGTCGCGAAGGGGATGAAGGGATGCAGCAGTTTGAGCACGTCCCTGAACACCGTATAGAGCACCGTCTGCGCGGCTTTTTTGCGCGTTTCGCCCTCCTCGCCGCGCAACGCGGGCTTGGAGAGCTCCAAATACCAGTCGCAGAGTTCGCCCCAGACGAAATCGTACATCATGCGCGCCGACTCGCCGAAGAAATAGCCGTCGAGAAGACGCGTCATCTCCGCCGACGTGTCGGAGAGCCGCGCGAGGATCCAGCGGTCGTGAATACGCAAGTTGGCGTCGTCGATTGTTTCGTTCGTCGTTTTCTCGAAGTCCTCGAGGTTCATCAGGGCAAAACGGCTCGCGTTCCAGAGCTTGTTCAGGAAGAAGCGATAGGTCTCTATCCGGCTCTCCGACAGGGAGATGTCGCGCCCCTGCAGAGACAGCGCCGCAAGCGTCAGACGCAGGGCGTCCGCTCCCTGTTTGTCGATGATCACGAGCGGATCGATGACGTTGCCCTTCGATTTGCTCATCTTCTGCCCCTTCTCATCGCGGAGAAGGGCGTGAATGTATACGTCGTGGAAGGGCACGTCCTCCATGAACTCGATGCCCATCATGATCATGCGCGCGACCCAGAAGAAGATGATGTCGAAGCCGGTGACCAGCACGGATGTCGGGTAGAATGTCTTCAGCAGATCGGTGTTCTCGGGCCATCCCATGGTCGAGAAGGGCCAGAGGGCACTGGAGAACCACGTGTCCAGAACGTCCTCGTCCTGGCGCAGCTTCGAACAGCCGCAGGTACATTTCTCCGGCGTCTCCGTCGACACGATCACCGCGCCGCACTCGTCGCAGTACCAGGCAGGAATGCGGTGTCCCCACCAGAGCTGGCGGGAGATACACCAGTCGCGGATGTTCTCCATCCACTGGTAGTAGACGGAGGTCCACTGATCGGGGACGAAGCGGATGCGTCCGGATTTGACCGCCTCGACGTCCGCCTCGGCGAGCGGTTTCGTACGGACGAACCACTGTTCGGACAAGTACGGCTCGATCACGGTCTGGCAACGATAGCAGTGTCCCACGGAGTGTTTGTGCTCCTCCTCGGCGATGAGAAGATCCTGTGCTTTCAACTCCTCGACGATCCGCTTGCGCGCGTCGAAGCGGTCCATGCCGCAATAGACACCGCTCGTCTCGTTCATCACGCCTTTGTCGTCGATCACCTGTATCTGTTCGAGCCCGTGGCGCTGTCCCACGAGGAAGTCGTTTGGGTCGTGCGCGGGTGTGATCTTCACCGCGCCGGTCCCGAACTCCGGATCGGCCATATTGTCCTCGATGACGGGAATCACGCGGTTTACGAGCGGCACGACCACCTTACGGCCGATCAGATGGTGGTTTTTCTCGTCGCGCGGGTGAACGGCAATCGCGACGTCGCCCAGGATCGTCTCCGGACGCGTCGTCATGACGGTAACCGCGCCGTCACCCTCCGCAAAAACGTACCTCACACTGTAGAGCTTTCCGTCCAGCTCCTTGTGATCGACCTCAAGGTCGGAGAGGGCCGTATTGCACCGCGGGCACCAGTTGATGAGGTACTTGCCCCGGTAGATGAGATCTTTCTTGTAAAGTTCGACGAAGACCTTGCGAACGGCCTTCGACAACCCCTCGTCCATCGTGAAACGCTCGCGCTCCCAGTCACACGAGGCACCGAGCTTCTTGAGCTGGTTGATGATACGGTTGCCGTATTCGTTCTTCCACTCCCACACGCGCTCGATGAACGCCTCGCGCCCGAGGTCGTGACGATTTTTACCCTCTTCGGCCAGGGCTCGTTCGACGACGTTCTGCGTGGCGATGCCCGCGTGGTCGGTGCCCGGCATCCAGAGCACGTTGAAGCCCTGCATGCGCTTCGTGCGGCAGAGGATATCCTGCAGCGTGTTGTCGAGCGCATGCCCCAGGTGCAGAGACCCGGTCACGTTCGGCGGGGGGATGACGATGCTGTACGACGGTTTGTCGCTCTTCGCCTCTCCTCTGAAAATACCGCTCTCCAGCCACTTCGCGTACCACTTATCCTCTATCGGCCCCGGTTCGTAGCTCTTCGACAAACTTGCCAGGCCCCTTGGCTCCTGTTCCATCGCAAAATTCCTCCCCAATTACCCCAGTCTTCCGAGTTCTTGAATAATCTGTACGATCAAGCCGCGAAGCCTGTCCGTCTCCGCGTCGTTCTTCCCCTCCGTGATGGGAGGCGGCGCGACGGAGACCAGGCCCGCGCTCATATACTTCATGTAGGTTCCCTTTCGTCTCCCCTTCGGAATCTTGTCGCCCTTGGTGAAGACGATCAGACGGGGCATGTCCATCGCGTCGAGCCAGGCGGTCAGCTCGTCGTCGTTCTCGAGCGGTCCGTGCCGGAAATCGACCAGATGGACGACGAACGCGATGTCCCGCGTCATCGAAAAATAATCGTTCACGAAACGCCACCAGTCGCGCCGTTCATCGCGGCTTCGGGCCGCATACCCGTATCCGGGCAGGTCGACGAGACAAAAGGGCTCCCCCTCTTTGATGGGCGTTACCCTGTAAAAATTAAGGCTCCGGGTCTTGCCCGGCTTCGAACTCACTTTGGCGAGCCTGCGCGCCAGAAGGGCGTTGATCAGCGTCGATTTCCCCACGTTCGAACGCCCCACGAAGGCGACCTCCGGCAACTCCGGCTCCGGCAGCTGTCCTTTGTTGAAGGCCGTGCAGACGAGATCCGATTGCCAGTGAATCAAGGTTTTTTCTTTCCCGGCTCTTTCGCGAGAGCAAGCGCAAAGACCTCGGACACGTCCGACACGAAGTGAAACTCCATGCCCTCCTTCGCCCAGGGGACGAGTTCGTCGACGTCGACGCTGTTCTCCTTCGGCAACAGCACGCAGTTGATGCCGTTGCGTTTCGCCGCCAGCACTTTTTCCCGCACGCCGCCGATGGGAAGCACCGTTCCGCGCAAGGTAATCTCCCCCGTCATCGCGACCGTCGAACGGATCGGTCGTTCCCCGAGCGCGGAGAGAATCGAAAGCGCGAGCGTCACCCCCGCGGACGGACCATCTTTGGGGATCGCCCCTTCGGGGACGTGCACGTGGATGTCCGTCTTCTCCCATTCGATCTTGCTGAGGCCGTATTTCGCCGCGCACGAACGGAGATAGCCCAACGCCGCCTGCGCGGACTCCTGCATGATGTCTCCGAGGTTGCCGGTGAAGATGATCTTGCCCGTTCCCTTCATGGCGACCGTCTCAATCACCAGAACGTCACCCCCCGCTTCCGTCCATGCGAGGCCGAGCGCCGCTCCGATGGAATCCCTGCGAGGCAGGCGCGCTTCATGCAGTTTGGGCGCACCCAGGTATGTATTGATGGCAGAAAGAGAGACGGAGATCGTCTTCGGCGTCTTCTCGCCCGCCTCCGCGTCACCCACGATCTTGGCGGCGAGTTTACGCGTTACCTTCGCGAGCTGCCGCTCGAGATTGCGAACTCCGGCCTCGCGGGTGTACTCCGTGATAATTTTTTGCAAAATCTTATCGGATATCTTGACGTTGAACGACGACAGGCCGTTTTCCCTGAGCACCTTCGGCCAGAGGTGGCGTTTCGCGATATGCAGTTTCTCCTCCGCCACATAACCGGGGATGGAGATCATCTCCATGCGGTCGAGCAAAGGGCGTGGAATCGTGTGCGTCGCGTTCGCCGTCGTGATGAACATCACCTGGCTCAAATCGAAAGGGACCTCGAGAAAATGGTCGGTGAAGCCGCTGTTCTGCTCCGGGTCGAGCACTTCAAGCAGAGCGGACGACGGGTCGCCGCGAAAATCCGTGCCGACCTTGTCTATCTCGTCCATCAGCATGACGGGGTTTTTCACGCCCGCCTGCTTCAGTTCCTGGATGATACGCCCCGGCAGGGAGCCGATATAGGTGCGGCGATGCCCTCGGATCTCGGCTTCGTCCCGCATGCCTCCCAGCGAGAAATTGACGAACTTCTTGCCCAGCGCGCGGGCGATCGACTTGCCGAGGGACGTCTTGCCGACGCCTGGGGGGCCGACGAAACAGAGCACCTGTCCCTTGCGCGACTCCTTCTCGCTCAGCCGCTGGACGGCCAGAAACTCGAGAATACGTTC
>JAVBQG010000026.1:0-41733 GCA_031549185.1 Synergistaceae bacterium | reverse complement strand
GGCAGCTTTTGCGTGGCACATGCTGTTCTAATGGGGCAAAGAGGGGATATTTCCCCTCCACTTGACCTTTCCCGGAGGTTTGGCGGGCATGCGCGATGAGAAAATTACGGCACGGGGGTGGGGGTAATGGAGATTTGGGATTTTCTCAGACCGTTGACATTAGAAAAAAACGTGATTTCCAACTCAGTCAATGTTGAAAAATCCGCGATTTTGCAGAATACTATTGAGAATATCCAGCCCCCGTATCGCGCTGATCTTGGGGTTTCTGTGCGTGATCTCATAATAGATCAGATCGGCAGGCGGCGTCGTCAGTCTGTAAAAACGGATGTTGGATCTCATATTCTGGTAATCCCGCATGACGCACTTCGGAACGATCGACCAGCGCCCCTTTCGGTCCAGCAGGCTGGGGACCAGGTACGCCGTTTGAAGATCTGCTCTCAGGGGTTTACCGGGCTCCCATACCGTATCGTGCCAGACATGGTACTCCTGGGACCATCGAATATACAGCTCTTCCTGGGGATCCAGGTCGTCCGGGCTGATTACGCCGATCTCCTCATTTGCTCCGGACGTGCCCGACTGTTCCTCGTAGCACGCCACCAGCATCTCGTCCTTGTACATCGGGGTGATCTTCACCAGTCTGGAGGCCTCTTGGTGAACAACGAACGCGACGTCATCCTCGCGCGTTTCGATTCTTTCGTAGAGTTGATCGGTTGGGTCCGTCGTGATCGCCAACAACACGGGAGGGTTGTGGCTGAGCATGTCGTTGAAGATGTCCGGCAAGAGATTGTTGTTCGCCGTTTCGCATCCCGCCATGCGCAACGAAAAAGCCGGCTGCGTCTTGTAGGAGCTGGTTATCTCCCGCTGAATCTCCTGCCATTTGAGTGCGAGCGGCATAAAAGACTCACCGGCCGGGGTCAACTTGGTTCCTTTGACCCCTTTCTGGCGATCGACTAAAAGCATCCCCAGCTCTTCTTCCAGGTTCTTCAACTCCTTGCTGACGGACGACGGAGTCACGTTCAGCATCCCTGCGGCTTTTGCGAGATTTCTCGACAAGGCCACCGCGAGGAAAACCTCCAGTCTCTTCTCAAGCATGGCGCACCTCCGAAGACGGTTCTGATGTACGATTTCGATTCTTTGATCAACTTGGTTTTTTCATTTTATCACGTCTTCGGAGGGCAGCCAAAGGCCTCTGTCACCCCGAGCTCGCCGCGACCCAGGCTTCTATAATTTTCCGACGATCCGTACCGCCGGGTGCGATCACGACGATTCGCGTACAGAGCGTGCCCCCGATCGAAGAGAGGTTTGCGGGCTCCGTTGTGAAGATGCCGGATGAGACGTCCACGTAATGGAGCCCCTCCGGGGAGGCGAAAAACCCTTTGACTCGTATGGCGACATCCGCAATGGAGCGGCAAAAGACCTCCACACACTCCCGGGCAAAACAATTTTCCGCGTCCTGGATGACAATGGACTCCGGCCGGTTTTGGGTCGTGTTCAGGGATTTTTCGTCGAACCCGTTGTTGAGCAGTGTCCGCCATAACATATCCACCGGCACATTTGCGCGAACGGCCTCCACGATGACGGCATCGGGGTTGATCGCCAGAACCTCGTTGCGCGCGGCATCCACCTGCTCGCGCATGCAGAGGTCCGCCTTGTTGAGAACGACCAGCGTGCTCGCCTCGACCTGGCGCTCGAGCGGCAGGAAGGCCTCCACATATTTCGTGAAGCTGGTGCAATCCACCAGACAGATCGACCCGCGATAATCGTACGGGCGGCTCAGATAGGGAGCAAGTTCCTTCAGTACGCGGTTCATGGAAGACGGGTCGGACATCCCCGAGTTCTCGACGAACAGCGTATCGATGGGTTGCTCGCTGAAGGCCTTGAGCGTGCGGATAAAACCGTCCTTCAAGCAGGCGCAGAAGATCGACCCTCCGTTGATTTCGACCATCCTCAAACCGTCGGCTGCGAGGAGCGTTCCGTCGATTCCCACCTCTCCGAACTCGTTTACGATCACGCCCACTCTCGAACGGGCTGCCCCCTTCAACAGGCGCCGGAGCAAGGTCGTCTTTCCCGAACCGAGAAAACCGCTTATCAGGCACAGCGATATCGGTCCCTCTCCGTTGCGTTCGCTTTGCATCCGAAGTTTCACCGCCTTTCGGTCGAATCGATATAGCCGAGAATATCCCCGTGGGAAAAAGCGCCTCCGTCCTCGATGCGTCGCTCCACCAAAATACCGCTTGCCGGCGCGTCGAGCAGGGCCGTCTTTTTCTCTATTTCCAGCTCACAGATCGTCTCCGATTTCGCCACCACGTCGCCCGTCGACTTGATCCAAAAGACAAGCCCGCGCTTGAAGAGCGTCTCCATCGGCCTGTCCTGACAGGAACAGGGATTCTCCAAATCTTTCTTGGGCATCAGCAGATCCGGAACGGTGATCGGAACCAGGCTCATCGATCTTCTTCCTTTCTTTTGCAAAACGGACAGCGCTCTCCGATACAATCCTCATTGTCATCGCGATAGCGGCATTCAATCGGGGTTGCCATCTCCATATCGATCTTGAGCAGATCCTTCGCCTGCTCGGCTGCCGCGCGCACGGCGATATAGGAACAACGTTTGCAACAGCGCGGGCCGCCATACTCCGCCATCTCGAGGAGCGCCTGCGCCGTCGCCTTTTGTATGACGCCCCACGAAGCGCCCGACATGGGCGAGCTGTCCGTGACGATGCTCCAGAAGATGCCGACGCCCACGGCTGCGCCACAGCAGCCGGAGTAGCCGCAAAAACCGCCGGGAACCTCGAGTGCGCGTACGAGCGCCTCCGCCAGATCCAGGCGAAACGGCTCCGGCGTCCGCCCCTGTTTCGCGCGGCACACGGTCAGCAGAGCGGCAGGCACGATATAGTGGTGGACGGGACAGTGCATCGGGAGCCCCTCGATGCGCAACAATCGCTCGAGCAGTTCCCTCAGATCGCTTCGCCCAAAGGCTCCGGCACAAAGTTGCGTCACTTCGTCGTAGTATTTCTCCAGCATTTTTACGTCCATTTGACATCTCCCCTTTGTCGAGTCTCCAAGAGAGCGCTGCGCAAAAATCAGGACAGGCAGGTTTTGAATTCGAGATTTTTCAAGAATTTTTCCTGAAACGCGGGCGACGTCGCCAACTCCAAATGTTCCGCCTTCGCTGCGATCTCCTCGGCGATGTCGAAAGCGTCCCCGTGCAGGAGGGCCTTTGCGCAACCCAACCCCGCCGCGTTCCCCAGCGGGATGATCCCCTCGCGCGGAAGGTCGGGGAGGATGCCCAGGGCGATCGCGTTCTCCAGGTCCATATAGCTGCCGAAGGCTCCCGCCAACAGAACCCGGTCTATACTCGTCGTCCTCAATCCGGCTCGATCGAGCAGCATTTCGAGGCCCGTAGCGATCGCGCCTTTGGCGAGCTGGGTCTCCCTGACATCTTTCTGCGTGACGGCGATAAAACCCCCATCACGAGGCGCGACGCGAAATTCACGTCCTCCCTCGGCTTTCGCAAGATGGCCGGCATAGAGGCTCCCCGGAACCGCCTCCGCCGCCGCGATGCGGCCTGTAGAAGAGAGGACGCCCACCCGCAACATCCCCGCGATCAGATCGACCAACCCGGAGCCACAGATTCCGCCTGGAGCACAGTCTCCGATGACCGAGCAGTGCAACAGACCATCCTCGAAGGCAACGTGTTCGATCGCACCGCACGTCGCCCGCATTCCGTCGCGAATGCAGGCCCCCTCCAAGGCGGGGCCGGCAGCAGCAGAGCAGACGACGAGAAAATGCCGGTTGCCCAGCGCCATCTCGTTGTTGGTGCCCGTATCGATCAGAAGGCTGATTTCATCGCCCTCCAACATCTTCGAATAATAAATCCCGGAGACCAGGTCGCCTCCCACATGGCCGGCAATATTCGAGATCAGGTCCACAAATGCCAGAGGGTTTGCCTTCAAACCAAGAGCGCCCGCGGAGACCCTGTCAGCGCGGCGAAAGGGGGGCGCAAAGGGCGCACGCCCGATGGGTTCGGGAGAAACGCCCCGGAAACAATGCTCCATCGTCGTGTTTCCAGCCGCCACGACATGCAGAATCCGGTCCGTTCCAAGGCAGGCCTTCGCCGCGAGACGCTCGATCAAGGCATTCGTCGCGTCGACAACCTCGCGCTGGAGAATCTCGAGCCCGCTCGACGCCTCGACCGCATATGAAATGCGCGATATCACGTCGCCTCCGTGCGCCGATTGAGGGTTCGCACAGGAGGCCGAACAGAGCAGGGCGCCGTTTCGCAGGTCGAGAAGAGAGGCCGCCAGCGTCGTCGTACCGATGTCCAGTGCGACCCCCAAAATTTCTCCTTCATCGGAGATGCCGAACGCCTCACGCGCCATCGATTCTCTTACCGCAGGGGCGATCCGTTCGAAGGTACCCGAACCGAACTCCAATATACGCCCGCCTCCATCCGGCTCACGCAGAAGCGCCACGCGCATTCCATCGGCCGCGGCGGTACGACAGGCGAGTCGATACCCCTGTGCAACTTCGTCCATGCTCAATCCCGGGGCGATTGCCGTTTCGAAAGGACCTCCGCCGTCTCTCAACAAAACCCTGCATTTCCCGCAAGTACCCCTGCCGCCGCAGGGTTGATCGATTCGAACGCCGTGCCGCATCGTCGTCTGCGCGATCGTCTCATCCCCGGAGATCTCCATCTCCCGCCCGTCGATCCAGATCGTCCCCCTCGCGCCAGAGGATCGGCCAATTTGGCGATGCGTCATTTTCGCCCACCGGCAACCTTCGCGTACCGATAAGTTGGATTGGGCCGCCCAGGACTGAGGGATTTCAGCGTAAGCACGCGCATATCGAAACTTTGCCCGCAAGCGGCGGCAACTTCCTCCGAGACGATTTTTTCAAGGTCCTCCGGCGACATCTGCACGCGAGCGTTCAGGGTCATCTCCGCCTCCCCGCCCGAACCCCGAAAAGAAGAGCGTTGCGTCGCCTTTTCGCCGCCGGTCAGATTGCAAATTCCAAATCCGCTTTCGGCCTCCAAAATCAATTTTATGTGGGCGACAGGAGCGGCCAAATTCTCGAAGCGTCCCTTCAGCGCCACGATCAAGCTCTCCGCAAACGAATCCCAGGGCACACCCCTCTTGCTCGAGAGCGCGATTGTAGCGTTAAGCCAGCCGAGGACGGCTTCGCCCTCCGCATAAATGTCGTAGTCGACCTCGAGGAGACGATTTCCCGCGTCGCGGCACACCTCGATCTCACGCAACCAGGCGTCCAACCCCTCGCCTGTTTTCGAGCTGACGGCGAGAATTGTCCGACCCGGCCACATTCTTTCGACGCGCTCCTTTAAATCGAGAATCTCGCCGGGAACCAGCAGGTCGGCCTTGCTGACGAGAATGACGTCCGCCTCGTCGAGCTGTTTCCTTGCGATATAGGCGGCACTCGGATGCAGCTCCGTCGTCTCGTCGCCCAAAATACTCGACAAATGAGACGGAGAGACGAGGACGGAGAGAGGGGCGACGGAGAATTCTTCGGATACGAATTGTTCCTTGAGGGGCTGCATGACAGTGGCAGAGAGATCCGTACAGCTTCCAACCGGTTCGGCCAGTATCAAATTCGGCTCCCCTCCGCGCAAGCACTTCAGCGCGCTCGCGAAACCGGGAAAATTACAGCAGAAACAGCTGCCGTAAACCTCCGTCACCGTTCCCTTCGCGTGTTTCAGGAAAGCGGTGTCCACCAACCCCGCAACCTGATCGTTTGTGACAAGTCCGACCGTTTTTCCCATCTCGGCCAACCTGTTTGCGACAGCAAACAGAAAGCTGGTTTTTCCGGCGCCGAGGAACCCTCCGACAAGCGCGATCCGTGTCTTCGCCAACTCGCACACCTCGCTCTCGCTATTTTCCTATCAGTCACTTTTCTCGATCTTGCGCTACCGCCCCGAACAATGCCATCACAAGATAACGCGTCATTTTACCGCCTGTTTTATGCAGAATACCAGCGTTTTACATAGATGAAAAGTGAGGGGTTTAAATATTAAAGTTGAATATTTTTCACTTCGTTGCCGCCAGGCAAACATGCACACCCCGGCCTGAAGGCACGAAAAACGCGGGCCTACACCCGCGTTTTTTTGTACATTCAGGGATGTTGCATGAACCGTTTGGCCCTACTTCGGCATCTCTCCCGAGATACCCTCGACGTACCAATTGAGGGAGAGCATCTCCTTGTCGGAGAGCTTCTTGCCGGCGGGGACCATTACTTTGCCGTTCTGGTCCTTGATCGGCCCATAGAAGACGTCCCATTTGCCGGAGATGATCTTCTGCCTCTCGGACTCGACGAGCTTCCTCACGTCCGCGGGAACGGCCTTGCCGAAGGGGGCAAGCTTGACGAGACCTTCCTTCAGGCCCCACCAAATGTCCTCCGATTTCCAGGTGCCGGATTTGACCTGGTCGATGACGTGGGAGTAGACCATGCCCCAGTCCCAGATCGGCGCGGTCAGATGCTTCGTGGGCGCGTACTTGCTCATGTCGTTGTTGTAGCCGACGACGTAGATGCCGAGCTCCTCGGCCGCCTGCGGAGCCGCGCCGGTGTCGGCGTGCATGCCGATCACGTCGGCCTTCATGTCGTAGAGGGCTTTGGTAGCCTCCTTCTCCTTGGCGGGATCGTGCCAGGAGAAGAGCCAGACCACCTTTACGATGGCCTTCGGGTTGGCCTTGCGGACGCCGAGCGTGAAGGCATCGAGCCCGCGGATGACCTCGGGGATCGGGTAGGCGGCGACATAGCCGATGACGTTGCTCTTCGTCATCTTGCCCGCCACGAGACCGGAGAGGTAGCGCGGCTGGTAGATACGGCCGAAGTAGATGCCGACGTTATCGGCGCGCTTGTAGCCGGAGCAGTGCATGAAGACGACGTCGGGGTGGCGCTTGGCCACGTTCTGTACCGGGTCCATGTATCCGAAGGAGGTCGCGAAGATCAGTTTGGATCCGTTGCGCACGAACGTCTCGAGCACGCGCTCAGCATCGGGGCCCTCGGGGACGGACTCGACGATGCTGGTCTTGAGGCCGGGGTACTTCTTCTCCATCTCCTTGCGCGCGATGTCATGCATGTAGCTCCAGCCGCCGTCCGCGGCGGGGCCGACGTACATGAAACCCGCGTTGATGTCCTTGACGTCGACGGCCGGCATCGCGGCCCAGGCGACACCGCAGGCGACAAGGCACCCAAACAAAACAGCAAGCCACAACCCATTCTTTCTTTTGACCAACAGAATCACTCCCCTTCAAGATTACCCGATTGCGCAGGCATGGCATTTATTCTAATCGAGAATAGTGAAAGCGCAAGGGTTTCCCGCAAGAGGCCGCGGGCAAAAGCCGCGCTGCGATCCGCCTTCTATACAGCCTTCGAAAAAAATGTATAATTATCCGATACCACACCCGTTATGGAGGTATCGAACGATGGCCGACACGACCGACCGCTATCACAAGACTTTTTCGATTTCATGGGATCAACTTCAAAACGACTGTCGGGCGCTTGCGTGGAAGCTGCTCGACGTGAGAAACGACTGGACGCGGATCGTCGCCATCGCGCGCGGCGGCCTGGTGCCGGCGGCGATCATCGCGAGAGAGCTCAACATCCGCGTCGTCGACACCGTCTGCATTTCGAGCTACACGCTCCGCAACCAGGGTGAGGGGATCGATATCCTCAAGCGCCCCGACCTGGCGGACATGGACGAAAGGTGGCTGATCGTCGACGACCTCGTCGACACGGGGCGCACGGCAAACGTCGTAAAGGAGATGTTTCCCGGTATCCATTTCGCCACCGTCTACGCCAAACCGGAGGGACGCCCGCTGGTCGACACCTTCATCACGGAGGTCGGCCAGGACACTTGGATCCTCTTCCCTTGGGATTCGTTCCCGACGACGACCTTCGTCGCGCCCATCGTCGACACGCTCTAGAAAGCCGATCGAACGAGCAAAGATCGCGAATCATGCGATCCTTGCACCTCAAACGGAGAAATTGCAGCAGGCCTCCCCGCCGAACCGGGTGAGGCCTTTTATTAATATTTTTCATGTATAATATCTTCTATAAAGAACATTCCATCAAACTTTCGGATGGGCGAGTGGGGCGCGTCCGTAAAAAACAGACGAAAGGAAACAGGGAAGAGATTCGAATGAAGAAAAAGAGGTTTCCCGTACCGAAAAAAAAGTTATTCCTCTACGGGCTGCTCGTATTCTCCTTCATGGCGCTGTGCCTTCTCCACTTGAAACTGACGACCAAGCTGGCGGATCTGTTCCCCACACTGGTGGGCGTTTCGTCGTTTCTTCTCGCATCTCTCTTCTTTGTGGTCGTCGTCGTCATCAGCCTCGACATCGCCAACGAATCCGAGAGGACGCAAACCTCGGCCAAAACAAACGACGTCGACCCCCTCACCGGCCTCGTAAACGCCTCCGGCGTGCCGGAGATGCTGGAGGCGTTCCTGCGGACAAACCAAACGGGACCCTGCAGCATGATCTGCCTGGACGTCGTATCCTTCCACCGCTTCAACACGATGTTCGGCTACGGCACCGGCGACAACCTCCTCCGCGTCATCGGCTCCGTCCTGCGCTCGCATTACCGCTGCGGAAGCAGGCTGGGCAACGACACCTTCATGCTGATAGCGAATACGTCGCACGACATGGTCGAACAACTGAAAGAACGGCTGCACAACGCAATCGGCGACGAATTCGGAAAGCAATACCCCCAGATGGTCTCTTTTAAATTCGGGGTCTGCACCGTTCAGGACGACGGGAACTCGCTCCGCACTGTGCGGGACAGGGCGCTTCTGGCACTCAAGGACGCGAAGAGGCTTCCGAAGCGCAGGGACATCGTCTACGGCGACGAGCTGTTCGAACGCGCCGACCTCGAGAAGAACATCGAGCTGAACATGCTGCATGCCTTTTCGAAAGGGGAGTTCATTCCGTACATACAGCCACGGTTCAGGGTCGAGTCAGGCTCCTGGTGCGGCGGCGAAGCGCTCGTCCGGTGGCAGTCGGAGCAGCTTGGTTTCGTATGTCCGGACCAGTTCATCCCGCTGTTCGAGAAGAACGGCTTCATCGTCGAGATCGACTTTTTCATGCTCGCCTGCGCTTTCCACATGATACAGGAGCAGCTCGCCGGCGACTGCGCGGCGTACCCGATTTCGGTCAATCTCTCGAAAGTCACGCTCGCCTACCCGAACTATCTGGAGCGGCTGCGCAACCTGATCGACCGCTATCCCATTCCGCTCGAATATATCGAACTGGAGGTCACCGAGAGCGTTCTGGAGGACGACCCCGAGGCGGTGCTCTCCCTGCTGCGCACACTGAAGGAGCTCGGCTTCTCCGTGGCGATGGACGACTTCGGCTCCGGCTACTCCTCCCTCAATACCCTACGGGAGCTGCCCGTGGACGTGCTCAAGATCGACAGGGATTTCCTCAAGGAATCCGAGACATCGGAAAAGAGCAAAAAGATCATCCGGAACATCGTCAACATGTCCCGGGAGCTCTCCGTGGGCGCCGTCTGCGAGGGCGTGGAGACGGAAAATCAGCTGGAATTTCTCAAGAGCATCGACTGCGACTACGCACAGGGCTATTACCTCGCGCGCCCCATGCCGCTCTCCGAGTACGAACAGTTGTACCTTTCGACACTGACGGCGGAGACAACTCTCGAAACAGCCCGTGTGAGGACATAAAAAATCCCCTCGCCCATCCATCCGGGCAAGGGGGGACTGGTATCGTATTTTCTCAGTTCGCTTTTTTCTTCGAGGAGGATTTCCAGTTGTTGGCCTTTACCATCTCGGGACGGCTCGGGAGATACAGCAGCGGATCCACCTTCTTCCCCGCCACCCGCACCTCGAAATGACAGTGATCCGTCGTGGCCCGCCCGGTCCTGCCGACCGTGCCGATGAACTCGCCCCGCTTCACCTGCTGCCCCATTTTCACGAGCAGGGAGTCGCAGTGAGAGTAGACCGTGTGGACGCCCTTGCCGTGGTCGATGATGACGATCTTTCCGTAGCCGCGGAACAACTTCCCCCCGTTGGCCGCGATGATCACCGTGCCCGACTCGGCGGCGGCGATCGGCGTGCCCTTCTTCGTCACGATGTCGATCGCGCCGTGCGCGCGCCTGCCACGGCTGGCGCCGAACGTCGAGTAGATGAGCCCGTCCGTCGGCCACAGGAGAGCCCGCGCGTTGCGAATCTCGCTTGCCATCATCGCTGCGGGCAGCTGAGGGAGGCAGCACGCCACGTGCAGCGCAGTTTCCATGGGCGTCTTCGGCGCGGGCGCCTTTTGTACGGCGGCAACCTGCGTCTCCGCCTTTGCCGCTTCAAGCGGTTTCGCGGCCTCGGCCTTCTGTGCCTCGGTCCTCGGCGCGGCCTCCTTCGGCAACATGGCGGCCACGTCGATTGCCTGCTTCATCAGACCGGCGATGGCCTTTACGGAAGAGACGGTCGCCTCCGCCGGACCGACGGGCTGCTTCTTCTTGTCGAGCAAGCCGTAACGCCCCGGCAACGCGCCAGCCACATCGAGCGCTCCCTGCGGCGAATGCATCGCCTGTGGCAGGTTTGCGTGCGAGGGTTGCCCCGCTATGAAGAAAGAGAAGAGAGAGAGAGTCATGACGATGACGGCCCGCCGCTTCGCGGGGCCTGAAGTGCGTTTTCGATCAAATGGTTCCGTTGCTTTGTATGGGAAGGGCGAAGCGCCCTTATGAATATCACGGCTTGCTTTTTCGTGATCTCGGTTCGTCATCAAATCCCCCCTGCATCACAATCCGGTCACCTGCCGAATATACTTATGAAAGACTTGGCAAGTCTACCACGAATGGTTCTATATGGCAAATTGACTTCGGACGGTGCGGGCGAAACGCCCAAACCGTGGTTTCCCGCTTGAAAATGAAGGAGTCGCAAGGGTTCGTAAGTTCGGCCCATTAGGCTCCTGACGATAACGCTGCCTTTTTTGAGGGGAAATTGGACAAAAATAGTCCGAGAGGATCAAATACGCCAAAAAACGACGAGGGGTCAGGCCTTCTCCCTGCAGAGTTTCAACTTCTCCGTCCCGTTGAATACACGGGCGGCAAGCTCTCCAAGGGAGCGCAGCTCGCTCTCCCACGAGTAAATGTGAACGGGGGCGATCCATTCGACATAGGAGCGGATGTCGTCCGCGAACTCTTCGAACGACGCCCAGGGCCCCGTAAAGACGATCGCGTCGACTTTGCCGGAGAGCGCCGCGGACCGCGCGCCGATCTCCCGCGCGACCTTGTAGGCCATCGCCTGCACCAGAAAGCGCACGTGCTGGTCTCCATTCCCGTACGCCTCCTGCACGTCCACCAGCCGCCACATCCCCAGGTGCGCGGCGAGCCCGCCCTCGCGCTCGACCATGCGGATCATCTCGTCCATGTCGTACTTGCCGGAGTAGCAGAGACGCAGCAGGGCGTCCGCGGGGAGCGTGCCGGATGTGCGGGGGGAGAAGGGCCCCTCGCCGTCGAGAGGACTGTTGCAATCAATCACCCGGCCTCGTTCATGAGCGCCGACGCTGATCTCCGCCCCGAGGTGCGCGACGATCAGGTTGAGTTCGCCGACTCGTTTCCCGGCTGTGGTCGCATAGGATTGCGCCGCCCCGCGCTGCGAGAGCGAGTGGAAGACGGGGTGTCGCTCGATCTCCCTGATGCCCGAGAGCAGAGCCTCCTCCATGATCTCGTGTTCCGCCACCGGCTCCAGCACCACGGGCAGGCACTCGATCTCGTGTTTGCGGGCCACCGATTCGCTCACGTTCGAGACGATAAAAGCGCCCTGCTTCAGCGAGTCCTCCACAGACCGCAGGGAGGCGAGGCAATCGAGCAGATCGGTCGTCACCAAGTAGGCACCCGGCTCCGACGGCAGGAGGGCGCCCGTCGTCGAGACGGCGATATCCAGTTTTTCAAAGGACACTCCATCGCGTTCGATGATCTCCATCACGCGCTCGCTGCGGAAGCGCCCCTCCTCTTCGCAGCCCCCCAGGGCGCGCAGTTCGCCGGGCGAGTGCCGGATCGTCTCGCCCAAGATCTGCACGCCGTCCTCGTAGACGGCGAACTCGGTAGAGACTGCCCTGGGGATGACTGCGAGCGCTTTCATCTTTTATTTGCCCTTCTTGCTCCTGAAGGCGGCAAGGGCGACGGCGGACGCGATCGAGAGCAGCTTCGTCTCGGCGGAGTCCGCGCGGCTGGTGAGCACGATCGGGGCCTTCGCGCCGAGCACGATGCCCGCCGTCTTGTTGCGCGCGAAGTAGACGATGGCCTTCGCCAGCATATTGCCGGACTCGATATCCGGCACGAGCAGCACATCGGCGTGTCCCGCGACCTCGGAGACGATGCCCTTGTGCTTCGCCGACTCCTCGGAGACCGCGTTGTCGAGCGCAAGCGGCCCGTCGATGACGCACGACTTGATCTGCCCGCGGCGGTTCATCTGTGTGAGCATCGCCGCGTCGAGCGTGGGCGGCATCTCCGGGTTGACGACCTCGACCGCCGCCAGCGCGGCGACCTTCGGGCACTCGACGCCAAAAGCGTGCGCAAGCCCGACGACGTTCTCGACGATGCTGACCTTCGCCTGCAGGTCGGGGTACATGTTGAACGCGGGGTCGGAGATGAAGAAGATGCGGTCGTAGTTCTCGACCTGATGGATGTAGACGTGAGACAGCAGCGAACCGGAGCGGAGCCCCTTCTCCTTGTTGAGAACGGCGCGGAGGAAGTTTGCGGTCTTGACCATCCCCTTCATGAGGATCTGCGCCTTACCGGAGGAGACCAGCTCTACCGCCTTGAGGCTCGCCTCGCCCTCGCCGCCCTTCTCGTCGACGACGTCGAAGTGGCGAAGATCGATACCCAGGCCGGACGCGGCCTGCTTGATCTTGTCCTCGTCTCCGACCAGGTACGCCTTGGCGATGCCCTCTTTTCTAGCCTCTTCGACGGCCTCGAGAACTTCCGCGTCCTCGGCGCACGCCACGCTGATCGTCATGGGGCCGACCTCGCGCGCATAGCTCAACAATTCGGTCAGGGTACGCAACTGTTTCATTTCCTTACCTACCTCCTCATGTTTATGTGGGCGAATCACGAAGATTCGAAGTTGCCCTTATGAACAGAATATCACAACGGCGGGTTTTCGTGTAGCATAAAATATAGAGCCGCCTTCTGTATGGATGCGCTAAAATGGGGCTTGTGGAAAAAATATTTCGATTGACGGGGTGTGGCGCGATGTTGTACAGGTTGGCGCAGTTCGTGTTCTGGGTTTATTTTCTGATCTATCACCGCATCGGCGTGAGGCGCATGGACGAGCTGAAAAAAATGCTGGCCTCGCTGCCCCACAAGGGCACGGTCATCCTGGCGGCCAACCACGCCAGCTACCTCGACCCGCCCATCGTCGGCATGGTCTTCCCGCAGAAGTTGCGATTCGTCGCGTGGGAGGGCTTGTTCCGGGTTCCGATTATGGGGCCGTTGATCCGCGCGCTGGGCGCGGTGCCCGTGTCGCCGGAGAACAAGAACAGCTCCGCGGGCCTGCTACGCCAGGTGATGAGCTTCATCGAGGACGACCACAGCGTGCTGATCTTCCCCGAGGGGCAGCGGACGCTCGACGGCAAGCTGCAGCCGCTCGAGGGCGGCACGGCGCTCGTGGCCCTCAAGACCGGCACCCCGATCGTTCCGATCTGGCTGGAGGGCACCTGGGAGGCCTATCCCCCGCACTACGTCATCCCCCGCCCCCACAAGATCACGATCACCTTCGGCGACCCTATCTACCCCGACCGGCTCCCTGAGGAGATGCCGGAGAAGGAGAAACGCCGCTTCCTGCTCGACGAGCTGCAGAAATCACTGGAGACGATGCGCGACGAGATCCGGGGTCAGCGGTAGATCGAAACCGCGCAGTACAGGAGCAGCAGTGCCATGACGGCGTTCAGGCCTCTCCTGTGCTCGCGAAGATCTTCTGGAAAGCCGAGCCGAAGAGAACCCAGCAGCAGGTACCCGCAAAACCGACAAACGACAGGATCGCCACGAAGAGCGCCAGCGACGCCGGCGATCCGTAGTACGGCAGGACGAGCGAGGAGATCGCCGTGATGCCGCAGAGGATTTTCCTGGCTCAAACCGCTTGGCTTTTTTCTAGCAGGTCTTTTTCACACGTGTTGCACTTGGATTATAATTTCGCCGTCAGCTCGCCCGCACCGGCCTCAGCGCCTTCCCCAGCTCGCAGGCGACCAGCGGGACGACCGACAGGCCGGCTACGATGGCCCACTCCTGCGCGTTCATCGGGATGACGCGGAACACATCCTGCAGGAAGGGCACGAAGAGCACCGTCAGCATCAGCAGCAGCGAGAAGCTGCAGGCGTGGACCATGTGGCGGTTGCTGAAAAAGCCGATCCGAAAGAGTGAGTGCGTGGAGCGGACGTTCAGGGCATGCATCAACTGCGACAGGGCCAGAACCGCGAACGCCATCGTCTCCCCGAGCGGGATCCCCGCGTTTTCGATGCCCGTCCGCGAGCCGATGTAGTAGGCGATCAGCGTGAGAACGCCGATCATCGCGCCCTGCAGAAGTGTGGCCGTCCCCACGCCGTGCGCGAAGATGCTCTCGTCTTTCTCCCTCGGTTTTCGACTCATGATGTCGCGTTCGACCTGCTCCATGCCGAGGGCGAGCGCGGGGAAGCTGTCGGTGACGAGGTTGATCCACAGGATCTGGATCGGCAGCAGCGGCGACTCCTTCCAGAAGATCATCGCGAAGAACACCGCCACGATCTCGCCCAGGTTGCACGACAGCAGGAAGCGCACGGCCTTGCGGATGTTGTCGTAGATGCCGCGGCCCTCGCGGACCGCCGTCACGATCGTCGCGAAGTTGTCGTCGGTCAGGATCATGTCGGCCGCGCCCTTCGAGACGTCGGTGCCGGTGATCCCCATCGCGCAGCCGATGTCCGCCGCCTTCAGCGCGGGCGCGTCGTTAACGCCGTCGCCCGTCATCGCCACGATCTGGCCCTTTTTCTGCCACGCCTTCACGATACGAATCTTGTCCGACGGGGAGACGCGCGCGTAGACGCGGTAGCGCTCGACCTCCGCGTCGAGCTGCTCGTCCGTCATGGCGTCGAGCTGTGCCCCCGTCAGCGCCTCGTCCTCGTCCCGCAGAATGCCGAGCTGGCTCGCGATCGCGGAGGCCGTGATCACATGATCTCCCGTGATCATGATCGTGCGGATGCCCGCCTCCTCGCACTCGCGAATGGAGGCCATGACCTCCGGCCGCGGCGGGTCGATCATCCCCACCAGCCCGATGAATGTGAGGCCGTTTTCGAGCTCCTCCGGCTCGAACGCCCCGGGCAGCGACCCCAGTTCCTTGCAGGCGACCGCGAGAACGCGCAGGGCCTCGCCGCTCATCTCCGCGTTCGCGCGGGCGGCGGCCTCCAGGTCCCCCGCGGCACAGCGCCCGAAGAGCACGTCCGGCGCGCCCTTCACGATCGCGACATACTTTCCGTCGATCTCATTCACGGTCGTCATGAGCTTGCGGTCGGAATCGAACGGAATCTCGCCCACCCGGGGAAATCGCTCGTCGAGTTCCTCCCTCGCCATGCCCATCTTGAGGGCAGCCGCCACGATCGAGGTCTCCGTCGGGTCCCCGATGTGTTTCTCGACGCCGTCCGCAACCTCCACCCTGCCGTCCGAGCAGAGCGTGGCGAACCTGACGAGGTACCGAACCTCCTCCGAGGCCGCGCCGCCCAGCGGCACGACGCCGCCCGGCGCGTATGCCTTCACCAGGGTCATCCGGTTCTGCGTCAGTGTGCCGGTCTTGTCCGAGCAGATCACGGACGTGCTGCCGAGGGTCTCCACCGCAGGCAGACGCCGGATGATCGCGTGCTTGGCCACCATCCGGCGGACGCCGATGGCGAGCACGATGGTCACGATGGCTGGCAGCCCCTCCGGGATCGCCGCCACCGCGAGCGACACGGAGGTCATGAACATATCCATCAGCGGAAGCCTATCGATCATGCCGATGGCGAAGATGACGGCGCAGATCAACAGGGCGGCCGCTCCGAGGTATTTGCCCAATTGTGCGAGCTTCTGCTGCAGCGGAGTGTCGATACTCGTCTCGCCCTCGAGGAGCGCCGCGATCCTGCCCATCTCGGTCGACATCCCCGTGCCGACGACGACGGCGCTCCCCCTGCCGTATGTGACGGAACAGCCGGAGTAAAGCATGTTGGAGCGGTCGCCGAGCGGCGCGCCGACGGGAACCTCGGCGTTCGCGCGCTTCTCCACGGGAACGGATTCTCCCGTAAGCGCGGATTCGTCGCTCTTGAGCGACGCGCCCTCCAGCACCCTGCCGTCCGCCGGTATGATGTCGCCCGCCTCAAGCAGGATCACGTCGCCCGGGACGAGCTCGGCCGAGGCGACGACCGCCGTCGTGCCGCCCCGACGCGCCTTCACCTGCGGCATGGACATCTTCTTCAGCGCCTCGAGGGCCGCCTCCGCCTTGCTCTCCTGCATCACGCCCAGCACGCCGTTGACGAGGACGATCAGGACGATGACGACCGGATCGATCCATTCGGCCTCCTGTCCCTTCGACGCATGGTAGGCGCTGATGCCGAAGGAGAGGGCCGCCGCAATCAAAAGGATGACGATCATGACGTCCTTCATCTGCGCGGCGAAGCGCTGCAGAAAGGTCTTCGGCTGTTTTTCGTCGAGTTTGTTCGGACCGTGCTTCGCCAGCCTCTCCCTTACGGCGCCGCAGGACAGCCCCTTCTCGAAATTCACACCCAGCGCTTTCGAAACCTCTTCAAGCGGTTCGCTGTACCAGTTCATGAACAACCCTCCATATAAAAATAATGACAAGACACGCGACGTCCAACTGACGAACGCAGGTCTTGTCATTTAAAGTCAAACCAGGAATCCTCCCGATTCAGTCTTGTTGATTTGACTGCACTCGCGTGCCGACTACTCCCCTGTGCGCGGGATTATAACACGCCCGTGGCGGCTGTCAAAACAGATAATATGTATGTTTCAGGATACGATTTTTCCCGCTCGACGAAGCGCAGGAGCACGCGGTCCGTCTCGCCAACGACGATCGGCCTGAAGATATACAGGTCGAATTTTTTCCGCGCAGACCAGCAGGTCAATCTCGTTATCGTTCACGATGAGCATATTCGCGCCCCGAACGGTAAACCGCCCGATCGCCTTGTCCTCGCTCGATTGGCCCCTTCCTCTATGTTTGATAAACTCAAGAATACGCACTGGTGCTTTTAACCGCCGCGCGTTAATATTATGGAAATCGAGCGATATCTCGAAACGAAAAACTTTCTCGGGAGGCGATCTCATGAGCGACATCATCAACGGGCTGATCGAACGCCGCAGCTTTCGCAAGTACACGGACAAACCGGTGCCCAGGGACGTGCTCGAGCTGATCGTCAAAGCGGGCACCTACGCACCCTCGTCGATGAATACGCAGCCCTGGCACTTCACGGTGATCCAGAACGCCGGCGTCATATCCAGAATCACCGAGACGCTCAAGTCCGCGTCGAGGCACGAGAGCGTCCCCGACTTCCTCGCGCCCAGGGTGAATACGCCGACGTACACGGTGAACTATGGCGCACCGGTCTTCGCGATCATCTCGGGCGACACCTCGCGCTCGCTCTCGGTGAACGACTGTACGCTCGCGGCGGGGAACATGATGCTCGCCGCCTACGCGCTCGGCCTCGGTTCATGCTGGATCAATCAGCCGAGCGTCGTCACGAACGTGCCGGAGTTTCGCGCACTGCTCACGGAGCTGGGCGTGCCACAGGCATACGACGTCTATGCGTGCGTCTGTCTGGGGTATCCGGCCGAGAGCCATCCCCGCCCCGCCGAGAGACGGGCCGACGTGGCGAACTACATCGACTGACCCGGTCTATTCCAACGAAAGGACGGTGATAAAGCGTGTTGTCTCTGGTGCGAACAGGCCCTACCATCATCACCATCAGCGCGGCTGAGAACCCGTGCGAGCTGATCGACGCCATCGAGCGCATCTCCTACACAAGGACGACCTCGCTGCTCGAATCCTACAACAACGCGGGCGAGGGAGATACGCTGATCTTTTTCTCCTCCGAGTGCGCGGAAGACATTCAGACGTATCAGACGACGGTCCCCTCGACCGCGATACTCTGCAACATCATCAACGAGAACCTGGCAGCCAAGATTCAGCGCATTCGCATCACGCCGCCGAATATCGTGATGCGCCTCATGGGCGACGTGGACAAGGCGATCGACCGAATCGCGATCGACCTGAAGGCGCAGGAAGCGATCCGGGGCGGCCTCCTGCAGAACCTCGACGAGCCGTCGGTGCTGGTCAACTTCACCGCCTCGCCGTTGAACCAGCTCGTCCGCATCGAGGACTTTCACGTCCGGGCCCTGCTGATCGACAAACCGTTCGGCCAGCTGCTGGGCTTCCTGCGCGCGAAGGCGCAGGAGTATCTGAACCTCGCCCTCGGCAGCCCCGACTGGAACGAGGTCGCGATCACCCTCTTCGACGCCATGGACCAGTTCAACCTGCACTATCAGCGCCTGATCACGGTGGTCCAGGGGCTCGACCTCGGCATCGTCGTCGGAGAGAGCTGGGAACCGGAGTACACCATCGCCCTGCGCAAGTCCGAGGTCTACCAGGTGAAGATCCTCACCCCCCTGCCGCCCCAGGACATCAAGAAGGTCGCCATGGCCCTGGAGTACGACGACGACGGCCGTCGGGTCGTCGATTTCGACGTCTACCACGACGGAAAGAAGATCAACTGGGCCTCCGAGCGCAAGATACATAAGGGGTCGAGGGACGAGATCGGCGTCATGCATCGCAAGCGCCTCCTCTCCAAACTGCCCGCCGAAGCGAAGAGCGTGCTGCTCAAAATGGATCGAGAGATCGACAAAAGCGGACCGCACAAAAGGTAAGCGATGAAACGAAGACCGCCGGACTCCGAAGCTTTTCTGCGAAAACTGAAGAAAAAATTCGACCTGAGCGGATTCCGGGGTGCCTTCAACACGATCGTGGACAAAGGGCTGGTCGCCGCAGGCTGGCAACCGGAGGAGATCGACGGGACGGGCAGGGTTCTTCACCTCTCCGACACCCCCTCCACCATATACGCCTACCTGTCGCGCCTGCTCAAGCGCGTGAATCCGTCGGTGATCGTGCACACAGGCGATCTGGCGGACGACATCAAGCTCGAACTCTACCCGGGCGAGCGGGGGCGCTATCGGGAGGCGGCGAAGAGGCTGATGAACATCATGCAGGCACCGCATCGCCGGGTTGTCGTCGCACTCGGCAACCACGACGAAAAGGAGCTGCTCCCCTGGCTCTCCTCCGACTGTGTCGTCTGCGACGGCGCGGAGGAGATGACGTTTCAGGGGGCGACCTTCCGTATCTCGCACTACGTGGAGGGCCTCCTCGAACACCCTGCGCAGTACAACCTCTTCGGACACAGCGCGGAACCGTCGAGCCACGAAGACGCCGAAGGGCGGTGTTTCCTGAACGGCATCGAGTGGATGCGCCTGATCGATCCCAGGAGCGGCGAGATCCTGCATCTGAGATACCCCAAGGGAACCGACGACGCGCGGCTGCTGCGCCACGCGAAGAGACACTGAATACTGGCCAGGGCAGACACATCAAAGAACTCTTTCACCCCCAAACCCGACTTCGCCCCCGGCCCCTGCTCCGATGCGGAGAGGGGACCGGGGGGCGGGTTCGATGCGTCTGCTCCGGAACGCGGTCCGAAACGCTTTCCATCGCCGGCGATCTGCTCTATAATGGCATCTTATGTAGAATATGGAAAATAATTCGCACGATTTACAGGTGGGGGCAGATCGGCAAATGGCACGAGCAAACGGTCCATCGCAAAACCAAAAGACAGTGGTAGAGAACGAGATCTACCGGCCGCAGCTGAGCGACATACAGAGGGCGAAACAGCGAATCGGCTGCGTGGTACAGCAGACGCCGCTCACATTCAACGCACCACTCTCCGCGCACACGGAAGCGAAGGTGTGGCTCAAGCGCGAGGACCTGCAGATCGTCCGCTCCTACAAGATCCGCGGGGCCTACAACAAGATCGCCAGCCTGTCGAAGGAAGAGCTCGCGCGCGGCGTCGTCTGCGCAAGTGCCGGCAACCATGCACAGGGCGTTGCGTACGCCGCCGCCGAGATGGACATTCACGCTACGATCTTCATGCCGAAACCGACGCCGAAGCAGAAGATCAAACAGGTCGCCATGCTTGGCGGCAAGAACGTCGACATCATCTTGACCGGCGACACCTACGACGACTCCTGCGTCGAGGCGCAGGAGTACTGCGCGGGACACGACGCGTGCTTCATCCATCCCTTCGACGACCCGCTGATCATCGAGGGGCAGGGCACTGTCGGTCTCGACATCCTGAACGACGCCAAGGGACCGATCGACTATCTCCTGCTCCCGATCGGCGGCGGCGGACTCGCCGCCGGCGTGTCCAGCGTCTTCCGCGCTATCAGCCCCGAGACGAAGATCGTCGGCGTCGAGGCGGGCGGGGCCGCGTCGATGAAGCGCTCGCTCGAAGCGGGCAGGATCGTCACGCTGGATGAGATCGACACCTTTGCCGACGGCATCGCGGTCCGCACGCCAGGCGAGATCACCTTCCCCATTTGCCGCGAGCAGCTCGACGACATCGTCGTGGTGCCGGAGGGCAAGATTTGCACGACGATCCTCGAGCTGTACAACGAGAGCGCGATCGTCGTGGAGCCGGCGGGGGCGGCGTCGATCGCTGCGCTCTACCTCATCGGCGAGTCCATCAAGGGCAAGAACGTCGTCTGCGTCGTGAGCGGCAGCAACAACGACATCACGCGCATGGAGGAGATCAAGGAGCGCTCGATGCTCTACGAAGGCCTCAAACACTACTTCATCGTCCGCTTCCCGCAGCGCGCGGGCGCATTACGGGAGTTCCTGGAGAACGTGCTTGGCCCCAACGACGACATCACGCACTTCCAGTACTCCAAGAAAAACGCGAGGGAGAAGGGCCCCGCACTGGTTGGGGTCGAGATCCGTGCGCAGGAGGACTTCGAGCCGCTGTTGCGGCGAATGGAGGAGAGCCACATCGTTTACGAATACCTGAACGACAAACCGGACCTGTTCCGATTCATGGTGTAAACACCCTCACCCCCACGGGGGCTGTGTAATATCGCTGTGGGGCGAACTGTGTTCGCCCGTTTATCCTTGAAAGAACCGTGTTTCACGCAGGCGAACGCAGTTCGCCCCTACGGAAAAATGGTGTTTTTGCCTCTTAAGGATGAGGACCTCTCTACGTAATTTCCTCGCAAAAATTTCGTATCGATCGACGAATCCCTTTTTCAGCTTTATGTTATAGTATTCCCATGAAAGAGAATACTCAAATTTTTCTGACACAAATTGTTTTACTTGCGGTCCTGTTCGGAGTTCCCATGCTCGCCCTCTTCTCGGAGGCGCACGCAAAATCGCAGGACGAGCGCTCCGAAGAGTGGGCGCAGTCCTTGAGCGTACCCGGCCTCCCCAACCTGCATCGGGTGACGGAGAATCTCTACCGCTCGGCACAGCCGACGGCGGAGGGCATGCTGAACGCGGAGAAACTCGGCATCAGAACCGTACTCAGCTTGCGTGCCTTCCACGGCGACAGCCGCATCGCGAAGGGCACGGACCTTGCGTACCGGCGTATCCCCATCAACACATGGAGCATAGACGAGGGCGAAATCCAGGAGGCGCTCGCCGCGATCACCAGCGGCAACGGCGGCCCCTTCCTCGTTCACTGCCAGCACGGCGCGGACCGCACCGGCCTTCTGATCGCCAGCTACCGGATCGTCATACAGGGCTGGAGCAAACAGGAGGCGCTCGACGAACTACAAAACGGCGGGTACGGATATCATTCGATCTGGAAAAATATCCCCACGTTCATCGAAAAGATGGACGTGGAGGCGTGGCGGGAGAAGTTGTCGCTGCCGGCGTCGGAGGACGTCGCGGACGAATTCGCTCTGGAAGCGGCGTAAATTTCACCGCCTATCTCCGCCATCCATTCGGGGCAACTGACAGAAGAGGCGATTCAAGCAGGATGCGTACGCTTGAATCGCCTCTTCTCGTAACGAAAGGACGTTCTTCTTTTCCGATTATTTCCCCGCCGTCTTCTTCCTGCTGTACGGCGTGTCCTCGAGCGGAAGTTTTGTCTGGAACTTTCCGTTCCAGCGCTTGTATGCGAGCGCGATGGCGGGAGCAGGCGGGACGAGGACGATCTCGCCGACGCCCTTGGCGCCGTAGGCGAACTCGCCGAGGTCCTCGATGTTCTCCTTCTGGACGATCAGGCTCTCTATCGTCGGCACCTCGGTGGCACGCCAGAGGCCGAGCGTGCCGAACTTCGCCTGGGGGACGCCGCCGACGAGCTGCAGATCCTCCGTCAACGCATAGCCGAGGCCCATCGTGACGCCGCCGTCGATCTGTCCCTCGATGTTGTTCGGGTTGATAGCCTGGCCGACATCGTGGCAGGCGATGTACTTCTCCACCCGACCCTCCTCGTTCAGAATGCAGACGTGAGTCGCGTAGCTGTAAGCGACGTGGCTCCTCGGGTTCGGTTTGTCCGAGCCCATGGGGTCGGTCGGCGAGACGAATTCGTTGTAGTAATCCCTGCCGTCGAGCTTCGCGATATCACCGCCCGCCTCCTTCAAGTCCCTCATAAACCCTGCGCAGCACATGCGCAACGCCTCGCCGGTGAAGAGCGTCTGCCGCGACGCAGTCGTCGTGCCGCTGTCCGGCGTCAACCATGTATCGGGGTCGGCGCAGGAGATCCTCGAGATCGGCAGGTCCGTGGTGTGGCTCGCGATCTGGATCAGCGTACTCGCGAGCCCCTGGCCGATGCAGGCGGCGCTGGTGAAGATCCGCAGCGCTCCGCCTCGCACCTCCAGACGGACGCGCCCCACGTCGCTCACGCCGACGCCGAGTCCGCTGTTCTTCAGCCCGCAGGCGATGCCCGAGAGGGGGCTCGACTCGAAGTAGGGTTTCACCGCGCGCAGCGTCTCGCGGATGCCCGTGTCCGCCGCTGCGATCTGCCCGTTGCCCATGACGTCGCCGGGCACGATCACGTTGCGGTTGCGGATCTCCCAGTAGGAGACGCCGACCGCCTCGGCCAGCAGGTTCATCATCTGCTCGACGGCGAAGGCCGACTGCGTGACGCCGAAGCCGCGGAATGCGCCGCACGGCGGGTTGTTCGTGAAAGCCCCGGTCCCCTCGATGTCGACGTTGGGGATCCGGTAGGGCCCGGTGGCGTGCGTGCAGGCACGCTGCAGCACGGGGCCCCCGAGCGAGGAATAGGCGCCGGTGTCGGCCTTGATGCGGATGCGGATCGCCGTGATGCGCCCCTCCCCGTCCGCGCCAAGCGTGTACTCCATGTCCATCGGGTGGCGCTTGGGGTGTATGCGCATGCTCTCGGCGCGTGTCAGCGTCACGCGCACGGGGCGTCTCGTGTGCCAGGCCAGCAGCGCCGCGTGGTGCTGGACGGAGAGATCCTCCTTGCCGCCGAAACCGCCGCCGACCAGCTTGCTGATCACGCGCACCTCCTTCTCCGAGAGGCCCAGCATGCCCGTGATGCCGTGCATGTCGTCGTAGACGCTCTGCCCCGCCGTGTAGGCGACCAGCACGCCGCTCTCGTCGACGTAGGCGAACGCCGTCTCCGGCTCCATGAAGGCGTGCTCGACCGCCGGCGAGTAAAACGTCTCGCGGATCACGTGAGCCGAATCCTTCAACGCCCCCTCCACGTCGCCGCGCAGAATCTTCGCGTTGACGACGAGCCGGTTGCCGTCGGCGTGGATCCTGGCGGCGTTCTCCGCCAGCGCCTCGTCGACCGTCAGGATCGGCGCGCGCACCTCGTACTCGACCTTGATCAGCCGCAGCGCCTCCCGCATGGCCTTTTTGCTCTCCGCCGCCACGAGCGCGATGGCGTCGCCGATGTAGCGGCTCTCCTCGCCAGGAGCAATCATCACCGGCCAATCGTGCTTGAGGTGCCCCTGGTAGCGCTCGCCGGGGACGTCGTCCGCCGTGAGCACGGCGACCACGCCGGGGAGTTTCTTCGCCTCGCTCGTGTCGATGCTCTTGATGAACGCCCTCGGCGTCGGCGTGCGAAGCGCCGACCCGTAGAGCATCCCGGGCATCGTCATATCCTCCACGTATTCGCCAGTACCGACGGCCTTCGCGCGCGCGTCGACCCGCGGCATGTGCTCGCCGATCTTGAAGACGCGATCCTCGAACGGCGGCGGATTCGTCCCCTCGCGCAGGGCCTTCGCCGCCAGCTCGATGGCCTCTTCGATCTTCTGATAGCCGGTGCAGCGGCAGATGTTGCCGCGAATGGCGGTCTTGATCTCCGCGCGCGTGGGCGACGGATTCGCGTCGAGCAGCCCCTTGGCGCTCACCACCATGCCGGGGATGCAGAAGCCGCACTGCACCGCGCCTGCCTGGGCGAACGCCCAGCCGTAGACGTCCTTCTCGCGATCGGAGAAGCCCTCCAGCGTGAGGAGCCTCTTCCCCTGCGCCTTTTCGATCGTCAAAAGGCACGCCCGCGTCGGTTTTCCGTCGACGAGGATCATGCAGGCGCCGCAGGCGCCCTCGCCGCAGCCGTTCTTGACGGACGTCAGACGGGCTTTGTCGCGCATCCAGTCGAGCAGGTTGAAATTGCCGTCGACGTCGACCGTGCGATTTTCTCCGTTCAGATTGAGCGTATACATCGCTATACCTCCTTGGGGCCAGACGGACCTCGTCCGACGTAACGGCCGAGCGGTTCGTCAGTGAGGAACGCGCCGCCGGCGTAGAGAAGCGTCCCGCGCAGGTAGACCGAGCGGATCGCTCCCGGCAGGCAAAAACCCTCGTAGGGCGTGTAATCGACGTTCTGATGCTGCGTAGCCGCCGCGATGGAGGTCTCGCCGCGCGGATCGAGAATTACCAGGTCCGCGTCGCTCCCCGGCGCAATGACGCCCTTCTTCGGGTACATGCCGAAGATCCTGGCCGGGTTGGTCGCGCAGAGCGCCACCATCTGCGCGAGGCTGATGCGACCCTCGGCGACGCCGCCGTACATCAGCGCCATACGGTGTTCGACGCCGGGCGTGCCGTTCGGGATCTTCGTGAAATTTTCGCGCCCCCGGTCCTTCTGGCCGGCGAAATCGAACGAACAGTGATCCGTCGCGACCGTGTCGGCGAGATTATTTTGCAACGCAGCCCAGAGGCCCGCCTGATTGAACTTCGCGCGCAACGGCGGCGCGCAGACGTACTTCGCGGCCTCGAAACCGCCCTTCGCATAGAGTTCGTCGTCGAGGTAGAGATACTGCGGGCAGGTCTCGGCGAAGGCGCGCACGCCCTCCATCTTGGCCAGCACGATCCGGTCCATCGACGGCGCGGCGCTCGTGTGCACCACGTAGACGGGCGCGTCCACCAGCTTCGCCATCATCAGCAGGCGGTCGACCGCCTCCGTCTCGACCTCCTGCGGGCGCGAGGCCGGGTGGTACGCTGGCCCCGTCCTCCCCGCCGCCAGCAGCTCGCTCACGCGCTCCGCGATCACGTCGCCGTTCTCGCAGTGCGCGCAGAGCAGCCCGCCGACTTTCTTCAGCCCGCGCAGCGCCCGGTAGATGACGCCGTCCTCGACCTGCAGATTGCCCTTGTAAGCCATGTACATCTTGAACGATGTGACGCCGGCCTCCGCCATCTCCGGCAGCTCGGAGGCGACCGCGTCGTTCCACTCCGTGATCGCCATGTGGAAGCCGTAGTCGCAGCGGCAGTTGCCGTCCGCCAGCGCGTGCCAGTTCGCGAGGCCCTCTCTCAGCGTCTCGCCCTTGAACTGCGTGGCGTAGTCGAGAATCGTGGTCGTGCCCCCCGCAATCGCCGCGCGCGTCCCGGTCGCAAAGCTGTCCGCCGTCCGCGTGCCGTCTCCCAGCGGCAGGTCGAAGTGCGTGTGCACGTCGATGCCGCCGGGCAAAACAAGGCAGCCCGGGACGTCGACGACTTCGTCTCCCGGCCGCGCGAGATCCGAGCCGAGCGCCGAGATCCGCTCGCCCTCGAACCGCACATCCGCCCTGTACTCGCCATCCGCCGAGGCGACGACGCCGCCGGATAAAATAATCGCCATATGCTCACCCCTCTTATGGCACCGTTTTTCGAAATACTGGATAGCCGTATTATAAATTCATTCGTATGAGAAAACCTGTCCCGTTCGATAATTTTCGCCATAAAAAGGGCGGGAGTCGCTTATCCGTCTCGAATTGCAACCCCCACCCAGAGGAAAAACCCTAATCCACGTCCATGGTAACCGCGTGCTGGTCCTTGTCGGGCGGGAAGATGATGTTGACGATGATCCCGATGACGCAGACCGAGACGACGGAGTCTTTCAACAGATACTGAATGATGCCGGGCATCTGCGCGAGCAGCTCCTTGGGACCCGTGCCGAGCCCCATGCCGATGGCGAACGTGATGCAGAGGACCGTGATGTTGCGCTGGCTGAAACCGGATTTGGCGATCAGCTTGATGCCGTTGATCGTGATCATGGCAAAGACGCTGATGACCGCGCCGCCCAGGACCGGGTTCGGCATGATGGTGAAGAGCGCGCCGATCTTGGGGATAAATCCCGCGACGACCAGCACGGCGGCGCCCGTCGCGATGCAGAACTTGTTGACGACGCGCGTCATGGCGACGATACCCGCGTTCTGCCCGAACGCCGTGTTCGGCAGCGTGTTGAAGACCGACGCCAGCATGGAGCCGAACGAGTCGGCCAGAATCGCGCCGCTGGTCTCCTTGACCGTCGCCTCGCGGTCGAAGGCCGCGACGGTGATGCCCGACGTGTTGCCGATCGTCTCGAGCCCGGAGACGATGTAGAGGGCTGCGAAGCTCAGGACGGCGTCCAGATGGAACTCATAACCGAAGCGGAAGGGCCTCGGGATCTCGTACCACGCGGCGTCGTAGAACGCCTGAAAGCTGAGCATGCCCATAAAAAACGCCGCGACGTAACCGACGAGGATGCCGATCAGAAGCGACGAGACCTGGAACATTCCCTTGCCGAAGCGCTGGCAGAGCACGACCGCCATGAAGACGATGAACCCGAGGATCATGTTGTTCGGCGAGCCGTACGCCGGGTTGCCGACACCGCCCGCCCAGTAGTTGGTGCCCGCCTTGAGCAGGTTGATGCCGATCGCGACCAGCACCGCCCCGATGACCAGCGGCGGGAAGAATTTCTTGAGCGGACGAATAAAGAAACCCATCACAAATTCGACCAGACTGCCGAGCAACGCACCCCCGAGAACGCCGGGGAGACCGTACATCTGTCCGACCGTGATCGACGTGGGGACGAAGGCAAACGACGTACCCATGACGATGGGCAACTCCGCCCCGATGCGGGGCAACTTCGATTTTTTTCCGAAGATGGCGAGCGGGTAGAGCTGGAAAAAGGTCGTGACGCCGGAAATGAGCATGGCGCACTGCACCATGATGATCTTCCCGGCCGTGTCGAGCCCGACGACGCCCGCCAGGATGAAGCAGGGCGCAAGGTTCGACGTGAACATGGCAAGGACATGCTGCAGGCCGAGGGGAAACGCCACCGCGAGCGGCGGCCGGCCGTCGAGCTGATAGATCAAATCCTTGCGGTTAATCTTGCCCTCTGTCGTTTCCAAAAAAATTTCTCCTTTCGAATGAAGAAAACACTGATCGACGTGTCCGGGCGGCAATTCGCCGCCCGAGAGAGCAGAGGTCGTCAGGTTCTTTCATCTTCACCCTTCAGGCCCCTTTTGCGGATCAGCTTTTTCCAAAGGGTGGGGTTGCGCGCGAAACGCGGCAACCCCCACAGAAAGCGTCTTCTATTTGCCGTTCATCAGAAGGGTCATGACGGCCTTCGCGGTGTGCAGGCGATTCTCCGCCGCGTCGTACACCACGGAGTGCGGACCGTCGATGACGGAGTCCTCGACCTCGTTGTTGCGGTCGGCGGGGAGCGCGTGCATGTAGATCACGTTCTTGTCGGCCGTCGCCATCTTGTCCTCGGTGCACTTCCAGGAGCGGTTCGCCATCAGCTTCTCGTCGACGACCTTCACCGCGCCCGCCGGGGCGTTGCCGGTCTGGTCGTTGACCCAGTTGCCCCAGTTCTTGGGGATCACGATGTGCGCGTCCTTATATGCCTCGGCCTCGTCGTCGGTGACGGTGACCGTTCCGCCGTAGCGCTCCGCGTTCGCCTTCGCCTTCGCGATGACCCAGTCGGGCAGCTCCCAGCCCTTGGGGTGCGCCAGCGTGACGTCCATACCGTAGCGCGGGAAGAGTAGAACCTGCGATACGGGCACCGAGATCGGTTTTTTGTGGCTCTCGGCGTATGCCCAGATGATGGAGACCTTCAGCCTCTTCAGGTTGCCGTCGAACTTCTCCTTCATGGTCATGAGGTCCGCCAGCGCCTGGAAGGGGTGATAGAGGTCGCACTGCAGGTTCATGACGGGAACAGTCGACCACTTTGCCATCTCGTTCAGGTACTTGTTGCCGTAGCCCCAGTTGCAGTAGCGGCACGCGATGCCGTGACCGAAGCGAGAGAGAATGATCGCCGTGTCCTTCGCGGACTCGCCGTGCGCGATCTGCATGCTGCTGCTGTCGAGGAAGCCCGCGTGTCCGCCGAGCTGGGCAAAGCCCGCCTCCATCGAGTTGCGGGTGCGCGTGGACTGCTCGAAGAACATCAGGAACATGCTCTTGTCGCGGAGGTACGGCGTGGGGACACCCTGCGCGAACTTGGATTTGAGGTCGAAAGAGACCTCGATCATCGTCTCGACTTCTTCCCTCGTGAAATCCTCGACGTCGATGAAATGTCTGCCGCGAAATACTGTCTGCATGGTAAATCCTCCTCAAAAATGAATTAGCTTCGCGGGCGCTGCCCGCACCCGGCAGGGGACTTGTCCCCTGCACCCCATTTCTCAAAAACGCAGGTGCTTATTTTTTCACGTAGTCCGTGATCAGGTTCTCCGTGCTCTCGGGCATCTTGTCCGCGTACTTCTCGACGTAGATCGTCGGGACCGCCGCGTACATCGCAGCGCACGCCACCAACTCGGCCTTCCAGGTCATCTCGTTCGGCGCGTGCGCCTGGTCCTCGTGGCCGGGGCCGAAGCCGATGCAGGGGATGCCGTGCATGCCCATGATCGCGATGCCGTTGGTCGAGAACGTCCACTTGTCGAGGCGCGCCTTCTTCTTGAACAGGCTCTCGTAGGTCTCCATCAGCGTCTCGCAGACCGGGTGGTCCTCCTCGATGACCCACGTCGGGAAGTAGCAGTCCGTGGGATAAACGAGCCCGGTGTACGACGGACGGTCGTACGTGTACATGCCGACCTCCGCGCCCGCCGCCCGCACCGCGGGAAGGTTGCGGATCTGCTGCAGCGCGTACTCGCCCGTCTCGCCCCTGGTGAGGCGGCGGTCGATGGAGATCTTGCAGCTGTCGGCCACCGCGCAGCGCGAGGGCGACGTGAAGAAGATCTCCGACACCGTCAGGCTGCCCTTGCCGAGAAACGCGTCGTCCTTCAGGTTCGAGTGCAGCGCCTTCAACTCGCCCAGGATCGGACCCATCTTGTAGATCGCGTTGTCGCCACGCTCGGGGGCCGAGCCGTGGCAGCTGACGCCCTTCGTGGCGACGTAGATCTCCATGCGCCCGCGCTGGCCACGGTAAATGCCGCCGTCGGTCGGCTCGGTGCTGATGACGAACTCGGGGCGCAGTTTGTCCTCGTTGATGATGTACTGCCAGCAGAGGCCGTCGCAGTCCTCCTCCTGCACGGAGCCGACGACCACCAGCGTGTAGTCGCTCTCGAGCCCCAGGTCCTTGATGATCTTGCCCGCATAGACCATGGAGGCCATGCCGCCCTCCTGGTCGCTGACGCCGCGGCCGCCGATCTTCTCGTCGTCCTCGTAACCCAGGTACGGGTCGAACTTCCAGTTGTCCTTGTTGCCGATGCCGACCGTGTCGATGTGCGCGTCCATGGCGATCAGGTGCTTGCCGTGTCCGATGTAACCGAGAATGTTGCCCATGGGGTCGATCTCGACCTTGTCGAATCCGACCTTCTCCATCTCTTCCTTGATGCGGAGCACGACCTTCTCCTCGTCGCAGCTCTCGCTCGGGATCGCGACCATGTCGCGAAGGAACTTCGTCATCTCCGGCTCGTACTTCTTCGCCAGTTCGTTGATCTTCGCAAAATCCAGCACGTTATGTGACCTCCCTCTTTGAAGAAACCTGACCGTGGGCTCCGCCCACACCCGCCGCGGAACGCGTCCCCCGGACCCCGTTTTCTAAAAATCTACTCGACCCTCATCAATGCCTCCTCGACACGTCCCGAATCGAATTGAATCGCTATTTATTCCAGTTCTATTTCAAATGGCCCGTTTTGCGTAGGGGCGCACAGCGTGCGCCCGCCAAAAAGCATGATCCCTTCAGGGTAAAACGGGCGAACACTGTTCGCCCCTACAATAATAACTGTCGCATTGATTTAGAATCAGAATTACAATCGACCAACCAGGAGAGGGAGTTCTTCACTCCGCCGTACAACGCCGACATCTCGACCGCGCTGCGCAGCGATACCTTTCCTCCGAACCCTTTTTTCGTCTCGGCCTCGCGCACCGTATAACCCTTGTCGAGCTTCACGCGCACGTCGCCGTTCTCGTAGACATATCCATGCTCGCCGACCGTGAGCGTCTCCGTGCGGCCGCCCTCGCGGCGGCTGATCGTATCGCCCTCGACGCGGAAGACGTTGTCGTCCTGTGCGTTAAAGTCCTCGTCGTTCAGGCAGAGCCGTGGCTTGTCCATATACGGACGCCCCTCGTGCACACAGAAGGCGGCGCAGTTGCCGCACTCGTTGCAGAAGTCGTCGATGTGGACGATCTGCGTCCCCTGCTCGATCCTGAATTTCTCGTAACCCGTGGCGACCAGTCGGCCGCCGACCGGCTCCAGTTCCGCGCAGGTCGCGGCCAACGGCGCAACCGTGTAGTTGTAGTTCGCCCGGTTCGGACAGACCTCGACGCACTTGCCGCAGACGCTCGAGCACTGCAGGCAGCGCTTGGCCTCCGCCACCGCCGCGGCCTCGTCCAGCGTCTGCTCCACCAGTTCGAAACCCTTGCGGCGCTCCACCGGCAGATGCGCCTCGCAGTTGCGGGAGGCCTTGCGCGTCCTGGCGAGGCGGATCTCCGCCAACTCCTCCGCAGTGGGAAGAGGGCGGCCCTCCTCGGGGGACATCTCGATGCCGAACTCCTTCAGGATCGAGGCTGCCGCCTCCATTCCATCCGCGCAGGCCTGGATTACGATCGCGGGGCCGGAGACGGCATCTCCGCCCGCGTACACGCCACACGCCGCGGTGCGTCCGCTGCAGGTCGTCGCAACCGTCCCATTCTTATCCAGCGCCACCCGGCTGCCTTTGAAAAGCGCCGTGTCGGAGCTCTGCCCGATCGCGACCACGATCGCGTCCGCCTCGAGCGTGAAGAACTCGCCCGTCGGCTCGGGCCTGCGCCGTCCGCTCGCGTCCGGCTCGCCGAGCTTCGTGCGCTCGCACTCGAGCCCCGCGACCTTGCCGTCGCGCACAACGACCCTTACGGGCGCCGCCAGCTCCTCCAGAAGGTTGCCCTCTTCGAAAAGGAGATGCCTCTCTTCTTCGATCGCCGGCATCTCGGCCTTCGTGCGGCGGTAGACCACTGTGACGGGGTTCCCCGCCAGGCGCTGCGCCACGCGGGAGGCGTCCATCGCCGTGTTGCCGCCGCCGACGATCAGGGCCTTTTTGCCGAGGTCCGGCTTCTCGCCGCGGCTCACGCGGTCGAGCAGGTCCAGGGCCGTCCACACGCCCTTCGCGTCGTCGCCCGGCACGCCGAGCGGCGCGTCCTTGGGGAAGCCGCACGCCACGTATACCGCGTCGTAGCCCTTGTCGAGCAGGCTCTCCGGGGATTCCTCCACCTTCGTATTCGTTTTGATCTCGACGCCGAGCGCCTCGATGCGCGCCACGTCCTTGTCCATGATTCGCTGCGGCAGGCGGAAGGTCGGGGCGATCGCCATCATGCCACCCGCTCGCTCGCGCGACTCGAAGACCGTCACCTTGCAGCCGCCGAGCGCCAGCACCGCCGACGCGGCGAGGCCCGACGGCCCCGCGCCGATCACGGCGACCGAGCGCCCGTTCTCGCAGACGGCCGGCGCGCCGATCTTGCCGCGCGACGCCGCGAAGCGCTTGAGCGAGCGGATGCCGACGGCCTCGTCGTAGTTCGCGCGCGTGCAGCGCGTCTCGCAGAGATGCGTGCAGACGTGCCCCGTCAGCCCAGGGAGCGGATTCTTTTTGAGGATCGTGCGGAACGCCCCGTCGTAGTCGCCGCGTGCGATCTGCAGCGCGTACGCGGGCACGTCCTGACGGACGGCGCACTGCTCCATGCAGGGAGCAGTGATGCAGTCGAAGAGCCTGAGCCCGGAGGCGACCTTCGGCGAGCCGGCGAAGTACTGCTTCTTGTACCGTGGGTCGATCAGCGCGTCCGACGCGGCCTTCTCGAGATTTCGATCCTTGTCTGCCGCCAGCGCCGCCAGATTTTTCGCGTCGCGCTCCTCCATCTCCGTTTCGATATTCTCGATGCATTGCAGGAAGCGGGAGTAGCCGCCAGGCTTCAAAATATCCGACGCCATCGTGACCGACAGCGCGCCGCACGAGAAGATCCGCGCAACGTTCCAGGCGTCGGCCCCCGCAGAGTACGACACGTTCAGGTCGCCGCCGAAGTCCTTATTCAGGTTGTTCCAGAGGTTCATCGTGATCGGGTAAAGCGAGCGCCCCGACATGTACATCTCTTCGCCCGGCATGATCCGGCGATAGTTGTACATGGCGAGCGTGTTGCTCAGCTTGACGCCGAAGAAGCGGCCGTGCTTCTCCCCCGACTCCTTCATCGCCCTGATGATCTCCAGCGCCTGCGGATACTTCAGGTCGTGCTCGAAGACCGGATCGGGGATCTCGATGCCCGTGTAGCCGAGCGTCTTATTCAGCGTGCCGCGCACGAAGTCCGGCCCCATCAGCGTTGGGTTGAGCTTGACGGTGAGATGGAATCCGCGCTCCTCCAGCAGGTACTTCGCGATGCGCCCGATCTCGTCCGGCGGGCAACCGTGCATCGTCGACAGCGTGCAGCTGTTTGTCAGCGCGCTCGGCACCTCAACGTCGGCGAAGTCGGGAAAGCTCTTCCGCAACTCGTCGTGATAGGCCGCGATCTCGCCCGAGGCGTCCAGCATCGTGTCGATGAACTTCTGCATCCGCGGCTCGAGGATCCCCTCGAGGTTGTAACCAACGCTGAGGTTGAAGATCGTGTCGATCCCGCCCCCGTTCTCCCAGCCGAGCAGGCGGTGCAACACGGGGAGCAGCACCCACGCCTTGATGTACTCGTGGATCGACTTCTCCAGCTTCAGCTCCTGCGACCACTCGGCATTGTAGCCCTCGTCCTCCATGTCGATGCAGGGACGACCGAACTCCAGTTCATCCATGATCTGGACGGTCTTGAGCTCGATGAAGCGCGCGCCGGAGAGCCAGCTCGCCACGATGTTCTGCGTCAACTGCGTGTTGGGGCCGGCGGCGGGGCCGATCGGCGTCGCCAGCTTATCCCCGAAGAGCGTCGACGCGTACGGCGCGTTCTTCTTCGGTTCGTAGAAGAGCGATTTGTGGATCCCGAAGATGGACTCGTTTTCCTTATATTCGCGGAGAATCCACTTCATCAGTTTTGTAAACGATTGCGGCCTCATATGATGGGACATGTTTACAACTCCCCCCAGGTTAGCCCGCCCTTCGTAGGGGCGCACAGTGTGCGCCCGCCGCCCGCGGCGGTTTTTGGAACACAGCGGGCGAACGCTGTTCGCCCCAAAATTACGCTAGAATCTCTCCCAGACCTTCTTCGAGCACTCGCGCGCCTTCGCGGAGACCTCGGCCTCGTCGATGTCGATCAGCTTGCGGTCCTCCATCAGCACCTTGCCGCGCGCCACCGTCGTCGTCACGCTCCGCCCGCTCGTCCCGAAGAGCAGATGCCCGTTGATATTCCGGTCCGTGAGCGCCGTCGGCGGTAGGTAGTCGGAGACGATCACGTCCGCCGAGTACCCCGGCGCCAGGCGCCCCACCGGCGTGTAGAAGTAGCGCTCGGCGATGGTGATGTTGTTCTCGAAGAGCATCGCCGGGATCTCGCCCCAGGCGGCGTTCGGGTGCTTGTTTTCGTGCTTGTGCAAGGCGTTCGCCATCTTGAACGACTGGATCATGTCGCTGACGTAGCCGTCGGTACCCAGCCCGAGCAGGATGCCCTTGGCGAACATGTCCAGCACGGGGCTGCAGCCGACCGCGTTGCCCATGTTCGACTCGGGGTTGTGCACCACGGCCGTCCCCGTCTCGCGCAGGATCGCCTTCTCGCCCTCGTTCACGTGGATGCAGTGAACGGCGATCGAGCGGTTGCCGATGACGCCGAACTCCTTGAAACGCTCCAGGATCCGTTTGCCGTATTTCTGCTCGGAGTCGGCCTCGTCGCCCGGCCCCTCGGCCACGTGCACGTGATAGCCCGCGTTCATGCCCGCGGTCGCCTTCGCGCAAGCCTCGAGCGTCTCGTTCGAGAGGGTCATCGACGCGTGCAGGCCGAACGTGCCGGCCAGCAGGTCGCCGTCGCCCTCAGCGTATTTGATGAAGTCGACGTTCTCCTCGATGCCCTCGCGCATGATCTTCTCGCCGTCGCGGTCGGATACCTCATAGCAGAGGCAGCTGCGGATGCCCGTCTCGCGCGCGGCGTCCGCGATCTTGAAGAGGCTGCCGCGCACCGCGCAGGGGCTTGCGTGGTGGTCGATCACCGTCGTCGTGCCGTTTTTGATGCAGTCGATCATGCAGACCATCGCGCTGTAATACGTGTCCTCCAGCGTCAGGGCCTTGTCGAGCCGCCACCAGAGGCGCTCGAGGACCTCGACGAAGTTCTCCGCCGGCGCGGCGTCGCCCGTGCCGCCGAACCCGCGCGAGAACGCGCTGTAGTAGTGCATGTGGGCGTTGATGAAGCCCGGCATGATGACGCCGCCGCGTGCGTCGACGAACTGGGCGCCCTTGTGCTTCTCTCGCATCGCCGCCGTCGGGCCGACCTCGGCGATCAGCTTGCCGTCGACCGCCACGCAGCCGTCGGGCAGAAACGGGTTTCTCTCGTCGCGCGTGATCGTCGTTCCGTTGCCGATCAGAAGCATCCCTATCCCCTCCTCGCAAATCAACCCTAAGCCTGCCGTTTTTCGTAGGGACGGCCATTGGCCGTCCGCGGACGCGCAATGCGCGTTGCTACGAAAGGAGCGTTATTTCATCATCCCCGCCGTCGGGAACTCGCCGTCCCAGACGACACTGCGGTAGCGCCCCGGGTCGGTGTCGCCCTCTGTGCTGAAGAGCACCACGGTCGAATTCTTGTCGAGGCCGAGCGCGTTGCGCAGCCCCTTGAGGTCGCCGTCCTGCATGATGAAGGTCAAGAGACCCGCCGTCACCGCGCCGGATTCGCCGGAGCAGACGTACGGGTCACCCTTCAAGGGATTGCCCAGCACCCGCATGCCGCGCGCCGCGACGTAGTCGGGGCAGGAGACGAAGGCGGAGGCGTAGTCGCGCAGGATGTCGAACGCGATCGTGTTCGCCTCGCCGCAGGCCAACCCTGCCATCAATGTATCGAGGTCGCCGGTCACCGCGTGCGGCTTGCCGTCGCCCGCCATCATCGAGCGATAGTAACAGTCGGCCTTATTGGCTTCGGCCACGAGGACGCGTGGCGCCTTCTGCGGGAAGTGGGCGGTGAAGAAGGCCTGCACCATGCCCGCGAGGGAGCCGACGCCCGCCTGGATGAAGACGTGGGTCGGGTCGCCCGCGCCGTAGCCGCGGAGCTGTTCGAGCGCCTCGTTTGCCATCGTGCCGTAGCCCTGCATGATCCAGAGCGGGATATCCTCGTAGCCCTCCCAGGCCGTGTCCTGCACGACAACCCAGCCCTTCTCGTTCGCCTCCTCGGCCGTGAGCCGTACGGAGTCGTCGTAGTTGCAGTCGCGGATCGTGACCTTCGCGCCTTCCGCCGCGATGGCGTCGAAGCGCTGCTTCGAGGAGCCCTTCGGCATGTAGACCACCGAGTTCTGCCGCAACACGCGCGCCGTCCAGGCGACGCCGCGACCGTGGTTGCCGTCGGTCGTGGTGGCGAACGTCACCTCGCCGAGCTGCTTCTTCGTCTCCCCGCTCGTGAGCACGTCGTAGGGGAGCTGCGTCAGATCCTTGCCGAGGCGCTCCGCGAGGTACTTCGCGATCGCGTAGGAGCCGCCGAGGACCTTGAAGGCGTTGAGGCCGAAGCGGTAGGACTCGTCCTTCAGATAGACCGCCTTTACGCCCAGCATCGAGGCGAGCTCCTTCAGATCGCGCAGCGGCGTCGGCTTGTAGCCCGGTATGGTCGAATGGAACTTGCGGACCGCCTCCATCTCCTTCGGCTCGAAATCCGCGACGCTCGCCGCCGGCTTCTTGAAGTAACCCGTGTTCTCATTGGACACCCACAGAATTTTCTCGTTCGACTCCTGCATGGCAAACTCCCCCTCAGAAATTTTTGAGATACCTGTAAATCGTCTGCTCGGATACATCGAGCCTCTGCGCCACTTCGGCGACCGTCCCCTTCAACAGGAAGACGCCCTTCGCGTTGAGCTCCTCCACGATCTCCTTCTTCTCCTCGGTCGTCATGCGCGCCGTGTCGATCGAGTAGGAGCCCAGGACCTCCTCCATGACGGCGTGCACCATGTCGCTGATCGACAGGCGAGGTTCCTCCGCGGCGACGGGCGCCTCCGCGTTCTCCTCTCCATTGATGGTCTCGTTCACAGAGAGGAACTGCCCCACGATTTGTTGAACCTCCCAGAACGGGGAGAGATCCGTGTTGATACCAAGCATGCCGATGATTTTGCCTTCGTCGTCTTTGATAAAATAGGTGGAGGATTTGAGAAATTTACCGGCGCTGCCGGCTTTACCGAGGTAATTGGAGATGAAGTCCTTGCTGTTGTGCTCCCCGCGCTTCAGAATCTGCGACGCAAAATCGGTCATCGGAGCGCCGACCTCCCGGCCCGAGAGCTGCCCGTTGCGGATGGCGACGAGGGAGTGCTCTTTGTCCCGGACGTCGTGCAGAACCACCTCCGAGAACGGACCGGTGATCTCCGCTAAAAAGTCGACCAGTGGCAGGTAAGACCTGACTTTTTCTTCCGACGTCAACACAACACACCCCCGACTGGCGAATCGAATAAATGATAAAATTTTTTTGACGTGTTAATTTTTTCTTTTCAAGAACCTTACAACTTCCTCATAACCTTGTCAATACTCCTCGATAAAATATGCACAGAGAAAATTATTGTAATGACACGTGCTTGCGACGATGCCTTACCGCTGCTCCGAGGCACCGATTGTGATACAATTTCTCAGCGTACTAATCTGATGAAGAGGGGACCGTCATCTATAATGAACTCGATCCACGACAGTCAAAACGGGAAGCCGCTCGTCGGCGTGATCAATTACGGCGCGGGCAACCTCGGCAACGTCCGGCGCGCACTCGACAAACTGGACTTTCCGCAGGCGTTGCTGCAAAATCCAACCGACCTTGAAAATACGAACCCCGCGCTGCTGCTGCTGCCCGGCGTGGGCGCCTTTCGCACTGCCTTCGAGCGGCTGGCGGCCCTTGGCTGGCCCGAGGTCCTCGTGCGATGGGCGAAAGAGAAGCGCCCGTTGCTCGGCATCTGTGTCGGTATGCAGCTGCTCTGCGCAGAGAGCGACGAAAACGGCCTCACCAAAGGGCTCGGACTTCTGCAGGGGCATGTGACACGCCTCGCGGGCATCGCAAAGACACCGCACATGGGCTGGAACACGCTGCAGTGGTGCGAGAACGCAGGGGTGCTCACCTCTCTCGCGGCCGAGACGCAGAATTTCTACTTCGTCCACAGCTACGCGGCGGAGGAAAATTCGCCACACTGCGTTGCCGCCACAAAGGTCGACGGAGTCCGTTTCGCCTCCGTGGCGCAAAACGGCTCCGTCGTCGGCTTCCAGTTTCACCCCGAGCGCAGCGGGCCGGAGGGGATCGCGTTTCTCGGGAAAACCTTGCGATACATGACCGAAACGGAAGGGAGATAGCAATATGCTGACAAAACGGATCATCCCCTGCCTCGACGTGAAGGACGGGCGCGTAGTGAAAGGGATCAACTTCGTAAACCTGAGGGACGCCGGGGATCCAGCCACCCTGGCCGCCACGTATATGAACGAGGGAGCCGATGAACTGACTTTTCTGGATATCTCGGCCTCGAACGAGCGCCGCACGACGATGCTGGAGTGGGTCAAGGTGGTGGCAGACGCCATCTCCATTCCCTTCACCGTCGGAGGGGGCATCTCGTCCGCCCAGGACGCGGTGAACCTCGTGGCGATCGGCGCGGACAAGATCTCGCTCAACACCGCCGCAGTCAGACGCCCGGAGCTGATCGCCGCGTGCGCAACGGCGCTCGGACGCCAGGCGGTCGTGGTCGCGGTAGACGTGAAAAGATCGGAGAAAGGCTGGGACGTCTACATCGAGGGCGGCAAGACGAATACGGGCAGAGAAGGGCTCGACTGGTGCAAAGAAGCGGCCCTGCGCGGCGCGGGCGAGCTGCTGATCACGTCGATGGACCGCGACGGAACCAAGATCGGCTACGACACGGAATTTTTAAAACTCGTCGCCGGGGCGGTCGACGTGCCAATCATCGCCTCGGGCGGCGCCGGCACGATGGAGCACGCGCTGGAGGCGTTCCGCGCGGGCGTGGACGCGGCGCTGATGGCGTCGGTCTTCCACTTCGGCGAGATCCGAATCTGCGATTTGAAGGGCTACCTGAAAGAGAACGGCGTGCCGGTGAGGTTATAACCAAAATATTTCGCGAGCTGGGGGGATTTATCGTGAGGCGTATGGCGACGGGGCTCTTCGTTCTTCTCGCAATACTGGCGTTCGCACCGCAAACGCCGGCATCGGAGCGTGTGACGATCGACGCGGCGAACCTGTCGATCGAGCTGATCGACGGCATGATGGAGGTCGAGGACCCCACAGGGCAGGACGGGGAAAACAGGCACGCGCTTCTGATGGAACCGGACAGAAACTTCGTCTTCCGCCTTGAGGAGAAGAAAAAGAAGCCCTATGCCGAGACCCTGAAATTCGTGCGCGAATCGTACGCGCCCGAGGCGGGCCTGGCCATTGCCGAGAGCGAGGAGATTTTCATCAACGGCAAAATGGCAAGCATCCTGGTCTCCGGGCCCGACAAATCGAAACCGCAGATGCGCCAGAGCATCCTAGTGCTGGGCGACACCAAGAACAGCGTCTTCGCCTACGTGGTCTACCCGGCTGCGGACAAAGAGGCGGCGGCGGATGTGAAGAAGATGTTTTTGAGCGTCGTTTGGCCGTTGAAGAGATAAAACAACGAGGGGCGGTTTTGGAGCCATTCTTTGAGAAGGCGAAAAGTGGCGGCATACTCGTGGTTGGAGAGATTCACGAGGCTCTCGAACGGCATCTCGGCAGAAAGGTCGCTCTTGCATCCGCCTACAATCTTCTGCATCGGCACGACTGGCGCAAATTGGCGCCCGACAAACGACATGTGGAGTCAGATCCACAGGTACAGGAAAACTGGAAAAAAACGCCGGGAGATCGTGACGGCGTCCCGAGGGTGGGCCGCCGATTCTCCCCTGCTTGTGATGTTCCAGAACGAGGCTCGCTTTGGCTTGATTTCGGAAACCAGACGTTGCTGGTGCCCCAAACCGATACGCCCCGTATGTCGGGTTCTGGTCAGCCAGGAAAACACGTATGCCTATGGCGCGGTGAGCGTTCTCGACGGGCGGTTTGAAAGTCTCGTGTTGCCACATTGTGGCACGGATTGCATGCAGATTTTTCTGGACGAGATATCTTTGCGGCACGCAGGAGAAAAGATTCTCATGGTCTTGGATTGTGCGGGGTGGCACCGGTCGAAGTCGCTCGAGGTTCCGTCGAACATGCGCCTGTATTTCCTGCCGCCGTACTCCCCTGAACTCAACCCGGTCGAGCACATTTGGGACGAGTTGAAGGAGAAGGGTTTTCACAACCGGGTGTTTTCGAGCCTCGACGCTCTTGAGAATCATCTGGTCGATGAGCTTCGACGACTTGAAAACACACCGGGGATTACGAGATCGATTGTCACCTGGTCGTGATTATTGATGCCTTAATGATTTAGAATTGGAATTATGCCTAATTTTACACAAGGTCGCTGGCGCTCTCAAACCTCCATTTGATGACACCCCCGCGCATTTTTAACCGCCACTTTTCCACATTTTATTCGGCGCTGACAAGGGTTGACAACCCATTTATCGCTTTAGTCGTCCCTGAAAAACCCCATAAGCATGGGTATGGCCTATGCTTGTGGGGTTTAATGGTGTAATCTTTTTGCAAGAAACCGGAGAAAAAGGGAGAGAATCTTGCAAAATGCAGCCGAAAAAACCCGTACACGACAGCTAGAACAGACTCTTCGAATCCCGCCTCGAAAATATCATCGACACGGACCATCCGCTTGCCCGCCTTGCCGGGAAGATCGACTGGCCTTTCTTCGAGAAGAGGCTCGGGGAGATCTACATTCCCGACAAAGGGCACCCGGGTCTGCCGACGCGTCTGATGGTAGGGCTTCACTACCTGAAGGGGATGTACGCGCTCTCGGACGAGAGGGTCGTGGAGGGTTTTCTCGAGAATCCGTACTGGCAGTACTTCTGCGGGATGGAGTTCTTCATGCACCGCCTGCCGCTGGATCCGAGCTCCATGACGCGATGGCGGAAACGAGTCGGCTCTCGCGGGTTCGAGGACCTTCTCGCCCAGACACTCGAGGCGGCACAACGCTGCGAACTTCTGAAGGAGGGCGACTTCAAGCGGATGAACGTCGACACGACGGTCCAGGAGAAGAACATCACCTTCCCGACGAACGCGAAGCTGCTCTGCAAGGGAATCGAATTGATTGTGCGCTGCAGCCGGCGGGAGGGGGTTGCGTTGCGGCAGAGTTACGCCCGCCTGGCGCCGAAGCTCGGCAGGGAGTACGCGAGATTCGCGCATGCGCACAAGTTCAAGCAGGCGCAGAAGTGCGCGAAGACGCTTCGGACGTATCTGGGCAGGCTGTTGCGCGACGTGGGCAGAAAGGCATCGGAGGTTTCAGAGAAATTCGCGCAGGTTCTTGAACTTGCCGCGCGTGCTTATCATCAGGAAAAAGGCGACAAGGGCAAGCTGTACAGCTTCTTCGCCCCGGAAGTGAGCTGCATTGCGAAGGGCAAGGCGCACAAGAAATACGAATTCGGCAGCAAGGTGTCGGTGGTGAGCACGTCGAAGGAGAACTGGGTTGTGGGTGCGGAGGCGTTTTCCGGCAACCCGTTCGACGGTCACACGCTTGCCCGGAGTTTGGATCAGGCGCAGAGGATCGGCGGACATTATCCGAAGGAAGCGTACTGCGACAAGGGCTACCGGGGAGCCGGATTACTGGAAGGTGTTCATTGCGATGTCTTTATTCCCGGCGTGAAAGGGAAACGGACGCCGACGATCAAAAAATTCCTTCGCCGGCGAAATGCGATCGAGCCGATTATCGGGCATTTGAAGAGCGACCACGGCTGTCGGGCGGCGTGACAAAATAGGCCAGTTTATCTGAGATAGGCACGCAAAAGTAGGCCACCGTGAGAGACTGCCTCTCGAGAATGGAACTCGGGGGGCAAAAGGAGATGCTGACGGTGGAAACGATACGGAAAGTGAGGC
>JAVBQG010000053.1:0-25159 GCA_031549185.1 Synergistaceae bacterium | reverse complement strand
GTGCGCTCGACGATTCTCTGCCGGTGGCGCCTACACGGAAAGAAGCCGTGAGGAGACTGCATAGCAAGGAGCCGTTATGTCTCTTTGAAAACATCTACCACTGTTATGATTTAACTTGATGAATTTGTGTCAGTCACTCAGGGCACGGCCAGGGAGTCGACAACATCGACATTCCGTGCGCGACGTCGCTCGGGATCAAGGTCTGCAACGTCCCTGGCTTCAACACGGAGGAGGTTTCCGACCACGCCCTCGCCTTCGCCCTCATGCTCGGCCGCAACATCCCCTTTTACAGCCACATGGTGAAACAGGAGAAGATCTGGAGCTTCAACTCCTTCTCCGCCAACGTCAAAATCGGCGAGATGAACCTCGCCCTCCTGGGTTTCGGCCGCATCGCACAGCGGCTTGCGGCCAAGGCGAAACCGCTCTTCGGCAAAATCAGCGCATACGACCCCTTCATGAACGAAGACGCCGCCGGGGAGATCGGGGTCGAGATCGCGCCCGACATGGACTCGCTGATCAAGGCCGCGGACATCCTCTCCATCCACGTCCCGCTGTCGAAGGAGAGCTATCACCTGGTCGACGCGGAAAAAATCGCGATGATGAAGCCCTCGGCATATCTCATCAACTGCGCGCGGGGCGCGCTCGTCGACAACGACGCCCTGAACGACGCGCTCGAAAAGAGAGCCATCGCCGGGGCGGCGGTCGACGTCGTCGAGCCCGAACCATCGCCGAAGGAGCACGTCCTGTACGACCAGGTCAAGTGCGTCGTCACCCCTCACGTCGCGTGGTACAGCTCGACCGCCATCAAACGCATGAGGACGGAGTCCGTAGGCTCGGCCATCGCCGTGTTCGAAGGGGAGGAGCCGTGGGGGGCCGTCAACTAGGGGTAAACACAACACACGGCAAACGCGCGCGGAGCGCATTGCAAAATCCACAACCAAGAAGGAGGAAGTTGTGATGTTCAAGGAAAAATTGTTGGTGTTGTCCGCTCTTTTCTCGTTTTTGCTCGTTGGGATCTGCGTCGATGGGGCCGAGGCCGCCGCTAAATACAAGATGAAGTACGCCGCCGTCGGGTCGGACACCCACCCCTCGGCAATCGCGGCCCTCGAACTGGCGAAGTTCGTGTCGGAAAAATCGAAGGGCGAGGTCGAGATCACCATCTTCCGCAACGCACAGCTCGGCGGCGACCGCCAGGTCGCGGAGGGCATGCAGATCGGGACGATCGAAATCGGCGTCATCGGCTCGTCCGTGCTGGCGGCGTTCGAACCCAAGATCGGCATCTTCGATTTCCCGTTCCTCTTCAAGACGGAGGCGGCCGCCCAGCGGGCGATCGACGGCGATGTCGGGGAGACGATCACGAACCTTCTGCTGAAAAAAGGGCTGCGCATCATCGGATACGGGACGAACGGCTACCGGCACGTGACGAACAGCCGTGGACCCATCCGCAAACCGGAGGACCTGAAGGGCCTCAAAATCCGTACGATGGAAAACCCCATTTTCATCGAAATGTTCAAGCTGATGGGGGCGAGCCCGACTCCGATGAGCTTCGGCGAGCTCTTCACCGCCCTGCAGCAGAAGACGGTCGACGCGCAGGAGAACCCGATCATCCTGATCTACTCGTCCAAGCTCTACGAAGTGCAGAAGTACATCTCCCTCACCGGCCACGTCTACGCCGTCGCGCCGCTGGTGATGAGCGAGGCGTTTTACAAACGCCTGCCCAAGGAACACCAGCAGCTGATGCTGGAGGCTGGCAAATTCTACGAAAGACGCCAGCGGGAGCTGGTGGCGGAGAAGGAGGCGGGCTTCCTCGCGGAGATGAAGAAGGCGGGCATTCAGGTCAACGACCTCACCTCGGCGGAAAAAGACGTCTTCATCAAAGCCTCGGAGCCGGTGTACGCGAAATTCGAGGCGTCCGTCGGCAAGGACCTGATCGAGAAAGCGCGCAAAGCCAACAAATAAGGGCCGAGTTCAGCCGAGCCTGGCGTCGGGCGGGAGCGTCACGCAGCTCTCCCGTCCGGCAATAGACGACAGAGAGGAGGAGCAGGCGTGAAAAAGATTCTGCAAAATTTTGACGAATACGCGTTGATGTCGATGCTTTCCTTTTCCACGCTCCTGATCTTCTGCCAGGTCATCATGCGGTACGTGTTCCAGCAGTCGCTCTCGTGGAGCGAGGAGGTGGCGCGATACCTGTACGTCTGGCAGACATGGATCGCGGCAAGCTACGCCGTGAAGAAAAGAAGGCATCTGCGCATCACAAGCCTCGTCGACAAGGCGCACGGCCTCAGGCGCATTTATATCGAGCTGTTGGTCCTCGTTTTGTGGCTGGGTTTCTCCATTTTCCTCTGCATCCGGTCCGCGATGCTCTGCGAAATGATCCATCAGCAGGAACAGGTCTCGGCGGCCATGGGCCTTCCGATGTGGATTCCCTATCTCGCCGTCCCGGTGGGGACTGCCCTGATGTCCCTCCGGCTCGTCTACGAGATTCTGGACAATTTCAGGAACGCGAGATACGAGGCGACGAAGGAGGTGTAGGCCGTGGAAATTCTCTTTCTCTTTCTGCTGATGGGCGCCCTGATGGTCCTGAGCGTCCCGATCGGAATCTCGATCGGGATCTCGACAGCGCTCAGCATGTTGCTTTTCAGCTCCGTCCCGCTCGTTTTGATCCCCCAGTACTGCTTTGCGGCGATCGACTCCTTCCCCCTGCTCGCGATCCCGTATTTCACGCTCGCCGGCAACCTGATGGGGGGCAGCGGCATCTCGAGGCGCCTCGTGCTCTTCGCGGAGAGCCTGGTGGGATTCATCATCGGCGGCCTCGCGATGGTGACGGTCACCGCGTGCATGTTCTTCGCCGCGATCTCCGGCTCGGGGCCGGCGACGGTCTCGGCGATCGGTTCCTTCATGATCCCCCAGATGAAGGAGAAACAATACGACGGGGCCTTCGCCGCAGCCCTCACGGCCGCGGCCGGGTCGATCGGGGTCATCATTCCGCCCTCGATCCCGTTCGTCCTCTACGGGGTCATCACCGGCGCTTCGGTCAGCGAAATGTTCCTCGCCGGCATCATCCCCGGCATCATGATCGGCGTGGCGCTGATGATCACGAGCTACTTCATCGCGAAAAAGCGCAACTACCCAGTCGCGGTTGAAAAATTCAGCTTCGTGGCCGTCCTGAAGGCGTTCCGGTACTCGTTCTGGGCGCTGATGGTGCCGGTCATCATCATGGGCGGCATATACGGCGGCATCTTCACGCCGACCGAGGCGGCCGTAGCCGGCGTCGCCTATGCCCTCTTCATAGGCTTTTTCGTTCACAAAGAACTGACGCTCGAGGGGTTCGCAAAGGCCCTGAGGGAGACGATCACCGTCAACGGGGCCGCCACGTTCATCCTCGGCCTGTCGATGTCCTTCGCCACGTTCCTGACGATCGAGCAGATCCCGATGCGCATCGGCGAGTGGATCGTCGCGTTCTCGTCGTCGAAATACATCGTACTGCTCCTGATCCTCGTGTTCTTTCTGATCGTGGGGTGCTTCATCGACAACCTCTCCTCTATGATCATTCTGACGCCCATCTTTCTCCCGGTCGTCACGCAGTTCGGCGTGGACATCATCCACTTCGGCCTTTTCATGACGGTCGCGCTCGCCATCGGATTCGTCACGCCGCCGTTCGGCTCGAACCTCTTCGTCGCGGCGACCGTTTCGAAAGAGAGGGTGGACAGCATTGCCGCGAATGCCGCGATCTTCATCACGGCGATGGTCGTCGTCCTCTTCATCGTGACGTACGTGCCGTGGTTCAGCATGGTTCTGGTCAACATGGTACGCGGCGTTTAGCCGGAAGGGGGACCTGCATGATGGAAAAAATCAAGCTTCCGAACGATAAATTCGCCGCCGTCAAAATGGGCGGCGGGATCAGAGACATCGTGGATCTCGCGAACAGGTTGGAGAAATCGGGCAGAAAGGTCTATCATCTGGAGATCGGCCGCCCGGATTTCGACTCCCCCGCCGTCGCGAAGGAGGCGACGAAACGGGCGCTCGACGAGGGGCTGGTACACTACGCCGACATGAGAGGCGTCGAGGAGCTGCGGGTCGCCCTGTCCGAAAAACTGAAGAGAGCGAACGGCATCGAGGCCGCCCCCGGGGACATTCTCGTGACGGTTGGCGCGCAGGCGGCGATCATGACGTCCATGCTGGTCGCGCTGAACGCGGGGGACGAGGTCGTCGTGCCCACGCCCTGCTTCGGGTCCTACCCGGCGCAGTGCAGCATAGCGGGGGCAAAATTCGTCCCCGTCCCCTGCCGGCTCGAGGACGGGTTCATCTTGAAGGCCTCCGACCTCGCAGCCCGCATCACGGAGAAAACCCGCATGATCCTGATCAACACGCCCAACAACCCGACGGGGGCCGTGATGGCGCGCGGCGAGCTCGAAAAGATCGCGGAGCTGGCGAAAAAACACGACCTCCTCGTTTTGTCGGACGAGTGCTACGAGCGTTTCCTGTACGGCGGCGAGCACGTCAGCATCGGGTCCCTTCCGGGCATGGGCGACCGGACCATCACGGTCGGCGCCGCTTCGAAGACCTACTCGATGACCGGCTGGCGCGTCGGCTACATGGCGATGCCTTCCTGGATGACCGCCTACGCGAACCGGGCCCACCTGCTCCTGAACACCTGCGCCACCACGTTTACGCAGTACGGATACGCGGAGGCGCTGCGCGGCGCAGAGGGCGACGTGCAGGCCATGATCCGCGAGTACAAAGAACGCCGGGATCTGGTCACCGGTCGCCTGAAGCAGATGCAAACTCTGGATTTTGTCGTCCCCGACGGCGCGTTCTACATCTTCCCCTCCGTCGCGCGGACGGGGTTATCCGCCACGGCGTTCTGCAACTACATGCTGGAAGAAGCCGGCGTCGCGCTCGTCCCGGGCGAGGCGTTCGAGATGCCCGGCTTCGTCCGCCTGGCTTACTGCAAATCGAAGGATTACCTGGCGGACGCCCTGTCGAGTATGAAAGCGGCGATGGACAAGCTGGACGGGAGGCAGGGGAATCGAAATGGCTGAGCTTGCCGGGCGTCTTCCGGATACGCGCCTTTTCGAGCGGTACGAGCGGTTGATTCGCACGCCCAGCGTCACGGGCGACGAGGAAGGGATCGCAACCTACGTCGCGAAGGAGCTCGGGGACATGGGGCTCCAGGTCGAGTGGAGCTGGTTCGCGGAGGGGAAATGGCCCTCGATCCGGGCGACGCTGAAGGGGAGCGACGCATCCGCGCCCTCCCTGCTCCTCGCCGGACACCTCGACACCGTCGCCGTGGCGGAGGGATGGGAGACGGATCCCTTCACCCCGGTCGTGCGCGGCGACCGCGTCTACGCGCTCGGCTCCTCGGACATGAAGGGCGGGATCGCCGCCATTCTGGAAGCGACGCAGCGCATGATCGAGAGCGGCCACCGAAACCGCGGCGATTTGCTCATCTCGCTGGCGGCGGATGAAGAGGGGCTCTCCAGGGGAACGTACAAAATGCTCCGGGACGGCCTGAAGGCCGACATGGCCATCATGGCCGAGTGCCGTTTCAATAAAATCGCGATCGGCTTCCGAGGCCGCTACAGCATGATCGCCGACGTGAAGGGCGTATCGGCCCACGCGAGCCATTATCCGTCGGTTGGGCGAAACGCGGTCATCGACGCGGCGAAACTCGCGATCGAGGTCGAGAAACTGCCGACCGCCTTCGACCCCGTCGTCGGAGGCGGCACTTGGTGCGTCCGCCACATCGAGGGGGGCATCAAGGGGACGCTCTCCGTCCCGGACAGGTGCAGCATCTTCATCGACCGCTACGTAGTGCCGGGCGAGAGTTTGGAGGGTTGCGTCGAACAGGTCCTGTCGGCGGCGGCGAAGCTGGGGATCCGGGAAGACGTGACGGTCGAGCCCTCGGAGCGCGACACGCCTTTCATGGAGGGCTTTTCCGTCGAGAGGGAGCACCCTCTGGTGACGTCCATCCTCCGGCACTTCAAAGACGTGACGGGCGGCGAGGCGTCGCTGGAGGTCGATCCATCCGTCTGCGATTCCAACTATCTGGCCGTTCTGGGGGGCATTCCGACCGTCACCTTCGGGCCCTCCGGCGCAGGCCTGCACGGCCCGAACGAGTACGGATCGATCCGGGAGATCGAGCAGGCGACGGAGATCTACACGAGGGTCCTGCGCGAACTTCTCTGTTGAATTCCATCTGTTGCACACGGGAGGTCTCGTCATGTCGAAAGCGGATTGCGTCGTCGTAAACGGAAGAATCTACACCGTGGACCCCTTGTTTTCGGTCTGCGAAGGGGTGGCGATCAAAGACGGAAGAATCCTCTGGGTCGGCTCGGACGAACAAGTCAAAAAATACGTCGGGGATGGAACGGCCGTCCACGACCTGAAGGGCCAGACCGTGGTCCCCGGCCTCGTCGAGTCGCACCTGCACTTTTTGCCCCTGGGCGAGCGCCTGATGCAGGTCGACTGCTTCCAAAAGACGAAAGAGGAGATCCTCGGCGAGGTAAAACGCCGATACGAGACGATCAGGCCCGGGGAGTGGATCCTGGGGCGCGGATGGAACGAGCTGGCGTGGGCGGACGGGGCGCTTCCGGACAGGCAGGACCTGGATCGCGTGGCGCCGGACGTCCCCGTCTGCCTGGTGAGGGCCTGCGGGCACACCTCGTGGGTCAACGGCAGGGCGCTCGAAATCGCGGGCATCGCGCGCGACTCGGCCGACCCGGCCGGCGGAGAGATTCACCGGAACGCCTCCGGCGAGCCGAGCGGCATCCTGACGGACACGGCGGCGCACCCGGTGCGCAGGCGCATCCCCGAGAGCGGCGACGAAGGGCGCAAAGAGGCGTATCTCGCGGCCCAGAAAGAGCTATTCTCCTTCGGTTTCACGTCGATTCACGACATGGCGGCCAACATCGGCTACGATTACGGGACAATCGCCCTCCTGAAACGGCTTTACGGGGAGAACCTCCTCAAAATCGGCGTCTGCGCCTACGTCGCGGCGCCGGACGCGCAGGCCGCCTACGACGTGGGACCGGAGAGCGGATTGTTCGCAAACCGCCTCTCCGTGCGGGGCATCAAGTTCTTCGCGGACGGCTCCCTGGGCGCGCGCAGTGCGTGGTTGAGAGAAGACTACGACGACCGCCCCGGGCACGCGGGAAATGCGCGCTACGGCGACGAAGAACTCTACCGCATGGTCCTCGAGGCGCGCCGGAACGGATTTCAGGCCGCCACGCACGCCATCGGCGACGCGGCCAACCGGCAGGTACTGGACGTATACGAGCGGGTGCTGAGGGAGATACCGGAGCAGAAGGACCATCGATTCCGCATCGAGCACGCGCAGATTCTCGACCCGGAGGACTTCGCCCGTTTCGGCGGGCTGGGCGTCATCCCGTCGATGCAATTCGTGCACTGCACGTCGGACAAGAACATGACGGAGGACAGGATCGGGGAGAGACGCCTGAAAGGGGCCTTCCCCTGGCGCACGCTGATCGATATGGGCTCCTGCATTCCGGGCGGCTCCGACGGCCCCGTCGAACCGGTCAACCCCTTCCATGGAATGTACGCGGGCGTCACGCGAAAAGACCGGGAGGGCCTGCCGCAAGGGGGCTGGCGGGCGGAGGAGGCCGTAACGCGAGAGGAAGCGCTGAAATCGTTTACAATATGGGGAGCCTATGCGGGGTTCGAAGAGCATCTCAGGGGCTCTCTCGAAGTGGGAAAACGCGCCGATTTCGCCGTGCTCGACAGGGATATCGTGACATGCGACGAGGACGCGCTGAAGGACACCGTGGCGAAAGCCGCCTTCGTGGGGGGCGAGCAGGTCTACGGCTCGTTGTAGCAAGGAGAGGATGACGAAAATTGTTGTGGTACGGCAGCATCTTCCTTTTTTCTTTCGTGCTCCCCTTTGCCGCCAGGTCGTTTCAGGACAGAATACCGCTGCGAGAGTCCCATCAGTCGCTGGTGCTCTCGCTGGTCTGGCTCGGCCTCGAGTTGGCGAGGCCAGGCCGCCCTTCGAACAATGCCGTTTTGTTGGGTTGGCTTTTCATATATGCCTTCGGATCGCTCGTGTTGCTGTTCGGTCGGGTTCAAGCCGATGAAGATGACACAAAAGAGTAGCAACGCTCTTCCATCATTGTTACAATATGGCGTCGCGCCTTGCGCCAAAAACGATTTTTGTCAGAAAAAGGTGAAAAAATGAATCCTTTTAATTTGTCCCCCACCCACATCGTCATCGTCGTGGTCGTCGGCGTCATGCAGGGCTTCCTGAACACGGTCGCCGGCGGCGGCTCGTTGCTCGTACTGCCCGTGCTGACCTTCACGGGCATGGACTTGGCCGTGGCGAACGGCACCAACCGCATCGCCATCCTGCTGCAGAGCATCTCCGGGGCGGCCAGCTTCAGGAATCAGAAGATGCTCTCCCTGAAAGCCGCCCTGCCGCTCGCGGCAATCACGACACTCGGGGCGATCGTGGGGACCTGCGTCGCCGTGCAGGTCGACAAACGGATGCTCAACCTCGTGATCGGGGTCCTGATCGCGCTCATGGGCGTCCTGCTCGTGACGAAGCCGAAGCTCTGGGAGGGGCAGGCGCAGCGCACGCACCCGAAGTGGGTCGTCTACGGCGTGTTCTTCCTGGTGGGGATCTACGGCGGCTTCATCCAGGCGGGCGTCGGCTTCTTCTTCTCCGGCGCGCTCGCGCTGGTCGCCGGCTTCGACCTCGTCAACGGCAACGCCCTCAAAACCGTCATCATCGGCAGTTACACGACGATCAGCCTCGTGATCTTCTATATGAACGGCATGGTCGACATCCCGGTCGGCCTCATCCTCGCCGTCGGCAGCATGTTCGGCGCCGTCCTCGGCGCGAAGTTCACCGTATCGAAGGGCAACAACTGGGTCCGCTACGTGCTCACGGTCGTGGTGGTCATCAGCGCCGCCAAGATGATCTTCGACGCGTTTCAGTAGGATCCCTCCAAAAGACGAGGCCGGGCGTAAAAACCCAGCCTCGCCGTTTATGCACGACCAACCGCTCGACCTTTCAGGGACGCAGTCTCCTCTTCCCCACTCGCGGCTTTCCTTGACGCCGCACACCGCTTCTGATATAACAAAAACACTTCGATTTCTCTATTTGTCATCCTCGCGAAAGGACCGGTGAGCGCGATACGATGAACGGCCTCAGACGAACCCTGCCCGCTCTCATGCTTCTGCTGGTGTTCTGCGCATGCCGCCCCGCCCTGGCCGCGGGCGGGCGGGTTCCGCGCATGGACGTGGACGCGCGGGTGATGCCGAACGGCACGTTGGAGGTGACCGAGCGCATCGCCTTCTCCACGGACCGTGCGGACGTACGGGGACCCTTACGAAGAGTTCTCACCGACTGGGAGTTGGGGCAGAAAAGGATCAAAACGATCTTCGCCGTCGCCTCCGCAACGCAAGGCGACGAGAAAGTTCCGTACCGCGTGCGGCAGGCATGGCCCTACACCGATGTTCACATCGGCGGTGACGGCTATCTTCAGCCTGACCGTACGTACGAGTACGTTCTGAGGTACACGATTACCGATCTCGTCCAATTTCGCAAGAAAACCGACTCGCTTTACTGGGTCGTAGCCGGCAGCGGCGTCTTCCCCATCGAATCCGCGTCATTCCGCATCGTTCTGCCGGACGGCGCCGGGGTGCAAGAGGAGGACGCCTGGACAGGCACCTACGAGAACCGCGCACAAAAGCCCAAGGACTGGCGGCGCACGCAGTCCGGCCGTCTCGAGACAACGCGCGCGTTGGAGCCAGACGAAATTTTTCTCATCTTGACGAAGTGGGACAAAGGTTTTGTGAACCCGCCCACCAGGACGCAGCGGATGATGAAGGCGGGCAGGGACTCGGCGATCTCCGTCCTCCAAAGACTGGGCGCCCCCTTCGACGGCGAGAACCGGGCGGCCTTCGCCCTCTGCGTCCTGCTGGTCGTCGCCCCCTACGCCGTCGTCTCGCACCTCTGGAACCGAAAACCGAAACGGGGCGCGGCGCGGACGCTGTTCTTCTCGCCGCCGCCGGGCACGGAGGCGGGGTACACCGGCTACGTCAAGGCGCTCGCCTTCGACGAAAACCTCCTGCTCGCCGACCTGGTGCAGCTCGCGACGCAGGGGCGGATCTTCCTGGAACCGCGCAGGGACGGCCTGAAGGTCGACAGGGCGGTCCACAAGTGGGGCGATGGCATCTCCTCCGCGCACCAGAGGCTCCTGCAGACCCTCTTCCCGCGCGACGAGAAGTCGGTCCTGCTGGGCAGCACGACGAAGGAGGGCGCGATCTCCGCGCACGCGCTGGTCGCTCGGATGCCCGCGCTCTACAAGACGAGCGGGCGCGAACACTACGCGAAGAAGAACAAGCGCCTCACCTCCTCGCACACGGCGATCTGCACCGCCCTGCTGATCCTCTTCGCCCCGTTGCTCTACGCGGCGCTGACGATGGAGACGCCGCTGTCCGCGACGCTGGCCGACTGGCGAAGCCTCCTCTCCTTCTGGGCGCCGGTCGTGGCGCTGCCGCTCCTCCTGCTCTGGCTCGCCTGGCGGCTCGTACGCGAGGCGATTCGCGACTTCCGCGTCGTCAGGCGGACGATGGACGCCAAGAGCATTGCTCTGTCCATCGTCAAATGGGGGGCTGTCATACTGCTGGCTTCCTTCGTCCTTCCCCCGTTGAAAGCGGCGCTGGTCGCCCGCGTCGGGTTCTTCTTCGCGCAGGACCCGCTGCTCGTCTGCGGCCTGTGGCTGGCCTTCGGCGCCGCGCTCTTCGTCTTTGCGTCGATGCCGGTGCGCACGCGCGAGGGCTGGCGGCTTCTGGAGCAGGTCGAGGGCTTCGAGGCGTACCTGCAGGCGGCGGGAGGCGACGAACTCCGGCAGCTCCCCGCCGCGCAGAGAGATCTCATTCCCAAAATGACCGTCGAGCGCTACGAACAGCTGCTCCCCTACGCCTTCGCGCTGGACGCGGTCGACACCTGGACGGAGGCGCACATGCACCTGCTCTCGAGAGCCGAGTACCGCCCGCTTTGGTTCCGCGGAGCCTACGGCCTGCAGTCGTTCACGAAAAAACTGCTGCAGGCGGAGAGCGCTATGCGCCCGCTGCCGTTCTCGCAGGGCATGGAGCGGCTGATAAAACACGGGGAGAGGAAACAGAAGCGATAGACGATAACTGTCGCAATGATTCTTTTCCAAATGCAATAAAACACATCAGAAAAGAGGTTTGCCATGCACGATTCACAAAAATATTCGTCGATGCGGTCGTTTCTGGTTTTATTGCTCTGCTTCGCCTGCGGCGTCGGTTTCTACTACTGGGGCGGCTGGAACGTCAGGCTTGTCGTCAAATGGCTGTACCCACCGACATACAACATCGGATTCAGCGACGGGAACGATTTCATCGAGGGTCGGGTCTGGGTGGTGCAGGAGCAACGGTATGAAGGAGACCTCTGGATGCTGTTGGACGACAGGGGCAACACCATCAAAAAAGATTTCGTGGCAGCCGGGATTAACGAGTACGAGGAGGGTTTCGCCAGGTTTTACACGGCCGGGGGCGAAGGAGCCGGTCTGGTCGACCGGTCCGGCGATATCGTCGTTTCCCCGAGTGTTTCTCCGATTTTTTGGTATGAACAGTACGGTGACGGGATGATCTCGAAAAAGGGAGAAAACGGCTTGTTCGGGTTCGTCGATCTGGCGGGAGAGTGGGTGATACCGCCCGCCTACGATACCGCTTTATCCTTTCGGGAGGGCCTGGCCCCCGTAAAGAAAGGCAAGAGATGGGGATACATCGACAAGAGCGGGGCGGTCGTGATCGATTTCAAATTCCGGCGCGTCTCCCGGTTTTCGCACGGCGCGGCGCTCGTCAGAAGCGGCTCCAAATACGGAGTGATCGACCGGACGGGGCGCTGGATCACCAAGCCGCAATTTGAAAAATATTACGAGCCGTGGTCGAACCTGATCGGCGTGCAGAAGGACGGCAAAGTGGGCTTCATCGACACGAGGGGCAACATCGCGATCGATTTTCAATTTCCCCCTCTCAAAGCAGAATCCTTGTACCGTTTTCGCCCCTACAGCTTCAACAAGGAGCGGGCGAGCGTCGTGCTCAGCGAGGCGAACCGGGAGTTCGGGTTTATCGACGAGTCGGGAAAAGTGTTGTTCAGGATCGTGGGATACGAGGATTACTTCATAAAGGGCGCGAGTTCCCTCAGAAACGACATGGGCGGGACGCATTTCGGCTACTTTACGGGCGATTATATCGTGAACATCGACGGGGACGGGAAGTACGAGCTGATCGACAGAGGCGGCAGAGCGTATTCCCTGCCGGACGAATTCAAATACCCCCCTGTGAGCGTTTCCCCGACGGAGGGAAATATCTTCACGTTTCGTGACGCGGACAGCCGCAAGGTCGGGTACTTCACAGTGGGGCGAAAATAAATCTTGAAGGCGGTGGGGATTTCGTGAAAAAATGCAATGCCGCCCTGTTGACGGGCGTTCTCATTCTGCTGTTTCTGGGGGTTGCGTTCCTCCTTGCCACACAGAGGGACACGACGAGCCCCAAAGCCCTATTCGAGAGACTGGAATTGGCCCTGGACAGGCGAAACGCCGGATTGCCGGAGGCGGAACGCGCCATCCTGACGAAGAAACCGGGCGCGATGAACTTTCGAGAGAACCACATCGAGAGCTACATCCTCTACAAAGGCTATGGGGATTCGATCATTCTCAAAGACGGATTGTGCCTCGGCATCGACGTCGTAGGAAAAGAGACGCGCGTGGACCTGAACCTTGCCTTCGGGGAGAAAAAGGACTGGAGCCCCGAAGAGGGTTTCCGACTGTTTCAATCTCTCTCGGAGGAGATTGCGCAGATCTGCTCGCTCGGCCCCGACCAGAGACGGGCGCTCGCGGAACGGGTCACGGCGATGATAAAAGGCTACGCGGCCGGCGAAAAGGTAGCATGGTCGCAGGAAGAGATGCAGATGACCAGAACCGGGGAAACCCCGCGCTGGACTTGCATGTCGAACACGTTCGTGCTGACCGATTCGACCCAACGCTGGTCTTTTTCGACGTCGATCACGATCGGCGACAAACCGAAAGCGACCTTCACCCAAAAATGGATCCCGCAGTGGCTCCTGACCTGGCTGCGCGGCGGCGTCACGGTCGAGTGGCTGTATCCGCCCACGTACTCCTACACACCTTTCGGCAGAGGCGATTTCAGCGAAGGGCGGGTCTGGGTGAGCGAACAGGACTACGGCCCCTGGACGCTGCTGGATGACAAGGGAAACATCCTGAAGAAAGACTTTGAAGCGTTCCTCATCGGACAATACGAGAACGGCATCGCGCGATTCGCGGTCGAAAGCGAACGCAAATCGTTGACAGGCTTTCTCGACCGATCCGGCGATGTCGTATCGCCCCCGCAGGATTACGGCATCCTGGGCGGGAGCTACGGCGACGGGTTGATTTCCAAGCAAGACGAGAGCGGCCGGTTCGGTTTTGTCGACTTGGACGGGAAGTGGGTGATATCGCCCGATTACGCGTCGGTCTGGTTTTTCCGGGAGGGTCGCGCTGCCGTGATAAAGGAAAAGAGCGGCAAATGGGGATTCATCGACAAGAGCGGCGATGTGGCGATCGACTTCAAGTTCGATCTTGCCTTTATGTTTTCTCATAACATGGCCCTCGTGCAAGTCGATTCCAAGTACGGCGTGATCGACCCGCAGGGAAACTGGATCGCCGAACCGACCTATGAAAATATGGTGAGCTACCGTTGGTCGAATCTGATCGCGCTGGAGAAAGACGGCAAAGTCGGCTTCATCGACTCGAAGGGCAAGGTCGCGATCGATTTCCAGTTCCCCTCCCAATCGCAATCCAAGAATCAATGGGGCGGTCTTTATCATTTTGAAGACGGTTACGCGAGCGTCATCCTCAAAGACTTTGGGGGCGACAAGCAGGAGTTCGGGATCATCGACGAAACAGGAAAGGTCGTATTCAAAACCGGAGAAACGCCGGGGCGGGTCTGGAACGGATTTCTTTTTGACAGAGACGAGGAGGGGATACCGGCCCTGGTCGACGAGAAGGGTAATCGGCACCCGTTCCCGCCCGATTTCAAATATCCTCCCGTGCAGATTTCTCCAACGAAGGACGGGATCTTCACCTATCGGGACGAAAAGAGTCAAAAGATGGGCTACTTCACGATCGACAAATAGTGCCCGTTCCATTCTGTGCTATGCTTATGGGGTCGTGAAAATTTCGAAAGGAGCTGTTGCCGCCGTGCTTAGAAACAAAAATTTTTCGCTCGCCGTCCTGCTTCTCCTTCTCCTGACCGGAGTCGCGTACGCGAAGCCCGCAAGGGACGTCGACGCGTATGTCGACAGGGACTACGACTTCGCCGCCGTCAAAAGCCTCTACATCTGGCCCGCGATCGTGGATCCCGTGCCGGAGAGCGTGGCCCTCTCGCTGCCGGGGAACATCGACACGTGGGCGGAGAGGGACATGCGTTCGAAGAACATGAAGAACGCCTTCTTCCTCAAACCGACCAAGAGCGTGTGGGACAGCGTAGTCCTGATCTACGGCGACGGCGGCTTCAAGGAGCCCTTCGAGAGCGCGGAGTCGGCGGCCTACTTCCATTCGAAGCTGGACGGCGCCTGCGGGGCCGTTTTGAAAATCTCCGTCTCGGCCAAGACCGAGCGCAAGTGGCGCGAACCCTACACCGAGACCTATCAGACCACCGAACGCGTGTACTCGCGGGAACGGCGCAAAAACAGCGACGGGACGTACGAGTACGTCGACGTCTACACCGACATACCGGTGACGAAGGTCCGCAACATGCCCGGCTACTGGTACGTCCTCGCCGACGCCTCGTGCCACCTCGCGCTCTACGACACGAAGAAGCTCGACGGCAGGCCGGTCATAGAGGCGCGCGTCGCCCGCAACGACCAGGGCGCGGACGCGAACGAGAAGAAAATGCTGGAGGATCTGGTGGGCAGGATGGTGAACGACACCATCGCGACCGTGTTCTACAAGTAGCGGCGGGCGTCTGCGCGCCCCTCACGATTTTTATTTCTTGTTTTCTCGGTCCCTCTCGTCCATAATCTGCCGTGCGACCCGGATGCCTCGGTCGAGATGCCGTTTCATCGCCTCCCGCGCCTCCTCCGGCTTTCTGGCGCAGATGGCGTTCGTGATCCCCTCCTGATCCTCGAGCATCTCGGGCACGCCGCTCGGCAGAATCAGGTTCACCTTCTCGCGCTGCGCCTCGACTTCGGCCTGCACGGACGAGAGCAGCCGGATGATGAACGAATTCTTGCTCATGCGGATGATTTCCTCGTGGAAGAGATCATGGATCCTGTCCTGCTCTTCCACGGTGGCGCCGACGCTGTCGCGCATCGTCTGCAGCAACTCGCGCAACCGATCGAGATCCTCCTCCGTGGCGCGTTCGGCCGCCCAGTAAGCGCACTGCGATCCGATCAGGGCGCGTGTCTCGACGATCTCGAACAGCGAGGCGTCCTTGTAGCCACGATCAATCAGCTCCGACGACAAAATATAGCGCATCGCGTCCTTCGAGAGAAACGTCCCCTGTCCAGGATGCGACTCCAGCACCTTCTTGTTGTTGAGCGTCTTGATCGCCTCGCGGATGGAATTCCGGCTGACCGATAGAGACGTAGCCAACTCCTGCTCGCTGGGGATTTTCGACCCTGGCTTCCACACCCCACTCTTGATGGCCTGCATGATTTCATCGAGTATCTTCTGAGAAAGAGTCGTTCTCGGAACGGGCTTCAACATCGACATTCATCCCCTTTTATCGGTATTATCTTAACATACAGGCGCCCGAATATTTCCTTATCACAACCTTACGATCGTTTCTTCCAAAAAAGAAACATAATCTCGATTTGAGTCAATGCAATTGACAGCGGTACAAACAGTGACTACAATCGTAATTGTAGGATATTAGGATAAGTATATTTATCGGATATTACCCTGGGGTATATCCGAAACAAAACGAGGAGGAATGCTTAATGCCCTGCAAGTTGATCAGCGCGGATGTGGTACGCAGTCTTCTCACGATGAAGGATACGGTGGACGCCTGCGAGGACGCTTTTGCCGGCTGGGGGAAGGGCGAGGTCATTTGCCCGACGAAAATCACCCTCGAGCTGGGCGAGGACGCGGAGTGGCCGCCCTTCAAGAACGGCCTCAATGCCATGCCCGCCTACATCCACAGCAAAAAGAGCGCGGGCATCAAGTGCGTCGGCGGCTCGCTCAACAACCCGGGGTGGGGTCTGCCCTACATCATTGCGCTCATCCTGCTCTTCGATCCCGAGACGGGCGTCTTCCGTTGCGTGATGGACGGCGAGCAGATCACGAACTACCGCACCGGCGCGCAGGCGGCGGTCGCAGCCAAGTACATCTCCGACAAGTCGAAGATCAACTTCGGCCTCTTCGGCGCCGGTGCACAGGGCCGCACGCAGCTTCTGGCCTTTGCGGAGGTCTTCGAAATCGAACAGGTCGTCGTCTATGACCTCAACCCCGAGGCGACGGCGAAGTACATCGACGAGATGTCGAAGCTCGTGAAGACCAAGTTCGTCGCGGCGAGCGCACCCGAAGAGGTCGCGAAGGACGCCGACATCGTCGTCTCCGTGACGCACGCGAAAAATAAATTCATCAAAGACGCCTGGATCAGGCCGGGGCAGATCGTATTCCCGATGGGTTCGTTCACGGAGTGCGAAGACGAGCTGCTCCTCTCGGCGAACCGGATCTTCGTCGACTCGATCGGTCAGACGATGCACAGAGGCTCTCTCAAAAGCGTCGTAGATCAGGGCAAATTCACCGAGAGCATGATCACCGGTACGATCGGCGAGATCGTCTGCGGCAAAAAATCGGGCAGGATCCAGGCGGGCGAGAGAATCGTCTGTATTCCCATCGGCACCGGCGCGATGGACGTGGCCGTGGCCACCGCCGTCTACGAGAAGGCGATGCAACAGGGAGAAGGCGAATCCTTCGTGTTCAACACAGACGTCGAGGTGACGCCGAAAAGATAAGGCAAGCAAAACCAATATCGATGGGAGGTAATCTTTATGACGCATAGCTTCAGATTCAAGGTTCCTCACACATACATTCTGATATCGATTCTGATCATCGTCGCGGCATTCGCGACGCACCTCGTCCCCGCCGGCGAGTTCAACCGCGTGAAAGACGAGAAAACGGGCAGGACGCTCGTCGTTCCGGGCACCTATCACAGCGTCGAACAGAAACCCGTCGACTTTTTCGACACGTTCATGTCCCTTCCCAAGGGACTGGATGCCGCCCGCGAAATTATCTTCTTCGTCCTCATCATCGGCGCGGTCTTCCAGGTGATCAACGCGACAGGCACGATCAACCGCTCGATCGTGCGGGCCGTCGACAAGCTGCATGGACGAGAACACCTGCTCATCCCCGCCGGCGTCCTGATCATCGCGACCGCCGGCGCTACGTTCGGCATGGCGGAGGAGGCGCTGATCTTCATCCCCCTTGCCGTGGCCCTCGCGAAAGGCGTGGGCTACGACTCGGTCGTCGGCTGCGCGATGGTCTACCTCGGCGCGTACGTCGGCTACACGGCGGGACCAACAAACCCGTTCAATACGGGCATCGCCCAGGGCATCGCAGAGCTGCCGCTCTTCTCCGGCATGGGTTTCCGCATCGGCTGCATGGTTCTCTTCTACGTCCTGATCGTCTGGTGGATCATGCGCTATGCGAAGAGCGTCAAGGTCGATCCGAATAAAAGCCTTGTCCTCGGAATCGAGACATCGCACATCGTCGACCTCTCCGAACTCGACACCGGAGAAAAACTCTCCGGCAGAGACTGGGGCATCTTCGCCACGGTGGTCGCAGGGTTCGTCTACCTGGGCTACGGCGTGGTCGTCAAGGGTTACTACCTGCAGGAGATCATCACGATCTTCCTCATCATGGGCATCGCCTGCGGCTTCATCGGCGGGTTGAAGCCCGACGACATTGCGGAGAACTTCGTCAAGGGCACCAAAGAGATGGCGTTCACCGCCATCTGCATCGGACTCGCGAGAGCCATCGTCGTCATCCTGAGCGAAGGCAACATCATGGACACCCTGATCAACGCCCTTGCGGCGGTCGTCGGCTGGCTGCCGCCCTCTCTCACGGCGATCGGCATGTTCCTCGTGCAGACGGCCCTGAACTTCATCTTCGCCTCCGGCTCCGGCCAGGCAGCGACGACGATGCCGATCCTGGCGCCGCTGGGCGACATCCTCGGCGTCACGCGGCAGGTCTCCGTCCTCGCGTTTCAGTTCGGCGACGGCATCACGAACGCCATCTCCCCGATCCAGCCCGTGCTCATGGCGGCGATCGGCTTCGCCGGCGTGCCGTATTCGAAGTGGGTGAAATTCGTCTGGCCGCTCATGATCATGTGGTCGCTGCTGGCGGCGGGCATCCTCGTCTTCGCGACGGCCATCCACCTGGGGCCGTTCTAGGGGGTGCGCGAGATGAAAGTCACCGTACTCGGCGCCGGAAACGGCGCGCATGCGCTCGCGGGAGACCTCTCGCTGCGCGGACACGAGGTGACGCTATGGGAGAACCCGGCCTTCGAACAGGGCTTGGAATACCTGCGGGCGAACGACAACCGCTTCCGCCTCACCGGCGTCATCGATGACACGGCGCGAATCGCGCGCGTCACCACCGACGCCGCCCTGGCGATGAGGGACGCGGAGATCGTCTACTGCGTCATGCCCTCGTACGCGCAGGAGAGCGCCTTCGATCACATCGCGCCCTTCGCCCGCGAGGGGCAAAGCTTCCTGATCATGCCGGGCAACTTCGGCTCCGTCTCCCTCTATATGCGCCTGAAAAAACGGGGCATCGCAGACGGCGTGCTCGTCGGCGAGAGCGACACCATCCCCTACGCGACGCGCCTGCAACCGGACAAGAGCTGCCTCGTATTCGGGCTCAAACCGAGCATGTGGATCTCCGCCATCCCGGCGAAGAACACGGAGGCTCTGATCGCCTCGCTGAAACCGGCCTTCCCGATCGAGTTGATGCCGCTGCCCGACGTGCTCTCGGTGGCGCTCGCCAACACGAACATGATCCTGCACTGCCCGACGATGATCATGAACGCGGGTCGGATCGAGTTCTGCGACCGCTTTCGTTTTTACAACGACGGCATGACGCCCTCCGTCTGCCGCGTCATGGAGGCCATGGACCGCGAGCGCCTCGCCGTCGGAGAGGCGTGGGGGTGCAAGCTGATCCCGGAGTTCGACGACGCGATCGCCAACTACTCGCTCGACCGCTCGAAGTACAAGAACCTCTACGAGATCTTCTCGAACCACCCGGTCTACGGCAACCATGGCCCCGACTCGCCGACGGCCATGAACTACCGCTACCTCTCCGAGGACGTGCCGTTTCTGCTCGTGCCGGTCTCGGAGATGGGCAGAGCCGCCGGGGTCCCGACCCCGACGATCGACTCGATCGCGCAACTCGCCGAAGTCGCGAACGACACCCCCTACCGGCAGATGGGTCGCGGACTCGCGGCCATGGGCATGGCGGGCCTCTCGGTCGGCGAGGCGCGAAAGATCATCATCGGCTGAAGATCGTCACAGAATGACGAAAGCGGCCGCAGCCGCTTCTGCATACGCACCACCCCTGAAACGCCCGGGATACGCAGCTCTCCGGGCGTTTTCCGTTTGAAGAAACGGCCGGGCACGGGTATACTGCCGGCAAGGAAGGTGATCGCAATGCAGATCGAGAAGGTCAAACTGTTCGACAGGCTGCTGGACGTGATCGAGTACGACGTGGTGCCCAAGACGCGGGCGGAGGTGGTGACCGGCAGCAAGGTCTTCGGTGCGGCGGTGCTGCGGCGCAGCGACCTCTCGCTGGTGCTGGCGGAGACGAACCACGAGGCCTACTCGCCACTCTGGCACGGCGAGGTCTACACGATCAAGATGTTCTACGAGAAGCAGGGGCACCCCGACGCCGCGGACTGCGTCTTCCTCTCGACCCACCAGCCCTGCTGCATGTGCGCCGCGTCCCTCGCCTGGGCCGGCTTCCGCGAGATCTACTACCTCTTCGGCTACGAGGACACCGAGGCCGACTTCAACATCCCCCACGACCGCCGCATGATCCGCGAGCTCTTCGGCTGCAAGGAGCCGACGCCGGAGAACCACTACTTCAAGTGGCGCTCGATCTACGACATGGCCAAAGAGATCCCCGACCAGGAGGAAGCCGAGGAGCGCCTCGAACGAATCAAGTCGGCCTACGCCGAACTGTCCGCGACCTATCAGAACGGGGAGAAGAGGATGGTGCTGACGTAGGGCGGGTATAAAATCGATTGGACGTTCCGGGCCGTTAAGGCTACAATTTCAGCCATAGAGATTTCCTCGTCGGGAAAACCGGACGAGAGACAAAGGGGCAATCGCAATGGCTGAAGTCAACAGCGCCGACGTGGGCTTTGAAAGAGAACTGTGGAGCGCCGCCGACTCCCTGCGCGGCAACATCGACGCCTCGGAATACAAACAGGTCATCCTCGGGCTCATCTTCCTGAAGTACGTCTCCGATCGCTTCATGGATCGGCACGCGGAACTCGTCGCCGAGGGAGAGGGGTTCGAGGAGGACTCCGACGAATACCTCAGCCAGGGGATATTCTTCCTCCCCGAGCAGGCAAGATGGGATGTCATCGCAGCGGACGCGCACAACCCGACGATTGGGCAGACCATCGACAACGCTATGCTGGAGATCGAAAAGAACAACAAGCGCCTCAAAGGCGTGCTGCCGAGAAATTTCTCGCGCCCCGAGCTCGACAAACGGCGCCTCGGCAACGTCGTCGACAAGTTCACCAACCTGGCGACCGTCAAGAACGGAGCGAAGAAGGACATTCTCGGCCGCGCCTACGAGTACTGCCTCTCCAGATTTGCCGAGCAGGAGGGCAAGCTGGCGGGCGAGTTCTACACCCCAGCCTGCGTCGTCCGCACCATCGTCGAGGTGCTCGAACCCTACGGCGGCAGGGTCTACGACCCCTGCTGCGGCAGCGGCGGCATGTTCGTGCAGTCGGCGAAATTCATCGAAAACCACCACGGCAACCGCAACGACATCTCCATCTTCGGACAGGACTCCAACGCCACCACGTGGAAGATGTGCACGATGAACCTCGCCATCCGCGGCATCGAGGCCGACCTCGGCCGCTACAACGCCGACACCTTCTTCGACGACTGCCACCCCACGCTCAAGGCCGATTTCATCATGGCCAACCCGCCCTTCAACATGTCCGACTGGGGGGCGGACAAACTGCGCGACGACAAGCGCTGGAAGTACGGCATCCCGCCGGCGGGCAACGCCAACTTCGCGTGGATGCAGCACATGATCCACCACCTCGCGCCGACGGGCGGCAAGATCGGCCTCGTGCTCGCCAACGGCTCGCTCTCCTCGCAGAGCGGCGGCGAGGGCGACATCCGCCGCAAGATCGTCGAGGACGACCTCGTCGAGTGCATCGTCTCGATGCCCCCGCAGCTCTTCTACACCACGCAGATCCCCGTCTCGCTCTGGTTTCTGGCGCGTGGCAAAAAGCAGCCCGGCAAGACGCTGTTCATCGACGCGCGCAACATCGGCTACATGGCGACGCGCAGCCTGCGCGAGTTGACGGACGACGACATCGCCAAGATCGCGGGCACCGTCCACGCCTTTCAGAAGAGCGAGGGCTACGAGGACGTCAAGGGCTTCTGTGCCGTCAAGACAACCGAGGAGATCGCCAAGCAGGACTACATCCTCACCCCCGGCCGCTACGTCGGCATCCCGGAGGCCGAGGACGACGGCGAGCCTTTCGAGGAGAAGATGGCCCGCCTGACGAACGAGCTCTCCGGCATGTTCGAGGAGAGCCACCGGCTGGAACAGGAGATCAAAGACCGCCTGGGAGGGATCGGATATGCAATCCGGTGAAAGGGAGCTGAAGATCGGGAGCTTGAGAAACGCGGTTGCGTCCCTCAGGCGAAGCCTGGCAGTCTACGACAGGCTGGTTGCCGCGGGAGCGGACCCCGACGAGATAGAGACCGTGCAGGCCGGCGTCGTGCAGAATTTCGAGTTCACCTATGAACTCTGCTGGGTCTTTATGCGCCGTTGGCTGAAAGAAAACACAAACCCCGAGGCGATCCAGGGCATCACGCGCAAGCATCTGTTCCGTCTGTCGCGTGAAAACTATCTGATCGACGATTTCGACGCCTGGATGGTTTTTCACGAGGCCAGGAATCAGACGTCTCACATGTACAACCGCAAGGTCGCGCTGGATGTGTTTGAGAAAGCGGTCGCCTTTCTGCCGTATGCGGAACGCTTTCTGTCTCGCCTGGAGGGACAGCTTTGATCGCCGTGTCTCCGAAAGAGCTTGAAATGATTCTCGGCATCCTGCGCGAGCACGCGCCGGGCAGCGAGGTGCGCGCGTTCGGCTCACGCTATAAAAAGACGAACACCGACAGGTCCGATCTCGATCTCGCCATCGTCGGGCAGAGCAAGCTGTCGCTGGCGACGCTGGGCGCGCTGCGCGACGCGTTCGAGGAATCCGATCTGCCCTACAGGGTCGACGTGCTGGACTATCACGCCGTATCGGACGAGTTTAGGGAGGTTATCGATGCGGGGTATGAAACGGTTTACAAACCAGATAATTCTCTACCCCACGAATGGATAGAGACAACGCTCGGAGAAGCTTGCAGGAGCTCCGACATCGTCAACCACAAACCGGCGATGGAAAAAGCCGAGCGCGAGCACGCCAAGCACCTCGGAAAGACGGAGGACAACCCCAGCCCGGCGGAGCGGCCGTATCTGGAGAGTATCAGGAGGGTGCAAAAGAAGCTGGAGTGGGAGAATCATCATGGTGAAGAGAATAAAAAAGCAATGAACTACAGCTTGCCTGAAGACTGGAAAGCGACTAACTGGGGTGAGATTGCTAATTTATTTTATGGAAAATCGCTAAGAGATCATTCCCCTTCAGATTTTTCTTCAATTCCTGTATTCGGTACCAATGGACAAATAGGATATACCGATAAAACTATATGCAATAACGAAGGCGTCATAGTTGGAAGAAAAGGGGCTTATCGTGGTATACACTATAGCAAGTCGCCATTTTGGGTGATTGACACTGCTTTTTACCTGCAACCTAAACTTAGCGGTATCTTTGATATGAAATGGGCGTATTATCAATTACTTACTCAAAACATAAACGCCATGGATAGCGGTTCTGCTATCCCTTCTACGAGTAAAACCGATTTTAACGCCTTGAATGTTCTTCTGCCTCCTCTCCCCGAGCAGCACGCCATCGCGGCTACTCTCTCCTGTCTCGACGACAAAATCGAGTTGAACAACAGCATGAACAAGACGCTCGAAGAGATCGCGCAGGCGATCTTCAAGCGCTGGTTCATCGATTTCGAGTTCCCCGACGAAAACGGCAACCCCTACAAATCCAGCGGCGGCGAGATGGTGGAAAGCGAGCTGGGGTTGATACCGAAGGGGTGGAGGGATCAAGCAGTTGAAAGCTTTGCAAACAAAGTAGCAATGGGACCTTTCGGTTCCAATATCAAAGTCGAAACCTTCGTAAGGAATGGCGTGCCAATAATCAGTGGAAATCACCTTCGTGGGCTTTTGCTCAGCGAACAAAGTTATAATTTCATCACTGAAGAACATGCTAATAAATTATCAAATTCCATTGTATCTGCAGGAGATATAGTATTCACTCATGCTGGAAATATAGGCCAAGTTGCCATGATTCCGTATGATTGCGAATATTCTCGCTACATAATTTCTCAACGCCAATTTTATCTTAGGTGCGACAGAAACAAGGTTTTGCCAGAGTATATAAATTATTTCTTTCATACCCGAGAAGGGCAAGCTAAGCTACTGGCAAATGCTAGCCAAACCGGAGTACCGTCGATTGCTCGCCCTTCTTCGCACTTGAAAAAAATTATTGTTCTGGTACCACCTCTAAATATACAAACGGTATGGCTGCAAATAATCAAACCAATGCTAAACTCCTTGACCAAGAAGAGCAAAGAAAATAAGTGCCTTTTCACCCTTCGCGACACCCTTCTCCCCAAACTTATGAACGGCGAGAGACGCATACAAATGAAGGAGGAAATTTGAGAATGGAGCTGAAAGATTGGATTTCTATCATAGCTGTTATTGTCTCTGCAGTAATTGCAGTTGCCTTAACAAAGACACTCGATGCAAAGACCAAAAAAAGGAATGACAAAATGGGTCTTTTCCAGACGCTTGTAACAACAGGCTTTGCTCTTGTGACAAACGAAAAAGTAAAGGCATTAAATTTAGTGGAAGTTGTTTTCTACAAATGTGATGGCGTCATAAATGCCTATCGTGCCTATAGGAGCATTTTACGCGACTCAAAAAGCACAGGCACCGACATAAGAGATGGCTATTTGAAACTTCTTGAAGAAATGGCGAAAAATTTGAGCTACAAAAATATTTCATGGGATAATTTCAGGGAATACTATCTTCCTGATTCCATGTCTGCCGATATAGAAAATGAAAAAAAGTTTAAGGACTTACAACTCAAATCCTTGCAATACTATGCAACTCTTGTGGATCGAGAAGATTATAGCGATCTTGAACATAGAAAACTACAACTAGAATTAACTAAAATGCAAATCGCTGATTTAAAACAAAAGAATAAAGCATAATTACAGAGAGGATATATAGAATGTCCTTCACCGAAGCCAACTACGAATCCGCCATCGTCGAGCTGTTTCGCGAGCAGCTCGGGTACACCCATTACTACGGCCCCGACGTCGAGCGCGACTATCGCTCTCCCCTGCACGAGGATGTGCTCGCGGCCGGGCTGGCGCAGGTCAACCCGGCGCTCCCGGCCCCAATCTCCACCTCAAATCAAGCAAGACCTCGCTGAAACTGCGCGAGCAGCGTGATAAGATGTTGTTTGAGAAGACACCATCTTTCACCAGCGAGGTGCGATTATTATGACTCAACCCGACGTAAAATTCCAGGACAAAAATGACAAGGTTCCGACGTACAGCCCTTTGGGTGGCGCGCTTTTGGTCGATGAGGTTTTCAGGAAGTTCGGTATCGACGACGCAATCGACCAGTACGTCGGTGCGCGGAGGGCAAATGCCGGCGTGAAGTACACGGACAGCATTTACGCGAAAAGCCTTGTGACCATGCAGATTCTCGGTGGTGAGACGGTGGAC
>JAVBQG010000017.1:0-118204 GCA_031549185.1 Synergistaceae bacterium | reverse complement strand
TGTCCCGCCAGGTCGATCCGTTTCAGACCAGAAACTTACAGAACCAGGAATCTTTCGGACGTGTTGTATATTGTTATGTATTACAGAACAAAACGACTCGGGAGGTGTTCAGGTAATGAAGAAAATGGTCCGTATTCTTTTTGTGGTAATTTCCCTTCTCTTCGTATCCGCAGCAATCGCACACGCAGCCCCGTTCAAGATGGCGGCCGTCTTTCAGACGGCAATCGAAGAACCGTGGGACGGAGCGATCCACAAGGCCTGTCTCGAAATTCAGAAAAAAATGGGCAAGAACCTCGTCTATGAGTTCACGGAGAAAGTCGGCGCGTCCGACTTCGAGCGCGTGCTGCGCGAGTATGCGGAGCGCGGTTTCGATCTGATCATCGGCGACGCGTTCCTGGCGGGAGAGGATCCCGTTCGCCGCGTCGCGAAGGAATACCCGGAGGTCGCCTTTGCCTTCGGCTCCGAGTTCCCTTTCCAGGCTCCCAACATGTCCGTCTTCGACAACTGGATTCATGAGCCCTCCTACCTCTGCGGCATCATCGCCGGGCGCATGACCAAGAGCAACAAGCTCGGTATCGTGGCGGCCATGCCCATCGCCGAGGTCAACCGCCTCGTGCACGCCTTCAAGCAGGGCGCTCTCTCGGTGAATCCGAAGGTCAAGGTTTCCGTGGCCTACATCGGCAGCTGGTTCGATCCGCCCAAGACGAAAGAAGCGGCCATGGCGCAGATCGAATCCGGCGTCGACCTGATCTTCGCCGAGCGCTTCGGCGTCTTCGAGGCAGCCAGGGAGAAGAAAATTCTGGCCTTCGGCAACATGGTCGACCAGAACGCGCTGGCACCCGACGTCGTCATCACGGGCCCGGTGTGGAACATGGTTCCGACTGTGGAATACTGCATCAGTGCCGTACAGAAAAAACAGTGGAAGGCACAGGACCTCCGCGCCTATTCGATGATGGGCAAGAAGGGCGCCTCGCTCGCCCCGTTCCACGGCTTCGACAAAAAGCTCCCGGCAGCCGTGATCAAGGAAGTGAAGGACCTGGAGGCCAAAATCCGCTCCGGCGCCCTGACCGTCCCTATCATCGAGACGGAACTCAAGAGCGACTAAAAAACGACAGGCGGAGCGCCCTCTTCATCTCCTCTCCACGCTCCGCCTCTTCCGCAACTCGACGATACCCTCACTCTCACCCCTTCCGGGGAACGAGAGTGAGGGAGACACTGATTAAATCACGCAGACGGCAATTTGTTTATGCGAGCATGCAGGAATCGCAAGAGCTTGCAGTCTTTGCCCTTTAGGCCTCTAACGATAAATCAGTGTTCTGAGGGAGTTTTATAAGAAGAGGAGTGGTGCCGTAATGCCTGCGGGTAAACCCGTTGTAGAAATGCACGGAGTACGCAAACAGTTCCTCGACGTCGTGGCCAACGACGACATCAACCTCACGATCTACGAAGGCGAAATTTGTTCGCTGCTGGGAGAAAACGGCGCCGGCAAGACCACCCTCATGAACGTCCTCTTCGGCTATTACGCCGCGGATGGCGGCGAGATACGGGTGCACGGCGAACGCGTCTCCTTCTCCTCGCCAAAGGACGCGATCGCGCGCGGTATCGGGATGGTGCACCAGCATTTCACGCTCGTGCCGTCGCAGACCGTGCTGGAGAACGTCATCGTCGGCAGCAGCGAAAACGCTTTTTTCCTCGACATGCAGAAAGCCAAAGAAAAACTGCTGAGCCTCCAGGCGCGCTTCGGCCTTCATGTCGACCCAGACGCCAAAGTATGGACGCTCCCCATCGGCGGTCAGCAGAAGGTGGAGATACTGAAGGCCCTCTTCCGCGACGCGCGAATCCTGATTCTGGACGAACCGACGGCTGTGCTCGCCCCCCTCGAGACGCAGGATCTCTTTTCGACCCTGCGCGCGCTCGTGAAGGAGGGCCGGTCGGTCGTCTTCATCTCCCATAAATTGAACGAGGTCATGGAGATCGCCGACCGCGTGCTCATCCTCCGCGGAGGCCGCATCGTCGACGAAAAAGAGGTCTCCTGCACCGACGCCCGGGAACTTGCCGGTCTCATGGTCGGCAGGGAGATGGGCGAGAAACGCAAGGGCAGCGAATGCGTCCCGGGCAGTGCGCTGCTCGAGATACGCGACCTCCGCGTATACAACGACAAGGGGCTCGAGGCCGTGAAGGAGATCGAACTCGACGTCTGCGCCGGCACCATCCTGGGCCTTGCGGGCGTCTCGGGCAACGGCCAGCGCGAGCTGGCGGAGGCCCTCTTCGGGCTTCGCACGCCGCAGGCGGGCGAGATCAGACTCTGTGGCGAGCGCCTCCCGTTCGGCAAACCCCGTGCGGCAGTCGAAGCAGGTATGGCGCGTATACCGGAAGACCGGATGACGACGGGGCTCTTGCTCGAGCTCTCCGTCGAGGACAACCTCATCCTGGAAAACCACCGGCGATTCCTGAAGATGGGAATTCTGGACTACAACGCCATCGGCACTTACAGCGACCTCTTGATCGAGGACTTCAACGTCAAGACGGCAGGGCGCGACGTGCAGGCGCAGACGCTCTCGGGCGGCAACCTGCAGAAGCTGATTCTCGCGCGGGAACTGCACGAAAACCCGCGGGTCATCGTCGCGGCTCAGCCGACGAGGGGACTCGACGTCGGCGCCATCGAATACGTCCACGGACGCATTCTGGAGGCGCGCGAAAAAGGAGCGGCCGTGCTCCTCATATCCGAGGATCTCGACGAGGTGTTCGGGCTCTCCGACAACATCGCCGTCATGTATGAGGGAAAAATCATGGGCATTCTCCCCATCGCGGAGGCAACGCGCGAGAGGGTCGGCCTTTGGATGAGCGGGGTGGAAGCGTCATGCGCGTAATGCTGGTCAAGAGACATCCGCTGCCGCGATGGGTGCAGATGCTGGTACCCGTCGGGGCGATTCTGATCACGCTGTTGCTCTCGGCGATCCCGATTCTGATCGCGGGGGGCGATCTCTGGCTCTCCTACACCTCCCTCTTCAAGGGCGCGCTGGGAACACGATACAACTTCCTGGAGACGTGCGTGAAGGCAAGCCCGCTGATCCTGACGGGACTGGCGGTGGCATTCGCCTTCCGCGCGAAGTTCTGGAACATCGGCGCCGAAGGTCAGCTGATGGCAGGCGCCATTCTGGCGGCCTTCATCGGCATCAACTTCCCTGCGATGCCGCGCCCGCTGCTGCTGCTCGTCATCCTCGCGGCCGGCTTCGTGGCGGGCGGCGCCTGGGCGATCCTCCCCGCCTTCATGAAGATGAAGCTGAAGGTCGACGACGTAGTCTCCACGCTGCTGCTCAACTACGTCATGATGCACTTCATGGGCTTCCTGCTCTTCGGCCCCATGCAGCAGCCCGGTTCGAGCTGGCCCCGCTCGTCGGCCATCGCGGAGCTCGCGCGCTACCCCGTCCTGCTCGCCCGTTCGCGGTTCCATCTGGGCATCGTCATCGCGCTCGTCGCCGTGCTGGTCGTCTGGTTTATCAACTCCAAGACGGCCTTCGGATACCAGTCGCGGGTCGTCGGCGTCAACAGCCGGGCGTCCTTCTTCGGCGGCATCGACAACACGAAGGTCGTCTTCGTGACCGCGCTCATCTCGGGCGGCCTCGCCGGTCTCGCCGGCGTCGGAGAGGTCTGTGCGATCCACTACCACCTCCTGATGGACATCTCGCCCGGCTTCGGTTATTCGGGAATCACCATCGCCATGCTCGGGCGGCTTCATCCGCTCGGGACGGCCTTCGCGGCGTTCTTCTTCAGCGTGATCATCGTCGGCGCGCAGTCCATGAGCCGCCTCACCGGCGTCCCGACCTACATCGCCGACGTCATACAGGGCATGGCGCTGCTCATCATGCTGATTGCCCTGCTTCTGACCGAATACCGGATCAAGGTGGTGAAAAACTGATGGAAGACCTGCTGACCGTCTCCTTCATCACAGGTTTGCTCGCGGCGACGATGCGGATGGCGACGCCCCTCATCTTCGCCACCATGGGTGAAATTCTCTCGGAGAGGGCGGGGGTATTGAACCTCGGCATCGAAGGAATCATGTTGATCGGCGCCATGTCCGGCTTCGTCACGACGCTCGGCACCGGCTCGCTCTGGCTGGGCGTCGCCGTCGCGGCGGTCGTCGGCCTCTTCTTCGGCCTCCTGATGGCGCTGCTCGCCGTCTACCTCGGCCTCTCGCAGCACGTATCCGGGCTCGGCATCACGCTCTTCGCGACGGGGCTCTCCATGTTCATCTACCGGTTGGTCGTGGGCTCGCCCGTCGTGCCGCCGACGGTGACGCCTTTCACGCAGATCGCGATTCCAGGGCTCTCGTCGATCCCGATCCTGGGCGACGCGCTCTTCAACCAGTACGCGCTCGTCTACATTGCGTGGCTGGCCGTTCTCATCATGTGGGTTCTTCTTTACAAGACGAGCTGGGGGCTCTCGATACGCACGGTCGGCGAAAACCCCTTCGCCGCGGATACCGTCGGGATCAACGTCAATCTCACGCGCACCGTCTGCCTCGCGGTTGGCGGGATGCTCATGGGCGTCGGCGGCGCGTACCTGACGCTGGCGCACCAGAACATGTTCCTGATCGACGTCGTCGGCGGCCGCGGCTGGGTCAGCATCGCGATGGTCATCTTCGGGAACTGGGACCCGGTGCGCGGCACGATGGGCGCACTCCTGTTCGGTTTCCTGGACGCCATGCAGCTGCGCGTTCAGGCCATGGGATTCAGCATCCCCTTCCATCTCTTCCTAGTCATTCCCTACCTCGTCACCATCGTGGCACTGGTAGGCGTCTCCCGCCGCGCAGGCGCCCCCGCCGGCCTGCTCAAACCGTACCGCCGGGAGGAAAAGGGCGGCTAACCCGTTCCTATTTCAAACAGCCCGCAAAAAACTGCCGCCCCGTTCGAGCCGGGGCGGCAGCTGCGTTTTTGAATTTCCTGCTTAGTGCTCCATATCCGTATGTCCGCACCAATCGTCCATGCAGACCTTCAGTTCCTCTTCCATCTCTTCCTTCATAATCTCGTCGAAACGGCTCTGCGCGCGTTTGCGGACCATGTCGATCTTCTCGCAGACAAAGCGCTCCGCGGCACCGGGACGGATCTTGTCGAGCGGCACCATGTCCTCCATCAATCCCTCGACGAACTCCGAGCTGACGTCCATGCGGAGCGACCCCCACGGCCTGTCGTCCGTGTCGATCTCATCCGTGTCGCCCCTGCGGATCAGGATGCTCTCCTCGATGCGGACGGCCTTCGGGTCCTCGTAGCGGGCCTGCATCTCGATGTAGAAGTTATTCGCGTCCGCCTCGTTGTCGTAAACGCTGCTGTCCACCGTGCCGTCCGGCTTGCGTTCCACCACGATCCAGACTTTCTCTTCCAGTCTCTCCATCGCAAATCCCTCCTCAGAATTGGATAAGGTCTCGTTAATGCTCCGCGATAAACGGGTTGCTCAGGGTTCCGATGCCGTCGATCTCCACTTCGACGCGGTCCTCGGGTTGGACGCGGCCGACGCCCTCCGGCGTGCCCGTGGCGATCACGTCGCCCGGTTCGAGCGTGGTGAAACGGCTGATGTGCGAGATGATCCGCGCCACGGAGAAGATCATGTTGCCGAAGACGTCCTGCTGCACGACATTGCCGTTGAGCCTCGTGACGATGCGCGCGTCCTTCGGCATCTCGCTCTGCAACAGCACCGACGGGCCGAGCGGGCCGAACGTGTCGAAGCTCTTCGCACGCGTCCACTGGCCGTCCTTGTTCTGGAGATCGCGCGCCGTCACGTCGTTGAAACAGGAGTACCCCGCCACGTACGAGAGCGCCTCGGCCTCGGAAACCTTGCGGCAGCGCTTGCCGATCACCACCGCCAGCTCCCCCTCGTAATCGACACGCCCCGCCCAGTCGGGGATGCGGACGATGTCCCCGGAGCCGACCAGCACGGTGAGAGGTTTCATGAAGATGATCGGCTCGGAGGGCAGCTCGTGGTCCAGCTCCCTCACATGTCCGACGTAGTTGCGCCCGACGCACCATATCTTGTTCGGCACCAGCGGCACAAGCAGCTTCACCCGTTCGAGCGGATAGCTCATCCGCATCTCCGTAAAGCCGCCGATCAGGTCGCCCTCCACGATATCGACCATGTTAGCACGAATCACACCACTGTATGTTCGGCCATCTACCGTAAATCTACAAAACTTTTTACCGGTCATTCTCCTACACCCCGCCTTTTTGCCGAATCAATCTTTTCCGAAGGCCTTCCCGATGCGAGCAAGCCCCTCTTCGAGCTGCGCACGGGGACAACCGACGTTGAGCCGTGCGAATCCCTCGCCCTGCCTGCCGAACGTGGTTCCTGCGTTGAGCGCGACGCGCGCCTCGTCCACCAGAATGCGCTGCAGACCGTCGGACGAGAGGCCGTAGCCGCGGAAATCGAGCCAGAAGATGAACGTGCCCTCCGGGTGCTTCAGCACAGCCCGCGGCAGGTGCTCCTTCACGAAATCCTCCACGATCGTGCGGTTCTTCTCGAGATAGGGCATCAGGGCGTCGAGCCAGGGCGCGCCCTTGCGGTAGGCGACTTCCAGCGCCTTCGCCGCCAGCAGGTTGAGCCGTTCCATGTGGAGCCTGCCGAGCGATTTTCTCATCGCCCCTGCGATCGCCTCGTCCTCCGCGATCCAGGCGGAGGCGGAGAGCCCCGCGATGTTGAAGGTCTTGCTCGGCGCGACCAGCGTGATCAGGCGCGATTTCAGTTCCGGCGCAGCGACCGCCGCCGGCATGTGCTTCGCGTCGCTGAAGATGAGATCCTGATGGATTTCGTCGGAGAAGACGAAGACGTCGTGTGCGATGCAGAGCTCCGCGAGATGCGCCAGCTCCTCGCGCGTCCATACGCGCGCGACGGGGTTGTGCGGGCTGCAGAGCATCAGCGCCTTCACGTTCGGCCGGGAGAGGACTTCCTCCAGGTTCTCGAAGTCCATCTCGTAGCGGGCGTCGCCCTCGATCAGAGGGTTCTCGACGATCTCGCGTCCGTTGTCCTTGATGATACTGAAAAACGGTGGGTAGACGGGCGTCTGGATCACGACCCCATCGCCCGGTTTCGTGAAGGCCTGAATGGCGAAGCCGAGCCCCGCCACCACGCCGGGCACGAAGTCGACGTGCCGCACGCCGATATCCCAGCCGTGGCGCACGCGCTCCCAACTGGCGACCGCCACGCGCGCGCGGTCGGTCATGATCGGATATCCGAAGACGCCGAAGTCGACCGCCTCGCGCAGCGCCGCCACGATCTCCGGCGCCGAGCGGAAATCCATGTCCGCCACCCAGAAGGGCAACAGGTCGTCGCGCCCGAAGCGCGCGGCCATGTCGTCCCACTTCATGCAATCCGTCCCCCGCCTCTCGACGGGGGTATCAAAATCATAAACCAAGTGACTCCCTCCAGCTTTACAAGATAGGGAAAACTTTATTCGAATTATAACAGACGCACAGGGCGAGAAAAAATTTTCAAACACCGACTCGACGCGCTTTTTACACTTCCATGGCCCGGCATCCGATGTAGTATAATGTCACAAGACAGGAGAGGCGGTGCATTGATGCACAGAGACGACACGCGTTCGATCGTCGATGTGGGCAGCGGGAGAATCAACAGACTCAACGACCGGTTCGTGAAGCGCCTTCTCGCCAACCCGCAGAGCAAATCGATCTTGATCGACTTCATCAACGACGCACTGCTGTGGTCGGGCGAGGACGCGGTCACCGACCTCGAGATAACGACGGGAGAGCTGGTGCAGGATTTCGCACGGATGAAGCTTTCGCTTCTCGACGTCTCCGCGACCCTTGGAGACGGCCGCACCGTCGATATCGAAGTGCAGATCGTCAACCGCCATGATTTCAGGAAACGCGCGCCGTATTACTGGGCGATGCGGCACGTAACGAAACTGCGGGAGCAGATGGTCTATCATCAGATCAAGGGAACGATCCTGATCTGCCTGCTTGCTTTCGATCTTCTGGACGAAGAGAAGGGCTATCGCAACGAATATGCCATCCGAAACGGAGAGAGCGGCAATCGCCTTTGCGATGACCTGCAAATTGTGTACCTGGAGTTGCCGAAGTTTCTGCGGCAGGTGGAAAGCCCGCATACAGGCCTGGAGAGGTGGCTGCTGTATTTTTCAAACGAGGAGGGGGAGAAAATGAGCAGGGTTGCGGAAGTGGATCGAGATATTTCGCGAGCGATGTCGTTCGAAAAATTGTTCTGGGCGGACGAGAAGGAGCGTCAGCTTTATTTCGCCGTGCAAAAACAACTCATGGACGAGATCAGCAACGAGCGGACCTTCGAATATATGTTAGACGAAGCGGGCGAAAAACTCTTTCGGGCCGAGGAAAAACTTATGCAAACAGAGGATAAGCTCATGCAAGCAGAGGAAAAAGCCTCAAAAGCGAATCGCGACCTGGCCCTCAGAATGCTGCATAAAGGCTATTCCGCCGAGGAGATCGCAGACGTCACGCTCCTTCCCCTCGAAACGATCCGTGCGCTGTCCTCTTAAAGAGAACGCCACGTTCGACAGCGCGGCTTTGCTCGCCGCGGCTATAGGGCTCCCCTTGGGCGGGATCGTCGGTGGTTGCCCTTGATCGTATTCGCTGTGCGCTTATTCGGTGTAGGGATATTTTTTTGAAGTGTGCAGCACCGTCAAGATATGCAGTGTGGTTTTCGTATAACGATATACGATGATAAAAGGAGTATGCAGAACCACAAACTCCCTGGTACCTTTCACGCGACCCGTTTTACCTATGGCGGGATAATGGCAGAGCATGGCAATCGCTTTCTCCGTATTCTCTATAACCGCACGGGCGCTCTCCGGACTCTCTGACGAAATATAGTCGTACGCCTGATCCAGATCACGGAGTGCCAGCTTCGTATAGCGTATTGGCATCTTTTATTTTTTCCAGCGGGCAAAAGCAACGGCGACATCGTCCGGGTCGGCGAATTCTTCGTTATCGGCCTGCCTGATACCTTCCCGGATATGCTCGATCTGCCAATCGACCAGATCGAGATATGCAGTCAAAGCCTCGTTAATGATGTAGCTCCTGTCCCGGTCTTGCACTGCCGCCAGTTGGTCTATGCGGTTCTTTTTTTCCTCTTCGATCCGGAAAGATACGGTCGGCATGAACCTCTCCTCCTCTCGTGTAATACAAGATATTACATTGTACGACACGATAAGACAAGCGGAATTCCATCCGGTGTTCCCATATATTCCATGTTTACCGCTACGTTTTTTTCCTATATACTCGAATTCGAATCGCTTCACAACGCGAAAGGAGTGAGTTTCTGTGTATAAAGTCGTATTGCTGCGCCACGGAGAGAGCACGTGGAACATGGAGAACCGCTTCACCGGCTGGACGGACGTGCCGCTCTCGGAGAAGGGAACGGCCGAGGCGTCGGCCGCCGGCAAACTGATGAAGGCCGAGGGCTTTTCGTTCGACATGGCGTTCACCTCCGTCCTCAAGCGCGCGATCAAGACGCTCTGGCTCTCCCTCGAGGAGATGGATCTGATGTGGATTCCCGTCGTCAACTCCTGGCGGCTGAACGAGCGCCACTACGGCGCGCTGCAGGGGCTTAACAAGGCCGAGACGGCGCAGAAGTACGGCGACCAGCAGGTCAAGATCTGGCGCCGCAGCTACGACGTGCGCCCGCCGCTGCTGGAGCGGAACGACGAGCGGCACCCGTCGCGCGATCCCCGCTACGCGTCGCTCGACCCCGCCGACCAGCCAGACGGCGAGTGCCTGGCCGACACGGTGGCCCGCGCCGTGCCCTACTGGGAACAGACGATCGTCCCCGAGATCAGGGCCGGTAAAAAAATCATCGTCGCGGCGCACGGCAACAGCCTGCGCGCGCTGGTCAAATACCTCGACGACGTCTCCGAGGCCGATATCCTGGAACTCAACATCCCTACCGGCATCCCGCTCGTCTACGAGCTCGACGCAAACATGAAGCCCGTCTCGCACCGTTACCTCGGCGACCCCGAGGCAATCGCGAAGGCGGCGGCCGCCGTGGCGGCACAGGGAAAGGCGAAGTAAGCCCCGCATGGACTCGAAATTCACCGAACGTGCAAGGGAATTTCTGCGCGCGTCGTTCGTCATGGACGCGCACTTCGACCTCGCCATGGACGTCGACGCGCGGAGACGGCGCGGAGACCGCAAGGTCTTCGCCGAACGCCACGCGCCGTTGATGCGGGCGGGCGGCTGGAAGTGCGTCACCTCGTCGCTCTTCATCTCGAGCTGCTTCATACCGGAGATGGCGCTGCGCAACGCGCTCGACCAGATCTCCTCGCTGATGGCCGACCGCGACGATTCGCCCGAGGGAGAAAAAACTTTCGCGATCTGCCGCACGATGAAAGAGGTCGACGCGGCGAACGCTGCGGGCAAGATCGGCGTCTTCCTCTCGTTCGAGGGGTGCGAGCCGATCGGGCAGGATCCCGGGCTGCTGCGGATCTTTTACGAACTCGGCGTGCGCGCCGTCGGCCTCGTCTGGAGCCGGCGCAACTACGTCGGCGACGGCTGCTTCTTCTCGCCGAAGCGCGAGGGGCGCAAGGGCGGGCTGACGCCCTTCGGCGTCGAGGTCGTCGAAGAGGCCGAGCGCCTCGGCATGATCCTCGACATCAGCCACCTGAACGACGAGGGGGTCCTCGATGTGGCCGAATTCAGCAAAGGCCCGGTGATCGCCTCGCACTCCAACTGCCGCGCGCTCGTTCCCTCGATGCGCAATCTCACCGACGAACAGATCAAATTTGTCGCCTCGCGCGGCGGCGTGGTCGGCATGAACGGCTGCAGCGCCTTCGTCTCCAGCGACAAGCGCGACGACATCGGCGCACGCGAGCTGTGCTGTCACATCGACCACATCGTGAAGCTTGTAGGCGACGACTTCGTCGGCCTCGGGCTCGACTGCTGCGACGGCCTCGCGGAGTACGCCTACACGCCGCCGAATCTGGAGACCTACGACTCGATCAAGGACCACAGCCTGCTGCCGGAACTGGTGGCCGTTCTGATGGAGCGCGGCTACTCCGACGAGCGCATCCGTAAGATCGTCGGCGGCAACTTCCGCCGCGTCTACGAAGGGGTTCTGGGGTAAGGGCCGCGCATGGGCCGCTATATCGCGGGCAGGCTGCTGTCCACCATCCCCATCCTGATCGGCGTCTCGGCGCTGATCTTCTTTCTGATGAACGTCGTGCCGGGCGACCCGATCGCCGTCATGCAGAAGGACTTCATCGACCCCGACGCGCTCGTGCGTGTGCGCGCCGAGATGCACCTCGACGATCCGCTGCCGCTCCGCTATGTCCGTTTCCTCTGGGACGCGGTGCACGGCGACCTCGGATATTCGTACAAACTCAAACGACCCGTAACCGGCATCATCGCGACAGCGTTTCCCAACACGCTGCTGCTGGCGGGTTGCGCCGCGCTGCTGGCCTGGATCGTGGGCATTCCCGCCGGACTGATCTCGGCGGTCAAACCGAACTCGCTTGCCGACAACTCGCTGATGGGCTTCTCGCTCACCGGCGTCTCGATGCCGACCTTCTGGGCGGCGCTCGTGCTGCAGTACGCCTTCGGCGTGGTGCTCGGCATCCTGCCGGTGGCGGGGTTCGACACGTGGAAGCACCTGATCCTGCCCACGATCGTGCTCGGCTGGGGGGCGTCGGGTAGCATCGCGCGCCTCACGCGCTCCAGCGTGCTGGAGGTCATGCGGCTCGACTACATCCGCACCGCCCGCTCCAAGGGCCTCACCGAGCGCGGCGTCGTGCGCATCCACGCGCTCAAGAACTCGCTGTTGCCTGTGGTCACGATCATGGCGATTCAGGTCTCGACGCTGCTCTCCGGCGCCATCGTCACCGAGAGCGTCTTCGGCATCCCCGGCATCGGGCGCCTGGCGATCACGGCCATCAACAACCGCGACATGCCGCTGTTGCAGGGCACCGTGCTCTTCGGCACGCTGCTCGTGATCCTCGGCAACATCGTTGCGGACCTGCTCTACGCGACGCTCGACCCGCGCATCAAATACGTGAAGGAATAAACGGCCATGGAAGAATCGACCAACATGCTCGATCCCACAACGAACCGCACAGAAAGCGCCCGCTCCCAGATCGTGCGCGACCTGGTGAACGCCTACGGCAAAAACCGCATGGCGATCGTCGGCCTGATCATCGTGGCCATCCTCCTGATCGGGGCGATCGCGGCGCCGCTGATCTCGCCCTACGATCCCTACAAGATCGACTTCTCCAAAGTCGCCGCACCGCCGTCGGCGGCCCACTGGCTGGGCACCGACGAGCTGGGGCGCGACCTCCTGACGCGCCTGATCTACGGCGCGCGCATCTCGCTTCTGATCGGCGTCGTGCCGGCTCTGATCGCGCAGTTCGTGGGCGCGGCGGTCGGCATCGCGGCGGGCTACTACGGCGGCAAGACCGACTACATCCTGATGCGCCTGGCGGACGTCGTGCTCGCCTTTCCCTCGCTGCTGCTGGCGATGGCGATCATGTACACGCTGGGGGGAAGCCTGATGAACCTCTTCATCGCGCTGTCGTTCGTCGGCTGGGCCAGCACCGCCCGTGTCGTGCGGTCGCTCACGCTCTCTCTGCGCAACAAGGAGTTCGTCGAGGCCGCCCGCTCCATCGGCGTCAAAAACAGCGTCATCATGGCCAGACACATCCTGCCGAACTGCATCCCGACCGTGATCGTGCTGCTGACGCTCTCGATCCCCAACTACATCCTGCAGGAGGCGGGGCTCTCCTTCCTCGGCATGGGCGCGCAGCCGCCGACGCCGAGCTGGGGACTGATCGCCATCAAGGGGAAGGAGTTTCTCCTCTCCGCCCCCTGGATCGGCGTCGCGCCGGGCGTCTTCATCCTGATCACGGTGCTCGGCTTCAACTTCATGGGCGACGGCGTCCGCGACGCGCTGGACCCGACGATGAAGGGGTAGCGTGATGCCCGATCTGCTCACGATCCACAATCTGCGCGTCGAATTCGACACCGCCGCCGGGCGCGTGCCCGCCGTGTCGGGCGTCGACTTTTACATGGAGAAAGGAGAGGTCGTCGGTCTGGTCGGCGAGTCCGGCTGCGGCAAGACCGTGACGGCGCTCTCGACCATCGGCCTGATCCCGCACCGAGGCAAGGCCTCGGGAGAGATCCTTTTGAACGGCGAAAACCTGCTCGCCAAGACGGGCGACGAGATGCGGCACATCCGCGGCAACCGCGTCTCGATGATCTTTCAGGAGCCGATGACGGCGCTGAACCCCGTGATGACGATCGGGCGACAGCTCTGCGAGCCGCTGGTGCTGCACCGGGGCGCCTCCATGGAGTCGGCGCGGAAGCGCGCCGTCGAGGCGCTCGACCTCGTACGCGTGCCGCAGGCGTCCTCGCGCCTGAGGAACTATCCGCACCAGCTCTCCGGCGGCCTCTGCCAGCGCGTCATGATCGCCATGGCACTGATCTGCGAGCCGGAGCTGCTGATCGCCGACGAACCGACGACGGCGCTCGACGTCACGATCCAGGCCCAGATCCTCGACCTGCTCACGGGCCTGCGTGAACGCACCGGCACCGCGATCCTCATGATCACGCACGACCTCGGCGTGGTCGCCGAACTCTGCGACCGCGTCTACGTCATGTACGCCGGACACGTGTTGGAGTCGGCGGACGTATACGAGCTCTTCGACGACCCGCGCCACCCCTACACCTCCGGCTTGCTGCGCTCGCTGCCGCGCGTCGACGCGCGTTCGAAGGACGAGGAGAACCTCTACAGCATCCCCGGCATGGTGCCGAACCTGCTCGACCTGCCGGCGGGCTGCCCCTTCGAGCCGAGGTGCGACGTCTCGTTCGAAAAGTGCCGCACGACACTGCCGCCGTTCTTTTATCCGCAGAACGCCCACGCGGTACGCTGCTGGCGAGAGGAGCGCGCCTCCGATGAGTAAGTCGAACCCCGAAATCCTCTTCGAACTGCAACAGGTGCAAAAGTATTTCCCCTTCAAGACCGGCTTCGGAAAGCCCATTGCGCGACTGCGCGCCGTCGACGGCGTCGACTTCACCATCCGCCGCGGGGAGATCTTCTCGCTGGTTGGCGAATCGGGCTGCGGTAAGAGCACGCTCGGACGCGTCGTGCTGAACCTGCTGCCCGCCACGGGGGGCAAGGTGCTCTACAGGGGACGCGACATCGCCTCGCTGCCGGCGGCGGAGATGCGCGCCCTGCGGGCGAAGATGCAGATCGTCTTTCAGGACCCCTACTCGTCGCTCAACCCGCGCATGCGAATTCTCGATATCCTGGCCGAGCCGCTCGTCACGCATGGCGTGACGCACGACCGCGCCGAATTGAGACGTACCGCCGCCGACCTGCTGCAGAAGGTCGGCATGCGGCCGGAGTCGCTCTCGCGCTTTCCGCACGAGTTCTCCGGCGGGCAGCGCCAGCGCATCGGCATCGCGCGTGCGGTCGCGCTCGGCCCCGAGCTGATCGTCTGCGACGAGCCGCTCTCGGCGCTCGACGTCTCGATCCGCTCGCAGGTGATCAACCTGCTAGTCGCCTTGAAGGAGAACCTCGACCTGACGTATCTCTTCATCTCGCACGATCTCTCCGTCGTGCGCTACATCTCCGACCGCATCTGCGTCATGTACCTCGGCAAACTGATGGAGATCGGCACCAGCGACGAGATCTTCGGCAACCCGCTGCACCCGTACACGAAGTCGCTGATCGCCGCCGTGCCGATCCCCGATCCGCACCGGCGCGACAGGGAGCGCATCCTGCTGCAGGGCGACCTGCCGAGCCCGCTCGACCCGCCCTCCGGCTGCCGCTTCCGCACACGGTGCCCGATCGCGCAGGAGCTCTGCGCGGACAAGGAGCCGACGCCGCCGGATGAGAGCAGGCACAGCGCCGCCTGCCACTTCGCAAAGGAGAGTCGATAACCATGAGAATCTTACCGCGGCCGCTCAAAGAACACAGCCGCATCGCCGTCATCGCGCCGTCGAGCCCGGCGCCGGACGAGGACCTCGCGGCGGGACTCGACGCCCTGCGGGAGATGGGCTTCGAACCAGTGGTCGGCAAGTCGTGCACGGGCAACACGCCGAAGCGCGGCTATCTCGCCGCCGAGTCCGACGCGGTCAAGCTCGACGACATCCACTGGGCCTTCGGAGACGCGAGCATCGACGGCATCGTCTGCATGCGCGGCGGCAGCGGCGCGGGCCGGCTGATCCGCCACATCGACGCGCGGCTCGTGGCGGCGAACCCGAAGATTTTCGTCGGCTACAGCGACATCACGATCCTGCACGCATATTTCGCGCGCAGGTGCAACCTCCTTACCTTCCACGGCCCCATGGCGACGTCGAAAAACCTGCGCAAGAAAGCGGGTGCGACGAACGAGGCTTTTCTGCGCGCCCTCACCGACCCGGCACCCCTGGGCGAGATCGAGGACCCGCAGGGCTACGCGCGAACCTGCATCACCCCCGGAAAATGCAAGGGTGAGCTGATCGGCGGCAACCTCGCCGTGCTCTGCACGACGCTCGGCACGAAGGCCGAGCTCGCCACACGCGGCAAGATCGTACTGATCGAGGACGTGGACGAGGAGCCCTACAGCGTCGACCGCATGTTGAACCACCTGCTCAACGCCGGAAAACTCGCCGACGCCGCGGGCATCCTGCTGGGCGATTTCACGAACTGCGCTCCGCCGAAAAAACCGGAGAGCGCGAGATTCCGCACCGTGCGCGACGTGATCGAGGACGTGCTCGTCACGCTGGGGAAACCGATCATGGGCGGACTGGCCGTCGGGCACGGCGAACTCAATATCACACTGCCTCTCGGTGCGACGGTAGAGATGGACACGGAGGCGGGTATTCTGAAATTCGGGCGCCCGGCGCTCGACGGAGGTGCGGCGCGATGATCGTGAAAATAGTCGGCCACAGCGGAAACTGGGAGCGCGAGTACGAGGTGGAAGCGCAAAAGATTCGCGACATTCTGGCGGACGAGCTGATCAACATCTTCCACATCGGTAGCACCGCGGTGAGAGGCCTGTCGGCGAAACCCGTCATCGACATCATGCCGGTCGTGCACGATCTCGAAAGGGTGGACGTGCTCGACGACCGTTTCGAGGCCATCGGCTACGAGGCCATGGGCGAATATGGCATCTCCGGCAGACGCTTCTACCGCAAGGGAGGCGATGACCGCACGCACCACGTGCACCTCTTCCAGTTCGACAACGTCTACGAGATCGAACGACACCTCGCGTTCCGCGACTATCTGCGGGCGAACCCAGACGTCTGCTACGAATACGGCAAGCTGAAGACCCGCCTCGCTGAACAATTCCCCGACGACATCGAATCCTACATGGACGGCAAGGACGACTTCGTGAAGGCCGTCGAACGTGCGGCGTTGAAGTGGAGATGCAAGCAGAGGGCCTGAGGCCGAACCAACCGGTGCGCTTTCTGTTTCATTGCCATATCCCCGATATGGGCGCGCTTTTTTCGATAATCGCTCTTCATATTTTGATTTTTTCATCTTAATCAGACTATTGCTTTATTTTTGAGAATATTATATGATATTGCTCTCCTGAAAAATTTCCCTGAGGTGATACAATATGAACATGATCTACTTCGACATGATCCAGACGGTAACCTTTGCCATCGTACTCCTGCTGATCGGCTCCTTCCTCTGCAAACGGATTCCCTTTCTCTACAAATACAATATCCCCGCACCGGTCGTCGGCGGCATCCTCTTCGCCCTGCTCAACTGGTTCATAAGGTCGAACGCGAACATCGGCCTGCGCTTCGACACCACGCTGCAGGATCCGTTCATGATCGCCTTCTTCACCACCATCGGCTTGGCGGCAAGCCTCCGTCTGCTCAAAGAAGGGGGCAGACAGGTCTTCACCTTCCTCATCGCGGCGGCCGTCCTGCTCGTTCTGCAAAACCTCGTCGCCTGGGGGCTCTCCGTCGCGACAGGCCTGAATCCGATGCTCGGCCTGCTGGCGGGCTCGATCACGATGAGCGGAGGGCATGGCACCGGAGCGACTTTCGCCAAGTACTTCATGGATCAGTATCACCTGGCCGGGGCGATGGAGCTTGCCATGGCGGCGGCAACCTTCGGTCTCGTCTCCGGTTCGCTCCTGGGCGGCCCGGTGGCGCGGCGCCTGATCCTCAAAAAACGTCTTGAACCCGGCCAGCCCGGACACAAAGATCTCTCGCAATTCGACGACGACATTCTCAAGGAGAGCGTCGAACCGATCGAGCAGAACGACATCCTCCGTACGATCTTCCAGCTCACGCTCGCCATGAGCATCGGATCGATCGTCTACACCGAACTGGTCAAGGTGAACCTGCGCTTCCCCACCTATCTTTTCGCACTCTTCGCGGGCATTATCATCCGCAACGTCGGTGAATCGACGAAGCTGTACAAGGTCAACACACGCCTGGTGGATTACATCGGCTCCGTGTCGCTCTCGATCTTCCTCGCGATGGCACTGATGAACCTGCAGCTCTGGCAGCTCGTCGAGCTCGCCATCCCCATGCTCGCGATCCTTTCGGGACAGGTGATGCTGATGGCGCTCTTCGCGTACTTCATCACCTTCAACCTCAACGGGCGCGACTACGAGGCGGCGGTGCTCTGCGCGGGACACTGCGGCTTCGGCCTCGGCGCGACGCCGAACGCGATCGCCAACATGCAGGCCATCTCCGCCAGATACGGCCCCGCGCCGCGCGCGTTCTTCCTCGTCTCCATCGTCGGCGCTTTCTTCATCGACATCGCGAACGCAGTCGTGATCCAGACATTCGTCGGGATACTGGCGAAGTAGGCGGCATCCTCCGCACATCAAAAAACACCCCCTTCCCTATGTGGCGAGGGGGTGTTTCTCTTTTCAGGATTCGTTTTTTATATCCAGCTCACGTCGATTTTCTTGCGCGGGGGCAGAAGTTTGCTCATCGCGACCGCTGGCATGGGGAAACCCATCATCTGTCCGCCGACAATCGTCTCGTCGTCGCGCACGCCGACGAAGCGGCAGAGCTCCCGGTCACTCCATGCGGCCATTGTGACGAAACCCGCCCAGCAGCAACCGACGCCGTTCGCGTGCGCCGCGAGTTCGAGATACGTCAGCGCGATCGCACCATCGGCGTGAAACAGGTTTGCGGTCGGCATGACGGCGAGCGCCACTGTCGGCGCACCGCGCGTGATGATGTCGTAACCGCCGTCCCAGATCTTCGTGATGCCGGCGTAACGGTTCGCACCCTCGCCGCCGGCCGCTCCGGCGCTCTCCCCGCTACCTCTGAAAAATTCGATCACGCGCGACGCGATCGCCTTCGTCCTCTCGCGCGTCTCGGAGACGATCCAGCGGACCTCCTGGCTGTTCGACGCGGTCGGCGCGTACCGCGCCGTCTCGAAAATGCGCTCGAGGAGTCCGCGCGGCAGCGGTTCGTCTTTGAAACGTCTTATGCTGCGCCGCGAACGAAGCAGCGTCTCGCCCGACTCGCGAGATGGCATCAGGCCCGCGTCCACCGGGATGCGGTCGCCCTCGGGCTGAAAATCGAGATAGCAGGCGCGCTTCGGGCAAAACGAGACGCACTGCCCGCAGTGGATGCACATTCCTTCGACTTCCTTCGCCACAAACGGCGCGCCGCCTTCCCCCACCTTGATGATGCCCGCCGGACAGAGATCGGCGCACAGGCCGCACTTGACGCAGTTTTCGTCGATGCTGAACATCGGCATGCGGATCAATCCTTTCCAAAGCAATATTGAACGATCATAATACGTCCTCGCGGCAAATGTCGTATCGCACTTTTCGCGGAATCGAGCGATCGCCTCGTGCTATAATCGAATGAACAAAAGTGGACACTTGACAAAGATCGTAAAGGAGATGAACAGAGGATGAAAAGAAACGGTACTAAAATGATTTGCCTGTCCATGGCACTCCTGTTCTGCACAATATGTATCATCGCTGTTTCTACCGGAACCGCACGTGCCGACGATACAAAGCTCTTCTTCCTGTCGCCGACCTACGCGTGGTACTTCCCAACGTCCAGCAAGGTTAAAAACGCCTTCGGGGACAGCTGGGAGGGATTCGGCATCACGCTGAACATGGAGACGTTCGGCTGGGCGAACAAGCTGCGAGCGGGCGATTTCATCCTGCATCCCTACTTCGGTTACTTTCACGCCAGCGAGGGGCCAAACGACGCCTACGTCATCCCCATCGGCCTGGAAGGCCGCTGGTATCTGGAACAGACAGGGCCTGTGGAACCCTACTTCGGCCTCGGCGTCGCCGGCTACGCCATCAGCTTCGAGGACAAGGCGGCCGAGGTCGACACCGGCTGGCGGGGCGCTTTCGGCGGACGCGTCATGATCGGAGCGGACATCACGAAGTGGTTCAATCTGCAGGCGTCGTACAATCTGATCTCCGAGGTGAAGGGTTACGACCTGAGCGGCTTCGCCGTACAGGCAAAGGTGAATTTATATTTTTAAGACGGGGGCCTGAGGTAAAGATTGTAGAGCGTTCCCCAACGGTCAATCGATTGCAAACGACGGGCGACTCCATCTTTTGGAGCCGCCCGTTTTGCGTTTCGTTTCCTGTTTCGTCAGTCGATCGGGATGTCGGCGCTCTTTTCCTTCCTCTTGCGCGCCCGGTAGTCAGAGACGAACGGCCAGGCGATGGAGCCGATGGCGAGCACCCAGAGGACGAGGGTGATCGGCGAGGCGAAGAAGATGCCGATCTGGCCGTCCGACAGCATCATCGACTGCCGGAACGACTGCTCCATCGACTGCCCCACGACCGAGGCCAGTATGAGCGGCGCACTGGGCACCTTGAACTTCTTCATCAGATAGCCGACGAAGCCGAGCCCCGTGAGCAGGACGAAGTCCACGACGCTGAAGTTGATCGTGTAGACCCCCAGGAAGGCCACCGAGACCACCATCGGATAGAGAATGCGCGGCGGCACCGACAGCACGCGCACCAGCAAGCCGGCGAGCGGGATATTGATGAAGGCGCAGACGACGTTGCCGAGGAACATGCTGGCGATGATGCCCCAGGCGACGTCCGGGTGCTGCTCGAAGAGCAGCGGCCCCGGCTGCAGACCGAGGATCAGCAGCGCGCCGAGCATGACAGCCGTGGTGCCGGACCCCGGCACGCCGAGCGTCAGCATCGGAATCATCGCGCCCACCGAGCAGGCGTTGTTCGCCGCCTCGGGGGCCGCGAGCCCTTCGATCGCACCCTCGCCGAACTCCTCGGGGTGTTTCGAGAGCTGTTTTTCGTTGTTGTACGCCATCAGCGCCGCGATGGTGCCGCCGGCGCCCGGCAGGATGCCGATCAGAAAGCCGACCGGCGTCTGGCGGATCATCGGCCAGAAGGAGCGCCGCCAGTCCTCCATCGTGATCCAGATGCGGCCGAACTTCGTCTGCACCGGCTTGACAGCCGCTCTGGCGATGTGCTCCAGATTCTCGAAGACCTCGCCGATGCCGTAGATGCCGATGATGACGACCACGAAATCGATGCCGGTCTGCAGCTCCGTGATGCCGAAGGTGAAACGGGGCGTCCCCGCCTGATGGTCGAGGCCGACCGTCGTCAGCAGAAGACCGAACGCCATCGCGACCAGCCCCTTCAAGAGCGCCTCCTTGGAGATCGCGGCGGTGGCCGCCAGCGCGAAGATCATCAGGACGAAGTACTCGGGCGGGCCGAATTTGAGCGCGAAACGCGCCATCGGCAGCGCGATCAGGACGAAGGCGACGATCGCGATGAGTCCGCCGATGAACGAGGCAATGGCGGAGATGGCGAGCGCCGCCTCGGCGCGCCCCTTGCGCGCCATCGGATAGCCGTCGAAGCAGGAAGCGACGGCCGCGCCGTCGCCGGGGACGTTGAGCAGGATCGAACTGCGCGATCCGCCGAACATCGCACCGTAGTAGATCGCGCTCATGGCGATGAGCGCTGTGGCCGGCTCCATGCCGAACGTCAGCGGCAGAAGCAGGGCGATGCCCGTCGTCGGGCCCAGGCCGGGCAGCATGCCGAGCACTGTTCCGAGCGCGGAACCGGCGACAAGCCAGAGAATGTTCGTCGTCGTAAATGCCACGGAGAATCCGTGAGCGAGATGCGATAAAATTTCACCCATTGCCCTCTCCTCCTAGAAGATGCCGAACGGGGAGGTCGGCAGGCTGATCTGGAAGACCCGAACGAAGACATACCACGCGCCGAGGGAAAAGCAGATCGTGATGACGGCGTTCGAAAACCACTTCTTGGGCCCGTTCACGATCATCAGCATCAGCATCAGAAAAATCAGCGTCGAAATGGCAAAGCCGAGGCGCTCGAAGATAAAGGTGTACATCAGACAGAGCGCGATAACGGCAAAGATAAGCCTCATGCTCTGCATGTGAAACTTCGGGCGTTTGCTTTTGTCGTCGCTGTTCAGCCCTTTGTGCGCTTCCGTGGCGAAGAGCAGCACGCCGAGAAAAATCATCAGCGCAGCCAGCCCCATCGGAAAATAAATCGGCGCCATCGGATTGCCGATGGGAGCTTTAGGAAGGCCGAACGCCTGTATTCCGTAGGCGACGCCCATGACAATCGAGGCGAGTCCTACCCATGCGTTTGGTCTCAATGCAATTCCCCCTTTGAGAGTGTTTGAAAAAAGCGGCCTCGTAACGAAGCCGCTTCGCGATGTCGATTATTTCTTGTAAAGCCCTACGTCGGCGAGCAGCGTCTTGTACTGCTCGTTGGTCTTGTCGAGAAATTTCGAGAATTCGTCCGCGTTCATGTAGACCTGCGTCCAACCGTTGCGTTCGCAGATCTCTTTCCACTCGCTGGTTTTCGCCATCTTGGCAAGAGCGTCTTCCATGAACTTCTTCTCCACGGCAGGCATGCCGGGAGCGCCGAAGATACCGCGCCAGTTGATGAACTCGGCGTTGTAACCGACCTCTTTCAGCGTCGGAACGGACGCGAGCGGCCCGCTTGCAATGCGCTTCGGAGCGGTAACGCAGAGAATATTGATGTCCTTGGACTCGTAGGGGCCGACGAGCTCGGCCATGCCGGTCGAAAGGATGTCGATGTGCCCGCCCATCAGCGAGGCGAGCCCCTCGCCGCCCTGGAAAGCAATGTACTGGATGCCCTTGAGATCGGTCACACCCGCAGCCTTCGCGGCAACAAGGAACTGGATGTGGTCCATGCTGCCCAGCGAGGAAGTGCCGCCGACCTTGACGCTCTTGGGATCCTTCTTGATCGCCTCCATCAGCTCTTTCATGCTCTTGAAGCGCGAATTCTTGGGAACGCCGAATGCGCCGAAGTCGTTGATCAGCATGGAGATCGGCGTGAGGTTCTTATAGCCGAGCTGCGTCTGACCGGTCAGGTTGATCAGGAGAAGAGGGGGGGAGAAGACAGTCAGGCTGTAGGGATTGCCCTTCTTCTTCTGCAGATAGGCGAGTGCGACGCCGCCGCCGCCGCCCGGCTTGTTCACGACCGGCATCGGGGTCGTCACGAATTTTTTCTCGGTGAGGACCTTGGCGACCATCCTCATCGTCGTATCCCAGCCACCGCCCGGTCCCGCCGGGGCTACGCATTCGAAGGGTTTGCTCGGATAGCTCGCGGCCATCGCCACGCCCGCCATCGCGAAAAGCAGAAACGTCATCGCAAGAAGGGTCAGTTTACGCATAAGTTCCACTCCTTTCATTCATCCACAAAACGATCGCGAAATCGCCCGTCGAAAAAACCGGGAAATTCCGCGTGTGAATAGGCCAATCCGGCGCAAAGCCCTTCGCCGCCGGCAAGATCGCTTCCTTCCGTTTTTCGGAGACCGCACCTAGCATCGACCGCAAACTCCCAATCGCAAGAGAATCCGGCATAATATCACCTCTTGCCGATATTTTAATTTTAGTATTTGAAATACGGGATACTAAGTGCAATTATTATGAATTTCACAGAGAGGACTGTCATGCGTAGAAACGTTCTACTTGGATATGCATTTACTGCAAACAAAGAAAAACGACCCCGAAATGAAACCGGAGTCGCTCGTTTTACCGATTGCAGCTTCGTTTTTTAAAAATTACTTTGTCAACAGCGTCAACATCGTACCGGCAGCGACCGCCGTGCCGATGACGCCCGCCACGTTGGGACCCATGGCGTGCATCAGCAAGAAGCTGCTGGGATTCTCTTTCTGCACCACGCGCTGTACGACGCGCGCCGCCATGGGAACGGCCGAGACGCCCGCCGCACCGATCGTCGGATTGATTTTGCCCCCGGAAAGGATCTTGAACACCTGCCCAAGGAGAAGCCCGCCACCGGTACTGAATCCAAAGGCGACGAGGCCGAGAACGATGATCTTGACCGTGGTAATCTGCAGGAAGGTATCGCCCGCCATCGTGGAGCCCACGGACAGTCCGAGGAAGATCGTCGTCGCGTTCAGGATCTCGTTCTGCGCCGCCTGGCTCAGGCGTTCCGTACAGCCCGACTCGCGAAGCAGGTTGCCGAACATCAGCATGCCGACCAGGGGAACGCAGGCGGGAAGGATCAAACCGCACACGATCGTCGAGACGATCGGAAAGAGCACCCTCTCCAGCTTGGTGACCGGACGGAGCTGATCCATCTTGATCGCCCGATCCGCCTTCGTCGTCAACAGCTTGATGACAGGCGGCTGGATCAGCGGCACGAGGGACATGTAACTGTACGCCGCCACCGCCACCGCGCCGAGTATACCGGGCGCAACCTTACTGCAAAGATTGATTGCAGTGGGACCGTCCGCACCGCCGATGATTCCGAGGCCCGCCGCTTCTTGAATCGAAAAACCCCAACCCATCGCCCCGATAACCGCGATAAAAACGCCGAGCTGCGCGGACGCACCCAACAGGAAGGTAATCGGGTTGGCAAGTAGCGGGCCGAAGTCGGTCAGCGCTCCAATCCCCATGAAGATGATGATCGGATAAAGCTCGTGGTCGATGCCGAACTTGACGTAGTAAAGGAACCCACCGTGCGGGTTGTCTGCCGTGACGCCCTCCAGAATACCGGAAAGCGGCAGGTTCGCAAGAAGACACCCGAATGCGATCGGCAGGAGCAGCAGTGGCTCGAAGCCTCTGCGGATGGCAAGATAGAGCAAGATGAAGGAGATGACGAGCATCGCCAGGTTCTTCCAGGTCAGACCGATGAGACCCGAACCCTCGACGATTCCTTGTAAAGCAGCCAGATAAATCTCCATAATATAACCCCCTAGCTAAGCCGGTCGATCGGCTTAGCCGATGACGAGAAGCGTATCACCCGTGTTGACAGAGTCGCCCTCTTTGCAGTTGACCTGCGTGACGGTACCTGCGACCGGCGAGAAGATCTCGTTTTCCATCTTCATCGCCTCGAGAATCAGCACGAGCTGTCCCTCGGCCACAACGTCGCCCTGTTTGACGGGCAGTTTCCAGATTTTGCCGGGCATCGGCGACGAGATCGTTCCTGCGCCGGCAGGAGCGGGCGCCGCGGCCGGAGCCGGTGCGGCCACAGGGGCAGGAGCCGCCGCGACAGGGGCGGGGGCTGCGACAGGAGCGGGAGCAGCAACGGGGGCGGGAGCGGCGACAGGCGCGCCGGCACCCATTTCTTCAACTACGACATCATACGATTTACCATTCACGGACACTCGATAAGTACGAGCCATCTCAAAAAACCTCCTCTGAAATATGTTCCCGCGGGTTAATCCGCGAAACCTTCGCTGTTTTGAAGCCTGCCCGTCATCCTCCACGCCGTGCTCTGCATGCGCACAGCGGACGGAACGAAGCTGACGACGCGGGCTCCTTTGCCGCAAACTGCCGCAATGGCCGCCGTAATGACGGCGACGAGCTCGCCATCATCCACCGACGCCGCGACCGGCGCTGCGACTGCAGCTGCTCCCGGCGCCGCGGGTTTTGCCGGAGAATCGGCAGGCGTAGCTTGCTTGGCCTGATTCGCCTCCATCGCAGCGGCAAAATTCTTGAGCAGCATCATCATGACCATCAATCCGGCGATAACCAGAAAGACGATGCTGAATGCGATAACGGACATCAACAGTCCGCCGGGCAAACCCACGAAGTGGCTGGAAATAGAACCTCCCATATCCTTACCCTCCTAGCCGGGCATTACGCCGTGCTTACGTTTCGGGCGCAACTCCCTCTTATCCTCGTTCATCTGCAACGCCTGATAGAGAGCGACGCGCGTCTCTTCGGGCAGGATGACCCTGTCGACGAAGCCTCTTGCCGCAGCCGCGTACGGGTTGGCAAAAGCCTCGCGATATTCTTCGATCTTCTCCGCGCGCATGGCCGCCTTGTCCTCGGCTCCGTCGATCTCCTTGCGGAAGATGATGTTCGCCGCGCCTTCGGCGCCCATGACCGCGATTTCGGCCTGCGGCCACGCGAGTACGACATCCGCACCGAGGTCCTTGCTGCACATGCCGAGATAGGAGCCGCCGTACGCCTTGCGCAGAACGATGGTGATCTTCGGCGCCGTCGCCTCGCTGTATGCGTAGAGCAATTTCGCGCCGTGCTTGATGATGCCGCCCATCTCCTGGTTGAGACCGGGCAGATAGCCGGGCACGTCTTCGAACGTTACGATCGGAATATTGTAGGAATCGCAAATGCGGATATGGCGGGCCGCCTTGCAGGAGGCGTCGATGTCGAGGCAACCGGCCATGACCTTCGCCTGGTTGGCGATGATGCCGATGACCATGCCGCCGACGCGGGCGAAGCCGGTGACCATGTTCTGGGCGAACAGCGGCTGGACTTCGAAGAAGTCGGCGTTGTCGACGACCTTGCGAATGACGTCGCGCACGTCGTAGGCCTGGTTCGGGTTCGTGGGAACAACCTCGCGCAGGGACATGTCGATGCGCGCCGGATCGTCGCCGGTCTCCTTGTACGGGGGCTCTTCGAGGTTGTTGCTCGGCAGATAGGAGAGTGCCTTGCGAACCTGCTGGTAACACTCGTCCTCGTTCTGTGCAAAGAAGTGCGCCACGCCGGAGGTCTGGTTATGCGCGCGTGCGCCGCCGATCTGCTCGGAGGTGACGTCCTCGCCCGTGACCGCCTTGATCACCTGCGGGCCTGTGATGTGCATGATGCCGACCTTGTCAACCATAAAGACGAAATCCGTCAGGGCCGGGCTGTAGACCGCGCCGCCAGCGCAGGGGCCCGCGATGACCGAGAACTGGGGAACAACACCCGATGCCTTGACGTTGCGAAAGAAGATGTTGCCGTAACCGGAGAGTGCGTCGACTGCCTCCTGGATGCGTGCGCCGCCGGAATCGTTGATACCGATGCAGGGCGCACCGTTTTGAATCGAGAGATCCAGAACCTTGCAGATTTTTTTCGCGTGCGCCTCGCCCAGCGAACCGCCGATGACCGTAAAGTCCTGGCTGAACACATAGACGATGCGGCCCTCGACCGTGCCGTAGCCCGTGACGACGCCGTCGCCGGGGAAGACTGTCTTCTCCATGCCGAAGTTGGTGCAGCGGTGCTCGACAAGTTCGTCGAGCTCCACGAAGCTGCCGGGATCGAGGATCTTGTCGATCCTCTCGCGGGCGGTCAGCTTGCCCTTCTCGTGCTGCTTGGCGATGGCTTTGTCACCACCGCCCTGTGAGGCCTTTTCGCGCTTCGCGATGAGCTTCTCACAGAGTTGATCGATCGTACGATCCGCCATACTGACAAACCTCCTTATATGTGTATATGGCTTCCGAGGCTGATTCGCCCAGGAAGCCATACTTTACCGTCTAGCGCTGGCTCAGCTCGAGCAGAATTCCGCCGGTCGCCTTCGGGTGCAGGAAGGCGATCATCGCTCCGCCCGCTCCCTTTCGCGGCTGTTCGTCGATCAGCTTTACGCCCTTTTCCTTGAGCTCCGCGAGCGCCTTCTCAAGATCGTCGACGCGGATGGCAAGGTGGTGGATCCCCTCGCCTTTTTTCTCGATGAACTTGGCGATGGGGCTGTCGGGCGAGGTCGCCTCGAGCAGCTCGATCTCGGACTCCTTGATCGGAAGGAAAGCCGTCGTGACTTTCTGGTCCTCGACCGTCTCCGTGCCCGTGCACTTCACGCCGAGCGCGCTCTCCCAGAACGGCAGGGCTTCCTTGATGCTGTTCACCGCGATGCCGATGTGGTCGATAACTGTGGTATTCATTGTCGTACCCCCTTACAGACCGGATCATGGGATTGTATATCAATTTTATCGCATTGACCAGCTTTGGATATGATTATATTGAGCAATGTATTATGGAAATTGCGATAAATTTACCCGCGCTTCTCCGCAACGGCTTTCTTCAGCCACTCGATGCAGTCCGTCGTCGGCGTTCCGGGGCCGAAGATCGCCCCCGCGCCGACCGAGAGCAGCGTGGGAACATCCGCCTCCGGGATGACGCCGCCGCCGAAGACCACGATGTCCGCCGCGTTCTTCTCTTTGAGCAGCGAGACGATCGCCTTGAAATAATGCTCGTGCGCGCCGGAGAGAATCGAAAGCCCGATGGCGTCCGCGTCCTCCTGGATCGCCGTCTCCACGATCTGCTCGGGCGTCTGGCGAAGCCCCGTGTAGATAACCTCCATGCCGGCGTCGCGGAACGCGCGGGCGATGACCTTCGCGCCCCTGTCGTGTCCGTCCAGCCCCGGCTTTGCCACTACCACTCTGATTTTTTTCTCAGCCATCACGATCTACCTCCCTCAAAGGGCCTTTTCTACAGGACCACGTTCTCTTTGTACTCGCCGAAAACCTCGCGCAACACGCCGCAGATCTCGCCTTCCGTCCCGTACGCGCGGACCGAGTCGAGGATCTTCGGCATCAGGTTGTCGCCGCTCTCCGCCGCCTTGCGGACATCGTCCAGCGTTGCCTTCACGCGGACGTTGTCGCGGCCCTCTTTCATCTTGCGGAGCTTCGCGACCTGGTTCGTGCCGACGGAGGGGTCGACGCGGAGCAGCTGGCGCTCGGAGTCGTCCTCCTTGACCTGGAACTTGTTGACGCCGACGACGATCTGGTCCTGGGACTCGACCGAACGCTGGAACTCGTAGGCCGCGTCCTGTATCTGCTGCTGCGGGTAGCCCTTCTCGATCGCGGTGACCATGCCGCCGAGATCGTCGATCTTCTTGATGTACTCCCACGCGCCCTCTTCGATCTGCTTCGTCAGGGACTCGACGGCGTAGCTGCCCGCGAACGGATCGACCGTATTGGCGATCCCGGACTCGTAGGCGACGATCTGCTGCGTGCGGAGCGCGATGCGGACGGACTTGTCGGTCGGCAGCGCCAGCGCCTCGTCGAGGCTGTTGGTGTGCAGCGACTGTGTGCCGCCCATGACGGCCGCCATCGTCTGGACCGCGACGCGGACGATGTTGTTCTCCGGCTGCTGCGCGGTGAGCGTGGAGCCGGCGGTCTGCGTGTGGAAGCGCAGCATCTGCGCGGACTTGTCGGTCACGCCGAAGCGCTCCTTCATGATGCGGCCCCAGAGCTTGCGCGCCGCGCGGAACTTGGCGACCTCCTCGATGAAGTCGTTGTGCGCGTTGAAGAAGAACGACAGGCGCTTGCCGAAGACGTTCGGGTCCTGCCCCTTCGCGATAGCCGCATCGACGTACGCGATTCCGTCGGCCAGCGTGAACGCGACCTCCTGGATGGCGGTCGAGCCCGCTTCGCGGATGTGATAGCCAGAGATGGAGATCGTGTTCCATTTCGGCACGTTCTGGCTGCAGAAGTCGAAGATGTCCGTGATCAGCCGCATGGAGGGTTTCGGCGGGAAGATGTACGTGCCGCGCGCGATGTACTCCTTGAGGATGTCGTTCTGAATCGTGCCGGTGAGCGCATCTGCCTTGACGCCGTTTTTCTCGGCGACGGCGATGTACATGGCGAGCAGAACGCCCGCGGGCGCGTTGATCGTCATGGACGTGGAAACCTGGTCGAGCGGAATGCCGCCGAAGAGGATCTCCATATCGGCGAGGCTGTCGATGGCGACGCCGACCTTGCCGACCTCGCCCTGTGCCATCGCGTGGTCCGAGTCATAGCCGATCTGCGTGGGCAGGTCGAACGCGACCGAGAGGCCCGTCGTCCCCTGGCTCAGCAGATAGCGATAGCGTTCGTTGGACGCCTCAGCCGTCGCGAAACCCGCATACTGACGCATCGTCCAGAAGCGGCCGCGGTACATCGTCGGCTGCACGCCGCGCGTGTACGGATACTCCCCGGGGAAACCGAGATCCTTCGCATAGTCCAGGTCCTTCACGCTCTCCGGCGTATAGAGACGCTCGAGCGGAATGCCGCCCGTCGTTGTGAACTGCGCCTTGCGTTCGGGGCCTTTGACGAGGGATTTGTCAACCGCCGCCTGGTACTTCTCTTTACCCGCTTTTACTTCCTCCATTTGTTTCTCTTCGAACACAGACTTTCGCCTCCCATCATAAACCCGGCAAAAAGAGCTCTTCATCTCCCGTTTGCCCGGCACTTCTCCGAGGGACATTATTAACCAATTTCAGGAAAAAGACAAGATTGTATGTTCAACTTCGTAAAATTTGATGCAATTCATCGAGGCACCAGTCAGCACAAAGAACACGGGGACTGCGTAAAAAAAATTTTTCGCCCGGGTAAAACACATACTTTCGCACAGTGCCTCAAAACGAATTCTTCATTTATAATTGACGCGGTCACGCCGGAACGACGTTCGAACACAACAGGGAGGTGCCATCGATATGGATATGACCGCGTGCGACGTCTGCGGAAAAATTTTCGGCGCCACGGGACGCGCCGTCTGCCCCGCCTGCCGGAAGCTCCTCGATATCGTCTACGAGAAAGCGCGTACCTATCTGCGCGACAACCCCAAGGCCGAGCTGAAAGCGCCGGAGCTCGCGAAGGCGATCGGCGAGGAGGTACGCCTCGTCGAGATGCTCGTCGCAGAGGGCCGCTTCGACAGCAAGGGCCTCGTGGATGAAGGGGACGAGAGCGAAAGGAAACGCCAGAAGCTGCTGGCAGAGATCCAGAAGAACCTCGCCGCGCCGGCGGAGAAGGCACAGCCAGTCGTCACATACGGCAAGGACCGCCACGGCCGGGGGTAGTTAGGCCATATAAAAACGCATAGATTAATATTGAAGAGGGGTTTTAAAGGCATGGGCAAGGTATTCGGGACAATCGAGATCGCCCCGTCGGTATACTGGGTCGGGGCAAACGACAGGGAGACGGACAAATTCGAAGGGCTGTGGGAGCTTCCCCACGGCGTCGCCTACAACTCGTACTTCATCGACGACGACAAGACCGTCGTGATCGACTCGGTCAAGACCTCCTTCATGGACGACTTTCTCTTCCGCATCGACCGTCTGCTCGGGGAGCGTCCACTCGACTACGTGATCGTCAACCACATGGAGCCGGACCACTCGGGCTCCCTGGCGCTGATGCACCGCCTCTACCCGGATGTGAAGTTCGTCGGCAACGCCAAGACGGCCGAGATGATCAAGAACTTCTACGGCATCGAGGACGGCATCGTCGTAATCAAGGAGGGCGACGTGATCGACATCGGTCACCACAAGCTGACGTTCGCCATGGTGCCGATGGTCCACTGGCCGGAGAGCATGGTCACCTACGACGCCACCGATAAGATCCTCTTCTCCAACGACACGTTCGGCGGATTCGGGGCCATCGAGGGCGGCCTCTTCGACGACGAGGCCTGCATGGAGTGCGCCATCGACGAAATGATGCGATATTACGTCAACATCGTCGGCAGGTTCTCCGCACAGGCGCTCAAGGCAATCTCCAAGGTCCGGGCGCTCGACCTCTTCCTGATCTGTCCCGCGCACGGCCCCATCTGGCGCAGCAACCCCAAACGGGTCGTCGATCTCTACGAAAAATGGAGCAGGCAGGAGACGGACGAGGGCGCCGTCGTCGTCTTCGGCTCCATGTACGGCAACACCAAGGTCGCGTCCGACGCCATCGCGCGATCGCTGTCGGAGTCCGGCGTGCACGACGTCGTCATCTACGACATTTCGCGCTCCAACCCCTCGAACATCACAAAGGACATCTGGAAGTACCGCGGCCTCGTGCTGGCAAGTTGCACCTACAACATGGAGCTCTATCCGCCCATGAAGTACCTGACCGACATGCTCGAGAACAAGAACATGCGCGGGCGCAAACTCGGCCTCTGCGGCACCTACAGCTGGGCAAGCGCCGCGCTGGGGGAGATGAAGGACTTCGCCGAGCGCACGAAGGGCGGATGGGACGTGATCGAACCGATCCTCGAGATCAAATCGCATCCGACCGGCGCGGACTTCGAAGGGTGTGCCGCACTTGGACGCGCCCTGGCCGAAGCGATCAAAAAAGGGTAGGGAAAGAGACGCATGGGAGGGATCAAAGAGCGGATCTCACAGCAATATATGCTGTTGCACGAACTGATCCGATCCCCAGGGGACATGGGGACGATCTGCCCCAGCTCGCCGGCGCTGTCCGGCGCGATGGTCGAAGCGGTCTCTCCCCTGTTGCTCGGATCGAAGGGCCTCGTGGTCGAACTCGGCGCCGGAACCGGGCCGGTCACGGAGGCACTGCTGTCGCACGGCGTCCCTCGCGACCGGCTGCTGGTCGTCGAGAAATCCGAGCCGCTTGCGGAGACTCTGACAAAGAAATTTCCGGGCGTCGACGTGCGGTGCGGCGGGGCGGAGGAGCTGGAGTCGATGGCGTCGGGCAGAAGCATCCGCGCCGTCGTGTCGAGCCTGCCCTTCCGCAGCCTCCCCCACGAGGTGTCGGTCTCCATCATGAACGTCATCGGTCGGACGCTCTCGCCCGGCGGGCTCTACGTGCAGTTCACGTACGCGCTCGTCGGGGAGATGCCGTACGTTCCGAAGGATTTTCGCAAGGTTCGCATGCGCTTCGTACTCTGCAACATCCCCCCCGCCAAGGTCGAGGTCTTCCGCAAACCGCGCGCGGCCGACTCGCCGCTTGAAACATGAAGATCCTCGCGATCAAGGTCTACACGGATACGCAAAAAGCATACCTCGAAGGAGTGCCGCGCCTGCTGGACATCATGGACGAACTGTATGCGTTCGGCAGTTTCTTCTTCGGCATGGGGACGGAGAGCGCGGGCGGCGGACTGCGCAAGCTCTTCGGCGAAGGGACCGCGATCGTGGAGTCCTCCCCCGGCGTCCTGCGCGACGCCGCCAAGCGCGGGCAGGACTGCGGCGTCTACGGCTGGAACCCGCAGGAGTGGGAGGCACGACTCGACAAGATGCAAGACACCACCCTGGAGGCCGACGTCAAACGGGCGGTAGAGGCCTTCACGCGCAGGACCAGCGTCCGGCCGAGCGGATTCGCCGCGCCAGGGTGGCAGGTCAACTACATGAGCCTCCGCGTGCAGGACACCATGCACTTCAAATACTGCAGCGACACCTTCGGCTTCTACCCCTATCTGCCCAAACTTTCGTGGAAGACGTTCTCGACGCCCCAGATACCCGACACGCTGCCTCCGGTCGAGGTAGCCATGAAGGGCGCGACTAGCGATCAAATACAAGAGCGCCTGCGGCTGCTCGAGGCGAACCTGTCCATCGGCCTCACCGTGCTGCCCATGAACGCGGCCGTCGCCGTATCGCGAGAATTGCGGGGACCGCTGCGCGACTTTCTGTTGCGCTGCCGCGACGAGGGTGTAAAATTCATGGACCTGGGCAGCGTCGCGAAGGTTCTCGATCCGGAGGCGCTGCCGGTCTGCGAGGTCGTCACGGCAAAGGCGCAGGGTCTCCCCCGATCGGTCGCCACCCAGAACATCGAATAAAAAAATCGATTCACACCTTCATTCCTGCGATCCCCCCCTGGCAGGATCAGGCAAAAAGGCGGACGGCTCCCGATCCCCCAGAGGATAAAATGCGAGCGCGATCGTACAGCATCGCGTTTTCAGAAGCTCGACTGGAGGAGGAGTTAGACATGCGGAAATTGTCGATCATGAGTTGCTGGGTTCTCTTGTTTCTTCTGACTGCGACGGCGGCATGGGCCGATCCGACGCAGACAATCGGAGGCAAGTGGCTGGCGGAGGGCGCGGGTTTCGCGGAGAAGGGCATTCTGCGCGTCGAACTCACAGCGGACGGATACATCAACATTCACTCGACGATCTCGGGCGACGTGGAAACCATCACGGGCTACGACGTGAGCGCCACACTGCACGCGACGAAAGCGGAGTTCAACGCATGGAGCTACTCCGACACGGAACAGCTTCCCGCCCCCATTCCCATCACGGATTTCAACCCGACCGTGAGCAACCCGCTGACGCTGCCGTCGTTCACCATCAACGGGCTCACGTACACCATCACGCTGACCAGCACCACGAGCGGAACGGTCAAGATGCGCGGCAACGTGGACATCGACGGGTTCGGCGACTGCGAAGTCAACGCGGACTGCGCCCTCTGGAAAGAGGGCACCCCGAAACCGGAGATCCCCGACACCGGAAGCGGCTGCGACGCGGGAGCGGGCGGGGCCGCGTTCCTCTTTGCGCTTCTGGCGATGGGCCTCCGGCGCAACAAGGAATAAGCGGACAGTTTCGATTCATATTACAGGAGGCGTATTGCACATCAGCAATACCGCCTCCTCTTTTTTGCCTATGTTTTCCCACCGGTGAGGCACGCCGCAGTCGTAGTACAGGAAATCTCCTCGCAGCATGTCGAAAGTCGTCTCTTCCCCATAATAAAAACGCACTTCGCCCTCAAGGACGTAAAAAAACTCGTCGCCCAAGTGCGAATAGACCGGTCCACTGTCAGCTCCTGCCGGGAAAGTCATGATCATCGGCTGCATTCGGGCGCTTCTTCGAATCGTCAGATAACGTTCCAAAACAGGATGAGACGCCGTGTCACGATTTACGACGAACCCCTCGCCGGCACGGACAGGGCTGATCCTCGGAACTTCCTGCGTCATCATGATGTTCGACAGTGGAACACCCAAGGCGTCAGCGAGTTTGCGCAGGGCATCCACGCTCAGTTTGGTTTTATCGTTTTCCAGCTTCGAGAGGTGAGACACGGATATTCCCGACAATCTGGACAACTCTTTCAGGGTAAACGAGCGATCCTCTCGAATCCGTTTCACTACTTTTCCCAGCGGCATTTCGAATACCTCTTTTTCATAAAATTTCCATACTGGCGAACACATCTCGAAAGCCTTCCCGAATCAGGCGATAGTGGCTTCTTGACTTCTATCGTAACAGACCGTATTATGTAGTCAAGTTGAATAAGATGAAAATAATTGGGAGATAGGAAAATTCATTCGAGGCGGAGGTCGAAAAAATGAACAACGCAGCAAGCAACTCCGGGTTTCCCGGCGTTAATGTAAACGGCGAACGATGGTTTCCAAGCACTCGCAACTTTGCCGAATCCATGAATGATTATTGGGGCGACTGGTATTGCGATTCGGAGTGTGGCAAATTGAAAGCGGTTTTGATGCATCGACCCGGACCCGAGATGGATGCCGTCACGGATCCCGCTTCCGTCCGTTTCAAAAGTGCCATCGACGCCGACAGAGCACGCGTTGAACATGATGCCCTGGCGGAAATATATCGTCAATACGGCGTCGAGGTGCACTATATCGAGGGAGCGAGGCTGGACCGTCCCAACGCTCTTTTCGTACGCGATCAGATACTGATGACACCGGAAGGGGCAATCGTTTGTCGCCCGGCAATGGAGGCCCGCCGGGGAGAAGAGCGTTTTGCCGCCGAAGCCCTTGCCCGGCTGGGGGTTCCCATCCTCGCAACCATCCACGGGGAGGGAATTTTTGAGGGTGCCTGCGCCATGTGGGTCGACCGGAGAAGCATTATCATCGGCTCCGGGTGCCGGGCGAACAAATCAGGTATCGAGCAGGTCGAATGGGTATTGAGGGGCATGGGAGTGGAGAACGTCCTCCATTTCCAGATCCCGTACGGCCATGCACACCTGGACGGCCTGATGAACATTCCGGATCGCAAAAAGATCATTCTTTTCCCATGGCAGGTATCGTATGACCTCTGCAAGGGGCTGATGGATCTCGGTTTTTCGATCATTGAGACACCCGCAATCACGGAGGTTAAACAGACGTTTTCGATCAACTTCGTGGCGCTGGAACCGGGGAAGGTGGTCATGCCGGCGGGCAACCCGGTGACAAAGCAAATACTCGAGGAGAACGCCATCGAGTGCATCGAGATCGAGCTGCCCGAAATCGTCAAGGGGTGGGGGGCTATACACTGTATGACGGCTTTCCTGAAACGCAAACCCGTTTGACGGAAAGCTCGATCGTATCCTGAGGAGGTGTTGAAATGATCCTGCTGAAAAACGTAAAACCTCTTATCGCCGACCCGCAATACGAAGGACAGTGTGTCGATATTCTGGTGGCGGCTTCGAAAATCGTCGCGATGGGCGAAAAACTCGATGTCGGGAATCTCTCCGTCAAGATGGTGGATCTAGAGGGGCGGGTCGTATCGCCAGGCATCGTCGACGGACACGTTCATTTTATCGGAGCGGCGTGGGACGAAGGATTTTCCTGCAAGACGCCGGAAATTTTTCTCTCGGATTTTGTCAAAGGCGGTGTCACAACGGCCGTGGGAATCCTCGGTTTTGGATATGGCTGCGAAGATCTCAGGAATCTCAACTATAAAACACAGACCCTCGCCCACGAGGGACTCTCCACATATATGTACACAGGAAATTTCAGGTGTCCTCCTCCCAGCATCACGCCGAGCGCCCCCGAGGACATCGTGACCATTCCTCATGTCGTTGGAGCAAAAGTCTCCATGACCGACAAATTCTCCTCTCACCCCTCCATCGAGGAATTGATGCGCCTGGCGAGCGAAGTGTACACCGCGGGCCTGCAGACGGGTAAAGCGGGCGTCCTGCATATCCATATCGCAGAGTACGGTGACGCCTACGAAATTCTGGAGAAGGTTCGCGCCGCCTCCGGCGTACCTGCCGATCGGATAGTCCCCACGCACTGCAATACGGACAAGGCGATGCTCGAGAACGCGAAACGCTACGCGTTCGGCGGGGGCGTCGTCGACATCAGCGCAATACTGGAGGCATCGCGTGGCTGCTCCCGGTCGATCAAGGCGTCGCAGGCAATCGAATTTCTCCTGAACGAAGGCGTCGCCCCCTCTCTCATCACAATGAGTTCCGACGGTAACGTTGCGTTACCTTTTGTAAAAAACGACGGTACGACCGACGGGCTGTATGTGGAGCGAGTTTCGTCCACGTGGGACAACACGAAGGCCATGATCATGGACGGAGTCGAGCCCGCTCTTGCGATTTCGTTCTCCACGCTCAACCCGGCCCAACGACTCAGGTTCGGAAGCAAGGGACATCTTGGAGTCGGTATGGACGCCGATATTCTGGTTTTCGATGAAAAATGGAACATTGAGGGGGTCTATATGAGGGGACGCACAGCGATGAAAAACGGGAAGGCGATTATGAACAGCCCCTTCGAGGCAGACGTGAGGGGCGAAAGAGTACGCACATAAAACACATTGTCAAGTAGAGGTGAAAAAAATGAGCGAAGTGAAGGAGAAAAGAACGACTCGAACCCCCAATATTTTCGAATCGCTGATCGTACTCGTATTCACCATGATCGTCATCAGCGCCAGTGTCTTCGCCTGGGAGATCGACGTGCACATCCCTGTCGCGATATCAGCTGTCTTCGCGGGCGTGTTCGGCTTTTTCGTTCTCAAATGTCCGTGGGACGACATTGCGGACGGAATTCTCACCGGCATCAACATGGCGATGATGTCGATTCTCATCATGTACACCATCGGTATCGTAGTGAGTTCCTGGATCAAGAGCGGCGTCGTGCCAAGCATGATCTACTATGGCCTTTCCATTTTGTCGCCGAGTATTTTCCTAGTCAGCACCCTCCTCATCTGTTCGATTGTCTCACTCGCTACTGGCAGTTCCTGGGGTACGACCGGTACGGTCGGAATCGCGCTCATCGGCATTGCGGCAGGCCTTGGCATTTCCAAGGCACTCGCCGCGGGTATCATCATATCCGGCGCGTATTTCGGCGATAAGATGTCACCCCTGTCGGACACGACGAACCTAGCTCCAGCGGTCTCGGGGACGGACCTCTTCCAACACATCAAAGGGATGATCTGGACGACTGGCCCCACCTATGTCATCGTCTTCATCATATGCGTCGCGATGAGCATGGGGTACACTGGCGGGACATTGGATACGCAGAAGATCGATGCAATCAAGACGATCATGCAGAGCGAATTTCACATCTCCCCGCTCGGCCTCCTGCCTCCGGTGCTCGTTATCGGTCTCGTCATTCTGAAGATACCGGCCCTTCCCGCACTGTTGGCCGGCGTGGCATCCGGCTTTGTTCTCTGTCTCGTGCAGGGAGCCAGCCTGCCGGACATCATCAACGTCCTTCAGTGGGGCTACGAGCCGACAATCATCGGACAGATATCCGGCGCGGGGGAGGATCTGGCGTCTGTCGCCAAGGTTCTTGGCGAAAACAACCTGCAGGCCATACCGGCGGAACTGGCCGCCGAAGTCGGCAAAATGTTGCAGGAGCTAATGGCCCGCGGCGGCTTTCAAAGCATGAACTGGGTCGTTTCGCTCAGCATCGTGGCACTGGCGTACGGCGGCATCATGGAGAGATGCCGTTTCCTCGAGGTTCTTCTCGCGGCCATTCTGCAAAAAGTCAAGACGGTCGGCGGTCTTGTGCTGACGACCTGCCTGTCTTCTTTCGCGTGCAACCTTCTGCTGGCCGACCAATACATGGCAATCGTCCTCCCCGGGCGTATGTATCAATCGGCATATGCGGAGAGGGGGCTGCACCCGAGAATGCTCTCTCGTTGCCTTGAAGACGTCGGCACAATCACCTCGGTCCTGGTGCCGTGGAACTCCTGTGGCGCGTTTCACGCCAACCTTTTCGGCGTTTCGACGCTTGCCTACGCGCCTTACGCTTTTTTGAACTGGATCAACCCGATCGTCAGCGTGGTTATTACCTATATGGGGATCGGCGTTACGTGGCGAGGCAAGAACGGAGAACCAATTGTGGCAAGACAGCGCCCAACTGAAATATAAAGCAGAAAGGGTTTGTTCTGATGGGCAGTTTGCATGACAGTTCAATGTATTATCACATCGTTCTGGAGCGCATCGTCCCGCAGGCGACACCTGCGTTCGAGAACGAGGCGATGCAGGAGCGCGTCTGGGGGCGCAGGTGGGGCGTGTACAACGACGTCGGAACGTTGAAGACCATCCTGATGCACCGCCCCGGCGACGAGTTGAGGATCATCACGGAGAACAAATACGATCCTTCGATCGACGCGCTGATCGACGACGACGAACAGTGGTATTTCCGCTCCGATAAAGGGCCGAACATCGAAGGGATGCAGGCAGAGCACGACGCGCTCGTCAAGATCATCCGCGACCACGGCGCAGAGATCGTCTATATGGACGGAGGACCGCGCGATCCGAACAGTATGTTCACACGTGACATGGGTCTCGTGGTGAACGGCGGCTTCATCGTCTCGCGCATGGGACCCGTTGGGCGCCCCTATGGAACGGGCCGGCGCGGCGAAGAAGCGTACGTCACGAAGAAGATCGCGGAGATCGGCATGCCGATCCTCCACACGATTCACGGCGAGGGGCTGATGGAGGGTGGAAGTTTCTGCATACTCACGGAAAGGGTCGCCGCCATCTCGCTCAGCGCGCGCGGCAATCAATGCGCGGTCGACCAGGTAAAAAAAGTTCTCGACGTGCTGGGCATCGACCTGATCGAGATTCCACTGGTCGGTTTCAGCATGCATCTCGACGGCGCGATCGTCATGGTGGATCACGACAAGGCACTGATCAACGTCGAGCGGTTGCCGTACTGGTTCATCGACAAACTGAAGGAGCTCGGGATCGAGGCGATCTACGGCGATTACCGGGATGTGAGCTTCGCGGTCAACTGCCTCGCGTTGAAACCGGGCAAGATCGTCATGGACGGGCTCGCGCCCTGGAGTGCCGAAAAACTCGCCTCGCGCGGCATCGAGGTCATTACAACCCCCTATCACGAGTGCAGAAAACACGGCGGCGGCATTCACTGCTCCACACTGCCGTTGGTACGCGAGAGAGATTAGACACGTCGAGAGAAGTCGAGCGCAGGCGATCCGGCGGAAGGTCGCCGTGGTAGCTCGTCGAAGCGTAACACAGTCCCCAGACAACGGCGACGACGACGCTGGCATCGCGCCCGCGATCCGAATCTCGTTTCGAGTCGCCTGCGCAAGCGCCACCACGATGGTACGAAGACCGACGAAGAAACGGATCGCTCACTCCTCGAGCGACAGAATGTCGCCGCGCACGATCGGACTGATCCGCCCGGAGAAGTAGGCGTATGGCGAAGCGAAGTCCTTCGACGGTAGCCGCGCATTTCCGGACGCGTTCTTTGAAGACCCCGAACGGTATGATATGATTCTTCTCGATATCCCGAGGCAAGGGTTGCGGTCCTTTGCCGCCCTCTAAATTCACACCGGAGAAATCGCCGTATGAGCGATTTCATCACCTGTTTCGCGGTGCGTTCGACCGCCTTTTTGCAACAGGCACTTGCTATTTATCCGATCGCGTTCTAAAATGTCCAGCAATTCTATGTGATGATGAGGAGGAGTTGCAACATGAAGAAGGCCACACGCGCGGCACTATTCTTTGCTTTTCTGCTGTTTCTCGGTTTGACGCTCGCGGGGGCGAGGGCGGAGGCGGCGGAGAAGATCCTCAAGCTCGTCTATCCCAACGAACCGGCCACAATGGACACCCAGATCAACCACAACGACTACATGGTCCCCTACAACATCTACGATCGCCTGATTGAGAAGATCACCGATCCGAAGACGAAGCAGATCGTCGTCATCCCAGGCCTCGCCGAGAGCTGGACGCAGAGCAAGGACGGCAAGGTATATACTTTCAAGCTCCGCAAGAACGCGAAATTCACCGACGGCTCGCCCGTCACGGCGAAGGACGTGGCCTTCACCTTCGACCGCCTTCTCGACCCTGAGACCAAGTCGATCCAGACCGACGGCTTCGACATGATCGCCGGCGCGAAGGACCGCCTCGACCGCAAGGCGAAGAGCGTCTCCGGCCTCAAGGTCCTCGACCCGCAGACGATCCAGATCACGCTGGCGGCGGTCTTTCCTCCCTTTCTCGAGGAAGTGATAGCTTCTCCCGTCGCCTCGGTCTACAGCGAGAAGTTCACCAAGGCCAAGGGCAAGGACTTCGGCTTCTCGCCCACCAATACGATGGGATCGGGCGCCTTTATCCTTAAAGAATGGGTGGTCGACAGCCACCACGTGCTGGTCGCCAACCCCAACTACTGGCGCGGCAAACCACAGGTCGACGCCGTGCGCATCAACGTGGTCGGCGACGCGGAGACCGCGCGCATGATGTTCGAATCGGGCGAGATCGACATCTTCGACTGCGACGTGGCGCGCTCGCAGATCCCCTACTTCGAGAAGTCGCCCAAGTGGAAGGACCGCATCGTCAAGTCGCAGCGCATCGGCCTGTACTATCTCGCGATGAACACGACGATGAAACCGTTCGACGACGTGCGCGTGCGCAAGGCCTTCATGGCGGCCGTTCCGCGCAAGGAACTGCTGGACAACGTCTTCTTCGGCAAGGGCGTCCTGCCGGACAACATCCTGCCGAAGGGCACGGAGCCGTACAACCCGAAGCCGGCGCACAAGATCGCCTACGACCCGGCACTGGCGAAGAAACTGCTCGCCGAGGCGGGTTACAAGGACGGCGTGGAGATCGAGGTCTCCAACTCCACGCAGGGCAGCAGCGGCAAGAACTACGGCAAGATGTCCGAGATCATGCAGGCGATGATGGCGCAGGCCGGCTTCCGCATCAAGATCAACCAGATGGACTAAGCGGCCTGGACCGACACGCGCAACTCCGGCAACATGATGTGCTACGCCGGCTCGTGGTCCACGGCCGACGCCGACCCGTACTTCTACAAGTTCTTCTACTCCGACAAGTGGAGCACGTACCGCTCGATCAACATCAAAGATCCCAAGATCGACAAGATGATCGAGGACGCGCGCGTGGAGGTCGACAAGAAAAAACGCATCGCGCTCTACCGCAAGCTCGACGACACGCTCACCCACGACATGGCGGCGATTCTGCCGCTCTTCAACATGGAGCACCTCTTCGTGCTCTCGCCGAAGGTGAAGGAGTTCATCCCCAACTGGAAGGGCTGGGGCGACTGCATGCTCTACTGGACGAAGATGAACTGAGGCAACTGGCACAAGCATAAAGAAGAGAGGCCGGCACGATGCCGGCCTCTCTTCTTTATTTCGGTTTCGTCGTTTGGATTTTCAACACCGGCAGTTGCATCTGCAGCCGATGCCGAAGAGCCTGAGCGTGGAACTCAGCAGGTCCTCGTAGGCGTTCACCAGCGTCATGCCCTGTACGAGCTGCACGCGCGCCTTCGCCATCTCGGCGATGCCCTTCGCGGCGCTCTTGGGATCGTCTCCGTCGATGCCCTCCGCCAGGGCGTCCAGTCGCTCGAGAGATTTGTTGATCATCGCGTAGCCGGTCGTTCCAATCTTGTCGAAACTGCCCATGTTCATCCGTGAACACCTCCCCACGCCAAAAGGGTAACACGATTTGCCACTTTTGAAAAGGTTGAGGAGAAGCGAGCGGCGACACGTTTTGTTCCTTTAATGCAAGTTGCGGCGCGGTTTCGCGCCTGTTAGAATCGATTCGATGGGGCCTCCGGCGAAGTTTCACAGAGGGCGTCGGTGAGTCAAGTACGGTCTTTCTCCTCTTGGAGGAGGTGATGCAGTGCCGCAAGGTACGCGCCGCCCTTCCGGTGACAATAAGGAGGAGCGAGACAACCTCCTCACCAAAGCAGTTCGTCTCGCTCCTCTGTTTGCCGTGATCCTCCAGCTTCTTGAGTTGACGCTCAAGTTGCTGGGAGTGATCCGGTAGTTGCCGGAAGGCAATTGTTTCAGGGTTGTCCTACCATCGGGGGCAACCCTTTTCGTCCCCAATTATACCACTTCTCCCGCGCGTCGCTAACGTGGTTTCCCTGCACGATGATGAATTTTATTTCTTCAGCCAATCGTTGAATTCGGCGATCTCTTTCGACTGGCTGTCCACGATATCCTGCGCCAGCTTCACCAGTTGCGGGTCCTTCGTCCTGCCGGGGACCAGCTTCGCCATTTCGATCGCGGACTCGTGATGGGGGATCATCCCCTTCACGAAGTCGCGGTCCGAGACGCTCCCCTGCAGCATCTTGTGCATATCGTCGCGCATCAAATTGTAAAAGCGCTCATCCACACCGCCGAGTTTCTCCACCTCCATGCGCATCCATTCGATCTCTCTCGTCTGCGCCAGCACGATGTTCTCCGCCCACTGCATGATCTTCGGATCCTTCGATTTGCCCAGAATCAACCGGCTCATCGCCACGGCGCCCTCGTGGTGCGGGATCATCATCGAATAGAATGCCCGATCGAAGTCCTTCCCCTTGAGTGCGGCGAGTTCGCCCATGATCGGCGCGCTGTGCCCTTCGTGAGCGCGAGGCGCAGCTGCGAACGCACCCGACGCGAACAAGAGCGCGGGAAGTGCCGCCAATATTGCGAACAGAAAGTTTTTTTTCACCCGACCTATCCCCCTTTCGTACTACCAAGTCGTTACAGTACATGCTATGAGAGCGGCGGGCAATTGTCAACGTCGGTCGGCTGCCATCTCGAAGGAGCAATTCCCGAATCGGGCATCCGTATAAGACGCAGCAGTGCGGATTGAGAAAATGAATTCCATCGTTTATTATGATCCACAGGATGGAATTCGGGTCGGGGGGCCCGGCTTCCCTTTTCACACTTATCACACAACTTCATAAGGAGGTATGCAGAATGAGGAGAACCATTTCGCTTTTGATATTGGCAATGGCTTTAAGCATTTTGTCGGTTGGTTGTGCGTTTGCGGCGGAGACGCCCGTGTACGGGGGCGTCGCCCGATGGCATGAGGTCTCCAACCCCCCGAAGCTCGACCCCCACATGGCCACCGATACAACCTCGGCGCGCACTTATATACTCATGTTCGATACGCTCGTGACCAACAGCGACGACGGTCAGAAGATCGTCCCCTCGCTCGCCGAGAGCTGGAGCGCGTCCTCCGACGGCAAGGTCTGGACTTTCAAGCTCCGCAAGGGCGTCCACTTCCACAAGGCGACCGAGGGCGGCAAACCCACGGCCAACGGAGGACGCGAGGTCACGGCGGCCGACTGGAAGTGGTCCTTCGAGCGCATGATCCGCGACAAATCCCCCCGCGCCTACTTCATCGACAAGGTAGACGGCTACCAGGAGATGGTCGACGGCAAGGCGAAGGAGTGGAAGGGCATCAAGGCCGTCGACAAGTACACCCTCCAGTTCACGTTGAAAGAACCGTTCGCGCCGTTCCTCTCCGTCCTCGCCTATCAGGCGCTCGCCGTCGTCCCGAAAGAGGATGTGACGAAACACGGCAAGAACTTCAACTTCCACCCGGTGGGAACGGGCCCCTTCACGTTCGAATCCTGGAAGCAGGACCAGAAGGTCGTCACGAAGAAAAACCCCAACTACTGGCGCAAGGATAAGAATGGCAAGCAGCTTCCATACCTCGACGGCGTGGAGATCGTCGTCATCCCCGAGGGCACCGTCGCCTGGGAGGAGTTCAAGAAGGGCAACCTCGACTTCATGCGCGAGGTCCCCGAGCGCCAGGTCGCCGAGGCTCGCAAACTGCTCGGCAAGAACTTCCTCTACGCTCCCCAGCCGGGCATCTACTACTTCGGCTTCAACATGAGGACAGCCCCCTTCAAGGACAACAAGAAGCTCCGCCAGGCCATGAACTACGCGATCGACAGAAAGCGCATGAACGACCTCGTGATGGAGGGCCTCTTCATGCCGGCGACCGGCGTCATGCCCCCCTCGATGCCGGGCTTCAACAAGAAGCTGAAGGGCTACGAGTACAACCCCGAGAAGGCGAAGCAGCTGATGGCCGAGGCCGGCTTCCCCAACGGCCTGGAGGTCACCATGCAGGTCAACCAGAGCTCCCGCAACAAGGCCGTCGCTGAGGCCGCCCAGGCGCAGCTCGCCGAACTCGGCATCAAGATGAACATCAAGATCGTCGACTGGGGCGTGCACCTCGACATGCTCGACCGCGGCGAATGCGAGATGTACCGCATGGGCTGGGTCGTCGACTACCTCGACCCGGACAACTTCCTGTTCGTCAACCTGAGCTCCCGGAACCCCGGCATCAAGGGGAACTACTCCTTCTACCAGAACGCGGAGGTCGACAAACTGCTCGACCAGGCGCGCGTCGTCACCGACCAGAAAAAGCGCATCGAGATGTACCAGAAGGCCGAACAGATCATCGTCGAAGACGCCCCCTGGATGTTCCTCCTCTACTACGGGAACTGGGTCGCCACGCAGAAGTACGTCAATAACGCCGTTCTGCCCGCGTTTGGCGACTACACCATGAGAATGGACGACGTCTGGTTCTCGAAAAAGAAGTAAATCCGGTCCACCGAGCCCCCGCCCTCTTTTTCGGGCGGGGGCTTCTTGAAGGAGGTTCTTTTTTTGCTGACGCATATCATTCGCAAACTGCTGTATACGATCCCGGTTCTGTGGGGCGTCGTGACGGCGATCTTCATCCTGATGGCGGTGGTGCCGGGCGACCCGGCGCGCATCATGATGGGGCAGCGCGGCGATCCCGAGACGCTCGCGCGCATACGCCACGACCTGGGCCTCGATCTTCCCCTCACGCAACAATACACGAAATTCATCGGCGAGCTGCTTCACGGCGACCTCGGCATGTCCTACCGGAACAACGAGCCCGTGACGAAGGCCATCGGGGAGCGCTTTTCCTCGACCATGCGGCTCGCGTTCTGGGCCATGGTGCTGGCGGTGGCGGTCGGCTTGATCGCCGGTGTCATATCGGCCGCCAAACAATACTCCATCTTCGACTATACGGCCATGATCGTGGCCATATCGGGGGTGAGCGCGCCCGTCTTCTGGGTAGGGCTGCTGCTTCTGCTCGTCTTCGCCTACACGCTCGGCTGGGTACCGGGCGTCGGCGAGGGGGACGGAAGCTGGAAGTACCTCGTCCTCCCCGTGATCGCGCTCGGCGTCCGCCCGGCGGCATTGATCGCGCGCCTCACCCGCTCCTGTATGCTGGAAGTGTTGAATCAGGACTACATTCGAACGGCGCGCGCCAAGGGCGTCGTGGAGACGATCGTGATCGCGAAGCACGCCCTGAAAAACGCGATGATCCCTGTCGTCACGGTCATCGGCACGCAGATATCGGAACTTTTATCGGGGGCCGTGCTCACGGAGACGATCTTCGCCTGGCCCGGCATCGGACGCCTCTCTGTGGAGGCGCTCATCAACCGCGATTTTCCGATGATCCGCGGAACCGTCATCGTGATGGCCCTGATCTTCCTCATCGCCAATCTGATCGTGGATATCTCGTACGGGTTCATCGACCCGCGCGTTCGCTACGACAATGAATAGAGGGTGCGAAGTATGACCGACGAAATCAAAAACATGAACACGCAGCCGGAACTTCGCACGGGAAACGAGGAGCACCTCCAGGCGTCTGGGGCCGAGGCGGGGAGGAGCCTTCGCGCGGAGGCGTGGGCGCGCTTTCGGCGCAACAAACTTGCCATGCTGGGGCTCGTCATGGTGGCGACCGTCGTCCTCGCCGCGATCTTCGCGAACGTCGTCGCGCCTTACGACCCGATCAAATACTCCGTGTGGTCGTCGCGGGAGGCCGCCCGCTTCTCGCCGCCCTCCTCCGCCTATATGATGGGCTCCGACCTCCTCGGGCGCGATATCTTCAGCCGTGTGCTGTTCGGGGCGCGGATCTCCCTGCAGATCGGCATCTTCGCCACGCTGGTGACGCTCGCCATAGGCGTGCCGCTCGGCGCGATCGCGGGTTACAAGGGCGGCTGGGTCGACGACCTGATCTCGTGGCTGGTGAACGTCATCTTCGCGTTCCCCTTCATGCTCTTCGTGCTGGCGGTCATCGCCGTCTTCAAAAACCCCAGCCTCACACTCGTCTACGTCGCCATCGGCGTCGTCAACTGGGTGCAGGTCTGCCGCGTCACGCGCGGGCAGTTCATCTCCCTGCGTTCGCGCGAGTTCGTGGAGGCGGCCCGCTCGCTGGGGCTCTCCCAGACCAGGATCATCTTCCGCCACATCCTCCCCAACGCGATCGCACCGATCATCGTGCAGGCCACACTCGGCATGGGCAGCATCATCATGATCGAGGCGGGGCTGGCCTACCTCGGCTTCGGCGCGCAGCCGCCGACGCCCTCGTGGGGCCTGATGATCTCCGAAGGACAACAGTATCTCAGCCAGGGGTACTGGTGGTGGTCCGTCTTCCCAGGGCTTGCGATCATGTACACGGTGCTCTCGTTCAACTTCGTCGGCGACGGGCTGCGCGACGCGCTCGACGTGCGTCTGAAGAGGTAGGTGGGGCGGATGGCGTTGCTTGAAATCAAAGACCTGCACACCGTCTTCGACACCGACCGGGGAACCGTGCGGGCGGTCGACGGCGTCTCGTTCTCCATCGAACGGGGCGAGACGCTCGGCGTGGTCGGCGAGTCCGGTTGCGGCAAGAGCGTCACCGCGCTCTCCGTGCTTCGGTTGGTCCAGAAACCGACGGGCCGCATCGAGAGCGGCGATATTCTGCTGGAGGGCAGGAGCCTACTCGGACTCTCCGACGCGGAGATGCGCAAGATTCGCGGCTGCGCGATCTCCATGATCTTTCAGGAGCCGATGACGAGCCTCAACCCCGTCTACACGGTCTGCAACCAGCTCTCCGAGCCGCTCAAACTGCATCAGCACATGAACCGGCAGGACGCGCGCACGCGCGCAATCGAGATGCTCGACGTGGTCGGCATCCCCAACGCCGCCGCGCGAATCGACGAATACCCGCATCAGTTCTCCGGCGGCCAGCGCCAGCGCATCATGATCGCCATGGCGCTCGCCTGCAAACCGTCGCTTCTGATCGCCGACGAGCCGACCACGGCGCTCGACGTCACCGTGCAAGCGCAGATCCTCGACCTGATGAACGCCCTGAAGAAGGAGTTCGGCTCCTCGGTCATGCTGATCACGCACTCGCTCGGCGTCGTCGCGGAGACGGCACAGCGCGTGGTCGTCATGTACGCCGCCAAGGTCGTGGAGGAGGGGGCCGTGCGCCCGATCTTCAAAGAGCCGCTGCATCCCTACACGCGCGGCCTGCTTTCCTCGATCCCGCGCATGGACGAGACGAAGGAGCGCCTCTCCGTCATCCCCGGCATCGTGCCGAGCCCGCTCAACTTCCCCAGCGGCTGCCGCTTCCACAACCGCTGCCCGGAGTGCTTCGACAAGTGCCGCCAGACCGACCCGCCGCTCTTCCGCATGAGGGGCGACCGCAAGGTGCGCTGCTGGCTCTTCGAAGGCTCACCGGAGCGCACGGCGGAAGGGGGCGACTCCGAATGACGGGCGGCGAAAAGTATCTGGAGATCAAAAATCTCAAGCAGTTCTACCCGATCAAAAAGGGGCTCCTCAAGCGCACGGTCGGCTACGTGCAGGCCGTGAACGACGTGTCGTTCGACATCAAAAAGGGCGAGACGCTCGGGCTGGTCGGCGAGTCCGGCTGCGGAAAGACGACGATCGGGCGGACCATCCTGCACCTGATCAAACCGACGGCGGGCAGCGTGACCTTCAAGGGACGCGACGTCGGAGAGATGCACCGGACGGAGGACGCCGAGCTGCGGCGCCTGATGCAGATCATCTTCCAGGATCCGTACGGAAGCCTCAACCCGCGCATGAACGTCGCGCAGATCATCGGTGAGGCCCCCCTCTATCACGGCCTGATCACACGCCGGGAGTTCGACGACTACGTGGTCGACATCATGATGAAGGTCGGCCTGCGCCCGGAAAACCGTGCGAAGTACCCACACGAGTTCTCCGGTGGACAGCGCCAACGCATCGGCATCGCGCGGGCGCTGGGTATGAAGCCCGAGTTCGTGGTCTGCGACGAGCCGGTCTCGGCCCTCGACGTGTCGATCCAGAGCCAGGTGCTGAATCTGCTGGCGGACCTGCGAGCGGAGTTCGGCCTCACGTACCTGTTCATCTCGCACGACCTCTCGGTGGTGCGCCACATCTCCGACCGCGTGGCCGTGCTCTACCTCGGCAAACTGGTGGAGATCGGTCCCAAGAACGACTTCTTCGCGCGCCCGCTGCACCCCTACGCGCAGGCCCTGACGTCGGCAATCCCCGTGCCCGATCCGGACGCAGCGCAAAAGCGCATCATCCTAGAGGGCGACGTGCCCTCCCCCATCAATCCGCCGAGCGGCTGCATCTTCTCGACCCGCTGCCCCAAGGCCATGGACCGCTGCCGGACTGAGGAACCGAGGCCGAGGGACCGGGGCGAGGGACACGAGGTGGCGTGTTTTTTGTATGAGTGAGCGGGGTAACGGATCAAGGTCTCGATAAAAATCTACATTTACTGCAAACCACGGAGCCAATATACGGGTTCCGTGGTTTTTTGATTTATAATGCAAATATGATCACGGTCGCGGAGATGCTTCAACTTCACATATTCGACGGATACGAGATTCTGGCGGGGGCGGACGGCCTAGGCAGAAATGTGAGTTGCGTTGACTACCTCGAGGTCCCGACATCCGACTACTGCGTCACATCCGACATCTTCCTGTTTTCGACCACCTACACGCTGCAGGAGTACATCGGCAATTTCGACGCACTGATCGAAGGTTACAACGCACAGGGTAGCTCGGGCCTGGGCGTCAAGCTCGGGTGGTTTTTGAGCGATATACCTCCCAAGGCGCTTCAAACTGCGAACAGGCTGGCTTTCCCCATCGTCAAGCTTCCGATGAACATCTCCTACGTCTCCATAACGCGAGAAGTCATGGCGAAAATTTTAAAGGGAGAGAAGAAAACGGCACAAGGCGTGACGACCGAAAGCCTTTTCGAACGGGCGCTCTTCGACGACAACGCGGAGGAAGCTCTGGAAGAACTCGAGCGCTTTGGCTGGATGAAAGCGCGCCCCGTACGCATCGCCTATACCAGAACAGTCGACTGTCGCGACGACGGTCCCGGTCGCTTGTTCGAAACGACCATACACATGCACAAAGACGACGAGATCATCGCCGTGTTGCCGGTTCCCCTCGAAAAGACGGGAAACGACCATCTACACGACGCACCGGTCGGTGTGAGCAGAAACCGGCCGATGCGATTCCTGCGCAACTCCTTTCATGAGGCACGAAGGTGCTTCCAGCTTGCCAGAGGACTCGGGCATCGCCATGGGACTTTTACGGCAGAAGATATGGGTTTGCTCCTCACGCTCACGGAAAACGGCGTCGATGAATCGCTTAAAGAAGCAACAAACCGCGTTCTGGCCCCGTTGCTCGCCGCGACGGAAAAAAGCGGCGTCGATCTGATTCATACACTACGCACCTGGCTGGCCTGCGATCGCTCGATTGAGGAGACATCCGACACGTTATTCATTCACAGAAATACCCTAAGATACAGGCTGAAGGGAATCGACCAGATCGTGCCGCTTTCGACCGACAACATTTTCATGTTGCGTCTTGCACTTCTTCTCGACAGCACGTATCGAAACCAGTCCTGACATTTCTCGCGTGCATTTTACATAAACGTCAATTATGCGCCGCGCACAGTGCATCGGCATTTTTTTCGTCGCGCCGGACATTGTCTTGTGACAAACATCGTTTACTATGCATAGCATAAATGCACTTACATTCCACATTTCATCGGGAGGTGTTTTCAATTCATGAAGACCGGGTATAGGGGGTACAAATCGTTTGACTATCTGAGGCCGGGCGTGGATTATGACGATTTCAAGCTGAGCGCGGAACTGAATCGGGTGGAGCCGTACGAGGTGCCTTTGAGCGGAGAACAGGAAAAACGCCTGGGAAAATTGATCGAGAAGACCCCTGTCATTGCGCTGCACGAACACCCGTCGGTCACTCCCGATGATTTAAATGAACTGATGGAATACGAGCGCGCGGGAAGAGAACGGACTGCGTTCGAGGCACTCGCGCATTCGTGCCTCGACGCGATTTTCGATAACATGATGGACGGCACCTGCGTCATCACATCGGCAAACGGCTGGAAGTGGAACGACGTCATTCACGACATGGGAATCCGCGCATGCGACATCGCTCATCAGGATTTTCTGATTCACGGAAAAGGCCTGGAGGATATCGCCCGCGCAAAAAAAGAGGGCAAAATTGCCTGGTTCATGGCACTGGAGAGCGCGACGCCGATTGAGAACGAACTCGACCGGATCGAGATCCTCTACGGCCTTGGCGTCAGAATGATGGGACTCGTCTACAGCGAATCGAACGGGCTGGGCTCCGGCCTCAAAGAGAAAGGAGACGGCGGGCTCACATCGTTCGGGCATAAGGCGGTAGAACGCATGAACCGGATCGGCATGGCGATCGACCTGTCGCACGCCGGAGAGAAGACGTCCATGGACGCGATCAACGCCAGCCGCAAACCCGTCTTCATCACGCACGTCGGAGCAAGGGCCCTCTGGGATATGAACCGCCTGAAAAACGACGACGTCCTGAAGGCATGCGCCGACAAAGGGGGCGTCGTCGGCATCGAAGCCGCGCCACACACGACCATCACCAAACGCCACCCCGAGCATAGCATCGAATCGGTCATGGAACATTTCGAATACCTCGTGGATCTCGTCGGAATCGACCACGTCGCGTTCGGAATCGACGCGCTCTACGGAGATCACGTTGGATTGCACAACCTTTTTGCCGCGAACATGTCCATCTCCGAAAACCAGAGCGGCAACAAGAACAACGGCTACGAATTTCCGCGCATGCCGTACGTGCGGGGACTCGAAAACCCGACCGAAGCTTCGTGGAATACGATACGCTGGCTGATCGCACACGACTATTCGGACGAGGATATCGTCAAAGTAGCCGGGGGCAATTCCCTTCGAGTCCTCAAGGAAGCGTGGTATCCCATCTGATGGGCAGAATCCTCTACCTCGTTCCTGGAAGCGGGATGCCCGATGGGGAGATGAAGAGAAGAGAGAGGCTCGCGAACTCTTTTCTGATCAACCCCGAAAAAAACAGTGTCTTCGTGCGATCGGCGGACGACGGCCCCTTGTCCATCGAATCGTATATCGAGAGCGAGATGTCCGTCGGCTCGACACTGAAGCACCTGATCTCCCTCAAGGGAGAGTACGACGCCGTCATTATCGGCTGTGCCGACGATCCAGGCATCGCGTCCGTCAGGGAGCTGTTGGACGTGCCGGTAATCGGACCGTTCGAGAGTTCCGTCGCGCTGGCGACCACGCTGGGAGAAAGTTTCGGCGTCGCTACGATACTCGACGAGGTCGTCCCGGAAACCCGCGTCATGATCAGAAAAATGGGATACCGCGAACAGCTCGCATCGGTCAGAGCCGTTCAGTACAACGTACTCAACATGATGGACGGCTCCGTCGACGAAACGGCCGTCGTGAATCAGATTGTCGAGGTGGGGCGCAAGCTCGTCGAAGACGGGGCTTCGTCGATCGTCCTCGGCTGCATGACGCTTGCCTTTCTCCTGGTAGACGAACCGGCGGGCAAAAAGCTGGGCATCCCCGTCGTCAACCCCGCCAAAGCGGCCGTGGCGGCGGCGGAGGTGATGCTGGCCACCGGACTGTTGCACAGCCGCATCTCTTACCCGAAACCGAATTTCGAAAAACTGGCAAAATCTGTATTGCCCACTCTGAAGGAGGTATGAAAGGAATGAAGAAGGTACTGCTACTCCTCGTACTGTTGGTTGTTTTTGTCCTCGCAGGGACGGCTTCAGCCGCGTCGAAGCCCGTCATCATAACGTTTGGGACGCACGCGGATCCGATGGTCTTCTGGGATCCCGCCGAGACCTGGGCAGCCGAGATCAAGGTGCTGCAAAACATCTACGAGTCGCTCGTGCGGATCGAGCCGGGACATCCCGATAAATTCGCGCCGGCACTCGCCGAGAGCTGGCAGACGTCCAAGGACAATCTGACATGGACTTTCAAACTGCGCAAGAGCGTCAAATTCCACAGCGGCAAGACGCTCACCGCGCAAATTGCGGCCGACTCCCTCAACAGAACGATCAAAGGGGGCAAGGGAGCCGTCTATATCTGGGACGGCGTGAAGAGCATCAAGGCTCGCGACGCGAACACGCTCGAGATAAGCCTCGAGCGCCCGTTGCCCCTGCTCTATATCGTATCGTCCGCCTACGGCGCGTACATATACAACCCCGAACACAACCGCGACTGGTACTACAAACTCAACGCGGACGGCACAGGTCCCTACAAACTGAAGAGCTACAAGAAGGACAGCGAGGTCGTCCTGGAAAAATTCGCAGACTACTGGGGAGGCTGGGATAATAATAAGGCACAGGCCGATTTCGCCGTCGTCAAGGTAATCAAGGAGCAGATCACGCGTCGCCAGATGCTGGTCAAAGGCGAGGTCGACATCGTGGATTCACTCGGTCCCGACGTTCTTGAACCCCTGAAGACGGATCCGAACATCAGCATCAGCCGTATTCCCTCCTTCCAACAGCTCTACCTGTTTCTCAACTCGAAGAAGGGCCCTCTGGAAAACGTCAAAGTGCGTCAGGCGCTCGCCTATCTCATGCCATACGAAGACATCATCAAATTCGTGATGAAAGGCAACGCGGTACAGGCACGCGGCGTCATCCCGCCGACGCTCTGGGGACACGGCAAAAATTTGAAACAGTACAGCTACGACCCGAAGAAAGCAGCGCAATTGCTGAAAGAAGCCGGATACGAAAAGGGCGGCTTCAAACTCCTCTACACCTATACGGCCGGAGACCAGAACATCCAGAAAGTGGGAGAGCTGTTCAAGGATTCTCTCCGCAAGGCAGGCATCGACCTGGAACTTCGCGGCATGACGGTGGATACGAAGTACAATCTGGCGAAGGCCGAGAACCCGAAGGACCGGCAGGACATCACGACTCTCTACTGGTGGCCTGACAACGTCGACCCGCAGGGTTACATGTTCTCGCAATTCCATACCGACAAGAAGATCGGCTACAATTTCGGCTACTATTCCAACCCGAAGGTCGATAAACTGATCGACGAGGCAATCGAAATATCCGGCACCTCCGTCTCCAAAGCGACGGAGAAGTACATCGAAGCGCAAAAGATCATCCTCGAGGATTGCCCCGCCCTCATGATCTACTGCGACGAATATGTTCGCCCATACCGGAAAAACCTGGGAGACTACAAGGACAATGCTGGGTATCCCGAGACGGTCTTCTTCTACCAGCTCTATCGCAAATAGTCAAAGGATGTTGCCGTTAACGCCTCACCCTTCAGACCTTTGATTTCAGATTTGTACCAAACCGGATCATAAAGGGGGAGCAGCATGGGAAAGTACGTCGTCACCAGAATCGCTACCGGACTGTTCGTATTATTCGCCGTCATGACTTTTACGTTCATCCTGTCCCGTGTTGTTCCCTCCGACCCGGCCCAGAGATGGGTCGGTGCTCACGCCACCGCCGAACAGAAGGCGGAGGCCGTCGTCGAGCTGGGGCTGGACAAACCGCTTTACGAGCAATACTTCAAGTTCATCCGGCAACTCTTCGGCGGAGATCTCGGCATCTCCATCGTCTCGCACCGCCCGGTGCTGGACGAACTGAAGGAGACGATACCGAACACGATCGAGATCGTCATCCTGAGCGTTCTCGTCGCCTTTGCCCTCGGACTTCCCGTCGGCATTTACTCCGCCGTGAAGGAGAATACTTTCTTCGACCATATGGGGCGTTTTTTCTCCGTCGGCGTCATCTCCGTCCCCGCCTTCTGGTTCGGCATGATGCTGCAGATTATTTTTTCCAACTATCTCGGCTGGCTCCCTCTGTCCGGTCAGATCGACATGATGGTACAGTTAACCTCGCCGCTTGAACGGATCACCGGCTTCACACTGCTCGACGCCGCCATCACGGGCAACGGTGCCGTCTTCTTCGATACTTTGAAGCATATGATCCTTCCCGTGCTGACCCTTGGAAGCTACTCCTTCGGGCTGACGGCGAGAATGACGCGGTCGATCCTGCTCGAGGTCCTCGGAGAAGATTACATTCGCGCAGCACGGGCCTGGGGCATCAAAGAACGCCTCGTCATCTGGCGTTTCGCCCTCCGCAACGTCCTCGGCACCGTCGTTACCGTTCTCGCGCTGTCGGCGGGATACACGCTGGTCGGCACATTCGTGATCGAAGCTGTCTTCAGTTGGCCCGGCGTCGGCAATTACATCGCCCTCTCGGTGCTGAATCTCGACTATCCGGCGATCGTCGGCGTCACGCTCTTCGCCTCGCTCTGCTACGTTCTGCTGAACCTCTTCGCCGACATCGTCATCGCGCTCGATCCCAGAATCCGCTTTACGGAAGGAGGCGGGAAGAAATGACGGATAAGAATACGGAGCGCACGAACGCTCGCCTCTTTCTGCGCATGATTTTCAGAAACAAATTGACCGGTTTCGCGTTCGCCTTTATCATCCTGCTCTTCCTTATGGCTGTCGCGGCTCCGCTCATTGCTCCCTATCCGGAGCAGGGGCGGGGAGACGTCAACCTGGGCAGCACGTTCCAGCCGCCATCGCTCGCGCATCCCTTCGGCACGGACGAAATGGGGCGCGATATTTTAAGCCGTGTCGTCTACGGCACGCGCATATCCCTGTCGATTTCGCTCATCACCGTCACGCTGGCGCTGCTCATCGCGATACCGCTGGGCATCATTTCAGGTTACTATGGAGGGCGCATCGACGAAGCCATCATGCGCGTCACGGACATATTCCTGAGTTTCCCGCCTTTGCTCGTGGCCATCGTGATCGCGTCCTTCCTCGGCCCCAGTCTCAAAAACGCGATCATCGCCATCGTCATCGCCTGGTGGCCGTGGTACAGCCGTATCATCAGGGCACAGGCGATCTCCGTGCGGGAACGCCCGTTCGTAAAGGCCTCCAAATGCATCGGCACGAACGACTGGGTCATCATGTTCAGCCACATTCTCCCCAACACGATCGCCCCTCTCATCATACAGGCCTCCATGGACCTCGGCGGCGTCATCCTGACGGCGGCGTCGCTCTCCTTCATCGGCCTGGGGGCGCAGCCGCCAACACCGGAGTGGGGACTGCTCGTGAGCGCCTCCCGTACCTACATCATGGACGCGTGGTGGTACAGCGCATTCCCCGGCGTCATGATTTTCCTCTCCGTGCTCAGTTTTAACCTGCTCGGCGATGGTTTGCGCGAATTTATGGACCCGAAGACGAGGGTGCGATGATGGATCGTTCGATATTGAAAATCGAAAACCTCGTCTGCAAAGCGAAGACGATCTGGGGGGAAACAACACTGCTCGACATCCCGCTCCTCGAGATGCGCGAGGGGGAAATCCTCGGAATCGTCGGCGAAAGCGGGGCGGGCAAAAGCATCCTGGCGCAGACGATCCTTAAAATCTTGCCCCGAAACGTCAGGCCGACATCCGGCGAGATCGTCTTCGGCGGCGAAGACCTGCTGAAAAAAACGGAAAGAGAGATGTCGCAAGTGATTCGCGGCAAGGAGATGGCCATGATCTTCCAAGACCCCATGGCCTCGCTCAACCCCGTCTTTACCGTACAGGATCAGATGGAAACCGTGCTTCGCGAACACAACCCGGGGCTTTCCGGAAGCGCGCTGACGGCAAAAGCGGTCGAGATGCTCGAATTGGTCAAATTGAGCGATCCACAGTTTACGATCAAAAAATACCCGCATGAACTTTCGGGCGGGATGAGACAACGCGTCCTGATCGCGACCGCCCTCTGCTCGGGCGCGAAATTCCTGATCTCCGACGAAGCGACCAGGGCGCTCGATGTCACAATTCAGGCCGGTATTCTCAAACTGCTCGAACGACTCAGGCAGAAGCTCGGACTGAGCACGCTCTTCATCTCCAGCAATATCGCGCTGGCGGCATCCGTCTGCGAACGTATCGGTCTCCTCTACTGCGGAAGCATCGTTGAACTCGGTCCTGTCGAGTCCGTCTTGAAAAATCCCGGACATTTCTATACGCGCATGTTCCTCTCATGCCTGCCGACTCCCGACAAAAAAGGACGCCCGATGCCGGTACCCAGCATGGCGCTCTCGGCCGATTCCCGCGGATGCCCCTTCGTGGATTTCTGCCCCGACGCCGGGAGCGAATGCAAAAGTGACAAGCCCGTGTTGCACGAAAAAACACCGGGGCACTACGTCGTCTGCGTGAGAGGAGGGGTCTCATGAACACGCCGATGTTACAACTGAAAGAAGTGAAAAAATACTTTCCCATACGCTCCGGATTCTGGCAGCGCACCGAGAAAAACGTCCATGCCGTCGACGGAGTGGATCTGTCCGTCAATCGGGGAGACATCCTCGGCATCGTCGGCGAAACGGGCTGCGGCAAGAGCACGCTTGCCCAACTTATCATGGGCATATACGCGCCGACGGCAGGCAGAATTCTCCTGAACGGCAAAGATATAAACGAGAAGAGTAAAGACCTCCTTGCGATGAAGCGCAAGGTACAGATCGTCTTTCAGGATCCGTTCTGGTCTCTCAATCCACGCAAACGCATCCGCAAGATCCTCGAAGAACCGTTTAAAGTGCATCATATGGCCGATCAAAATCGACTGAAGGAGAAGACCAAGGAGCTGTTCGAGATGGTGGGGCTGAGCGCCAACCGGCTCGACTCCTATCCGCACGAATTTGCAGGCGGCGAAAGGCAGCTCATCGGCATCGCACGCGCCATCGCGCTCCAGCCTGACCTGGTGCTTTTGGACGAACCGACGAGCGCGATCGACACCTTTTCGCAGGCGGGCATCCTCAACCTTCTCATCGAGCTCAGAGATCGTTTCAATCTCTCCTATATCCTCATCTCGCACGACCTGAGCGTCATTCATTTTCTGTGCGACAGAATCGCGGTGATGTACCTCGGCAAAATCGTCGAATCCGGCCTCATCAAGGACGTCTTCGAAAAAACGTTACACCCCTATACCAGAGCGCTGCTCGCAGCCATACCGGTCATCGACGCTTCGGGCGAGGTTCGTCCCATCTATCCCATCGAGGGAGAAATCCCCAGCGCGATCGACCCCGCGCCCGGCTGCAGATTTGCCGGACGTTGCCCCATGGCGCAGAACATATGCAGAACGGATGAACCCAGACTCCGCATGACGGATCAATCGGGAGACCAGCATTTGGTTGCATGCCACTTTACCGAAAGATAAACCCTTTTCCCTGTCGCCATAAGCCGCTTCCCGAAGAATTTCCTTCGGAGGCGGCTTATATTTTTGCCGACTTTGCCAGTTGATAAATCCGGTTCCTGTGTATGTTCTCCCAATCTCCCGATGCTATAATACAAAATGGGCTTTTAAGCGGGCGACGCTTTCATTCTTTTCCTGCGCGAGGTGAACGACACTATGTCATTACGAAATCGCACCCTCTTATACACTGCCGTCGTTTTCGTCGCTTCCATTCTTCTGATGGGTTTTTTCTTCCATAAAATTACCTTCCAGACGTTTACTTTCGCGGAAGAACAGCTCGTCGGCAAAGCTATCGAGCGTGTGGCCGAGTGCCTCAGCTACGAGGAAGTCATCTACGCGACGCAGGCGATTCTCTGGTCCTCCAGGACCGACATCTACGAGCACGTCAAGACGGGTGCGCCGCCCCGATATCAATACCTCTCCACAAGAATCGGGGACATGCAGCAGGTGCGGATCGAATTCATCGCTCTCCTCGACGTCGACGGAAAAATCGTACACGCGGAAGTCCTGCGCGGAGACGCCCCCCGCGAGCTCTCCCCCGAGGAGGAGGAGACGGTTTCGGAGGCGGCGCCGAAACTTACCCGCATCGCGCGCGCCGGAGATCAGGCCGGCTATCTCGTGATCGGAGACGAGCTTTATTTCGTCGGCGTGAGCAAGATCGAGAAACTCACGAAGGATACGCCGGTCGTCGGAGCCTGCGTCATCGGAACGCGCGCCGCCGACCGCATCGTCAGAATGTCCGCCATGCTGCAGGACAAGCTTGAAATGTACAGCATCGGCACGCGCGCCAGCGCCCCCGCCGTCGCGAACGGCATGTACGCGACGCTGGAGAGCGACGGCGCCAGCTCGAAGGTGGTCTACACGGGGAACTACCTCGACATCTGGTTTTTGCAGAACGACATTTTCGGCAGCCGGAACATCGTCATGTCGCTCGATCAGAGCCGGGACATCCACCGGCGCGGCGTGCGCGCGATGATAACGGCGTACTTCTCCATGTTCTGCACGGGCGCCCTGATGCTGATCGCGATCGCCGTGACGCTCAACCGCCTCGTCCTCTCCCGCATCGTGAACGTCAGGAGGGCGGCCATGGAGATCACGGAGGGCGTCATCAGCCGCAGGCAGGCGCCCGTCGGAGCGAAGCCCGACGAGCTCGACAACCTCGTGGCCTCGTTCAACGACGTCGTCGGGGCGATGGAGAACCTCTTCGACAACATCCCCGACGCGATCCTCCTCTTCGACGCGAAGGGCAGGATTATCGCCTCCAACAGCATGGCGATGAAGTGCTTTTCGAGGACGCAGGAGGAGATGAGGTCCTTTTCCATCTCCGACGTCATGATCCTGCCGATGTCCGCCGAAGAAGCCCTCCACTTCGACGAGGCGGAGAAGGGGGCGGGCGTCGAGAAACCACCCTTCGAGACCAAACTGATCTGCGGAAACGGGGACTACCTCCCCGTCGAAGTCCACCTCGCGCACTTCTCCTACGGCACCAGAGAGCTCATCCTGTGCGTGACGCACGACCTCCGGCAGCGCATCGCCGCCGAGGAGGCGAGCCGGGCGAAGAGCGCGTTCCTCGCCAACATGAGCCATGAGATCCGCACGCCGATGAACGCCATCATCGGCATGAGCGACCTGTTGTTGCTCTCCAACCTGGGGCACAACGAGCAGGTCTGCGCGAACAACATCCGCAACGCCGGCCGCTCGCTGCTCTCGATCATCAACGACATCCTCGATTTCAGCAAGATCGAAGCGAACAAGCTGGAGATCGAGAGCGCGGACTACGATTTCCTCTCGCTCGTGGAAGATATCGTGAACATCATCTTCATGCGCGCGTCGGAGAAGGGGATTCTCTTCCTCGTGGACATGGCGCCGGACGTGCCGCAACGCCTTCTGGGAGACGAGGTTCGCCTGCGCCAGATCATCTTGAACCTCCTCGGCAACGCCGTCAAATTCACGATCGAGGGGAGCGTGACGCTCCGCATCGCCTACGAGCGCAAAACCGGGGAGAACCTGCTTCTCGTCGATGTGATCGACACGGGGACGGGCATTCCGCAGGCGAGCATGCCCCACCTCTTCAACGCCTTCACACAGGTCCACGGAGGCAAGAAGATGGCCGAAGGGACGGGGCTCGGCCTCGCGATCAGCCAACGGCTCGCCGCATTGATGGGCGGCCGGATCACAGTGGAGAGCGAATTCGGCAAGGGCAGCGTCTTCTCCCTCCGTATCCCGCAGGAGCCGACGGCCGGCGAACCCGTCGCGCTCGTGAGGAATCCGGAGGAGAAATCGTTGCTGATCTACAGCTCGCAGGGCAGGGAGTGCCGCCTGATGGCACGCATGGCGGACGCCCTCGGCGTCGGGAATCACTGGTGCGAAACGCTTCAGTCCTTCTCCGAAGCCTTTGCGGACCCCGAACCCTACTCGCACGTCATCTTCACGGTCCTCCAGTCCGAGCAGCTGGAGTTCCTGAAGAAGCTACCCCCACAGCCCGGCGGAAGGCGGAAAATCCATGTGCTGACGAACCTGAGCGCCGCCGTCATGAACCTGATCCCAACGAGCATGGAAGTGATCTTCCGGCCGATCATGGTCACGACGCTCGCGAGAATTCTCAACGACGAATACACGAGCGAGACCTCGATGCCGGGGGGCGACCGGGGGGGCGCGCCCGCCATCGCCTTCGGCACACGGAACGCCCGCGTGCTCGTGGTGGACGACAACCAGGTGAACCTCGACGTGGCGTGCGGCCTGCTGGCGTACTACGGCATCGCCGTAGACACGGCGCTCTCGGGCAAGGAGGCGCTGAGACGCGTCGCCTCGCAGGACTACGACATCATCTTTATGGATCACATGATGCCGGAGATGGACGGCGTGGAGACGACGCGGACAATTCGCGCGCTTGGATCCAAGTTCGAGACCGTTCCGATCCTGGCGCTCTCCGCCAACGCGGTCTCCGGCGCGGAGGAGCTGTTCCTGGCCTCCGGCATGAACGACTTCCTCAGTAAACCGATTATCCTCAAGCAGCTCGCCGAAAAACTCCTGAAGTGGCTTCCCCCCGACAGGATCGTCGAGCGTCGACAGGAGGCAGAGAGGGAGCGGCCGCCGGAACACCCCATCCCCTCCGACATCCGTCATGTCGAGAACCTGAACGCGGACGAGGGGATAGCTCGCATCTGCGGCAACGAGGCCGTATATCGCAAGATCCTGCACACCCTCGTGAGAACGGCGGAGGAGAAGGCCCCCCTGCTGGAGCGCCTCGCTGCCGAGATGGACCTCGACAACTTCCGGATCGAGGCTCATGGCCTCAAGAGCGCGCTGGCGAGCGTCGGATCCGCGGAACTCTCAGAGCGGGCACGAGTCCTCGAAATGGCCGCGAAAGAGGGAAAGCCTGGGGAGATCGAAGAGGCGCTGCCGGCGTTTCTGACCCTTCTGCGACAGCTCGCCGTGGATGTGAAGAGTACGCTGGAGAAAGAGGGGAAATAGCGCGCAGGGGCCGGTTTCGATTTTCTGGGGTTCCCTTCGACTCCGCTCAGGGAACGGTGATAACCCTCGATTTCGATATTTCTGCCGGCCCTTACTCAAACATTTTCTTCTTGCTGACGACCACCCCATACATCTCTCGTGCCCTGAGCGGAGTCGAAGGGAACAGCCCGTATCCAGACTATTCCAGCCCCACTCTCCCGATCGCGTCCATCGCGTTGCCGAAGAAGGCGCTCTCCCCGAGGAGCTCGGTGATGCCGCCGCGGTCGAGCATCTCCTTCACCTTCGGCTGGATCGCGGCGAAGAGCACCGTCACGCCCTCGATCTCCTTCGCCTGGCAGAACTCGAGCAGCGCCTGCACGCCGGAGGTGTCGATGTACGGCACGCCGCGCATCGAAAAGATCACGACCTCGCCCTTCGCCTCCTTGACGCCGCTCTCGAAACGGTCGATCGCCCCGAAGAACATCGGACCGGTGATGTAGACCACCTGCGTGTGGCGGCTCGGTTTGATCCGGCCGCCGAGCCTCTCCGGGTCGACCTCGCTGACCGTGACCTCCAGGTCGGAGACCTTGGTGACGAAGAGGATGATCGCGAGCATCGCGCCCGCCGCGATCGCGATCGTCAGGTCGAAGACGATCGTGACGATCATCGTGATCAGGAATTTGGCCGCGCCGTACTTAAAGCGCCGCCCGAAGATGTAGCGGATACTGTGCCACTCGTTCATGCGCCACGCCGTCACGACCAGCACGCCCGAGAGGGCGGCGAGCGGAATGCGCGACATCAGCGGCCCCAGCAGGAACATCGACAATAACAGCACCGCGCCCTGCACGATGCCGGTCATGCGCGTGCGGCAGCCGGATTTGATAGCGACGCTCGAACGGGCGATGGCCGCCGTAGCGGGCACGCCGCCCATGAAGGGCAACAGCAGGTTGCCGATGCCCTGCGCGATCAGCTCGCGGTCGCCGTTCAGCTTCTCGCCCTTCATGCGGCCCCCCGCCACGCCGCAGAGCAGGCTCTCGATCATACCGAGGGCCGCGATACTGACCGCGGGCACGAGAATCACGTCGAACGACTGGAAGAACTGCGCCAGCGTCAGGTGCTGCTCGTGGATCAGCGTCCGCGGGATGTCGCCGACCTTGTCGACGGGAATGGGCAGGATCAGGGCGATCAGCGTCGCCGCCAGCACGCCCGCCAACGACCCCGGCACCTTGGCGGCCCACTTCTTCGGCCAGAAGAACATGAGCAGAATCACGAAGAGGCCGATCGTCGTGGCAAACCAGTTCGGTGAAAAGTCATGAAAGATATTGAAGAACCGCTCCAGCGTCTCCGAACCCTCGGAGGTGGCGCCGAAGAAATTTTCGAGCTGCCCCATCGCGATGATCACGGCGATGCCGGAGGTGAAACCGGCGATGACCGGCGCGGGCAGGTAGTAGACGAGCTTGCCCATCTTAAGCAACCCCGAGGCGATCAGGATAATCCCGGCCAGCACACCGGCCGCGAAAATCCCCTGCATACCGTATTTGGCGGCGAGCGGCATCAGGATCGCCGTCATCGCCCCGGTCGGCCCCGAAATCTGGAACGACGCGCCGCCGAGCGTGCCGATGACGAACGCCGACACGATCGCCGTGATCAGGCCCGAGGCTGCGTCCGCACCGCTGCCTACGCCGAACGCGAGCGCCAGCGGCAGTGCGACCGCCGCCACCGTGACTCCCGCCAGCGCGTCGCTCTGAAACGCCGCGCCGTCGTACCCGCGAAACTCCTTCCGCATGTCCCTCACATAATCTCCAACCATGCCAAACAAACGGCTCAACTCCCCTGCGATTCGCCATGACGAAAAACGGCATGCCAAAGCATGCCATCTCACAAACATGGACAATTATAGCCGGAATTGGGGAAATACACTACAAAATTAGGGCATGTTTCAGAGCGGACGCATGGAACCGACCCTCTCTCCGATGCGGAGAGGGAGGTCGGGGGGTGAGGTCGGGTTTGTGACGCAAGGGTTATTTGACGCGTCTGCCCTGCTACCCCGCTTCACCCCGTAGCTCCGTCGCCAGGAATACGATCGCGCCGCAGATGATCGCCACGCCGACGAGGCCGATCGGGGCGAGCTTCTGGCCGAGGATGAAGGTGGAGAGCAGCCACGCGGTGAGGGGCTCGGTGAGGGCGAGGGTGTAGGACTTCGCCACGCCGACGATCAAGAGGCCCTTGGTGAAGAGGACGAAGGCGAGCGCGCTCGAGATCCCGGCCAGCAGAAAGACCATCAGCAGGCCGTGCCAGGTGAAAATCCACGCCGAGTCGGGCGTGACCAGGAAGGGAAAGCCGAGCAGGCCGCTCGCGAGGAAGATCGCCGTCGTCGCGTCGAACGACTCTCGATCGCGCCCGATCATCTTGATGCCGACGCCCTCCAGCGCGTACGCAAAGCCCGCCGTGAGCGCGAGAAAGACGCCCAGCGGGTTCGCCGACCCCGTCTGCGAGTTCCCGCCGCTCACGAGCAGCGCGCCGCCGAAGACGGCCAGCGCGGTCGCGATGCACCAGCGGCGGCTGAGCCGCTCGCGGAAAAAGACGCGCCCCATGAACCCAGCCATCGCGGGTGCCGATCCGATCGCGATGACCGCGGCGACGCCCGCGCCCGTCATGCGCGCGGCGGCGAAGAAGGTGAGCTGGTAGAGCGTGAGGCCGAAGCCGGCCAGAAAGACGGGAAAGAGCCTCCAGCGCCCCGAGAAGAAGCGCCGCGGATTCGTCGCGAGTGTGATCACGAAGAGAATGAGCCCGGTGGCGACGACGCGGACCGCGCCGATCGTCATCGACGTCGCGCCCGCCGGCGCGAACGCCTGCAGCGTCCCCGACGTGCCCCAGCAGAACCCCGCGCACATGACCATCAACATACCGCGCATCATCGACGAAGAATTCCTCGAACCGCCCACGCAAAAACCTCCCGGCCCCGTTTTTTTCGACTCCGCTATTATACCGACGCGAACTGCTATAATCTAGAGATTGAAAAACGTCACACAAGATCATTTTTCGGGGAGGCATACCGTTGAAAATCATCGTTTTATGCGGAGGGACCAGCACCGAGCGCGAAGTTTCGCTGAACTCGGGCGCCGCGGTACAGAAAGGGCTCACGGAGGCCGGGTACGACGCGCAGCTGGAGGACGTCGCGTCGATCGGCGCGTTCATCGAGAAATGGCCGTCGCTCGGCGCGGACGGCGTCTTCATCGCACTGCACGGGGGCTGGGGCGAGGACGGGCGCATCCAGGCGGCATTCGACGCGCACGGCATCCTCTACACGGGCTCCGGCGCGCAGTCGTGCATGCTCGCCATGGACAAGGAGCTCACGATCGACGTGCTCACGGCCTACGGCGTGCCGACGCCGCCCGGCATCGCGATCACGCACGACCAGAGCCATACGCTCGACCTCGGCGAGGCCATCGAGGCGTGGAACAAGATCGTGATCAAGCCCGCGTCGGGCGGCAGCACCGTAGGCGTGACGATCACGGACGACGCGCGGGAGGCGCGGGACGGCCTGATCTCGGTGTGGGATATCGACACTCGAGCCATCATCGAAAAATACATCCCCGGACGCGAGCTGACCGTGACGGTCTTCGGCGACGGAAAGGCGTGCTTCGCCATGCCCTCGATCGAGATCCACCCCCACTCCGGCTTTTACGACTACAGCTCGAAGTACACCAAGGGCATGACGGAGTACCTCTGCCCCGCACCGCTGGCGGAGAGGACCGCGGCACGGCTTGAGAAGTACGCCTGCGTCGCCCACATGGCGCTGGGCTGCCGCGCATACAGCCGCGTGGACTTCCGCGTCACGGAGGACGACGAGATCTTCGCCCTGGAGGTCAACACCGCCCCCGGTATGACGGCGACGAGCCTGGTCCCCAAAGCGGGCGCCGCCTACGGTTGGGACTTTCCGAAACTGCTCGACCGGATCGTGAGGGACTCGTTCGAAGGGTAGAGATCGACTTCACTTCCCCCCTTGCCGTCCGGGGTTTCTATGTTAGAATATGAACCATCGCGGCGGGCTGGGTATAGTCCAGTCCGTATTCTGTGTCAAACATGAGATGAAGGAGGAGTTTTTATGGCAAAGGCAGTAGTCGATCAGGATACCTGCATCGGGTGCGAGGCTTGCGTGGGCGTCTGCCCCACAGTGGCGATCAGCATGGTGGACGGCAAGGCGTCCGTGGACGCCGACACATGCGTCGAGTGCGGCGCATGCGTCTCCACATGCCCGGTCAGCGCAATCTCCCAGTAAATTCACACCCAACGCAATAAAAGAGAGCGGCCCGCTGGGGCCGCTTTTTTATTTGATCCTCGAGTTCCACACGACGCCCGCGATGATAATGAGGCTGCTCGCGACCTGCGCCGGCGTCACGCGCTCCGCGCCCGAGATCACGAGCGACAGCAGTATCGAGAAGATCGGCACGAGGTTGAAGAACTGCCCGGCCCGGCCGACGCCCAGGTGCTTCACCCCGATCTGCAGGAAAAGGTAGCCGACGCAGGAGGGCAGGACCCCCATGTAGGCCACAGAGGCCCAGAGAACGGGATTGCGGAAATCCGTGCGCTGTATGTCGAGCATGAAGAACGGCGCGCTGACGAGCACGGCCACGAAGATCGCGATCGTCAGGATCGAGAGCGGCGTATAGCGGGCCAGCGCCTTCTTGCTGATGGTGTTGTAGATCGCCGTCGCGAAGACGGCCGCCAGCATGAAGAGATCGCCCGCGGCGAAGCGCAGGTTCGCGAACACGGAGACATCGCCCCTGCACAGCGCCAGCAACACCCCGAAGAGAGCGAGCGCGAGCGCGCAGACGCGCTTGAAAGGAAGAGGCTCGTGCACAAGCAGCGCCGCCATCACCGTCATGACGGCGGGCGCGAACGACCCGATCACCGAGGCATTGACCGGCGACGTGGAGAGAAGCGAGACGAAGAACAAAAAATGGTAGAGGAACATGCCGGTGAAGCCAAGAAAGCACAGCAGCGGATAGTCCTCCCGGCGGGGCACGACCTGCTCCCGCGGCTGCCTCAGGTAGAAGGGCAGGAGACAGCAGAGCGCGATCACGAAGCGCAGAAAAGTGAGCACCATCGGCGAGGCGACCGCTACGCCCGTCTTGCCCGCGTAAAAGGCCCCGGAGAACGAAAGCATCGCGATCGTCAGCAGAAAGCAGACGAAGGCGTCGCCGAATTTTTTCTCTTCAACCATCAACCACACAACCATCTTCTTCCGAATATTTCACACCAAATTGAAATCAAAGGCCTAAAGGGTGAAGTGTCGAGACCAGTGCGTATGCTCGTCTATCACATCCGAAAACGTCCTTTTGATTGCAACTTGGTATCAAAATTTCTCCCGACGGCATTATAGCACGCGCGTGCCGAATCCCGCTCTATTTTCCGACGCAGAAGGTCGAGAAGATCGTATCGAGCAGCTCCTCCGTCGCGTCGAGGCCGAGCAGCGAGCCCATGTGCGCGGCGGCCTCGGTGAGCAGCGAGCCCGCGACGTCCACGCTCCCCCCATGGACGAGTGCCGCCGCGGCCTCGTCCATGCACGCGCCCGCGCGCGCCAGGGCCTCCACCATCCGCTCGGTCGCGGCATAGCTGGCGTCGAGGACCCGATCTCCCACCGCCAGCTCGAAGATCTTCTCCTTCAGCTCGTCCAGCCCTGTCTTGTGCTTCGCGGAGATGAAGAGCGTGCCGGAGAAATCGTCGCCGTTCACCTCGTCCAGGTCGAGCAGGATCGGCAGGTCGCTCTTGTTCAGCACGAGCAACGTGCTGCGGCCCGTCGCGCCGCTGAGCGCGCGCAGAATGCTCCGATCCTCGTCGTGAAGGGGATGCGAGGCGTCGAGCACCAACAGGCGGACGTCGGCGCCCGCCATGGCGCTGCGCGAGCGCTCGACGCCCATGTTCTCGATCGGGTCGTCGGACTCGCGGATGCCGGCCGTGTCCACCATTCGCATCGCAAGACCCCGGTACACCGCAACCGCGTCGACCGTGTCTCGCGTCGTGCCGGGGATGTCCGTCACGATCGCGCGCTCCTCCCCGCAGAGCGCGTTCAAGAGCGACGACTTGCCGACATTCGGGCGACCCAGGATCGCGACCGCAAGGCCGTTGCGCAGCATCGCGCCGGTACGGCAGCGCTCGGTCAGCTCCGCGGCGCGGCTTCGGATCTCCCGCAGGCCATGCGCCAGCCCGTCCACGTCGTCCGGCTCGACCTCCTCGGGGTAGTCGATCCGCACCTCCAGCGCCGCACGGTAGCCGGTGAGGGCATCCATCAAGGTGCGCAGCTCCGCCGAGAGCTGCCCCCGTAGCGAGCGTTCGGCCGAGAGCAGCGCTGCGTCGCTTCCGGCACGAATCACGCTCAGAACGGCCTCCGCCTGCGCAAGATCGATACGCCCGGACAGAAAGGCGCGCTTCGTGAACTCGCCCGGTTGCGCCAACCGCGCACCCTCGCGGAGGAAGATCTCGAGGCAGCGCTGCGCGGCTGCGACGCCGCCGTGACAGTGGACCTCGACGGCCTCCTCGCCCGTGTAACTGCCCCGTTCGGCGAACCACACCGCCAGCACCTCGTCCACGACGGCCTCCCCATTCGCGCGGTCGACGACGTGGCCCAGCGCAAGATGGCGTGGCGGCCTCGCCGCGAGCGGCTTGCGCCCGGCGAAAAAACGATCCGCCAGCGCGACGCTCCCCTCACCCGACAGGCGGACGATCGCAATGGCTCCCTCCCCCCACGCGGTAGAGATGGCGGCGATGATCTCGTTCAATCGAATCACCTCGCGATAAATTTAAGGTTTGTAATCCTTACTCTTCAGGCTTCCAGCGATAAATCGTTTTTTACGAACCTGATGTCATATCGAAATGATATACCAAGGGGCGAACAGCGTTCGCCCGCATATCCTTGAAAAATCGTGATTCTTGGCGGGCGCACAGAGTGCGCCCCTACATGAAATGGGTTATTGGAAATAAAAATCGAACTAGGCGATCTTCGGCAGCGATACGCCGCTCTTCGGCAGGACGCCGACCTGTGCATTCGGAATGCGGCGCAAGGCCTCGTCCACGGCATCCTGCAGCGTCGCGAATTTTTCGTGACCCAGGGATTTCATATCGGACTCGCGCAGGCCCCCGCTGACGGTAAAGATGCGGCAGCGTTCGCGGATTCTGGAGTTGTTGAGCGCCACGTCGGCGGCGACAAAGTCGACGTCCTCAGCGCTCGGGTCGACCGAGCGGACGAAGTCAGACGCCTCGGCGTTCGACATCTCGAGCCAGCGCACGAGCTCGGGGTGTGCGTCGGCAAGCCCCTCCGTGCAGGGAGAGACGAAGATCAGGATCCCCCCGTCGCGCACGGCGAACGACCCGGCGACCAGGCCCTTGCTCGCCTGCCAGAAATCTGCATCGCAGGGCGACGAGCCCGCGATCACGACGTCCGCGCGGGCCGAAATCTCGACGCAGTAATTCCGCTGCGCGATCTCCACGCCCGCGCGGTGCGCGGTCACGAAGTCCCCCGCCACGAGGGCAACCGCGCCGCCGGAGACGTTCTGCACCGTGTTGAGAATGAAATCGAGCCCCACCTTCTCCGCCACTTTCTCCATGCCTGTCCGGCCGGGCGTGTCCACGTCGCCAAGCGGGATCACTGGCAGCAGGCCCGCCGCCAAGTGCGTCGCCGCGGTGGTAGCGAAGCCGCAGATACCCGGCTGGACGATCTTGGCCCCGCCCGAGAAGCCCGCGTCCGGGTGCGGCACGATGGAACCCGTGCCGATCAGGAAATCCGCCGTCAGCGCGCGCGCGTTCACGAGGACGGGGATCTCCATCCCCCCCGCGGATACATGCCCGAGGTCGCGCAACGAGGAGAGGTCCGTCGCGTCGTGTTGCACGACGCGGAAGCGGCCGCTCATCCCGCGCCCGATTTTGGCCTCGATCTCCGCCTCGGTCATAAGGCGGTGCGTGCCGGGCGCGGTCAGAAACGTGATGCACTCGTCTGGCACGCCGCTGTCGTTCATGTAGCGAATTAAAACGGGGAGGATCGCGTCGAGCGGCGTGTGGCGCGTGTAGTCCTCGATCAGGATCACGACATCCCGCTTGCCCGCGAGCAGCTCGCGAAGGGGTCTCGTCCCCGCCGGGGCGTCGAGCGAGCGCAGAATCTCCGCGTCCAGGTCGCGGATCACGGGCAGTTCTCTCATCCGTCCGTCGAAGAGAATCCTTTCTACGGGGAGTTCGCAGACAACCCGGGAATCCCCGTAGGGAATCGCGACCTTCGTCATCCTAGATGCTCTTCAGCTTCTCCAGCACATACCAGTTGTTCAGCTCCATGTGCTCCAGCATCGCCTCGCGCAGGCCCTCGGGGTCGCGCCTCTTGAGGCAGTCGAGAATCCGCAGGTGCTGCTGGATGACCTCGCTGTTGAACTTCTGCGAACGCCACATGATGAACACCAGCCTGCTCCGCTGTATGGCGAGGATATTCAGGAACTGGCGCAGGCGGCGGTTGTTGCAGTGCCGGGCGATGAGATCGTGCAGCTCTCCGTCCGCCGCCGCGATTTCCTCGGAGTCGAGCGGCTCGCCGCGGTCGACCATATCCTTGTATCTGGCCCATATCCGGATCTCTTCGTCGAGCTTGGCGTCGGGAATATTGCCGATGGCGGAGACGGCGGCGAGCGGTTCCAGGCAGATCCGGAGGTCGTTGATCTCCTTGTAGTCCTCAAGCGACATGTCGGCGACGAACGCGCCCTTGCCAGGCACCACGCGCACCAGCCCCTCGCTCTCGAGGAGCGTGATCGCCTCGCGCACGGGCGTGCGACTCACGCCGAGCTCCTCCGCCAGCGCGATCTCGCTGAGCGGCTCGCCCGTCCTCAGGCTGTCCGCCAGAATCATTTCACGAAGCTTTGCGGCGGCGACGTCCGCCAGCCGCCTGGAATTTTTGATCAATCCGAACCCTTCCTCACTACCCGTTTTTATATACGCGGGCCGCGACACGCAAAACAGGCCCCGGCCCGCGATGAAACCAATTTACATGCAGAAGTACCACGCGAACGGCGCGAGCAAAAATACCGACAACACCGCTCGGATCAGGTAGATCCCCGTCAATTTTCCGAGACCGAGCGGGATCGACGAGTTGATGATCAGCACGCCCGTCTCGGTGAGATAGACCAGACCCGTGGCCGAAATCCCCGCGCACATGAAGCGCGCGGCATCGGTCGTCACCCCTGCGCCGATAACCGCGGCCAGAAACTGATCCGCATAGGCAAGGACAAAGGCGACAGCGACCTGCCCCGCCTCCGGGATTCCCACCAGCTGCAGCATCCATGCGAACGGCTTCGCGATCGTCTGGAAAATCTGCGTGCTTTCCACAACCATGAGCACGATCGTCCCCCACGAAATGGCGACCGGCATCGTGCACGTACAGAGAGAGAGAAGCGTCTTGCCGATCGATGCGACCGTATGTTGCGTCGTCTGCGCTTCCGCCTTCGCGACAGCCTGTTTCAGCGCCCAATCCTTCAGCGTGAAGCCAGCGGGCACATCGTCGTCGATCGCCCGCTGTTGCCCCGCGCGGCCGGAGAATGTGTCGGGTATGGATTTGAGCGGCCACAGGCGCGGCATCAGCACCGCGAGAATAAACGTCACGATATACACCGAGAGAAGAATCTGGAAATACATATGCGGCAACTTGACGAACTCTGCCATAACATACACATAGGCGATACTGATGACGGAGAACGAGGTCGAAATAATGGCCGCCTCGCGGTCCGTGTAATACCCCCGATCGTGAACCGTCGTCGTAATGACCACCGCAACCGAGCTACTGCCGATCCACGACGCGAGGCAATCGACGGCGGCACGCCCCGGAAGCCTGAACAGCGGATTCATGACTGGGCGCGCAAAAGTCCCGACGTACTCCATAAGACCGTAGTCGGTCAGAAAAGGCACGATGGCGGAGAGCACGATGAAGACGATAACCAGCAGAGGAACCAGCACGATGCCCATCGTGCCTCCCGTATTGTCGTTCCAGATGAGCTCCGGTCCGATCTTGAAAAAAATCGGGATGTAAAGCGCCGCTCCCAACAGGCGGGATACGAGCCAGAAGGGCGTTACGATAAAAATACTCCGTAAAAATTCGCTATCCATGACAAATTTCGGTTTTGTCAAAACAGCATACAGGGAAAACAAAGACGTCGCGCATACGATCGTCATCGCGGTTGCGGGAAGATAATCCTTGAAAATAGCCTTACCCTCGTTGATCAGAAGCCCGAGAATGGTGTTGAGCGTGCCCTTGTCCGGTATCGGCATCAAAAAAGCGATGGCGCCGATGAGTGACGGAAGGACAAATTTCATAATCTGAGAACTGGTATATTCTCCCTTCGTTGTTTCCATTTCTTCACACTCCTTCGACTGTTTGCGCAAACGAAAATGATTCGACAAAGCAATGGAGTCCATGACATAGACATTTGCTACTCGCTTTCCTTCGCGCCTACCACCTCGGAAAAATTTGTGATGTGCTGTTTCTCGGAGATCGTGTCGAACGCGAAACGCCCGAAATGATATACCTTGTGCCCGTTGTCGAGGCAGATCGGCGTTCCTTTCCCATCTCGGACATCTTTCGCCGCGTGCAGCGCGTCGATGAGAATCTCCTTCTCCATGGCGATATCGTTGTGCGACGGCATAATCAAGTCGTACCGCGGAAAGAGGTCGCTCATCCGCTGATACGAAGCGATCATCTGATCCAGATCGCCGCCTGCCAGCCATGTATAGATGGAGCCGGTGTAGAAAATATCGCCGACGAAAAGTTTGCGCGTACGTTCATCCAACAGGCAGATCGAATCCGGCGAATGTCCCGGTGTATGGATTACTTCAACTCGCCGCCCTCCCAGGTCGAATGCGTCTCCATCCGCGATCCACCGCGAGACCCTGTAGGGTGGCACGCAGTAGGCCTCGTGTTCGAAATCCGCCGGGAAGGCCCGTGCGATGGAGATCCCCCCCAGGCTCGGGCGCATCTGCGCGACCGAGTAACCGAGCGCCGCAGTCCTCCTGACAATTCCCATGCAATCGTCAAAAGCGGCTACATCGTCGAACAGGTAGTTACCTCCAATGTGGTCGTAGTGACTGTGCGTGTTGACCAGGGAGACGGGCAGGTCGGTCAGCTCGCGGCATATCTCCCGGATATTGCCGATGCCGTTTCCGCTGTCGACCAGAAGCGCGCGCTCCTCGCCCACCAGCAGGAAAGAGAGCACTTCCTCTATGTGGCCGTCCTCGCACAGCGCGTAAATAGCATCTCCTAGGTCGTAGACTGAAAACCAGTCACCTGGCTTCGAAATAAGGCGAAAGCGCGAGAACGTCCCGCGAGGGACGCGCTTCGCCCAATTTTCCGGATCCTGAAATTTCAGAAGGTTCTCCATGCGCTCATCCTCTCCAGAGATCGATTACGCGAACGATTTCCACGCTCTCACCAGGCGCTGCATCCCCTCCTCCACCAGGTCGGTCGGCACCTTCGCGTACGAGAGGCGGAACGATCTGTCCCCGGTTCGTTCTCCCGCGGGGTAGAACGCGCACCCGGGGATGATTCCGATTTTCTCCCGCGTCACGGCGTAGCGCGCGAACGCACGGGTGTCGATTTCGCGCGGCGAGTCGGCCCAGATGAAAAACCCGCCCTTGGGGACGTTGGTCCTGATCCCCAAAGGGGCGAGGTGCTTCGCGATCATATCGAGCATCACGCCGCGGCGTTTGCGGTACTCGTCGCAGATGTCGCCGATGCGCGCCCGGAAGTCGGTCCCGTTCAGGAAATTCAAAATGCCCTTCTGGATGACGGCGGGGCGACCCAGGCCGGCGCTGATCCGCAGGGCCAGAAAGTTGGAGAGAAGCGCCGGCGGCACCACGACCCAGCCCGTGCGCAGACCTGGTGCGATGATCTTCGAGAAGCTGTTGCAGTGGATGACGCGCTTGTCGTCGCCCGCGAGCTTGAGGTAGCTCGTCGGCGGGGGGCCGTCGTAGGAGAGGTAGTGGTAGGGATCGTCCTCGACGATCGCGACGTCGCGTTCGCGCAGGATCTCGAGAATTTTGACCCGGCGCTCGATCGGCGTCGTGCGGCCGCTGGGGTTCTGGAAGTTCGGGATCGTATAGAGGAACCGCGCACTGCGGGACGAGGCAATCTCCGCCAGCGCCTCCGGGACGATGCCGTCGTCGTCCGAGGGGACGGAGACGCAGACGGCCCCCTGCTTGCGGAAGGTGAGCAGGCTCTCGGTATAGGTGGGGCTCTCGACCAGGATCAGCGAGCCGGCGTCGACGAGCGCCTCGGTAACGAGGCTCATCGCCTCTCCGCCGCCGTTGGTGAGCAGAATGTTCTCCTCTTTCACCCAGGCGGGCGACATGTCGTCGGCCGCCATCCGCGCCGCGATCCACGCGCGCAGACCCTCGTCGCCGAATTCGTCGTGGTAATAGCCCCATATGCCGGCGTCGTCGAAGGCCTTCGCCACGGCCTCCTTCATCCCTTGCTTCGGGAACATGTCGGCGGACGGCTCCCCGGCGCCGAACGAGAGCGCCTCATTCTCGACCACCAGCGAGATCATCTCGCTGATCTCGGATCCGCCGAGGCGCTCGCGCGCCATCGTGCTGAGCTGCTCTCTGAACAGGAAATCGGCCATGTCTGCACCTCCAAGATCTGAAGCTTCATTATGCAATCGTTATGCCGGGATTATACATGACGTTAAAGAACTGTCAATATGAATCGATTACATAAACGCCCCCTCCTGCGGGGTTCCGCAAGAGGGGGCGCCTGGATTGGTTTCCTGCGGTGTACGGTTAGGCCTTCATATCCTCGATCGCGCGGGCGAGGCGAATCGCTCCCTCTTCGAGCTCCGAGGGCTGGGCGAACGTGAAACAGGTTCGCATACAGTCGTCGCCGCCACCGTTCGCGAAGAAGGCGGGGCCGTTGACGAACGCGACGCCGCGGTCGACGGCCTTCATGAACAGATCCTTCGTGTCGATGCCGGGGACCTTCACCCAGAAAAAGAAACCACCTTTGGGCACCGAGTACACCACATCCTTCGGAAGGTGCTTCTCGAACGCCGCCGCCATGCCGTCGCGCTTCTTGCGGTAGTGCGCGATGATCTTCGGCAGGAAGGAGTCCATGTGCCCCTCCGCACAGTACTGCGCGACGAGGGCCTGCGCCACGACGCTGGTACACATGTCGACGCCCTGCTTGACGATGACCATCTTGCGGATAATCTCCGGCGCGCCGACGATCCACGCCACGCGGGCGCCGGGGGCGAGGATTTTGGAGAACGAGCAGGCGTAGACCACCCGTCCGCTCTTGTCCATCGAAAAGATCGTGGGCTCGTGCTCGCCCTCGTAGCGGAGGTGTCCGTACGGGTCGTCCTCGAAGACGATCAGATCGTACTGCTCGGCGATCTCGAGCAACTTCTTCCTGCGCGCGCCCGAGAGCGTCGCGCCGGTCGGGTTCTGGAAGTTGACGATCGCGTAGATGAACTTGATCCTCTTGCCGTCCTTGCGCGCCCTCTCGATCACCTCGGGCAACAGGTCGACCTGCATGCCGTCCTCGTCGCAAGGAACGGTGATGAAATCCGCGCCGCGGTTGCGCATGGTGTGGATCGCGCCGGGATACGTGGGATCCTCGACGATGATCGAGTCGCCCTTGTCGATCAGTGCTGCGCAGAGCAGGTCCATGCCCTGCTGGGAACCGGATGTGATCAGGAGCTCGTCCCCTTCGACGACGCGCCCCATGCGGGGGGCCATCCAGTTCGCCACGAAGGTCTTCAGCGGCTCGTAGCCGTCTGTCGTGCCATACTGCAGGACGTTCATGCCGTCGCGGCCCAACACGATCGAAGCGCCGGCGAACTCGGGCACGGGGAAGATCATCGGGTCGGGGTTACCGCCCGCGAACGAAATCATCCCCGGCTTTTTCATGTACTTCATCAACTCGCGAATCGGCGAGGGCCTGAGATTCTTCGCCTGATCGGAGAACAGCGCGTCCCAATGAACCTGACTCATTTTTAAAATCCCCTCCTGATGATAGTTCGTGAAACTTTTGCTATTGTACAACGATTTCACGAAATTTTGTCGCTCATCTTTCGCGCTTGCGGCCGATCGTGAGATATACCTCCTCGATCGCGTGGTCGAGCGACTCCACGTCCTCGCCGATGAAGCAGACCATGCCGTCGGTCAGCTCGGCCGCCGCGAGTTCGACGCACTCCATCGCGGACAGTTTGTGCATCCGGTCCCGTATGCGGGCGGTCACGATCTTCGCGCCCTGCTGGGCGGTATCGGGCATGAACAGAATGATCTCCGTGTCGCTGACGCGGTATGCAGAATCGCAGACTCGAACCGTGGAACAGACCATCCGTCCAAACGCGTCGAAGGCGGTCTTGCGTACCTCGTCGCTCGGCGGGATGCCGCCATGGCGGTCGAAATCGAGCTGGAAGATCGAGATGGCCAGCCTGCGCTTGTAGCGGCGGCAGCCCTCGACGTCCGCCTTGCCCCTGTACTCCATGAAACTCTGCGTGTAAAGCCCCGTGTCCGGGTCGACGGCGTCCAGAACCTGAACGGTCGGCGGTTCCGTCGACCTCTCCAGCGGCGAGAGCATGAAGAGCGTCTGCCTGCCCCGTGTCGTACGGCGGGGAATCCATTCGAGGTCGACGAACTTGAATTTCGTCCCCTCCACATACGGAGGAATCAGGGACGAGAAGGCCTCTTCCTGCATCTTATCGGCGTTCCTGCCGAGGACCGCCGCAAATGGCTCGTTCGATGCAATCACGCGCTCCTGCCCATCCTCGCCGAACTCGAGCAGGGCGACCGGGAAGACGAAGGCGTCCAGGATGTGTCTGACGATGCCCCTGTCCGTCCCCTCCGGCAGAATCGAGTCGCTCGTCTTGGAAAAACGCGGCGCGGGCGGCGGCGACAGCAGGCTCATCGCGCCGATCAGGCCGATCAGGAAGAGGGCGATCCCCGCCCAACTGAACGCGAGCGGCCCTCCGGTGAAGTCTGCCAGGAAGACGAAGAGAGCCCCGTTCGCGAGCAGCGCGACGGCGTTCGCCCCCTTCCGGTTACCCTTGCCGGACAGCGTGTGGTACGCGAGGGAAAGCGACACGTAGATCATGCCCACGAGCCCCACGAACGACGCGGAAATTTCGGACCTCCGCGACGGATCTCCGAGGATGAAAAACAACAGCACGATCGGAACCAGAAGCGCCGGAGGGAAAAGAAGCCACGAAGGTACGCCGCCGCTCTTCTTTTTGCCCTTTGACGAAGAAACCGAAGCCATAATTGGAAACCTCCGATTTACTTTACTCTGGGAAGTGTAATAGCACGTTATGAGGTCCTTGTCAAATACGAAACGCGACAAGCGGCCGCACGAGATTTTAAGTCCCGTGCATCTACCGGAAACAGGGCATAAAAAAACCGCGCGGCTGCGATAAGCCTCGCGGTCTTGCCTGATTTCAATCGTTCGATTTTCTTCTTAATACGCCTTCGCGAAAACCGCCAGGCGTCCGCCGTCCTTGCCGGTGTGGATGCATTTGCCGGTCGCCCCGTCGTCCTCCGTCGGGTAGCAGCGGATCGTGGCGCCGCCGGTGTAGTCCTTGATGTCCTTCTCGTCCTCGGCCGAGCCGGCGAAGTACGCGCGGGCGAAGCCGCCCTTGGCGCCCTTCTCGAAGAAGGCCTTCAATTCCTCCTTCGACGAGACGTCGAAGGTGTTCGCCTCGCGGAAGGCGAGCGCCTTCGCGTAGAGGCCGTTCTGCATATCCTCCAGGATCTGCGGCACGCGGGCGGCCAGCGCGTCGGTCGAGAGCTGCTCCTTGGCGCCGGTGTCGCGGCGTACGAGCGTGACCTTGCCCTCGGCGGCCTCGCGCTCGCCCAGCTCCAGGCGGATCGGCACGCCGCGCTGCAGGTGGTGGAAGAAGCGGTCGCCCGGACGCAGGTGGTACTGCGTGTCGACCTTCGTCCAGATGCCCCCCAGCACTGCGTTCAGCTCCTGCGAAATTTTCTTCGCCTCCGGCTCCAGCACGTTCGCGATCTTCTCCTCGTCGCTGGAGATCGGCAGGATTGCGACCTTCACCGGCGCCACGCGCGGCGGCAGGACCAGTCCGTCGTTGTCGGAGTGCGTCATGATGATCGCGCCGATCAGGCGCGTGGAAACGCCCCAGCTCGTCGTCCAGGCGAAGTCCATCTCGCCCTGCTTGTTCTGGAACGAGATCTCGAACGCCTTCGCGAAGTTCTGCCCCAGGAAGTGGCTGGTTCCCGCCTGCAGGGCCTTCTTGTCGCTCATCATCGCCTCGCAGGAGTAGGTGTTGTCCGCCCCCGGGAAGCGCTCGTTGATCGACTTCTCGCCGTAGATCACCGGCAGGGCCAGATCCTCCTGCATGATGCGGCGGTAGACGTCGAGCATCTGCATGGTCTCGGCCTTGGCCTCCTCGGCGGTCGCGTGCGCGGTGTGCCCCTCCTGCCAAAGGAACTCCGACGTGCGGAGGAAGAGCCGCGGGCGCTTCTCCCAGCGTATGACGCTGCACCACTGGTTGATCAAAATCGGCAGGTCGCGCCACGACTGCACCCACTGGCTGTACATGTGCCCGATGACCGTCTCGGAGGTCGGGCGGATGACGTACGGCTCCTCCAGCTCGCTGCCGCCCGCGTGCGTGACGACCGCGCACTCCGGCGCGAAGCCCTCCACGTGCTGCGCCTCGCGTTCCATGAACGAGTTCGGGATCAGGAGCGGGAAGTACGCGTTGACGTGCCCCGTCTCCTTGAACGCCCGGTCGAAGTAGCTCTGTATGTTCTCCCAGATGCCGTAGCCGTTCGGGCGGACGACCATGCAGCCGCGCACCGGCGCGTAGTCGGCCAGCTCGGCCACCCGTATGACGTCCAGGTACCACTGCGAATAATCCTGTTCCCTCGGTGTGATGTTCTTCGCCACGATAATTCCTCCATCCAGATCTATAAAGGTTTGAAATTTTTCACTTACTCTCTCAATGCCGCGACGTTTGCTCCCCGTTTGACGGCCACGATCTCGGCCAGGATGGAGACGGCGATCTCCTCCGGCGTCTCCGCGCGTATGGGGAGCCCGATAGGTCGGTGGATCCTCGCGAGATACGCGGGGGAGGTTCCTCCCTCGCGCAGCTTTTTGTCGACGAAGGCGATCTTGCCGCGCGAGCCGATGACGCCGATGTAGGCGACGTCGTATCCCTCCAGCAGGCGCATGGCCTCCGCGTCGAGCGTGTGCCCGCGCGTGACGATCACGACGTAGCTGCCCCTGTGGAAGAGGCCCGCGTTCCTCTCGCCGTCGAACAGCTCCTCCAGCGGGCAGGCGATGTTCCGCGCCCAGGGGATGTTCTCGTCGTTCGCGTACTCGGCGCGCTCGTCCCACACGGTGACGCGGAAACCAGCCGCCTGCGCGAGGCGCGCGAGGGCTTTGCCGACGTGGCCGGCGCCGAAGATGAAAATCTCCTCGTCGGGCGATATCCGCTCGAAGTAGACGCGGCTGCGGCCGCCGCAGACGGCGCCCTCCGGGCACTTGCCGCTGAGGCCGGTGGCGAGGTCGAACTCGCGCACACGGACGCTATCCCCCGTCTCGAGGATGTCGAGCGCCTCCTTCACGCAGGCGTACTCCATCGGGCCGCCGCCGAGCGTGCCGTCGATGCTGCCGTCCGGTCGCACCCACATGGAGGCCCCCTCCTTGCGGGGAGTCGAGCCCTCCTGTTCGATCAGTATGCAGAGCACGCCGCCCTGGCCGTCCTTGACGTCCCCGAGAAGCTCCTCCATGAAAGACACCTGCATCGCGCATCACCTCGACGAACTGAAAAATCCATAAAAAAATCTCGTGCTAGTATACAACAATCGCACGAGATTCAGGGAAATCGATTTTCAAGAGGACTCGTTACAGGAGCCGGGCGTATCCTCTGCCGCCATTCAGCACCCTGTAAATGTGCGCACCGTCCCTCTCGAGGCGATAAAAAATCAGGTAGCTTCCGCAAACCAGACGCCTGTAACCTCGTTTCCTCAGCTTTTCGTCCTGCAGCAGCGCACCCATCTGCGGATAAAGAGAGAGGCGGCCGGCCATCTCCTTGATCGCCTTCAACTGCTCGTCGGCAGCGGTCGGGTTGTCCTCCGCGATATAATGAAAAATCTCCTCAAGGTCGTCTGTTGCGGCTTGCTCGAAAAAAATCCTAACGGTGCCCATCGATCACGCTCTCGAGGCGAGACCATACTTCTTCCGCTTCGTACGTTTTACCGCCGTTCAGCTTCAACTGTTCAGCCTCCAGCAGTTTCTCACGCAGGTCCAGCATTGCTTCCCGCTTCTCATAGGATTCGATGCTCATGACGACAAGGTCGCCCTCTCCGTTGCGGGTCAAAAAAACCGGCTCGCCCTTTTCCTTGCAGAGCTGCGAAATTTCTCCGTATTCGTTGCGTAGGGCAGTGGACGGTTTGATATACATATGCTCACCTCCAGATCATATGCATATTCTATCATAATTCTATCGAAGGGTCATCTGCCTTTCCCCACGAACCCTTCCACCGCGGTGACCGCATCGCGCAGTTCGTCCCAGCGGAGCTGGAGCGCTCCCTGGTTGGCGACGAGGCGCAGGGAGACCTCGGCGGTGCGTTTGATCACGACCAGGCCGTTGGCCTTGAGCGTGCCGCCGGTCTGCACGATGTCGAAGATGCAGTCGGCCAGGCCGAGCGCGGGGGCCAGCTCCACCGAGCCGTGCAGGTAGAGGATGCGGATTTGCACGCCCCAGGCCGCGAAGGTGCGGCGCGCCGTGCGGTCGTACTTCGTCGCCACGCGCAGGCCCATCAGCTCGCTGACGTGTCCGCCGAAGCGGCCGGCCAGCTCGGGCGGGCCCGCGATCGCCATGTAGCACTTGCCGCGCTCGGTGTCCAGCAATTCCGCCAGGTCGACGCCCGCCTCCTCGGTGACGTCGTTTCCGACGAGGGCGAGGTCCGCCACGCCCTGCGAGACCAGCGTCGGAATGTCCGACGGCTTGCCGAGCAGATAGCGATATCTTCTTCCTGCTTTGTCGGGCTCCTCGTCGATCACGAGGTTGCGGCCGGGGTTGCGCAGGCGCTCGACCGGCAGGCCGGCGCCGCCCAGAATCTCGACGCAGGCGTCGAGGGATCTGCCCGTGGGAAGCGCGAACGTCAGCATCCTTCAACACCCCCGATCTTCGCGAGCTCGTCCGCCGCCGCCCTCTCGCCCGTGGCGAGGTTCTCGGCGCCGCCGCTCTCCAGGTTGACCCACCAGCGGCAGCCACGCCGCACGGCGAGGTCGCGGGAGGACTTCTCCTCCAGCTTCCAACTCAGCTCGACCGACAGCCCCCCGTCGACCAGCGCCCGCGCGTAGAGCAGCGCGCGGTCGGCGGGCAGGGAACCCGACCAGATCAGCACGTCCGTCCCGCCCTTCTCCGACTTGCAGGCGAGCGCGAGATCGCGCAGGTTGAGGCCGAAACCGACCGCTTGGCAAGAGAGGCCCATCTCCGCCAGGATCCAGTCGTAGCGGCCGCCGCCGCCGAGCAGCCCGCCCTCCGGCGTGGCGTAGACGTTGAAGACCGGCCCGCTGTAGTAGCCGAGGTCGCGGATGAAACCGAGGTCGATGCGAACCCGGCCTCCGTAGCCGAGGCGCTCCAGCGACGAGGAGAGGTCGGCGAGCGGGCGCAACAATTGCTCCGCGTTGGAGCGGCTGAAATGCGCGAAGAGTTCGCCCGCGCGGGCGAGGACGTCCGGCGCGCCCTTGAGGGAGGGCAGCTCGCGGAGAATGTCGCGATCCCCCTCCGAAAGTTCGGCCGCCGAGTCGACCGTGCGGCGGTAGTCGAAGTACGCCCCCTCCTGCAGCTGTTCGACGAGCAACCCCGCGAGGCCGCCGGGCAGACCGGCGAAGAGCTGCGGGACGATCGAGGCGTCGCCGAGGACGACGACGGACTCGCCCAGCCCCAACTTCCCCAGCGCGCGCAGAAGCAGCGCCACGACCTCGACGTCGGCGCCGGCCCCCTCCCAGCCGAGCAGCTCCACGCCGACCTGCGTCTCCTCTAGGTTCTCCTTCGGCGGGCGAGGCACGGCGAAGACGCGCTCCGCGTAGCTGAGCCGCAGGGGGAACTCCTCCGGCGAATAGTGCGACGCCAGGTACGAGATCGCCGACAGCGTGATGTCCGCGCGCAAGCAACAGGGCTCCCCGAAGGGGGAGTTGACGGTGACGAGCCGCTGGCGATGGCGGCGAGACAGGCTCTTCATGGCGCCCTCCAGCAGCTGGAACTCCGCCGGGTTGAAGGGGTTGTATCCATATGAGGCGAAGAGACGCAACGTGCGATTGCGGCAGTCCTCCATGCACGAGGCAAGTTCGCCGCCGATGCCGCTGCATCCCCGCGGGGTAAGGTTCATAATACTTTAAAGCCTCCCTCGATCATAAAAAATTTTTATCTCTGCCTTGCTCCCCCTCTCCGCCTCGGGAGAGGGGGCCGGGGGTGAGGTCGGGTTTGATTTTCACTTCAGCCTGGTAGCAGGATAATATATTGCAAGTCGCTTGAATTTGATGATATCATGCTCTTTATCATGTCGCAAGCAACATTAATTTCGCTTGCACTTTATGGAGGTCAAATATTTGAGTAAACACATTTCACCGGATTGCCTTATATTCGACGTCGACGGCGTCCTGATGGAGGCGTTGGAGTCTTTCCCCGAGATGATTCGGATCGTCTTCGAAGAGGAGTGGGGGCGAGCGGGCAAAACGTGCGACGCGCCCGGCTACACGCTCGCGCACAACGCCGCCCTCAAACGACACGGCGCTTTCAACGACGACTACGACATCGCGTGGACGCTGCTCAACATCTCGTTCCCGCGGGGCGATAAAATTTCGCAGGCGTTGCCCTCCCCGGACGAGCTCGGGAAGATCGTCGCCGGCTGCGAAAGAGACTGCGTCGCCTGGCTGCGGGATAATTATGAGGAAACGTTCGACTACGCATATATCGTCGATCTCTGCGCGCGCACCTACTTCGGCGACGAGACGAGGCCGGGGACCTGGCGGATGGAAAGACCCCTGCTCCACGCGCACTGGAGCGACCTGCCTCTGCCGGCGTACGTCTATACGGGTCGCAATACCCGCGAATGGCGCCTTGCGCAGATGGCGCTTCGGTGGGAGGATTTCCCGGACGAGCGCATCGTGAACAAGGACAGCGGCATCACAAAACCGTCGCCGGAGGGCCTCGCGCGCATCTGCGAGCGTTTCGGACACGAGCGGCCACTCTTCTTCGGCGACACGGCGAGCGACCGCAGCTCCCACAGGGCGTTCGGAAGAGGCTGGTTCGTCTCGATCGGGGATCTCATGCCCGACGAGCCGCTGCACTTTTCCAGCGCGGCCGAGGCGCTTCGCGAACTGACAGGATGGAGTGATAGAGGATGAATTATTTTAAACGACTGATTCGCACGAGCGTGCTCACGCTGGAGGAATACGCCCCCGGACCGACGCCCGCGATCCCCGGCGCCGCGAAGCTGTCGGCCAACGAAAACGGCTTCGGGATGGCTCCGGCCGTCCGCGAGGCAATCGAGCGGGCCCTTTCGGAGCCGCCCGGCTCACTGAAGGCGCTCTCGCGCTACCCGGACCTCAGCTGCTCCGCGCTGCGCGAGGCCCTCTCGCGCAAACACGGACTGCCGGCCGACTGGTTCCTGGTGGGCAACGGACTGGACGACGTGATCAACCTCTTCGCTCTCGCCGTCCTCGACCCCGAGGACGAGGCGGTCGCCCCTGCCATGACCTTCCAGGTGTACGCCGGGGCGACGGAGATGATGGGCGCGAGGCTGGTGGCGGTCCCGATGAGGGACGACCTCTCGATCGACACGGAGGCCGTCGCGGAGGCCGTGACCAACCGCACGGCGATGGTCTTCCTCTGCAACCCCAACAACCCGACGGGAACAACCGCGAGCCGCGAGGAGTTCGACGCGCTGCTCCGGTATCTCGACTCGTTGCCCACGCAGCCGCTTCTGATCGTCGACCAGGCGTACGCGGATTTCGTGGAAGAGGGCGTCGACTTCCCCGAGGCGACGCGCTATCTGGAGGGACGCCGCTACATCGTCGTCCTTCACACGTTTTCCAAGGCATGCGGTATGGCGGGGCTGCGCGTCGGGTACGCGATCGCCCACCCCGACCTGTTGTCATACCTGTACCGGGTGCGGCAGCCGTACACGGTGAACGCCCTCGCGCAGGCGGCGGCACTTGCCGCGGTCGAGGACGAGAGCGCGCTCGACTTCGAGAAGAGTGCGCGGGCGGAGACCCTGAAGGGGCGCGCGAAGCTCGAGGCCTTCCTGGGCGAGAGAAAGATCCCCTTCGTCCCCTCGCAGGGAAACTTCGTCTTCGCGTTCCACGGCAGGTCGCCGAAGGAGCTGCTCGCGCTCTCGAAGAAGCTCGCGGAGGAGAAAATCCTCGTCCGCACGCTGAGCCACGACGACGCGCCCTCGGGGCTGCGCTTTTCCATCGGCACGCCCGAGGAGAACGAGCGCCTGATCGCGGCGCTCGACAGGGTCCTGCCCGATTAGAACTGGTACCGACAGAGGAGCGAGAACAATCATGCAACTATACAATCGATCCGTCGTATTCGCTTACAGCGAGATTGGCTGCGTCTGCCTCGAGGCGATTCTCTCGATGGGGGCGGAGGTGCTCGCTGTCTTCACGCATGAGGACGACCCCCACGAGGAGATTTGGTTTCGCTCCGTGGCGCAGATCGCCGGCAACCACGGCATCCCCGTCTTCACGGATTCGCCGAAGAAACACCTGGAATACCTGCGGGAGCTGAACCCCGACCTTGTCTTCTCGTTCTACTATCGGAAGATCATCCCGGTCGAAATTCTCGAGCGCGCCCCCGGCGGCGCGTACAACCTGCACGGAGCATTGCTCCCCCGCTATCGCGGCAGGGCCCCGGTAAACTGGGCGATCATCATGGGGGAAGAGGAGAGCGGCGTCACTCTGCACCATATGACCGCCGAGGTCGACAAGGGGGACATCGTCGACCAGGAGGTCGTCTCCATCGGTTTCGACGACACCGCCCGCGACCTGTACGCCAGCATGACGGTGGCGGCGCGCGCGGTCATGCTGCACAACTATCCCCTGATCGTCTCCGGCGTCGCGCCCCGCAAACCGCAGGACGACGCCCTCGCCACCACCTTCGGGCGGCGTACGCCAGCGGACGGCATCATCGACTGGAAGGAAGGGGCCATGGAGATCTACAATCTCGTGCGCGGCACGACACACCCCTTCCCCGGCGCCTTTTCGTACCTGCTGGGAGAGGGGGGCCTCTGGAGAAAAGTCTACATCTGGCGGGCACATCCCCTCACGGCGAACTCGTCGATGGGCGCAGATCCCGGCACGATCCTGTCGATCGCGCCTCTCTGCGTAGCGACCGGCCGCGGCGTTCTGCAGATCGAACAGGTTCAGATCGAGGGGCAGACCGAACTGGCGGCGGCGAATTTTGTCAACATGCACGACATTGCGCCGGGGATGGCCTTCGACAGCCTGGACGCCCTCGAAGCGCTTGGAAAGCGAGACGACGATGGACGCTAGCACCGGTGGGAAAAAGGTCCTGATCCTGGGCGCGAACGGCTTCATCGGCACGCATTTGACCGAAAAGATCCTGGCCGATACCGACTGGCGCGTCGACGCCTTCGACCGTGCGGAGGAGAGCGTCGCCGGGTATCGCCGCGACACGCGCTACTCCTTCACGAAGGGCGATATCTTCACGGACGACGAATGGCTGAAAGACGCCGTCGCAAAGGCGGACGCCGTCCTGCCGCTCGCGGGCATAGCGAAGCCGGCGTATTACATCAGAAAACCGCTCTGGACCTTCGAGCTCGACTTCGAGCAGAACTTGAAGATCGTGCGCATGTGCGTGGACGCGAAAAAGCGCGTGGTCTTCCCCTCGACCTCCGAGGTCTACGGCATGTCCGGCGACGACGAGCTGTTGGAGGACGAGAGCCCGCTCGTGGTCGGCCCCGTCACGAAGTCGCGCTGGATCTACAGCTGCAGCAAGCAGATGATGGACCGCATCATCGTGGCATACGGGGAGGAACATGGGCTCGACTACACGCTCTTCCGCCCGTTCAACTGGGTCGGCCCACGTCTCGACAACTTCGAGGACGCGAAGGAGCGCACGGCTCGCTCGATCACGCAGATGATCTACGACGTGCTGCACCGCGGCGAGATCTCGCTGGTCGGCGGCGGCGAGAACAGGCGGAGCTTCCTCTGGGTCGGCGACGCCACGGACGCGTTGCTCGCGATCCTACGCAACGAGGGCGGCCGGGCGTCGCGACAGATCTTCAACGTCGGCAACCCTGCCAACAACGCCTCGATCCGCGACCTCGCGGAGACCGTCGTGCGGATCATGCGCGAGTTCCCTGCCTTCGAGGCCGCCGCGCGGGAGGCCGTCCTGAAGGACGTGACGCCCGAGGCCTACTACAAAGAGGGCTACCAGGACATGCGCAACAGGGTGCCCTCGGTCGAGAAGATCAAAAAAGCGCTCGGCTGGACGCCGAAGGTCGGCTTCGAGGAGATCGTGCGGCGGACGGTGGCGTATTTCGCAAAATAACAATACGGGAGGAATGTTTTTCATGACCGAGAGAAGGCTTCTGGTACCCGCGTCGGACAACCCGCCGGCGAAAGTGAAGGACCCCGGCGTCGTGAATCTCGTTATGGCGGGGGCTGCCGCCTACAACGCGAAGAGCGGCGAGTTCCTGCTGTTGCCCGCCGGCGAGAAGGAGCGGCGGCGTCTCGTTGCCTCGCTGCGCGAGACGCTCTTCGCGTTTGCCGGGCTACAGCAGGTGGACTGCGGCTCCGACGAAGCGATCTTCTCCCTCGCCGACCGCTACGTGCGCGATTGGGGCGACGACGCGACCGCGTTCAGCGAGGAGCGGGGACGGGCGCTCTACATGCTGGGATGGAGCGCCGACATCGAGAGCGCCACCGCGCAGGTCGAGGTCATGATGAACACGGTTCTGAGGGAGCTGAACTGCGACCGCTTCCGTTTCCTCGAAGAGGCGCAACCGACGGAGGGACGCGCCTTCATCCTCGTCTCGCCTGGGGAAGCGGGCACGCTCGACGCCAGATCCGGGCTCCACTGTCCCGCTTGCGGGAACTATCTCCTGCCCGACTCGCCGGCGAAATTCAACGCGGCGCAGCCGGGCGCGGACGAGCCGGAGGAACTGCTGGAGGAGATCGCCACGCCCGGTGCCAACACCATCCAGGAGCTCTGCAGCCAGTTGAACCTGGAGGTGGCCCGCACAATCAAAGCGATGCTCTACGTGGCGGCGGATGAAGGCGGCAAAGCCGTGCCGGTGGCCGCGTTCGTGCGCGGCGACTGCAATGTCAGCATGAACAAGCTGTCTAACTGGCTGTATAAAAACAAAGGACTGACGGGCCTTCGGGCGGCGGACAAAGCCGAGCTGGAGGCACTGATCGGAGAGGTGGCGGGGTACTGCGGCCCGGTCGGGATGCCCGCTCACGTGATCGTGGTCTGCGACGAGAGCGTCCGTAGTGCGAAGAACACGGTCGTGGGGGCTAACAAACCCGGCTACCATCTCAAGGGCTGCTGCCACGGAAGGGATTTCGACGCGCCCATCGCCGACATCGCCCAGAATATAGAAGGGATGCCCTGCTCCTGTGGCAGGGCATCCCTTAAAGCTTGTCTGCTTCGCGACTCGGGGGTGATCGGATTTGGGGTTGGCCATAAAATGACCGTTTTCAACAGTGACGACGTAAGGATGTATAAGCTACTCTCGTACAGAACTCGTGAAGGTGCTAACCAATATCCACTTCAATGGAGAGGAAACATTTCAACGGAAAGTATCGTTCTGGCGCTTCACGCCCAATAACGTCTCTCCGGACGAGTTCCACACTCCAGACGGCGCGCGGACTCCGCGTGCCGTCCTTTGCTTTCTATCTTTATGAGAGATAATATTGCTTAATCGGACGTCCTTTTGCCTGATACTTGTTTTTCACGTGCAGCTTGCCCGTATTGACGAGCGCTTCGCAGTACTTGCGGACCGTGATTCTGGATACGTTCAGCACGTTTGCGATTTCACCGGCGGACTGAGGCTCGTCTCTCTCTTCGATCAACTGCAGCACTTTCTCCAACATCTCGCCGTTCTTGATCGTGCCGGCGATGATGTGCTGGTGGCGCTCCCGCGGGAAAAAGATTGCGTCGAGGCGATCCTGCTGGACGGGGTACTCGAGCGCTTCACCGTAGATGTGGCGATAGCGGAACATCTCCAGAGAAAAACGGAGCCTCTCGGGCGCCGCCGGCCTCAGAATCATGTCCCACACGCCGAACGAAATGGCGTCCTGCACCATCTCCTTGGAGGGATTATGCGCCAGAAGGAGCAATTTTGCCTTGTACCCGGCCTCGGAGAACTCCTTCCATCTCTCCACATTTTCCTGCCCGCCCAGAATAACAAGGTCGACAGGAACGACCTTCATCCGCTCGAGCGCCACGTCGATCTCTTCTACCTTGTCGACAACGAGATAGTTGTCGAAGTAGCGGATGACCTGCCCGATGGAAAAGAGCACGAGCGGGTCCGATTCAACAATGAGCAAATGGATTGGTTTCATGTACAATCACCTCAGCATAAAATGTCACCCCGTAGTATAATAATATCATGAAACACCAGAATGGGAAGCGGCAATACTGCAATAAGGAAAAAATATTTTCATATCGCCGAAAGTAGTCTTCTCTTCGTTTGTTGATACGACTGCCCATTACTATATCGATGACAGTAAAGGCGCAGAATAAAATCATCAAAAATACCGAACGGTATTTAGTCGCTCGCTATGCGGGCAAACAGCAATGGAGGTGCCATTTATGTTGCACATCGAAAGAGTTCAAAAACTTGCGGAGGAGCTGACAAAAGTAGAGTTGGGCGCACTTTATATGGGTCCGTCGACCGACGTGGAGTATATGGCGGAGTTGGCTCTCTTCAGCGACGAACGCGTCAAGGGGTTGATGGTCTCCGCCAAAGGCGAATGTTTCGCCATGGTTCCTCTCCTCTACGAAGAGGAGATGCGCGAGGCGCTTGGGCCGACGGTGAAATATCAGGTCTGGGCGGATCACGAGGGTTTCACCGGCGCCTTCCGGGCCGGATGCGAGGCCCTCGGCCTCGTCGGTAAAAAAATCGCGATCAACGACGGCGTGCGTGCCGTCGATCTGATCGACATGAAATCCGCCGTCGACGCGACGTTCGCAAACGGAGCCGAGACGCTCTCCGCCCTGCGCCAGTGCAAGGACGAAAGCGAGCTCGACTGTCTCCGCAAAGCGGCGCGGATCGCCGACGCGGTGATGGAGGACCTCTCGAAGTTCATCAAAAAGGGCATGACCGAGAAAGACGTACAGGACAAACTCCTGGCGCTCTACGAGGAGAAGGGGGCGCACGGTCTCTCGTTCTCCCCCATCGTGGCCTCCGGCCCCGGCGGCTCGATGCCGCATTACACGGGCAACAGCCGCCTCCTTCGGGACGGCGATTTCGTGGTCGTGGACACGGGCTGCCGCTACAAGGGCTACTGCTCCGACACCACCCGCACCTTCTGCATCGGCGAGCCGGACGAGGAGATGCGCAAGATCTACAGCATCGTGCTGCAGGCGCAGATGGCCGGCGAGGCGGCCGTCAAGAAGGGCGCGACCGGGCAGGACGTCGACCGCACAGCCAGAAAGATCATCTCGGACGCGGGCTACGGCCAGTACTTCCTCAACAGACTGGGACACGGTGTCGGCATCGCCATCCACGAGTCGCCCTACATCATCGAGGGCAACGATGTCCCGCTCGAGCCGGGCAATGTCTTCAGCATCGAGCCGGGCATCTACATCGCCGGCAAGTACGGCGTGCGCATCGAGAACCTCGTGGCCGTCCGCCCCGATGGGACGGGCGAGGCGCTCAACAAGTTCACCCGCGACTTGATCGTGATCAAATAAATATCGTTTTTGCGAAGGGGCGGCCGCCAACGGCCGCCCCTTCGCCTACCCCTTCTCCGTAATATTCCCGGTTTGCCTTTAACTTCAATTGCTATACTCATTGAATAAAATACTTTGCAAGGAGGGGCAATGATGGGAAGTGACGCCAGCTCCACGAAAAACCCGAAATCCGAGGTGACGATCGCGTTCTGCGCGGCGGCGGGTCTCGGGCTTCAGACGGCTGAAGATCTGTCGCGAAGCTTTCTCTCGGACGCGGGCTTCCATGTGTTCACCGCGCGCGAGTACATGTCGCGCGTGCGGGGAGGGAGCAACTCGACGCAGATCCGGGTGAGCACCTCACCCGTGCGGGCGCCGGTCGACCGCATCGACTGGCTCTTCGCGATCTCGCCCGGCCTGCGGCCGAACATCACGGAGAACATCGCGCCCGACACGAGGATCCTGGGCGATGCAAGCGTCATCGGCGAGGAGATAAAATCCCTCGGGCACACGCTGACGGACCTCGACCTCGCGCGGCGCGCGAAGGAGATCGGCGGAGCGCTCTATTCCTCCATGATTGTGGCGGGTGTCATCGCCGGCATCTTCGGCCTGCCGGAGAGCTGCGCGGACGAGCTCATCGCCGGGCGTTTCGATAAAAAAGAAGTCATCGAAAAGAACAAGGAGGCATTCCGCGTCGGACACGCGCTCGGCGTAGAGCTGACCGGCGGGGAGCCGGCGCTCGACCTCGCGGCCGCCTCGAAGAAGGGCGAGATCTTCCTCAGCGGCAACGACGCGGTCGCGCTCGGCTCCGCCGCCGCGGGCTGCAACTTCGTCACCGCCTACCCGATGTCACCGGGCACCGGCGTCTTCTCCTACTTCGCTCACCACGCCGAGGAGCTCGACTGCGTCGTCGAACAGGTAGAGGACGAGATCGCGGCGATCAACATGGCCATCGGCGCCGGATATACCGGCGCGCGCGCGATGACCAGCACCTCCGGCGGCGGCTTCGCCCTCATGACCGAGGGCTACAGCCTCGCGGGCGTGGCGGAGACCCCCGTCGTGTTCCACGTCGCGCAGCGCCCCGGCCCCGCCACCGGCCTCGCGACCCGCACGGAGCAGGCGGATCTCGAGCTCGCCCTCTACTCCGGCCACGGCGAATTCCCCCGCGCGATCTACGCCCCGATCAACATCGAGAGCGCCTTCCGCGTCGCCGCCCGCGCCTTCTACACCGCCCGCAAATTCCAGATGCCGGTCGTCCTCCTGACCGATCAGTACTTCGTCGACAGCGGCTACAACATCGCGCTGCCAGACGCGACAGCGGTCCCCGCACTGCCGGAACCGGTGCGGGCGGACGCGAACTACCTACGCTACGCCTACACGAAACCGGGCGAGGCGACCTCGCCCTTCTCCGTCCCCGGCTGCGGCGATGGCCTAGTGGCGTTCGACAGCCACGAGCACACGGAAAACGGGCACATCACCGAGGACAGGGACACGCGCAAGAAGATGGTCGAAAAGCGCTTCCTGAAGCTGGACGCATTGAAAGCCGAGGCGCTGCCGCCGGTCGTGATCGGACCGAAGCACTACCACACGGCGGTGGTCTGCTGGGGCTCGACCTTCGAGTCGATCCGCGAGGCGATGGAGCAGCTCACATGCGACGGCATCGCGCTGGTCGCCTGCGAGCAGCTCTATCCGCTGTCGGAGGAGTTCGTCGCCATCATGAATTCGTGCGCGCAGAAGATCTTCGTCGAAGGCAACGCCACCGGGCAGTTCGCCCGCCTCGTTCGCTCGCTCACGGGCACGGAGACATCGGCGACGGTTCTGAAATACGACAGCTTCCAGTTCTCCGCCGACGAGCTTGTGCGCCGCCTGGGCGGCGTTATCGGCGAAATCTGCAAAGAGTAGGGGGGACAGGGGATGAAAGAGACGGCATTCGATTACAGGGGCGAGATATCCTGGTGCCCCGGATGTGGGGACTATAAAATTCTCGACGCGCTGAAACTGGCCTTGGACGAACTCGGCCTCGCGCCGAAGGACGTCGTGGTCGCCTCCGGAATCGGACAAGGCGCGAAGATACCGCACTATCTGCGCTGCCACATCGCCAACGGCCTACACGGCAGGAGCCTGCCACTCGCCACCGGCATCAAGGCTTCGAACCGGAACCTCACGGTGATCGCGGTCGGCGGCGACGGCGACATGTACGGCGAGGGCGGCAACCACTTCATCCACGCCATCCGCCGCAATCCGGACATCACCAACATCGTCTGCAACAACATGGTCTACGGTCTCACGAAGGGACAGGGCTCGCCCACCACGGCACGCGGCACGAAGACGAGCTCGCAGCCGGAGGGCGTAACCAGCACGCCGCTCAACCCCCTGATGCTTGCGCTGGCCTGCGGCGCGACCTTTGTGGCGCGCGCGTCGGCGGCCGACGTGGACCGCACGAAAGACCTCATCAAGGCGGCGATCGGATACAAGGGCTACGCGCTGATCGACATCTTCCAGCCCTGCGTGTCGTTCAACAAGGTCAACACGTGGCAGTGGCTCGCGCAGGCGGCCGAGTGGCTGCCGGAGGACCGCGACGCCTCCGACATGAACGAAGCGCTGCGGCTCGCCATGAAGGCCGACCCCTATCCGTTGGGGATCATCTACCGCCGCGAGCCGCACGAGACCTTCGAGGCCTGCCAGGCACCGTACAAGTCCGGCGACTCGACCCCGCTGTACGAGAGGAAACCGCGCATGGACGCGGTGAACGAACTGCTGAGAAAGTAGCGCGATTTGCGAGGGAAGGAAGAAGCGGGGCGGTCGCAAAATACCGTCCCGCTGACGTATGGAGACCTTCCATGTCTGCGTTACCGTATGATAGATAACGCCTTTCGCCTACGAATGCATTCTCACTCGCATCTCCGCCGTCAGGGCATGTCCCGGCATCATCTCGACGTCGCACTGCCGCTTCACGACCTCGCCGATCTCCACGCTCGCCTTCTTCGTGATCTTCTGCCAGGTCACTGTCTTCAGGAACTTTCCGACCCACACGCCACCCGTGTACTTGGCGGCGCAGCTCGTCGGCAGGATGTGGTTCGTGCCGATCGTCTTGTCGCCGTAGGCGACGGTCGTCTCCTCGCCGACGAAGAGCGAGCCGTAGTTCCTCAGGTTCTCCATGTAATACTCCTCGTCCTCCACCAGCAGCTCCAGATGTTCCGGCGCATAGTCGTCCGAGAGGGCGACGGCCTCTCGCGGGCTCTCGGCGACGTAGACGACCCCGTAGTTCGCCCACGACTGCGCGGCGATGTCGCGCGTCGGCAAAACGACCAACTGGCGCTCGATCTCCTGCACGCAGCGCGCGGCGAAGCTCTCGGAGAAACAGATCAGGCAGAGGCCCGCGTTCGGGTCGTGCTCGGCTTGTCCGAGGATGTCGCAGGCCACGACCTTGGGGCTCGCGGCCTCGTCGGCGATCACCAGGATCTCGCTCGGCCCCGCCAGCAGGTCGATGCCGCAGCGCCCGAAGAGCTGGCGCTTCGCCTCGGCGACATATTTATTGCCAGCGCCGCAGAGAATGCTCACCGGCTCGACGACGCCCATGCCGAAGGCCATCATCGCGAACGCCGGCACACCGCCGATCACGAAGATCCGGTCGGCGCCCGCCGTCTTCATCGCGTTGACGGTCGCGGGGTAGCAGCCGATCTCCTTCGCCGGAGGCGTGCAGGCGACGACCGTCTCTACGCCCGCCACCTTCGCCGGAATGATGCTCATCTGCGCGGAGCCGAAGAGCGGGTAACGGCCGCCGGGGATATAGCTGCCCACCGCGCTCACCGGAATGTGACGATGCCCCAGAATCACGCCGGGCTGGTTCTCGACCTCCAGCGGCAGCAGGGTCGCGAGCTGCGCCTCGGCGAAACGCCGGACGTTGTCCTGGCTGTACGCCGTGTCGCGCAGAAGCCGCTCGTCGCAGCAGGCGATCATACGGTCGACCTGCGCGCCCGAGAGCTCGAAATTCTCCGGCGACCAGCCGTCGAACTTCTCGCTGTACTTCCGCACGGCATCCATGCCGCTCTTCTCCAGATCGATCAACATCTCGGAGACCACTCTCGCCGTCTCGAAATCGTTCTCGAACATCCTGTGTCCGCCGTCCTTGAAAATTTTCACGAATAAACCCCCTGGATATACGTAGTCGCCGCAATGCGAGGCAACCGTAGAAAAATATGTATCAATCGAATTGTACATCTTATGGCAATACTTGCGCATGCAATTATATAATTGTAAAATCGAGACCATAGTCCTATTTCAAAATGGCCACGAACAATGTTACTATATACCATCTACATACTGTCGCAGGGGTGACGGGCGGGGTGAGAAACGGATGAAGAACTACTACGCAATTCTGGAAGTTTCTCGAAGCGCGACGCGGGACGAGATCAAGCAGGCGTATATCGACCATATCTGCTTCATCCATCCCGATCGTTTCGAAAAGGACACACCCGACTGGGAGAATGCCACCAGCCTTCTGATCGACATCAACGAGGCGTACGCGTGCCTCGGAGATCCCGAGAAACGCGCGGATTACGACGCCCTGATGGAGCGCGAGGAGGCAGGCGGCGAGGCGGGCGAGATCAGGCCCAAATCTCTCAAACGGCATCTCTCGGTGGGATTTGCCGTCGCCTTTCTGATCGTCGTCGTATCGTTCCACCTCTTGCACAAGGGCAATCCGGCGGACGACGAGGCCTATGCCGGCGCCGCGACGGGCAACGCGACTGCCAGCGCGATCCTCTCCGACGACGTCGAGAGTGTGGACGACGCAGAGGACGGCGTGCGCCCGGACGATCCGGCGGCCGTAAAGCCGACCCCAAGCGAGGGGGCAATTCTGGCCGCGATTTCCAAAGAGCGCCCTTCGAACAAGGCGACGTCGACGAACACCTACGGATACGTGCAGCTGACGAACGACGAGTACTACGAGATCCTGCTGGAAGTGGACAGCACCGTGATTTACGACGGCGGCAGGATCGCCGCCGTGTGGACCAAGCACATCCAGAACGAGGAGCAGAAGAGCCCCGCGGCTTTGAAACGGCTCGACAGCGCCGACGCGGGCACGGGCAACATCGGGTGGTTCGTCACTCTGAACGTCCTCAATCTCGAGAAGGACACGACGACGACTCTCAAGATCATGTACTACGACAAGAACGGCGTCTTCATCGGCGGATCGGACGTGCCGGACAGGCGAGTCCGCTGGACGGCCATCCGCCCGGGTACGCCCGCCAATACCACGCTCGGTTGGATCAAGGACGCGGTGAAGGCCACCGAAAAAGTGACCGAACAGCATCAGCGCGCCGTCCAGATCGGCCGATACATCGTGTCGGCGCGCGACAGGACGCTGCAGGCCGAGTACTCCAACACCAACAAGAAGATCAAGAACTTCAACGTCAAACGCGGCGGCACGATCACCGCCAGATCCGCCTTCTGCCGGACGATCCCGACGCAGGACGCGCCGATCAAGCGCGGCAAGCTGGTCAAGGACACCCCGGTGTTCGTCACCAAGCAGTACCGGGACGAAAACGGCAAACTCTGGTACTACGTGGAGCATATCAAAACCAAGGGCTGGGTCGTCGCTCGCAGCCTGAAGGTCTACTAAGAGAGAGCACAAGATAAAGGCATGGGAGGCCGCAAGCGGGCCTCCCATTTTTTAGGGGACTGTGCAAAAACGCCGTTTTCGTAGCGTCCGCTCTGCCGCCCAAACATCCCAGGGGCCGGACGCGCAATGCGCGTCCCTACGGAGATATTGCACAGCCTCCTACGAGACAAATCCTCACAGATAGTAATCCGCCAGGGGGTGTCCGCGCCGCGCGGCGTTCAGGGCGTTCTGGATTCCCTCGCGGAGCGAGGAGAGGGACTGGACGCCCGCCGGCAGTTCGCTCGTCCTCACGATCTTCTTTCCCTTGATCTGAAGCGCGTCGCCCTCGACGCGAATGTCGTAGGGCGCGGTCTCCAGCTGGAGGTCGTCCCACAGCGACCCGCCCACGCGGGTGAAGAGCGCGCGGGTCGACTCGTCGTCGCGTCCCCGCCATACGGGCGCCCCGTCGATCGTGAGCGCCAGATCGCCGGAGACCACGTCCACGCCCGTCCGGAGCACACCGAGCGCGTACTTTCTGTGGATCGAGAGATGGCGATCCTCCATGTATTTGACTGCGGCCGCGATGCGGTCCTTCGTGTCGGGGTGGGTCTGGGCGACCCCGGGGTCGAAGTAGGCGCGCTTGAGGCTCTCCTCGTCCATGCGCTCCTGCAGCGTCAGGACGCCGACGGGATTGTAGCCGGCCTTCATCAGGGCGTCTATGCCGTAGGCGTCGGCCTCCTTCTCGATGTCGATGCTGTACGCGCCCATGACGGCGACCTGCAGAGCCTCCGTCATAAGCAGCACGGGAGCCTGCCCGCGGCTGGCGATGAGCGCGGCGAGGCCCAGCAGTGTCATACGGTTGTTCCGCGCGATCTGGGTGATAACGTGCTTGCGGTCGGCATGCACCATTTCGTGCGCGATCACGCCGGCCAGTTCGAGGTCGGTCTTCACGAAGTCGAGCATGCCGGTGCAGACATACATCGTCCCGCCCGAGAGCGAGAAGGCGTTCACCATCTTCTGGTCGACGACTCGCACGTCGTAGTTCAGATGACGGGACATGTAGGGCCTGAGGCGGTTCACGATCGTCTCGACGCGCGCCTGCAGCACGGGGTTTTTGACCACCGTCCAGTGTTTCTCGATCTCCTCGATGCCCTTCTTCCCCAGTTTGATCTCCTGCGGGGTGGCGTCGCTGGAGACGGCCTCCCCGTCCCTCACGTCGCGAGACGCGGCGACGGGAGCGGCAGACGCCGCCCCCGTCGTCAGAACAAAACAGATCAACGCGGCGCATACCGCGAAAACGTTACGAGACAATTTGCTCCAGTCGTTCGGTGTCAACGATACCTTCCCTCCCCGACTCGCAAGAGAGGGAGTTCGAATCAGTACGAAGATCCCATGCTCTGCGAATAGCCCCTCATGGCGGCTCTGTTCTTTCCAAGATTGACGAGCGTCTTGCGCATCTCCGCAAGGTGCTCCTCCAGATTTTGGCGAATCTCGCGCTCGCGGTCAAGCAGAATTTGCCCCAGTTCGCGAATCTCGTCGATCCGGCGGACGATTTGATTGTAACCGCTCTCGCCGATGCGGGAGGCGAGCGCGTTCCAGAAGACCGGGCCCTCGCGCCCCTCGGAGAGGCCGAGTTCAGCGGATATCTGATTCCAGCGCTCGAGAAGAATCTCCTGGCGCGAGATGATCGACTGCTTCTGCTGCAGAACCTCCAGCAGCCCCTCCATGTCGGAGGTGTTCACCTTCTCCTCCTCGCTGTCCACCAGCGCGGCAAGCGATTTGTAGAGGCTGAGTTCCTCGTCCACCAGCGAGTTTACCGTTTCGACAAACTTAGTAGGCAAAGTTGGTCCCTCCCGCAGCCGGCGTTGCCGCCGCCATAGATTTGTCCTTCGATTCCGTTTTGAGCTTCGTAATGGCCTCGACCCAGGTTCCCTTCAGCTCCTCCAGCATCTTGCGAACCGCGTTGACGGGAGGCGCCTCCTTCTTGACGTTGGCGTCGACCAGTTGGTAGTACATATAGTCGTATAGTCTCATCAGGGAAGCGGCGACATCGCCCCCCTGTTCGAGGTTCAGCGTCACCATGAGCTCGCGGATGACAGCCTGCGCCCGCTGCAGGTTGACGTTGATCTGCTCCATATCCTGCGCCTCGATGGCCCTCTCGGCCGCGGCGCACGAACGGATTCCTATATCGTAGGTGATAATGAGCAGCTGTTCCTTGGATGCCATCTGGATCTGGTTGATCCGGTAGGTGTCCTGGGCATGCTGTGCAATGCGTTCATCCATGCAGACTCCCCTCCCTTTACCATTGTCGGACGGATCGGCTTGAGAGATTAGGGTAAAAAGGATGAAAAAAGAAGGGGCACACGAAGCGGCGGGAAATGGAGGCGATGCACGACCCCCATTATTTTTCAGCGATAATGGGGAGCAAGCATGCCAAACCGATGATGGCGAACGAGATGGCGAGGATGCTCCCACTGTCCCGCGTTCCTCCGTAATGCGCGAGGGGAAAGCCGAGCACAAAAAGCGCCGAGGATATTTTGAGAAACCGCATTCTGTTGCGTTTACGCCAACCAGGCTTTTTCAGCTCCATCGCATGCTCCTCCCCTCATTGGCCATAAACACGATATTTTGCCAGAATCCAGACAAACACGCCTACCAGCGCGATGCTGGCAAGACAATAGCGTATCGTTTTCCCCATGATTTCGCTCTCCCGTCCCCCTATCCCGACATTCGACGTTCCCATCATGATCGTCGACGGGGAAATCGAAACCCCGAGAGAGCCTCCAACAGATTGAGCAGCCGCCAAAAGAACACCGCTTTCTCCGAGCAGGAGAGCGGTGTCGTATTGCAGGACTCCGAACATAATATTCGAGTTCGTGTTGCTGCCCGTGATGAAGGTCCCAAGCGCGCCGACAAAGGGAGAAGCGATCGGGTATATTTTCCCAAACAGGCCCGCAACCCCCCTTGCAATCAGGTTCGTCATGCCGGAATCACTCATCACCAGCGCCATCATCACCATGGTCACGATCCCTACCGTCGTAGGCACGCATTTTTGAACTGTCGCCCGGGCGGAATCGGCCATCATTTTCCCGTATCCCCGCGAAAGAGCGCCTTTTTTCCTCCCGTAAACCCAGCAACCGAACAGGGCGGAGAGAAAAAGGATCGGCGCGGGGTGCGAAAAGAGCTGTATCTTGGAATATTTCGCGATCGCAGCTACGGCGTACCCCATGCCGGTCTGGACGGCAGGGTAATCGAGCCCTATGGAGTACGGCGCAAGGGCTTTCTTCAGGCCCGGCAGTTGAGAAAACAGCGTCAAAAATATCACGGCGAAATAAGGAGAAGCTGCCCTTCCGAAGACCATCTCCGTCTCGCCTGTTTCGACGGCTCTGCCCAACTTCGGGCAGCTCTGCCCCTCCCTATGGATCAAGGCCCACACGCCCAGGACAAGGCAACCGCCCGCTCCTGCCATGAGTGTGGCTAACTGCGCTATGCCGATACGGTTCATGAACCACAGCGCAAACGACATGACCGTTCCGACGAGAAGGACGAGGGGGAGACCTTTTTTCAGACCCTTCGCCCCTGCGTAAATGTGGGACACGGCAAATCCTGTCGAAAAAATGGCGACGGAAAAAACCATCGCCATGCAAGGACCAATAACCTCTCCTGGTATTCCAGTGACAAGTTGTATTGAATTGTATGAGGATCCCATCGAGCCGAAAGAGATGGACCAGGAATGCCCCACCAGGCAGGCCGAAACGGCAATTGCCGGATTGAAACCCATCTCCACCATGATCGGCGCCACAACTGCGACAGGCACGCCAAAACCAGCGATACCCTGCAGCAACGAAGAAAAACACCACGCAAGCAACAGGCACTGGACGAGGCCGTCCTCCGACACCCGCTGCATCGCGCCGCTGATAACCTTAATCGCCCCGGCGCCCTCCACTACATTGTACAAAAATATCGCGCTCCAGATGATTAATAGGACGTAAAGGGCCAGGCTCATTCCTTTGCTGTTCGCAAGGGCAAGGAGCCTGGCATCGCAATTGAAAAAGCGCCAGGCGATAAAAACGGCGACAAACCACGAAAACGCCCCCGCCTTCGACGTTTTCCACCCGCGCAACAGAATCCCTCCCAACAACACGAGAACGGGCGAGAGGGCCAGCGTCCAGTTGAGTATATTCAGAGGCATTACGTCGCGTCGCGTTCGTTGACAGCGACCTCTTCAGCCGCCTCCGGTTTCCTGTACCGCCTCATGAGAATGAAGAGAATGCCGATCGAGCCGATGATGTCCGTATAAGTTTCGGGGATGATCAGCATCAACGACAATACCAGGCATACGACTCTCTCCTGCAAAGAAAGCCTGCCCTTGAAGAAACCGGTAATGACAAGCCCCATGCCCGTTATCCCCAAGAAACAAGTGAGAAATACCTGCAATATCTGCGATGTCGTTCCAATCCCAAGCAATGCCGGATTATACACGAAAACGAAGGGTATGAGGAAAAGAGCGCACGCGATCCTCATTCCTTCCACTCCCGTCTCCCACAGGCCCGTTTTGCAGATTCCGGCCGCCGTATACGACGCGATTGCGACGGGAGGCGTAATAAGTGAGATGATTGCAAAATAGAACATGAACATATGCCCCACGAGAGGCTGAATATTCAGGTTCTCGAGGGCTGGGCCGAGCAGGATGGCGCTCATGATGTAAGCGGCGGTCGTCGGCATACCCATGCCCATGATAATGATCATAACCATCGCCAGCACGAGGGCCAAAAGAAGACTCCCCGAGGAGACAGAAGCGATGAGTCCACTGAAACGGAGTCCCAGGCCTGTGTACACGATGATACCGATCACGATTCCGGCGAGGGCACAGGGCAATGCCATACCCACGCAAGAGATCGTCGAGTCCACTCCCATGTTCACGATCTCGCGCAACGAGAGCCTGCTCTCCTTTCGAATCTGACAGAGCGCGATGATGAGCAGCGTCGACGCGAGCGCGGCAAACATCAGTGATTTCCCGATCACGAGAAGATAAACGACCGAAAAGATCGGCAACACCAGATAACAGTATTTTTTCATCGTCGCGATCAATTCGCTTTTGTTCACTTTGATATTTCTCATGCCGCCCTTGTCGGCCTCCAGGTGCACGGTCCACAGGAGAGAGGCTATGTAGAGAACCGCGGGCAGGATGGCACACTTCGCGATCGTGAGATACGGAATGCCGATCATATCCGCCATGACGAACGCGGTGGCGCCCATAACGGGCGGAATCAACAGGCCACCCGTTCCGCCCACTGCGAAGAGCGCCGCGCTGAATACCGGCTTGAAACCGGCATCCTTCATCATCGGGTTCATCAAGGCACCGACGGTGGCCGTATTGCCCGGCCCGCTCCCGCTGATCATGCCGAAAAGTCCGGCGGATATGACCGTGGCTTTGCCAGCCCCACCCAACGAGTTGCGGGTCAAGTACTTCGAGCAGGCGGCAAAGAGCGTTCCTGCCGGCGTCGCGGCGAGGAATCCTCCAAAGATAGTGAAATAATAGACGGTGCTGACGGTCGTCGCGATCGGGCTGGAGAATATACCCCCGTTCGTGAGGAATTGAATCTCCGTGAACAGGTCCAGATCGAGCCCCGAATGTGCAAAAATGCCGGGCATCCCCGCCCCGAAAAAACCGTAAAAGAGAAAGACGAAACAGACGATGTTCATTGACCAACCGAGATAGCGCCTGCCCGCCTCGAAGATGGCGACGACGTAGGCCACGCAGAGGACTTTATCCATCGGAAGGATATCGTCGATATACGGAATCCGCTGGTTCAGCCTGACGTACCCCGTCCAGAGATACGCCAGACAGAGCATCGAGACGGCGTAAAAAACGGTATCGAGGACCGCCGCCAACGTTTCGTTTTTCATGTTCCCAGCCGCAAACGGTCTTAGCATAAAGGCGATCGCAAGCGTACAGGAGAGCAGGATAGGCCCCATAATCATCCCGGACATCGGCCTGAACGCGGCGTACAATTGCGCCGACATCCAGAAGAATGCCGTCAGGTAAGCGATTTTTTTCCTAATTTCCATCGACATGCATAACCCCCCTGTCGCCTGTTCTTCTCTCAAAAAGCCTCAGGGCGCGATGCCCTGAGGCTCCACATTTCCTATGCTATTTCATCTTGCCCGTCTCTTTGAAGTACTTGATCGCGCCCGGGTGCATCGGAACTTCGCCGAGGTACACTTTGTCGCACGCGGTCGCGGGGTCGAAATCCGTAAACGCCTTATGCCCCTTGACAAGAGCGTCCTTGTTCTCGACGACTGCCTTGGTGATCGCGTAGGCGATCTCGTCGCTCATCGCCTTGTTGACGATGATCATCGTCGAACTCCCACCGGTCGGCACATCCTTATCCTGCCCTTTGAAGGTATTCGCCGGAAGCTTTGTCGGCGTAAAACCGTACTTCTGGTCGAGGAATTTGATCGATTTCTCCGACAGCGGAATGAACTTCAGCTTGCCCGTCATCGCGATTTCCGTGATAACAGGATGCCCCTTGTTGATATTCAGGACAAACATGTCGCAGTGGCCGTCTTTGAAGGAGTTGATAATCGCGTCCGTGTCCGTGAAGTTGACGGCCCCGCCCCAGTCCATGATATTTTGGTACGTCATGCCGCAGGATTCGAGAATCTGGGATGCCACGAGTTCTGCCGTGGTACCCTTCGCTTGCGTGTAGAACCGGAGCTTCGGCTTCTTCTGGGCAAGCTGCTCCAGGGATTCGATTCCGAGGTCGCTCCTGGTGAATACACCGATGTAGTAGCGATCCAGACCGCCAAGGAGGCTCCGCACGTTCAGCGTCTTCTCTTTGAAGCCGCAGAGCGCGTTCATGCCCCACATCGCGTTGTTATTCATCGTCAGGGCGAAATCGAGGGTTTTTTTCTGTTCGATCAACGTGATATTCCCCACGCCGCCCGCAATTGGCATGGCCTCGACCTCTATCCCCAGCTTGTTGTTCTTCGACACGACATCCGCCACAGTGGCTCCCTGCACATAGAACGAAGTTCCCAGCCGATTGGAACCGATTTTCAGCCTGGTCGCGCCAAAGAGCGCCCCGCACGAAACGAGACAAAACACCACTACCAGAATCAACGTGAATAATTTACGCATACTCGCTCCTCCCCTCTACGCTGTCGAAGTACTCGAAAAAAACAGTTTACCGGAAACCAATCTTCTCAGACACCCGCTTTGTACAGCACCCCACCTTTCATAATCAGGCGAATATTCTCCCGATCCCCGAAGAGTTCCGGGTTCTTCAGCGGATCACCCGCGACGAGGATCATGTCGGCAAATTTTCCCGCCTCGATCGTTCCGATCTTATCGCTCTTTTTTAAAAGTTCCGCGTTCGATTTCGTGGTGGCCAGGATCGCGTTCATCGAACCCATGACCCTCGATTTCAACTCCACTTCCGTACCCTTGAAGGGCTGGCAGACGCCGACAAGATCGGAGCCGGACCCGATCTTGAGGCCCGTCTTGTACGCGATGTCGAGCGCGATGAGCGTGTTATCCGCAACCGCTTTCATCTTCCGCATGAAATAGTCAGGGAAACCCATCTCATCGCCCTTGCGAGCCATCAGGTCGTACGTGGCCAGAGTGGGAACAAGCCATGAATCCTTCTCCTTGATGAGATTGGCGGTTTTCTGGTCGAGAAAATTGCCGTGCTCGATGCTGTACACACCGGCCTCCGCACAGAGCGTCATGCTCCGGTTGGAGTAACAGTGCCCGATTGTGTCCTTGCCCGCTGCCTGCGCCTCTTCTACGGCGGCACGTATCTCCCCCAGGCTAAATTGTACCGATTCCGGCTCGTCCGATTCGCTGGAACAGCCGCCTCCCGTCATCAACTTGATATGGTCGACACCTCGCCGAAGCTGTTCGCGCGCGGCCTTCCGCACCTCTTCCGGCCCGTCGCAGACCACGCCCTCGAGCGGATCGACGATCGGTTCCCGGATCTCCACGGACAACCTGTGATCCGCGTGCCCCCCCGTCATGGTGAGGATCTGGCCCGATACCGATACCCTGGGGCCCACCGCCAGCCCCGCATTGATCGCCTCCCGGAAACCCGCGTCGGCCCCGCCGCAATCGCGGACCGTCGTAAATCCTTGGTAGAGCGCATCCTCGAGAACCTTGAACGCCCTCATGTAACGCATTGCGGGATAGTGGATCCGCGATTTTTCTACGGAGTTGTTCTGATAACTCGTCGCGTGAACGTGGGCGTCGATTAACCCGGGCATGAGCGTCATGCCCCTGCAATCGATCTTCTCTCCCCCGAAACCCGAAGGCAGAGCGCCAGAAAGGCCGATCTCCCTGATCGTATCCCCCTCGACAAGTACCCACGCCGGGAAAACAGGGTCGACACCAGTACAATCCAACAACGTCGCATTGTGGAGCAATTTCATGCAAGCCCCTCCTCTACATCGCATACTCATACCCAGAACACACTGTTACAGTTACGCAAATGTCTAAAAATTCACGTCTAAATTTTTTCTCGATTTTTATTTTTGAGTCAATATGAACTTTCATGCAAGATAACGCACAAACTGCTATTTGTCTAATACTAGGAAAATGATGCTTGCCATAATATAATACTTATACCAGAGAGGGGGAGGCGTTATGGATTTCCGGGAATTGCAGTATATCCTTACGGTAGCGAAGACAAAAAACATCACGAAAGCGTCCGAGCTGCTGCGCATCTCGCAACCCTCCCTCAGCCAATTCGTCCACAAGGTTGAACGGGATCTCGGGTGCGAACTCTTCTACAGAGGATATCGCTCCCTGATTCTCACGCCCGCCGGGGAAGAGTACGTTCACACAGCGCGCCTTATCCTCCTCCAGCGAGAAGAACTCGAACAAAAGTTGAACGATCTTTCGAAGATGGAGAGAGGAAAACTGGTGGTAGGAATTACGTCACAGCGCGGAGGGCATATGCTGCCGAAAGTCATATCCGAGTTCAAGAAGAACTATCCGGGTATCGAACTCAAAATCAGCGAAAAACTCACCAGCGACGATCTCGAGAAAATGGCTCTGGAGGGGGAATGCGACGTTTTTATTTCGAACCTGCCCCTTGCGCACGAAGAGATAACGTATCGCGTTCTCACGGATGATATCCTTTATCTCGTCCTCCCGCCAACGTACAGGCTGCCGTATAAAATATCACAGTTTACGTTCGAACGCGTGCTGGAGCTTCTGCATTCCCTTCGCGACGAAGACTTCATTTTGCCACCCCCCATTATGAAGCTCGGGCGCCTCGTGGCTTCGCTGTTCGATATCCTGGGCGACAAGCCAAAGGTCATGTTCGAGACGCACAATATCGATACAGCCCAATACATGGTCTTGAACGGGATTGGCGTCACGTTTACCCTCCGCTCCGTCTCTCTCGAACAGCAGGTCAAGAAGCGCCCGCTATACATCCCGATCGATGATTCGAGATTCAGAACATCCCTGGTCGCCGGTTTTTCCAATCGGGACTACGTCAGCAAGATTGCGACGTGCTTTGTGGACGACATGTGCAGGATACTGCAGGCCAACTTGAAATCGAAAAGCTGAGTGGCGAGGCACTATCGGTATGGCGCTTACTCAATCAGGATATTTTTAAGGCTTGCCATATTTTTCTCGTAGCCATCCAGCAAGTGGCACATATAAATTGCCTCGGCACCGGGATAATCTTTGCTGCGAATGCATGACACCATCTCCATAAGGCCGTCGATCCAGGCGGAATTGTCGACGTCTTCGCGGGGATCGAGCATATTGATGCGAAAAATCTCCTCGCGGTTGCCGTAAAAAAACTTCTCCCATCGGGAGTTCTCGAAGATTGTAATGAAATAACTGTGAAAATCCAGATCGTGGTGAGCATAGGAAAGCTGGCTGTGTATATTCTCCCTCATCCGCAGGATGATGGCCTCCAAGGCAAAAGAATATTCCCACGTTTTTTCCTTGGTGAATATTTCCTTCAACGCCTGTATTTCGAGAAGTTTCCTTATTCCATAGATTTCGCGGACGTCATCTTCGCAAATTGCCTTCACGCGAATCCTGCGACGTGAATTCCCCACCAGCCAGCCGTCTTCATACAGACGATGGATCGCGATGCGCACCGGCTGCCTGCTCATCTCCAGAATGTCCGCCAGCTCGCCTTCGTTCAGCACGAGTCCTGGCCGATAGATTCCGTTCAGGATTTTCTCCTTTATTTCCTTATAAGCGATTTCGGACAAAGAATCATTTTGCTTCAGAGCCATTTCAATTCCCCCAGAAAACGACACCCCGTTTTTTAATCTAACGATATCACCGATTCTCCTCATTCACTGTGCGTTCGTACTCGACCAATTTTGAGAGGTACCTGTCAAAATCCAACCGTCTATAGAACTTTGCGGCATTTTTATACATAATTCCATCCACGATATCATACGCCATCTCGACGTCGATTTCTTCGTTTTCGATTTTTCGTGCAAGAATTTCGGCCAAAACATCCGTCGTCAGAACCGTGGCTGAATAGGCGTCTTCCACTCTCTCCACGTCCCCTCCCCACATGATCTTGTTCCACGGTACCATTTCCAGGGAACGCAGCAGATACTCCCGACAAATGGCCTTGGAAAGAACGGGCAGCCAGCAGAAATCCAAATAGACATTGGAAAACATTTTCGCGAAGGAGATTGCAGCGTCGCTCCACGGATAACCGAGGTGAAACAGGGAGAATTTAACTTTCGGGTACTCTATAAAAATCTGGTTGAGGTACTCGGGGTTGCTGTTCACCAACATATCTTTGGTTCTCGCAAGAAATCCCGTATGAATCTGTAACGGAATGCCGTCTCTTTCGCAAATTCGCAGTACGTAATGCATGTAGTAATCCTGCAATTTCTTCAACTCGCCCAGCGATGGGTCGGACTTGCTGAAGATATCGCGCGCCTCGTCTTGGCCAACAAAATCGAAAAGAAGGGATCGCTCGTACGCAACGCAGAGCTTTATCGCCGGACACGAAAGCTCGTTCAAATATTTCGAGACGGCCACGTCGATCAAACGAAGATAATCGTCGAAAGAGTCCAAAGGATGGTTCCACGATCTCGCTATCTCCTCGACGCTTGTATGCGTGTTCTGATTTTCGGGATACAGGGTCTTGTAATTTTTCCCCAAAACGAACGGATCGATCCTCAACGCGGGGACAAAACACCTTTCGTCGTACAACGGCGCACCTACGCCCCAATAATTATCCAAAATCGAAACGGCGATCTTGCACTTTCCCTTCATGATGGAACAAATCCAATCCTCCTGGGAGTAAGCCCGTTCCACGAGACGGGAGAGGGAGTCGTATTCTTTGTCCAACCACTCCCGCCTGTCGACGCCATACAGCCCCTGCAAGAAAAGAGGAACCGTCTTGCTGAATTCGGTCAAAGCGACATGTCGCCAGTGTTCCCTGATCGCGTTCCACGCTTTTTCCCGATCGCCGGAAAACAGCAGATCCTCCGGCAAACCGGCGCTGAGCAAATCGAGCATGACATAGGAATTGGAAATCAACTGTACGATATCCGCTCCTCTTCGCAACACGCTCTCCCTGTCGAGAATATGCTCGTGCGTGTCGATCTTTGGGGTTTGGAGCACTTTATTTTTCAAAAGATCCAGCAACTCGGCCACCTCATCCTCTTCTCATATCAATTTGAAATCAAAGGCATGAAGGGTGAAGCGTTAAACACAGTTCGTGCGGCCCTTCGCCACCTTCGTTGACATTCTTTTGATTGCGGCTTGGCATCAATTGATCCCCAGATAAACGTTTCTGATTTTCTCGTCTCCCAGCAGTGCGTCCGGTTTTCCATGAAAAGAAATCATTCCGTTTTCGATGACATAGGCATAATCCGCGATCGATAGCGCCATATTCGCGTTCTGCTCGACCAGGATGATCGTCTTGCCGTCTTTTTCGATTCGTTTGATGATCTCGAAAATTTGAGAGACCATCATGGGTGCCAGTCCCATCGAAGGTTCGTCCAGAAGCAGAAGTTGAGGATTGGACATCAAGGCTCTTCCCATGGCGAGCATCTGCTGTTCTCCCCCGCTCAACGTGCCTGCCTTCTGGGAAGCCCTGTCCTTCAAGACCGGAAAATAATCGTAAACCATCTCGACGTTGTTTCTCATCCTCGCCTTATCCGTCTCCAGATACGCGCCCATCTCCATATTTTCAAAGACGGTCATCCGCGCAAAAACCTGCCTGCCCTCCGGAACGTGCGCGATACCCATACGCGCGACTTCATGGACATCCTTCTTCGTGATTTCCTCGCCCAGGACCTTTATCGAACCGCAGTTCGGCCGGATAATGCCCGAGACCGTCTTCAACGTCGTGGATTTGCCCGCGCCGTTGGCCCCGATCAAGGACACTATGCTGTTCTTCTCGACCGAAAAGGAGACGCCGTGAATGGCCTTGATATTGCCGTATGAAGAGGTGATGTTTTCGACGTCAAGCATGCTCATCGCGATTTTCTCCCAAATAAGCCGTGATCACTTCCGCGTTGTTCTGAATCTCCTCCGGCGTTCCATCGCCGATCTTGCGGCCGTAATTCAAAACGACGACCCTTTTCGACACAGACATTACGAGCTTCATGTGGTGCTCGATCAAGACGATGTCGACCCCTCGCCCGTTGATCTCTTCGATCGTTTTCTTCAAACTCATCGTCTCCGTCGGGTTCATGCCTGCAGCGGGCTCGTCCAACAACAGGAGAGACGGCTTCGAGGCCAGGGCGCGCGCAATTTCCAACCTGCGTTGATCGCCGTACGACAACGTACCGGCGACCTCGTCTTTCTTGCCCCGCAATCCCATAAAGTCCAGCTCCTCGAAAGCCTTGTCGTACGCCTCCCCACCCAGCACCTTCTTACGGAAGAGTTTATGGAACGGCTCCAAAATGCTGAGCCCAGCCCATCGATGCGTTCCGATCAGGACGTTTTCCAGACACGTCAATTTGTTGAACAGACGTATCGTCTGGAAAGTCCGGCAAATGCCGCTACCGGTAATGTAATTGGGCTTCCGTTTCTCCAAAGAGTGTCCGTTGAACGTGATCTTTCCCTCCGTCGGGCGCGTGATTCCCGTCAGGCAATTGAAAAAAGTCGTCTTGCCCGCACCGTTCGGACCGATCAACCCCAGTATCTCGTTGCTGTTCAGATCGAAAGAGACGTCGGACAACGCCGCCAAACCGCCGAATCGCATCGTCAGGCCTTTCACGGACAGAATTTTCACCGTACCTCCTCCTCCGCTTCGCCCATTTTTTGCAATTTCGATTTTAAAGACCCTATTTTATCGAATATGCCCCTGGGGAAATAAATCACCAGAACGATCAGCGCAAGACCATAGGCCATCATGCGGTATTCCGCGGCGGACCGCAACAGCTCGGGCAGTGCCGTTAGCAGCGCGGTCGCGATCATCGCCCCGTAGATATCACCCAGCCCCCCCAGCACGATAAACAGGTAAACCGTAAAGGCCATCACCATGCTGAAATCACCGGGGCTGATAAAACCGATGTTGAAGGCATACAACGAGCCGGCCACACCTGCATATACGGCGCTGGTCACGAAAGCAACGTTTTTGTAGAAAGCCGTATTGATGCCGAGCGCCCTGGCGGCGATCTCGTCCTCTCTGATGGCTCTCCAGGCACGTCCCACCTTGCTGTTGATCAAGAGAAGCGTGACGAAAAAGAGAATCAGGAAGATCGCATAGATATTGTGAATGTGGCTCAGTATCGGTATCCCCGCGATTCCCAGCGCCCCGTTGGTCACCTCCATGTTGAGCAGCACGACTCTCGTCACCTCGGCAAACCCGAAAGTCCCCATCAGCAGATAGTCGCCCTTTAAGGAGAGCGTCGGTATGCCCACGATCAGAGCAGTCAGGCCGGAAAAGACACCGGCAAACAGGATGCAGGCGTAGAAAGGGATGTTGAATTTAAGGAAAAAAACAGTGGCGACATACGCCCCGATCGCCATGAAAGCGGAGCTGCCGACCGAAAACAGCCCCGTTTCTCCGAGTACCACGTGAAGGGACAGCGCCAGCATGAGGTTGATGCCGATCAGAATGACGATCTGTTCAAAGTATCCGCCCATGGCCCCTACACCTTCTCCGATTCGTTTTTCCCCAGCAGGCCGGCGGGTTTGATCAGCAATATCAGAATGAGCAATCCAAAGGCAATGGCGTCTCTGTAGCTCGAGGAGACGAAAGCGACGGCAAGCACCTCCAGGATTCCCAGCAGAAACCCTCCTAACACCGCCCCAGGCAGGCTTCCGATCCCTCCCAGGACGGCGGCGACAAACGCCTTGATACCCGGCGTCCACCCCATCAGGGGATAAACCGCGTTGAAATAGCTGCCGATCAGGACACCGGCTGCCCCCGCAAGGCAAGATCCGATGAAGAAGACGGCCGTTATGGTCTTGTTGATATTCACACCCATGAGGGCTGCGACGACGGGCTTTTCGGAGGTGGCGCGTATGGCCCGCCCCATTTTCGTCTTGTTGATGAAATACGTCAGGAGAGCGCACAGGATTATGGTGACTGCCAAAATCAGACATTGCATCAGCGTGATGTGCGCATTCCCAATTTGGAAAACCTTGTCGGCAAAAACGGCCTCCGGGAACGCCCTCCATTTCGGCCCTTGGAATTTGATGAAGAAATTCTCGAGAAAGATCGACACGCCCAGAGCGCTCAAAATCGCGGAGAGCCTGCCGCCATTTCGGATGGGGCGATAGGCTAGTCTCTCGATCGAAATGCCCAGCAACCCGGCCCCCAGCATGCCGCCCAATAGAACGAAGAGCAAACCGCCCTTTCCAGACATCGCCAGCCAAAGGCCGATGAAGGACCCGACCATCAGGATGTCGCCGTGCGCGAAGTTGATGAAAAACAATATTCCGTAAACCATCGTGTATCCCAGGGCAATGAGCGCATATATACTTCCCACAACCAAACCGTTGATCAGTTGCTGCAACAGCATCGTCGTTCCCCCTGTGCGAGCCGGCCCGCAAAATGTCGAAATAAAAACCGCCTCAAAATAACAATGGGATCATCATTATTTTGAGGCGCTACTCCGCTCTCGAGAAACCCTAAGCTAAACCCTCGTCTCTACTGAAGAACATCTACAAAAACAAATTTGCCGCCTTTTATCGTCTCGATGTACGCGGGCTTGATTGCATTGCCGTCCTTTTTCGTAAATGTGGTCTTGCCGGACACCCCGTCGAAATTTTTGATATTCGAAACGGCATCTCTGATTTTTTCCTTGTCGAGGGAGTTCGCCCCCCTCAGTGCTTCCGCTATGATATAGACCGTATCGTAAGCGATCGCGCTGTTGAGCTGTGGGTCCTTTTTAAATTTTTTATTGAATGCAGCGATGAAATCCTTCGTCTTCTTGGCTCCACTCGTCGCGCTATACCCCGTATAAAGAGTCGTTCCCTCGGCTGCGTTTCCACCAAGCTCGAACAGTTCTCTGTCATAGATCGCATCCCCGCTGAAGACCGGAATCGTCACGCCGGTCTTTCTTGCCTGCCGCAGGATCAGCGCACATTCCGGCGCATAGCCACCAAAGAAAATGGCGTCGGGAGCAAGGCTTTTGATTTTTGTAACCTGGGCACTGAAATCCGTCTCACCATCGGAGAAGGTTATTTTGTCGAGAATCTGCACGTTTTGTTTTTTCATCGCGGCCTCAAATAATTTCGACATGGCCACGGCGTAATCGTTGTTGTTCGAATAGAGCAAAACAACCTTTTTGACACCCTTGCTTTTCGCGTATTGGACCATCAGAGGCGCCCCCATTGCGTCGTCCAAAGCGTTCTTGAAAACATAAGGTCCGATTTTGCCTACTTCCGGATTTGTCGCTCCGGCCGAAATGTAAGGAAGTCTGGCAGTATTTGCCAACGGACCCGTTGCCAACATGATACCGCTGACCGGGGGGCCGATTAAAACCGTAACGCCTTCCTGAATGTATTTACGGGTCGCCGTGACCGCCTGTGCCTTATCTCCGGCAAAATCCATATAATTGAGTTCGAGTTTTTTGCCCAAGACGCCGCCCTGGTTATTGATCTCTTCAATTGCGAGCTGCGAACCCATCAAAACATTCTCTCCCCAATAAGCCATATTGCCCGTCAGAGGAACGATCAACCCCAATTTGATATTATCCTGTGCAAAAACAGCCGGTACACTGAAAACCACAAGAAGCAGCAGAGCCAAAATCATTTTCTTCATGAACCTTGATCTCCCTTCTTTGGCTTCGATAACCATAACGAAAAAACGAAGGACAAAACTCACATACAAGACAAGGCGCTCCTCTCTATAATGTCAGCCCCCTCTCTTTCTGCCGGCCGACCACGCGGCAAAATGTTGTGCATCATACCAAAATCAATTCTTCCGTGCTAGAAATCCAATACAACTTTTCGGATTTATTATAGATGAATAAATTTTTATGTAAAGACGAATCTCAAATTCTCTACAACAACATTGCAATACCAACGAGGCACAAAAAACCGGGCGGCAAGTTTCGCCGTCCGGTTCGCTTTTTCTGCCTTTCCGTTCTACCGTTACCCTGCCGTGTCCGGCATCGGGATCGGCACCTCGCCGTCCTCGAAGTTGTCGTGCACGAAACCCTTCAGGATCTCCTCGCGGTCGACGACGCCGACGAGCGAACCCGCCGTCACGACCGGGGCCCGGTGGATGTCCTTCTTGAACATCGTCACCATCGCGTTCGAGACCGTCTCGTACTCGTCGAAGACGATCGCGTTCTTCGACATGTAGTCGCTCACGACGTCATTGCCGACGAGCTTGACGCGCGCCTTGATCTTCTCGATGTCCGGCATCGCGAAATTGTCGTCCATATAGCCCAGGTAGCCCGGTATGACCGCCCGCAAAATGTCCTTCTCGCTGATGATGCCGATCACGCGCCCGTCGTCGTTCAGCACCGGCAGGCCGTTCCTCTTGTGCGCGGCCATCACCGCGATCGCCTGCAGAAGCGTGGAATCCTCCGCGAGGGAAGTCAGGTCTCTGTCCATAATATCCCGAACCTGCATCTGCTGTGCCCCCTTTACTTATCCAACTTCTGGATGGTAATGTCGCCGACCGCCGCGTCGACCGCCTCGCGCGAAGGCACACCCTTCTCGGAGTAGCGGGCGTTCTCCTGCACGCAGGCCATGGCGAAGCGGATCGTATCCTCCAGGCCCATGCGCTCCTCCCGGGCGACGATCATGCCCGCCATCAGGGCGTCGTTCGCGCTGCGAAAGGTGAGGATTTTCTCCGGCTTGATCTCCGCCATGAAGAAGCCCTTCGGCGTACAGAAGACGTTGGAATTGTTAAAGTACGAGGTAATGACCCAGTCGACGCCCTCGTCGAATATTTTCTTGGAGATTTCGATCAGATGGTCCAGCGTGGAGAGGGAGATGCCGCGGACGGTGTCCATAAAACGATGGTCGAGCTTGACTACGGTCGGAAGCGCCTCGATCGCCAGGTCGAGGGCCTTGCCGTACGCGTCGATGAAAACGGGGATGTTCTTGCGCTTCACCCGGTTGATGACGTCCTTGAAAAAGCCGTCCGGAACGCCCGGCGGCAGCGAACCGCCCATGATGACCGCCGTCGCCCTGGGGAGCAGGCGGTCGATATTCCAGAGGAGGCGTTTCTGCGCGTCCTCGAAGACCGTCGGTCCGACATCGGTGACCGCCGTTTCGATGCCGCCCAGCTCGTCGAGGATGAACGTGTTGGTCCTGTTCTCCCCTTTGATGTTGACGAAGTTCGTCGATATCCCCCGTTCGAGCATGTTGTCGCGTATGTAGGCGCCCGAATGGCCCGCGAGAAAACCAGTCGCAACCGAATCGTAGCCGAGCTGCTTGAGGACGATCGAGACGTTGATACCCCTTCCGCCCGGAGAACGATTCACGTCCTTCGCCCGAAACCAGCGCCCTGGACGCAGCTCCGACACCGTGTAGCCTTCGTCCATGGCCGGATTCGGAGTAACCGTGATGATCATAGGTCCACACCTCCGATATATGAGAACGGATCAGAGCGACCGAAAAAGCTCTGAATCTTTTATGTTTTCTATATTATATCGTAAAAGGTCTGATGGAAAAACAATCGATCGCAAAGATTGCAGACAAAAGACCAAAAAAGCGTAACTCCCGCACTTCTGGACCGTGCAAAAACGCCGTTTCTACAGGGGCTGTGCAATATTGCTGTAGGGGCGAACTGTGTCCGCCCGTTCGTCCTCGAAAGAACCGTGTTTTCACGCGGGCGAACGCAGTTCGCCCCTACGAAAGACGATGTTTTTGCACAACCCCTGCGGCGATATGGCGCGGCACCCCGTACGCGACGCGCAACGCGCGCCCTCGCTACGCGCCGCAGAACTCCTTCACGTCCTCCAGCGACTGGACGACGCGCTCGCGGATCTTGTTTCCCTTCGCCAGTTCAACGATCGTCGGCAGCTCCTTGACCCCGAGCTTCTCGCGCATGCGGATGTTGCGGTAGCCATCGACCGCCACGATCTTGACGCCGCTCTCCTTCGTCCACTTATCGACCTCGTTTATCAGGGCGATCTGCTTGCCGTCGATGCTGGAGGTGAAGATCGCCACGGCCTTCTCCGGCGCGAAGAGCACCGACTGCGTGTGCAGCTGGGCCGAGATGTACTCGTAGGCCGCCATGGCGGCGATCGCGCCGTCGGCTGCGGCCGTCACGACCTGGCGGAGGAACTTGTCGCGCACGTCGCCCGCCGCAAAGACGCCCTCCTCGGAGGTCTCCATGTGGTCGTTGGTGACGATCCACTTGCCGTTGCGCTCGAGCTGGCCGTCCAGAAAGTCGATGTTGGGCTCAGTTCCGACGAAGACGAAGACGCCCGCCACGGGAAGTTCGCTCGTCTCGCCCGTCTTGACGTTGCGCACGACGACCTTCTCGACCATGTCCTCGCCCGCGATCTCCTCCACGACCGAGTTCCAGACGGGCTCGATCTTGGGGTTGGCGAGCGCGCGCTCGACGACCACGCGGTCGGCACGGAATTCGTCGCGGCGATGGATGATGTAGACCTTCGAGGCGAACTGCGTCAGATATCCCGCCTCTTCGACCGCGGTGTTGCCGCCGCCGATAACCGCCACGACCTCGTCCTCGAAGAACGCGCCGTCGCAGACCGCGCAATAGCTGACCCCGCGCCCGCCGAACTCCTCCTCACCCTTGCAGCCGGTGTGGCGGAACGACGCGCCTGTGGCGATGATCACGGCCTCGGCCTCGATATCCCCCTTGCTCGTCTTCACGACCTTCTTGCCGTTCTCGCAGACGAGGCCCTCGACCCTGCAGTCGCGGAACTCCGGCTTGAAGACCTCGGCGTGCTTGCGGAAGGTCTCCGCCAGCTCCATGCCCTCCGCGTGCGCGATGCCGGGGAAGTTCTCGATCTCCGACGTAACGTTGATCTGCCCGCCGAACATCCCTTTTTCGATCACCAGCACGTCCAAACCGGCGCGGCGCCCGTATATCGCCGCCGACAGCCCCGCCGGCCCTCCGCCTATGATGACCAGCCCTCTCTTCTCCATCCTCGATCACCCTCCGCTTTCTATTTTTTTATTTTTCGCACAGGATTCCGAAAATCATACGCCTTCGCCCGTAGGATCATTCTAACTTCTCAGGCCGCGTTGCGCCAGACCATAAATCTACGTATTCCAAGCCCGTCCGCGAAACTTTCGGCGTATGCGAGCACACCGCGCGCCTCTCCGGCGAGGAGGTCAACCTGATCCGCGCCGCCCGTCTCGAAGGCGAAGGGCGCGCCCTGTTTCATAAAGTACGGCAGTTCTTCCAGCAGCAGGCGGCAGACGTCGAGGCCGTCCGGCCCGCCGTCGAGCGCCTCGCGCGGCTCGTGATCGCGGACCTGAGGCTCGAGCGATGAGATCGTATTCGTGGGAATGTAAGGGGGGTTGGAGACGATGAAATCGAGCGAGGCGGCGGGAATTTTTTCCGCGGCCTCCCGCGGCCGCGCGCAGCATATGAATTCGACGCGGTCCCCGACGCCCGCGCGCTCGGCGTTCTCTCGCGCCACCGCGAGCGCGCCGGGGCTGGAATCGACCGCAAAGGCCCGCCAACCGGGGTTGTCCAGCAGCAATGTGACCGCGATACAGCCGCTTCCCGTGCACCAGTCGGCGAAGACGCCGGGCGCCGGCGTCGCTTTTGCCAGACGGTCCGCCCACTGCGTGAGGATCTCCGTCTCCGGGCGCGGAATCAGCACACGGTGGTCGACGAAAAAGGTCCGCCCGCAGAAGAGGGCGTCCCCCAGCACGTAGCCGAGCGGTTCGCCGGAGCTCCGCAGGATCGCGAGCTCGATGATCTTCGAAAATTTCAGAGGGGGCACGATCGTCTCGGGATGCGCGTGCAGATGGGCGCGCGGGAGCTCCATCACGCGGGCGACGATCTGGTCGGCCTCGAAGTGCGGCTCCTGCACATCCGCGTCGGCCAACATGCCGCGCACAGCCGCGCGCAGCTGGCCGAGCGAGACGCTATGCGGCATAGTTCTTCATGCGTTCCGCCTGGTCGGCCATCGTGAGGGCGTCGATCATCTCGTAGAGATCGCCTTCCACGACCTGGTCGAGCTTGTGCAGCGTGAGTCCGATGCGGTGGTCGGTGACGCGGTTCTGCGGAAAGTTGTAGGTGCGGATGCGCTCCGACCTGTCGCCGGAGCCGACCTGCCCCTTGCGCTCGGCCGCCATCGCGTCCTGCCGCTTGCGCAACTCGACGTCGTAGAGCTTCGTGCGCAGCAGTTGCATGGCCTTGGCGCGGTTCTTGATCTGCGAGCGCTCGTCCTGGCAGGTGACGACGACACCGGTCGGAAGGTGCGTGATGCGCACCGCCGAGTCGGTCATGTTGACATGCTGTCCGCCGGCACCGCTGGAGCGGTAAGTGTCGATCTTCAGGTCCTCCGTGCGGACCTCGACGTCCACGTCCTCGGCCTCCGGCAGCACCGCCACGGTCGCCGCCGATGTATGCACGCGGCCGCCCGCCTCGGTGACGGGGACGCGCTGCACGCGGTGCACGCCGCTCTCGAACTTGAAGCGACTGTAGGCGCCCTTGGCCTCGATGCGGAAGATGATCTCCTTGTATCCGCCGATGCCTGTCTCGCTGGCATCGAGAATCTCCACGCGCCAGCCCTCGCGCTCGGCGAAGCGTGTGTACATGCGGAAGAGGTCCGCCGCGAAGAGCGCCGCCTCCTCGCCGCCGGTACCGCCGCGGATTTCGATTACGACGTTGCGGTCGTCGTTGACATCCCTCGGCAGCAGCAACACGTGGATCTCGTGCTCCAGGCCGGGAAGCTTCTCCTCCAGCGAGGCGAGCTCCTCCTTCGCCATCGCTCGCATCTCCTCGTCGGTCTCGCCCGCGATCATCGCGCGCGCGTCCCCGATCTCCTGCGACACGCGCTTGTACTCGTGATACGCTTCCACGATCGGCTCCAGCTCGACGTGCTTCTTGCCCAGCACCTGCATCTCGGCGGGGTTCGAGGCCACGCCCGGCTCCGCCATGCGCGACTCGACCTCTCGATAGGTCTTCTCGACTTCCTCGAGCTTACTCCACAGCTCCATCCATTTTCACCTCATCCGATTTTTCCAGCGAACTCAACACGACCTGCGGGTCGAGCGCCACTTCGAGCGACTTGATCGCCACCTCCAGCATCGATTCGTCCGGCTCGCGCGTCGTAATGTACTGCAGCGACAGCGCGGGCCATATGAGATACCGCCCCCAGGTGTCCGATTTTGCGGCGCCCTTGATGATCTCGTACGACAGCCCGACGACGAGCGGCAGCAGCACGACGCGGGCGAGCGCCCGCTGCCACACCGGCCCCTCGCCGAAGAACGAGAATACGAAGATGCTGACCACCACGACCACCAGCATGAACGACGTGCCGCAGCGCCTGTGAATACGCGAGCAGCCGGCTACGCCCTCGACCGAGAGCGGCACCCGGTTCTCGTAGGCGTTGATCGTCTTGTGCTCCGCCCCGTGATAGCAGAACACCCGGCGGATGTCTTTCCAGAGGCCGACGATCGCCACGTACCCGACGAACACCGAGGCGCGCACGACACCCTCGATGACGTTCTTCATGATGTACGACGCGCCCAGCAGCGTCGTCAACTTGTCGGAGAGCCACACCGGCAGCGCGATGAAGAGCCCGACGACCATCAGCAGCGCGAAGAAGATCGAGATCGCCAGCTCCTTCCAGGTGAAGCTGTCGTCCTCTCCCAGCGCCCGCTCGGCGGAGAGGGAGAGCGCCCTCATGCCGATGCGCAGCATCTCGACCATCGAGGCGAACCCGCGCAGCACGGGGATCGTCCAGGGCATCTTCTTCAGCCACTCCGACCCGAGCCACGCCTTGGTCCAGAGGTTCCCGGACGGCTCGCGCACGACCAGCCCCCAGTGCTCCGGCCCCTTCATCAGGACGCCCTCGATCACCGCCTGCCCTCCGACGGGGATGATGCGGGACTCGTCCTTCGCCCCATCCTCGGCCCAGAGGGCGAGCAGGTTCAGAATATGCGATAAAACTGCCAGAATTTTTTTCATACTTTTTATTTTTTGCCTTTCCGGGGGAACTCCCCCTCGGCTTGCTTCGCACGCCGATCCCCCTCTAAAGAGGGGGACGAGGATGCTTCTCGTTGCATTTGACCTCACGGTTTAAAAATATTTCTGCGAAACGGCTTTGGCGTAGCGACCGAAGAGCTTGAGAAATCAATATCCGCCTCGTCCCCCTCTTTAGAGGGGGATCGACGCGCACAAAGCGCGTCGAGGGGGAGGCCTCTACCCCTTCACCAGATCCTCCATCCCCGCGTACGGCTCCCCGCAGGGGTGCCACTCCTTGCAGCCGCCCTCGGCCACGCAGGAGGGGCCGGCGAGTTCGAAGAGCTCGGGGGCGGCTTCTCGCGCGAGGATCAACATCTGCCGGGCCAGCCCGCGGATCTCCCACTGAGCGCGACGGCAGAGGCGAAGCGCAAAGAAGTGGTGCAGCTCGCGCGCGTTCATCGTCATCACCAGGCTGGTCTCCCAGCCGTGCGGCAGGATGAAGCGCGCGTCTTCCTTGGGAACGCCGAGCGCGACCAGCTTCTCGTAGGCCCCGTACGACGCCGCGACCTGCTCGTCCCAGATCGCCAACGCCTCGGGGATCTCCTCGACGGTCGGGGGCAGCACCGCGCGCGGAGAGCCCATCGTGACGTAGCGCTGGCTCTGTTGCGAGTAGCTCGCCACGCGGTGCCGCACCAGCTGGTGCGACGCAACGCGGCTGAGGCCGCCGACGGCGAAGGTGAACGAGGCGTGCTCGAAGGGCGACAGGTGCCCGACCGAGCGCAGCTGGTGCAGAAATTTCGTCACCTTGTCCGCGTCGAGCCCGTCGAACAGTTCGGCGGCCGCCGAGGGGCTGTAGCAGAGCTTCGCCGCCGCCGCCACGACCCGCACGGGGTCGGTCGTATGCGCGATCAGTTCGGCTTTACAGGCCATGGGCTTTCCTCCATAAAAAAACCCCTTATATCTGCGCGTACACGGACATAAGGGGTCGATGTCATCCTGGCATTTGCGATTCTGGGCAAATGCGGCCGGATCGGTATATTGTCGCTAAGCGTCTTTGTTCGCGTCCGTGTCCCTCTGGCCGTAATTGACGCCCGCGTACTTCTGGCGGAACTTCTCCAGACGGCCCGCCTCGACGACGCGCCCCTTCTTGCCGGTGTAGAACGGATGGCAGGCGTTGCAGACCGCGACCTTCATATCCGGCTGGGTGGAGCGGGTGACGAACGAATTGCCGCAGGAACAGGTGACCGTGCACTGCTCGTATTTCGGGTGGATGTCCTTTTTCATCTCTGTTACACCTCCAATGCTCGTAACTGAAGCCCGCCGGAGCGGGCGTTTTTCCAGGATCGAAACGCTGCTTTCAAAACAGCAGAGTGTATTATATTACCGTTTGGGAGAAAGCGCAAGAGCTCTATAAACCCCCAAATCTCCATTACCCCCACCCCCGTGCCGTAATTTTCTCATCGCGCATGCCCGCCAAACCTCCGGGAAAGGTCAAGTGGAGGGGAAATATCCCCTCTTTGCCCCATTAGAACAGCATGTGCCACGCAAAAGCTG
>JAVBQG010000042.1:0-52298 GCA_031549185.1 Synergistaceae bacterium | reverse complement strand
TCTACGACTGGCTTTTCTGCGCACTCCGGTTTGAATGCGGGGCAGCGTTTGGCAAAACGGCACCCCGGTCCCATACCCACCGGCGAACTGATCTCGCCCTTCAAGATCTCCTTTCTTTGTTTGATGTCGGGATCCGCGATCGGGATCGCGGAGAGCAGTGCCTTCGTATAGGGGTGCAGCGGCCCGGCAAACAGCGCGTCGGGTTGTGCCCGCTCGACCACCTGGCCCAGGTACATGACGACGATGACGTCGGAGATGTGCTTGACGACCGAGAGGTCGTGGGTGATGAACATGTACGTGAGGCCGAGCTCGGCCTGCAGGTCCTGCATCAGATTCAATACCTGCGCCTGGATGGAGACGTCGAGCGCGGAGACGGGCTCGTCGCAGACGATGAACCTGGGGTTCAGCGAGAGGGCCCGCGCGATGCCGATCCGCTGCCGCCTGCCGCCGTCCAACTCGTGCGGGTACGAGTTGACGAAGCGCCGAGCGAGGCCGACCAGGTCCATCAGCTCTCCCACCCGCGCGTCGATCCCCGCCCGGTCCCTTTTTTTGAAGAGGCCCTGCAGGATCAGCGGGGCCGCGATCGCCTGGCTGACGGTCATGCGGGGGTTGAGCGAGGAGTAGGGATCCTGGAAGATGATCTGCATCTCCGTGCGCAGCTTCTTCAGCCGGCCGGCGTCGTAGGTCAGAATGTCGCCTCCCTCGAAGAGCACCTGGCCGCCGGTCGGCTCGTGCAGGCGCAGGATCGCCCGGCCGAGCGTCGACTTGCCGCAGCCGGACTCGCCGACCACGCCCAGCGTCTCGCCCTTCGCTACCTTGAAGGAGACGTCGTCGACCGCCTGCAGGGGACCCCGCGGCGTCTCGAAATATTTTTTCAGGTTGCGGACCTCGAGAAGGGCGTCGTTTCCGCTCATCCCGCCTGTCCCTCCTTTGCAAGGGGTTTGAAGCAGCGGACCTTGTGGCTTCCGCCGTGCGTCTCGAGCTTCGGGTGGTTCTTCGCGCAGAACGCGTCGGCGTACTTGCAGCGCTCGGCGAAGGAGCAGCCCTCGGCCAGCGCCATCGGGTCCGGCATCAGGCCGTCGATCGGCCGCAGCCGGCGGGCGTTCTGGTGAATCTTGGGGATCGCCCCCAACAGGCCCTCCGTGTACGGGTGCGCGGTGTTCTTGAACACGTCGCGCACGGGGCCCGACTCCACGACCTCGCCGGCGTAGAGGATGGCGACGTTCTCGCACATCTGCGCGACGATGCCGAGGTCGTGGGTGATCAGGATCGTGGCCGTGCCGTACTTCTCCTTCAGGCGCTCCATCATCTCCAGCACCTGGGCCTGAATGGTCACGTCCAGCGCCGTCGTCGGCTCGTCGGCGATCAGGATGCGGGGGTTGCAGGCGAGCGCGATGGCGATCACGACGCGCTGTTTCATGCCGCCGGAGAACTGGTGCGGATAGTCGTCCGCCCGGTCGGTCGCGATGCCGACGGTGGTCAGCATCTCCAGCGCCTTGTTTCGCGCCTGGCCCGCCGAGACCTTCTGGTGGGTCTGGATCACCTCCGCGATCTGGTCCCCCACGGTGATGACGGGGTTGAGGGCCGACATCGGGTCCTGGAAGATCATCGAGATCTCCTCGCCCCGGATCCTCAGCATCTCGCCCGGCGAGACCTTGACGAGGTCCCTGCCCTCGAAGAGGATCTCGCCCGCCTCGATCTTGCCGGGAGGGGAGGGGATCAGGCGCATGACGCTCTTGGCCAGGGTCGTCTTGCCGGCCCCCGTCTCTCCCACGAGGCCCAGGGTCTCGCCGTCCGCCAGCTCCAGGTCGACGTCGTTGAGCGCGTGGACCGTGCCGTCCTCCGTGTGAAAGAACACCCGCAGGCCTTTTATCTCAAGAATTTTTGTTCCGTTTGTCCCGTTCTTGTTTTTCATGACGATTCCCTACTTCTTCAGCTTCGGGTCGAGCGCGTCGCGGAGGCCGTCGCCGAAGAGGTTGAAGGCGATGACGGCCAGCACCAGGAAGGCGCCGGGGAAGACCGATATGTGCCACGCGTCGCGCATGTAGATCTTGGCCGTGGTGAGGATCGTACCCCACTCCGGCTGCGGCGGCTGCACGCCGAGGCCGAGGTACGACAGCCCGGCGACCAGCAGGATCGAGTTCCCCACGCCGAGGGAGACCTGCACGAGGTTGGGGGAGAGCGAATTGGGCAGGATGTACTTGAGCAGAATCTCGAGGTCGCCCGCGCCAATGGCCCGCGCGGCTTCGATATATTCGTTATCCTTGACCGTCATGACGGAGGCCCGGGCGATGCGCGCGAATCGCGCGATGCCCGAGACCGAGAGGGCGATCAGGCGGTTGACCGTGCTCGTTCCCAGCGCCGCCACGCTCGCCATGGCGAGCAGCAGGAAGGGCACGGCCAGAATCACGTCCATCACGCGCATGATGGCGTTGTCGATCCGCCCGCCGTAGTAGCCGGCGATCATGCCGAAGGGCGCGCCCATCAGCAGCGAGAGGACGATGGAGCCGATGCCGATGAAGAGCGAGTACTTCGTCCCCCAGAGAATGCGCAGGAAAAGATCCCGCCCGAACTCGTCGCAGCCGAAGATATGGGTCAGATTTGGCTTGGCGAGGCGGCGGGAGAGCTCTTGCCCCGTGATGTATTTGGCGAAGAAGGCGTAGTCGGTCGCGAAGTCGACCACGATCGTGCCGATGGCGACCGCGAAGAGGAGGACGATCACGAAGAAACCCGCCACCGCCAGCTTGTTCTTCTTGAACTGGCTCAGCGACTGCTCGAACGGCGTCCTCGCCTTGGCAATTCGTTCGCTCATCTCCGGTTAACCCTTTCCCCAGGCGCTCTTGTACTGGGATTTGATGCGGGGGTCCAGGAAGGCGTAGAGAAGGTCGACGACCAGATTCACGAGGGTGAAGAGGATCGCCAGCGTGACCACGCACCCCAGCACGGCGGGCGTGTCCTTGAAAGAGATCGACTCCACCACGAAGCGCCCCACGCCCGGCCAGGAGAAGATCGACTCCGTGAGGACCGAGCCGCCCAGCAGTACGCCGAAGTTGAGGCCGACGACCGTGACGATGGGGATGAGGGCGTTTTTCATCATGTGCCGCCAGATGACGACGCGCTCCGTCAGCCCCTTGGCCCGCGCCATGTCGATGTAGTCCTGGCGGACGACCTCGAGCACCGAGGCGCGCGTGGTCCTGGCGATCAGGGCGGCGAAACCGGCGCCGAGCGTGAGGGTGGGCAAGATCAGGCTTACGAGGAAGTCGTGGAAACCCCTTCCCATGCCCGCGGCGGGCAGCCAGCCGAGGTTGACCGAAAAGATAATGACCAGAATCAGCGCCAGCCAGAAGGTCGGCACCGCCGTCATGAAGAGCGTGATGAACATCGTGACGTTGTCGAGCATCGAATACTGCTTGATGGCGGAGATTACTCCCACCGGGACGCCGACGACGACGGAGAACAGGATGCCGGCGATGGCGAGATAGATCGTGTTGGAGAGGCGTCCCATGATCAGCGAGGTGACGGACTGCCCGTTGCGATACGAGGTCCCCATGTCCCCTTGCACGAGGTTCAGCATGTAGTTTCCGTAGCGCACGAGGAATGGGTCGTCGAGGCCGAGCTGGCCTCTTAAAACGGCCAGCGACTCCTCGGTGGCGTTGCTGCCGAGGATCATACGGGCCGGGTCTCCCGGCGCGAAGTTCATGATCGTGAACACCATGAAGGTCGCGCCGATCAGGACGGGAATGGTCATCAGGGTTCTCTTGAAAATATATCTCCACATGGCTCGTTCTCCCTCGCTTCTAAAGCCTGCAAAGGCACGACCTCTTCCCGGAACTCTCGATTGACCTCTTCTCTCAAATTCGCGTCCGTCAGAAGGTCGTACGCCGTCATCGCCATCCCCTTTGCCGCCAGCAGCACGGCCTCGTCGGCGCGCGCCGAGATGGCGGCGTCGCGGAAGGCCACGGTGTGCGTGATCTCGCCCGTGTAGAGGATCTGGATATACTCGTGGATCGTGGGCACCTTGTACGAGACGTTGCCGACATCCGACGACCCCTTGCGCTCGTCGGGAGCGGGGAGGGTCATTTCCTCGCCCAGGCGCTTCATGTTTTCGGCGAACTTTCTACCCATTGTCTTATTGGGAATCACCTCCGCGTCGATCTCCGAGATCGACGTCTTGACCGTCGCGCCGACGGATGTTGCGGAGGTGCCCGCCACTTTGAGCAGGTCGTCGATCATGGCGAGCAAGTGCTTCTTGTGCTTCGCCCGCAGAAGGAAGGCGCCCTTGGCGTAAGGGGTGATGATGTTGGTGGCCTTGCCGCCCTCCTCGATGATGCCGTTCGCCCTCGGTACCCACCACGTGTTCCACGTCTGGCGCAGCATGTCGACCTGGTTGAAGAGCAGGATCAGGGCAGAGAGGGCGTTGACCCCCTCGCTGGGCAGCGAGGAGTGCGCCGCCTTGCCGAAGTACTCGACCTCGATGTCCGCGCAGGCGACACTGCCGCGGCTGACGATGTTGCGGTTGGCCGGGTGGATCTCCAGCACGAAATCGACGCGGTCGAAGACGCCCGCCCGCAGGAGGTGGATCTTGCCGCAACCTTTCTCCTCCTCGGGGCAGCCGATCACCCAAATCTCCCCGTCCAGTTCCCCGATGAGCTTCGAGAGGCCCAGCGCGGCGCCCGCCGCGCCGGCGGCGATGATGTTGTGCCCGCAGGCGTGTCCGATCCCCGCCAGGGCGTCGTACTCGGCGAGGAAGGCGATCACCGGCCCGGGGCTCTTGCCCTTGCGTCTGGCGAGGAAGGATGTTTTCAATCCCCCGAGGCCGGTCTCGATCTCGAAACCGTGTTTCCTGTACAACTCGACCTGCCACCCCATGGCCTGGAACTCCTCGCCGGAGAGCTCCGGGTTTTCGTGGATGCGATGGCTCAGGGAGACCAGCTCCTCTCGATGCGCATCGACGAAGGAGGGGATTTTATCTTTGATATTGCTCATCATGCACGCTCCTGAAAGATGTTTTTGAGGACCCGGATTGCGTTGCCTCCGATCGCCTTTGCGATCTCCTCGTCCGAGTAGCCGTGCGCCAACAGCCAGCGCGGGATGTTCCACCAGGCCTCGGAGGGGTTCTCGCACCCCTTGACGTAGTCGCTGAGGGTGAATTGCTCGTCAGCGCTGTCGTCGCCGTACGCGTCCGCGTTCAGCAGGTGCATCCCGACGTGGTCGCCGAACATCGTGTCTGGGCCGAAGGCGACGTGGTCGATTCCGACGAGGTCCTTGACGTATTCGAAGTGTTCCATGACCGCGTCGATGTCGTGTCCGGGGTGCGAGTGCGACATCGTCGTGTGCGGCGCCGCCTCGACGCCGAAGAGGCCGCCCTTGCCGGCGCAGGCCTTGATCGCTTCGTCTGTCTTCATTCGTTTCGTGTTCCACAACGCACGGGCTCCCGCGTGCCCGATGAACACGGGATGTTTGCTCGCCTCGATGGCCTCCAGCGTCGTCAGATCGCCCGCGTGCGACAGGTCGATCGGCAGGCCGAGCGCGTTCATCCGCTCCACGGCTCGGCGGCCGAGCGCGGTCAGCCCGCCGTCCCGTTTCTCGCAGAGTCCGCCGCCGAGGGCGTTCGACTGGCTGAACACCAGTCCCAGCATCCGGACCCCGAGGCCGTAAAGGACGTCCAACTTGTCCAGATCGTCGCCGATGCAGGCGGCGTGCTCGATCATCGGAAACCAGGAGACCTTGCCGTCTCTCTTTGCCCGGTAGATGTCCTCGACGCGGGTCGACTTGACCAGCAGCCCGGAGTGCATTGCGTCGCAGCTGCGCATGCCGAGCTCCAGGATCGTGTCCTCCCACGACGACCCCTTCAGCGCCTGGTTGCCGATCACCGCGTCGAGCGGAGAGGCGGCGATGCCCTCGTACCCCGTGCAGATTCGTCCCGTCGCGTAGTAGGCGGGCAGCTGCGCGATGTTCTGCGGCAGAATCCGCAGATGATCGTGGACGCTGACGACGGGATTGTTCGCGAGGAGCTCGCGCAGACGCGCCTCCTGCCCCTCTGTCAGGGGGACGAGCCAGGACGGGACGCGGTCGTGTTCTTTCGAAAGGTCGATTTTCGAAGATCGGGAGGGGCCGAGATAGTCGAAGGATTTGTAGCCGTTGTACTTGCGCTTTGTTTCGATCACAAGGATCACCTCGTTATCGTGTGACACGGAAATAAGGGGCCGATGACCGTCACGTATAGTCTATTTAATAGAATTTTATACTATTTGATAGACTAAAATTATCACAGAATGAGAATTCTGTCAAATCAATCGCTCCTTCGCCGACCGCGATCACATGTGTTGCGTATCGCGTGTTTATCGGCGTTATTTTTGTTTGTTCTCTGCGTCGGCGTACGGGCGCCCTTTCGCGAATTTCGGGATGCCCGCGCAGATTCGACGCTTTTGCCGTTATCGTTTTCTCCCCGAAGCATTACGATTGCCCGATCAACATCGAAGTGGGGGTCGTTCGCAATGACGGACCTGACGGCGGCGCTGGTCGATTTTCTGGCGTCGCACGCGCACCTCGCCTATTTTACGGTGCTGCTGATGGCGCTGTTGGAGTCGCTGCCGTTCGTGGGAATCGTCGTCCCCGGCACGGGAGTCATCGTGGCGCTCAGCGCGCTGGTCCCAGGGGGTGCCCTGCGGATGGCGCCGCTGATGGCAGCCGCGTTTCTGGGGGCCCTCCTGGGGGATGGGGTCTCCTTCCTACTGGGTTACCGCTACAAACGGAAGATTCTCGGCTTCGCCCCGTTCGTCCGATATCCGGAGCTCGTCCGCCGCAGCGAGGACTTCTTCGCGCGCCACGGAGACAAGGGCGTCTTTCTCGCCCGTTTCACGCCCGGCGTGCGCGCGTTCGTCCCGATCTTCGCGGGGATACTCGGCATGCCGCTCGTGCGCTTTTACACGGCCAACGCCCTCTCGGCCCTGTTGTGGGCACCCGCGCACGTCCTCGCGGGCGTATTGGCGGGCGCCGCCTTCAGCCACTTCGGGGCTGCCGCCAAACCGCTGGCCGCGCTCCTCGTCGCTTTTCTCGCCTGCCTCTGGGTTGTACGGGTCCTGGTGCGCCGCATCTTGCGATGGGGCGCCTCTTTTGCCGAGCGCCTGCGGACGACGCCGGAGGTGCGCGAGGCGAAGCTCGGCCGCGCCGTCCTCGCTCTGATCGACCCGAAGCGCAGTCAGCCGCGCTACCTCGCCCTGTCGATCGTCCTGCTCGTCGGGGCGGCCTGGCTCTTTTTTGCCATTCTCGAGAGCGTCGCCAGCGGCGATCCGCTGGTCTTCGTCGACCGGGCGGTCTGGCAGCTTCTGCAGGGCGTTCGCACCTTGCCCGGCGACTCGTTCATGATCGCGGTCACGGAGCTGGGCGACACCGCCGTCTCCGTCGCGGTCTCGGCCGCCGTGCTCCTGTGGCTCCTCTCGCGAAGGGCGTGGCGCACCGCCGGACACTGGGTCGTCGCGCTCGCCGGCGCGTCCGCCCTCAACTCGGCCATCAAGGTGGCGCTGCACAGGGCGCGCCCGAACGGGCTGCTCTACTCCGGCTGGAGCGCGTTCTCGTTTCCCAGCGGACACAGCACGGTCAACATGGTCTTGTACGGCTTTCTGGCCTTTCTCGTTGCGCGGGAGGTTCGCCCCTCGCTGCGGCTGCCGGTGGCGCTCGGCGCGACCACGCTGATATTCTTCATCGCCTTCTCGCGCCTCTACCTGGGGGCGCATTGGTTCTCCGATGTGGTCGGCAGCCTGACGTTCGGGACGGCCTGGATTACGCTGCTGGGGCTCTCCTATGTGCGGCGGCCGGGGGAGCGCATCGATTCGCGCGGCCTCCTCGCCGTCGTCTGCGCGACGTTCCTGATCGCGGGCGGGATTTACATCCACAGAAACCATGCGGCGGACGTGGAGCGCTACGCCGTGAGGCGTGAGATGTCCACAATGGTCGCAGCCGACTGGTGGAGCACCGGTTGGGAGGGTTTGCCGATCTGGCGCGTGGACGTCACCGGCGAGCGGGGGGAACCGCTGACCTTTCAGTGGGCCGGAAGCGCGAAGGAGCTGAGGGAGATTCTGTCGCAGAAGGGCTGGCGCGCCCCCGCCCCATGGACGGTGACGAACGCGCTTCTGTGGCTGACGCCGGGGGCGCGCCCGTCGTCGTTGCCCGTCGTAACCCTCCTCGCCTACGGGCGCCTCCCCGGGCTCGTCCTCGCCCGTTACCCCGACGCCGCGGACGCAGATACGCGGTTTGTCCTCCGCCTCTGGCCCGCCGACATCGAACTGACGGGCGACCGCAACGTGCCGCTCTGGATCGGCTCGGTCGTCCGCGAGCGCGCCTGCAGCCCGCTCCCCTTCTTCACGCGAACCGTCACGGAGCCGAATTTCGATGTGCCGCTGCGGATTCTCTTGGGGGACCTCGAAGGCGGCCGCCTGGTCCTGCGAATGGAGACCGCCCTGCGCGCCGGATGGAAGGGCGAGGTCCTGCTGGCGCGGACTTTGATTTATCGGAAGCAATAAATTATGACAAATTTACAGGAGTTTTATGGTGTAATGGATTATAAACTGATATAATTATCGTAGACAAGTGACCCGGCACAGCATATGTACATCATATATACTCGACGTCTTGGCTTTTGGGTGGTAGCGAAATGGCTGAAAACTGCGCGATTGTCTCACTTGATGCAAGGTACGCAGTATTTGTATTATGCCTGTCCGGCATAGTGGTGCTTGTTTATACCCTCATGCTGCTGAAAAAGAACCGCACCATATCCCGTCTGGACGCGGAGCTGCGGGGGCGGACGGCCGACCTGGAAGAGGAGGTCGGCCGGGCTCGGGCTGCCGCGAAGGCGAAGAGCGATTTCCTTTCGAGAATGAGCCACGAGATCCGCACGCCGCTGAACGCGATTATCGGCATGGCGCAGATCGCGCGCAGCGCATCCACCGTGGAAAAAATCAGGGCCTGTATGGAAAAGATGGAGGACAACTCCAGGCACTTGCTGGGGGTTGTCAACGATATCCTCGACTTCTCCAAGATCGAGTCGGGCAAGATGGTTCTGGAGGAGAAGCCCTTCTCCCTGGTCCGCGATGTCGATTTTGTCTCGTCCATGTTCAAGACGAAGGTTGCCGAAAAGAATATCGAACTGCGGGTGACGATCGGCGAGATCGCGCACGATGGCATCGTGACGGACATGCTGCGCCTGAACCAGGTGTTGATCAACCTCCTGTCGAACGCGGTGAAGTTCACGAACGACGGGGGGCTCGTCGAGCTTGCCGTCGACGAGCTCGTCCACGTGAACGGCGAGAGCGTGTACTCCTTTTCCGTGCGCGACAGCGGAGTCGGCATCGACCCCGAAGGGGCGAAAAAACTCTTCACGCCCTTTACGCAGGCCAATACAGCCGTCTCCCGCGTGTACGGCGGGACGGGGCTCGGGCTTGCCATCTCGCAGAACATCGTGCAGCTGATGGGCGGAAACATCGAACTGGAGACGGAGGTCGGCAAGGGCTCCGAATTTCGGTTCACCATCCGCGCCGCCGCGCAGGAGGCGGCCGAGGCGGAGCGGGAGAGGGACAGCGCGCCCGCCTTGTCGGAGAGACTGCGCGGAAAACGGATTCTGCTGGTGGACGACGTCGAAATCAACAGGGAGATCGTCATCGCGCTGCTGGACGGCAGCGGGCTTCTCATCGAAACGGCCTCCGACGGGAGGGAGGCGCTGGACGCGTTTTGCAACGCCGATCCCGGTTATTACGATCTCATGCTGATGGATATGCTGATGCCGGTCATGGACGGGTGCGACGCTGCGCGGAGGATCCGCGGCAGCGGGAAGCCCGACGCGGACGACATCAGGATCGTCGCGATGACGGCGAATGTCCTGCCCGAGGACGTCGACCGCGCGTATAAGTCGGGCATGAACGCCTATCTGACGAAGCCGATCGACGCGGAAGAACTCTACGCATACATGGAGGAGTGGCTGTGAAAAAGCTGTGGGAGAAGAAAGAGTACGTCGCATTCGGCATCGTGATCGCGTTGTTCGCCTTCGTCAGCGTCACATCCTTTTCGTCCATCCGGCTTCTGCAGGGCAACGCCCGCGTCGTCAACTACGTGGGAATCGTGCGCGGTGCCACGCAAAAACTCGTGAAAGAGGAGATCATGGGGTGGTATCTGTCGCAGGTCAATCCGTCCTTTCGGGAAAACTCGAAATGGTATCCCGACGACAAGCTGATCGAGCGGCTGGATTCCATCGTGGAAGAGCTGCTCACGGGCGTGGGGCCGAACGGCCTGGTCGTCCTCCACGACGAGACGTATCTGTCCGATATGCGGCAGGTGCGGATGCACTGGGGGGTGCTCAAGGAGTTGATCGCCGGCGTGCGCCTCGGAAAAAACCCGCGGAAGCTCTTCGAATCCAGCCAGGAGTACTTCGAGCTGGTGAACCGGACGGTCTTCTCCGCCGAGAACTATTCGGAGAGTCAGGTCAACCGTATCTACAGGATCCTCGTGATCGTAAACGGGGCGTTTATCGGCCTGATCGCGCTGGGTCTCGCCTTCTTCCTGAGCGGCCTCGCCGCCAAGCGGCGCGCCGACGCGCTCGGCGAGATCGCGTACGTGGACCCGCTGACGAAGCTGAACAACCGCGCCAGCTGCGAGCTCCGGATCGAACGCCTGAAAAAACCCGCGCAGAGCACCCCGGTCGCCGCCGTCATGTTCGACATGAACGACCTGAAGCTGACCAACGACTTTTTGGGGCACCAGGGCGGGGATCGAGTCATCGCCGCTTTTGCGGGAATTCTGCAGAAATCCGCGAGCGAATACGGCTTCGTGGGGCGCTACGGCGGCGACGAGTTCCTCGCGCTGTTCGAGTCGCCGGGCGCGGCCGTCCCGGAGGCGTTTCTCGACAGGGTGGGCAGGCAGGTGGACGGTTTCAACGAGCGGCAGGTAAACGCGCTGGAGATGATCCACTACTCCGCCGGATACAGCTTGGCTGACGCACACGAGCTCGACATCGAGGATATCATCCACGAGGCGGACAACCGCATGTACGAGAACAAGCGCAGGGCCAAGAAGGTGCGGTGAGAAGCGCCGATCGATCCGTGAAGGTTTTGTAGGGGGAAGCCGCCCACGCTTCCCCTGATTCTGACGAAACGCCGAGGGGCGGCCGTGGCAGCCGCCCCTACCCCGACAGCGCAAACACGGCCATTTTGTACAAGACTTTTGTCACACCTTTCCGCTATATTATCCTTGAGCGCTCGCAATAAATTTTGTCTCATAGTCTCCAACGCATGCGAATCAGAACCTTCCGGGAGGGGGGGTATTATGAAGCTCGACTTTGCCATGTTGGATATCAAGGGAATGGAGTGGGGAGAGAGGACCGAGGCCGTGGGCGGCGTCCTGTATGTGAACCGGGACGAGGCCCTGGGCGCGTGCGGGGCGTATCCGGGCGTCGAGGCGTTTTCGCTGCACATCGCGCGCCCGGGGGAGAGCGTCCGTATTCTGCCGGTCAAGATGGTCGTCGAACCCCGTTGCAAGACGTCGGAGGAGGGCGCCATGTTCCCGGGCATCTTCGGCGATGTGGACGGGATGAAACAGGCCGGGATCGGGCGCACGCTGGCCCTCAAGGGCGCGGCTGTGGTCGTCACCGAGTCGGGCGACGACGAGCTCGTCTGCCGTACGGGCGGTTTTGTCGACATGTCGGGACCTGCTTCCGAGTACACACCCTATTCGAAGACATTCAACATGATTGTGAACGCCAGAGTTAACATTCAGATGCAGAAAAACGAAACGCAGGCTGTCGACGACGCCTGTCGTCTGGCGGGGCTCCGGCTCGCGGTCTATCTCGCGGAACAGTGCGCGGGCGCTGCGCCCGACAGGGCTGTGACCCGCGAGCTGGCCGAGGCGGATCCGTCGCTGCCCGGCGTCGTCTACGTCATGCAGCTTCTCGCGCAGAACCCGCTGGTGGAGGATTTCCGGGTCTACGGGCAGATTGCTGGGCCGACGATGATTCCGACCGTCCTGCACCCCAACGAGGTGCTCGACGGCGCGGTGACGAACTTCATCGGCAGTCACTGCACGGTCTGCTCCGACAAGCAGTACCTGTACGACATTCAGAACAGCCCCGCCATCGAGGAGTGCTTCGAGCGCCACGGGAAGACGCTGCGCTTCCTCGGCGTCGTGCTGCACAACGAGGTGGTCACTCTTTCGGGGAAGATTCGCTCGAGCCTCGTCACGACGAAACTGGCGAAGATGCTCGGCGCGGATGGCGCAATCCTCTGCACGGAGGGGCATGGCAACCCGGACGAGGACATCATGCTCAACGTCAAACACTTGGAGGACGCGGGCATCGGAACCGTGGTCATCTCCGACGAACTCGGCGGAGTCGACGGCAGCAGCCCCGGCCTTGCCGATTGGGTACCGGAGTGCGACGCGATGGTCAGCGTCGGCAACACTCACCAGCTGTTGGCCGTCCCGGAGAAGATGGGCGCCTTCATCGGCAACGAGGCGAGTATGGCGATCATACGGGTCGACTGCGACGAGCGCCCGGAGCCGGAATACTTTTACACACAGCTGAACCACGTCGCGAGTGCCTGCTCGCAGGGCGGAATCGGCCGCCTCTCCGCAAGATGGGTATAAGGCGAGGTGAGTGGAGTGACCTATAAGGTTTTGCATTACATCAACCAGTTTTTCGCAGGCGTAGGCGGAGAGGACGCGGCCGATTTCGAACCGATGCTGCGCATCGGCCCCGTCGGCCCAGGGACGCAGCTGGAGGCGCTTCTCGGCGGCGAGGCGAAGGTCGCGGCGACGTTCATCTGCGGCGACAACTACTTCGCGACGCATCGGGACGAGGCGCTCGCCCTCTGGGGCAGGGCGCTGGCGGAGCACCGTCCAGATCTGATCGTCGCAGGGCCGTCGTTCTACGCCGGGCGCTACGGTTTTGCCTGCGGGCATGCGATTGCCGAGGCGGACAGAGTTCTCGGCATCCCCGGCGTCGCGGGCATGAGCGACGAGAGCCCGGCGGTCGAGATGTTCCGCGAGAAGGCGTTCATCGTCCGCACGGGCGACTCGGCGCGGGCGATGAAGCGGGCGCTGGAGGACATGACGGCGCTGGCGAAGAAGATTTTGAAAGACGAGCCACTCGGCGAGGCGTCGAGCGAGGGCTATTTCCACCGGAATCGCCGGAGGAACTTCTTCTGCGAGAGGAACGGAGGCGCCCGCGCCGTCGACATGCTGCTCGCGAAGATCGCGGGCGAGCCGTTCGTATCGGAGTACACCCAGAAGATCCCCGAGCGTGTCGCCGTCGCGCCGCGCGTCGCGGACCTCTCGAAGGCCACGATCGCCCTGCTGAACACCGGTGGCATGGTCCCGGCCGGCAACCCCGACCGGATCGAGGGATCGGCCGCGACGAAGTTCGGCGTTTATTCGATGGAGGGGCTGCCGGCGCTCGCATCCGGCCAAATCGTCTCCGTCCACGGCGGCTACGACTCGACCTTCTCCGACGAGAACCCGAACCGTATCGTCCCCCTCGACGTGTTGAGGGATCTGGAGAAGAGCGGGGACATCGGGAAGGTTCACGAGTTTTTCTACTCCACGGTCGGCACGGGCGCGTCGCTCTCGAACGGCGAGGCCTTCGGGCGCGGCATCGCTGGCATGCTGAGCGAGGCGGGCGTGGACGCTGCGATCATGGTCTCGACCTGAGGATCGTGCACTCGCTGCGGGTCAGCGATCACGAAGGAAGTGGAGCGCGCCGGCATTCCCTGCGCTCATATAACCGCGATGGATCCCATCGCCCACACGTTCGGAAGCAACTGCGTCGTCCATGGGACGGCGATCCCCCACCCCCTCGCGCCGATTCTCGAAGATGCCGAGGCGGAGTATGCCATGCGGCGGGAGACGGTGATGCAGGCACTGGAGGCGTTAACTGAGGAACTGAAAGAATAAAAATATATGACACAAAGGCCGTCTCGTGGGCAATGCCTTCGGACGGCCCTTGCGATGTTTGCGTGGCGAAGACGAGCCGAGGTGAAACGGACGATGGAGACGGAGGTTCCGAAGGGGCATATTTCCAAGAAATACTGGAGGGCGAAGGAGGCAGCCGGCCTGGATTTTTTGACGGCGTCCTACGCGCCTGCCCCCGTGGATTGCCACTTCCACCACGGATTTACGATCAGCGCCGTCGAGATGGGGGTGCTCCCCCTCGTCGTGCGGGATCTCCACATCGACCTCCACCCCGGCGAGGTCCTGCTGCTGGGACCGGAGGTGCCGCACAGCTTCGACATCGCGCGGGCGACGAGCGGGTGCCGCTACAGGACGCTCACGCGAGCGCTCTACAACCTGGCGCCCTGGCTCGAGAGGGCGCTGGCGCGCGAGTTGAACTCGATCTGCCGGATCTCGGACCGCTCTCTCAGCGACGCTTTCCTGGGCAGCCTTCGGAGCGTGGAATCGGGCGAGCGGCGCGACGTTCACCTCCTGCACGAGCTCTCCAGAGGGCTTCTGTCGGATATCTCGAAGAACACCCTGTTCAGGTTCGACGTGCGTTCGCCGAACATCCGGGCCGTCAAGGCGTATCTTGACGCAAACTACGCGCGCGTGCCGGATATCCGGGAGCTCTCGGACGTGGGCGGTCTCAGCCCCCGCCACTTCATTCGACTGTTCAAAGAGGAGTTCGGCATGACGTCGCACCACTACCTCAACCAGCTCAGGATCAACAAGGCGAGAGAGATGCTCGGCATGGGAGATTCGATGCTTCGCATCGCCTACGATCTCGGTTTTTCGGATCAGAGCCATTTTTCCAAGACGTTTTCGAAGATCACCGGCGTGTCGCCGGCACGATACCTCGCCGGCGTCGGAACGGACGGATAGGAGGAAAATGGGGAGATGTTCAATTTTACGGGTTTGGACACGTTGGTTGTCGTCATTTATTTTGGAATACTGGTCGCCATCATTTACGGGAGCTCCCGGCGCGTGAAGAGCGCGAAAGATTTCATGATCGGGGGCAAGCGCTTCGGAGAGCTGGCCACGATGGCCACGCAGGGCGCCTCGATGAAGGGGTCGGCCTCTCTGATCGGCTACGCGGGAGGAGCGTGGACCAGCGGCGTCGGCGTCCTCTTCTCCAGCCAGTGTTACAACATCGGCGGTTGGGTGGCGGTCATGTTCGGCCTCGCCAGGAGGCTGAAGAAGAGCGCCGACCACATCGACATCAAGAGCGTGGGCGATGTCTTCAAGCATCGCTATAACGGCAACAGGGTCGCCAGGCTCTGCGGCGGCATCGCCTCCACCTGGCTCGCGCTCGCAACCATGGCGGGACAACTGGTGGCGATTGGCCTCCTGCTCCACATGGCCACCGCGCAGTACGGCCTCACCTACAACCAGTGCATCGTCATCAGCGCCATCATCACCATCGCCTGTACGATGTTCGGCGGCCTGGTCTCGGTCGTGTACACCGACGTCTTCCAGTGGTTCGTGATGACGCCGACGATCTTCATCGTCATTCCGCTCTTCTGTATCCTGCACGGCGCGACGCCGAGCAACATTCACGCGACATTGGCCGCCGAGAAATTTTTCGGCCTGCGTCCGAACGTCGCCTGGATCACGCTCCTGATCAGCGGACTGCTGACCTCCGTGGCCGACATCGTCTACCTGACGCGCTTCATCTCGGCCAAGGACGAGAAGACCGCCGTGCGGGGAAGTACGTTCGGTTTTCTCTATACGACGCTGTGGGCCGGCATCGTCATCGTCTTCGGCCTGGCGGCCGCCATCATCGTGACCCCGGACATGGTGACCAAAAACGACCAGGTACTGTACACGCTGATGGGCAAGATCCTTCCATCCGGCCTGCTGGGCCTTTTCGCGGCGGCGCTCTTCGCGACGACGATCTCGACGATCGACTCGTATCTGCACATCGGCGTAGTGGCGGTGACGGTCGACATACGCGAGGCCCTCTCCTCGAAGACGCTGACCGACAAACAGGAGCTGTTCTTCGCGCGCGTTCTCACGGTCGTCCTGACCGTCCTCTGCACGGTCTTCGTGCTGAGCATGGAGGGGATCATCGCGATCTTCAACCTGGGCTGGGGCGTGTACGCCTCGTCGATCTTCGCGCCGCTGATGGCGACGTTCTTCTGGCGGAAGTCGACGGCGGAGAGCACGCTGGCGGGGATTCTGACGGGTCTGGTCGCCTATCTCTTCACCTATTTCAACGCCTGGAAGCTGCCGACCCTCTGGGGCGTGGGGCTCTCGATCCTCGTCGTGGCGGTCGTGGGTCTCGTGCAGAACAAGGAGACGGATCTGCTGCCGGGGTTCGACAGCAAGGGGAAGGTGATCAAGGGATACCCGCAGGACACGTGGATCTTCGGCGGCGCCCTCGTCGGTTGTATCGGAACGCTGATCGTGTCGATCGGCGTGAGTATGTGGATCAACTGGCCGGCGCTGGTCGTCGGCCTGGTCGTCCTGGCATTCGGAATGCGCTGTCTGACGACCGGTACGCCTGGAGAGAAGCTTGCGGCGGACGCCGTGGTGGCCGGAAAAACTTCCTGAGGAAACCAAGCGCCCAGTAGAAGTGGAATGCGGGGACAAGGCGAAGGATTTTGGAGGATAGCGACGTCTTGTCCTTGCTTCGTTTCGAAGCGGTCTTGCCGCAATTTAGCCGGGGTTCCCCTCCGGCGCCGCTTGGGAACCGGGAATCGGAGGGGACAGAGCCGTGTCTGTCTTGTTTTTCATCATAAGATTCGCATTTCCCCCCATTTTTCGTTTATAATAATTCTTGACAGAGTTTCATGCAGCGTCGAACGATACGGGAATCCGGTTCGAAGCCGGAGCGGCCCCGCCACTGTGACCGGGACGAAACCGCAGTTTGCCACTCGAAGCGATTCGGGGAAGGCGCGGGAGTAGGATGAACGGAAGCCAGGAGACCGGTTCGACGTCAGTCGCGAAAGTTTGCCTGCGCGGGCGGGCGCTGAGCGTTTGCGGGTCTCGCATGTGGCCCCGCGGCGGAGCGCCACAGTAGAGTCTATATTGTGGCGCTCGAATTTTTGCCGGAGAAAGGGGATGGGTCGTGATGGAGAAGGCGAAGAGGGATTACGAACAGGGACCGAGGGCGATCGAGGAGCGGAGTTTCGAGATTATCCGCGAAACGCTGTCGTGCTACGCGATCGACGAACCGTTGATGGACGTGGCGATTCGCGTGGTGCACGCGGGGGCGGATTTCGCGCTGGCGAACCTTCTCGAGGCGCATGGTGACGCGCTGTCCGTCGCGCGCGAGGTCCTGCCCGCCGGAGGAAAAATTTTTTGCGACGTCGAGATGCTGAAAGCCGGCATCTCGCGCACGGAGTGCGCGCGATTGGGTTTGGAGACGGTCTGTTTCATCCACGACGAGGAGGCGGTGCGCCGCGCGCACGACGATGGAATCACCAGGGCGATGGCCTCGGTGGACATCGCCGTCGAGCGGGGCGTGCGGATCTTCGCGTTCGGCAACGCGCCGACGGCGCTCTTTCGCCTGCTGGAGCACGCGGAGTCCGGCGCGCCGGTCGATTTCGTCTGCGGCATGCCCGTCGGCTTCGTCGGCGCGGCGGAGAGCAAACGGGCGCTGGCCGAAACAAACATACCCTCCTTCCTGCTGCGCGGGCCGCGGGGCGGCTCGAGCCTCTGTGCGGCGTGTATGAACGCTCTGCTGCGGTTGGTATAGACATCGACATGAGTATCTGCACGACACGGACTGGAGGAGATTTTTTTGAAGTTGACACATCGTGTGCTGTTTGCGCTCGCTCTCACGTTATGGGTGACGGTTTTGCTTGCGTCCGCCGGCTTTGCGGCTGAGGCCCCGAAGGAGAAGAAGGGTATCCTGCTGGTCGCGTTCGGCAGCAGCATGCCGGAGGGACAGGCCGCGATCGACGCCGTGGCGGACGCCGTCCGCAAAGCGTATCCCGGCGTCGAGATGCGCGTCGCGTTCACGTCGCGCATCGTCATGCGCAAGATCGCGCGCGAGCAAAACCGCGTCGTCGACGACCCGGCGATCTCGCTGTCGAAGATGGCGTTCGAGGGCTTCACGGACGTCGCCGTCCTGTCGACGCACATCATTCCGGGCGAGGAGTATCAGGACCTGGCGGCGATCGTCGACGGCTTTCGGCTGATGCGCGAAAGGGGCACGAAGTCCGGCTTCGAGCGCCTCGTGCTCAGCGAGCCGCTGCTGGCGGGCGAGGGCGATTACGAGAAGCTCGCCGCCGCCCTGACGAAGATCTACGGCGCGGAGAAGGAGGCGGGCGCGGTCGTCCTCATGGGGCACGGCTCGCCACACTTCGCGAACGCGGCCTACAGCGAGCTGCAGACGGTCCTCTGGCGTAAGGCGCCCAACTTCTTCGTCGGTACCGTCGAGGGGATTCCCTCGCTCGACGACGTCATCGGCCAGTTGAAGAAGACGAGGATGAAGAACGTAGCCGTCGCCCCCCTGATGCTGGTGGCGGGCGACCACGCCCACAACGATATGGCGGGCGACGAGGAGGACTCGTGGAAATCGAGGCTCGCGAAGGTGGGCTACAAGGTAACTCCGAAACTGAAGGGGCTCGGCCAGTACCCGGAGGTGCATCGCCTGCTGCTTGACAAACTGGCGAGAGCGTGGAACTAAACTGAGTTTACCCGGGGTGCCCTCCGTTTCGTCGAAATGACCGCACCCCGGTTTATCAACATCTCCCCATGCGGGAAATTACCTAGAAAGGGGGGGCTTTTCCACAAAGTTATCCACTTTATGGGTATAACTTTGGGGGAAATTCTCTTGAACCTGGTTAAATTGTGCACAAGTTTTCTGATCCTTCTGACGTTTTGCGCGACGGCGGACGCCACGATCGCGGTCAAGGACGACCTCGGGCGGAGTGTGAGCCTTGGGGGGCCGGCAGCGCGCATCGTATCGCTCTATGCTGGACACACGGAGAACCTGATCGCGATCGGCGCGAGGAAAAACCTCGTCGCCGCGAGCGTCACGGACGACAAAAAGATCGTGGGCGACCTGCCCCGTCTGCCGTTGAAACCTGGCGTCGAGCAGATCCTGGCGCTGAGGCCCGATCTGGTGCTCGTGCGCTCGATGCAGGCGAACGCGCAGATGCCGCTCTTCGAGCGCCTGGAGTCGCTCGGCGTGCCGGTGCTGGTGCTGGATCCTCCTTCTTGGGGGGAGTTCGCTCCGTACCTCGCGCTGCTCGGACGGCTCTCCGGATACGAGGACGGGGCGAAGTCGGCGGCCGCCAGAGCGAAGAAGTTGATGGCCGCGGGGGCGAAGCCGCCATCCGTCGGCGTCTTTCTGGTGGTGCAGGGACGGACGACCTCGACCTGCGATCCGAATTCGTGGGCGGCGCATGTCATGGCGCTGGCGGGCGGCAGGAACGTCGCCACAGGGGCGAAACCAACCTCTCCCGGCAGCACGATTGCCCCGTTCGGCCCCGAGCGGCTGCTCGCCGCCGACGGCGAGATCGAGGCGATCGTCCTTCAACAGGGCGCGATGAACGGAACGACGGCGCGCGAATTCGCCGCCGACCCCCGTTTCGCCAGGATGAGGGCAGTGCGCGCATCGCGCGTCTACGACGTGAGCGAGGCCGATATCTCGCGCCCCTCGCTGCTGCGTCTCGAGGCGAGCGTGAAGAATCTACGAAAGATTTTCTCGCAATAAGGGCGTGCAATCTTTACCCTTCAGGCCCCTGACGATAAATCGTTTTCTGCTCGAGACGAGCGTGGAGAAATTTACGAAAGATATTTTCGCAATAGGGAACCGGAATGCGCGCGGCGCTTTGTGCCGTACTAAACGCGTAGCGTTGAATTAGAATAAGAATCGAACGAGGGGATGACCGGTAAATGAGTGCGACGGGCGAGTCGAACGAGACGAAGGGATTCACCACGGGCAGCGCGGCGGCGGCGGCGGCGGTGGCCGCGCTCCGTTTTATGCTGGGGCGCGGGTGCAACAGCGTGACGCTCGAACTGCCGGGAGGACGATCCCTCGAGGTCCCTGTGACGGGTTGTATCGCGACGAACGACGGAGCCGAGGCATGGGTTACGAAAGACGCGGGCAGCGACCCCGACGTGACCCACGGCGTGGCGATCGTGGCCGGAGTGTCGTTCTCCGACGCCCCCGGTATCGTCGTACTCGGCGGCAAGGGGGTCGGTGTCGTCACAAGGCCCGGTCTGCCCGTTCCGCCCGGCCGGGCTGCGATCAACCCGGCACCGATGGAGCTGATCCGCAAATCCGTGGCGGCGGAACTGCCGCAGGGCAGCGGCGTGCGCATCACGATCTCGATCCCCGAGGGGGAGGAGATCGCCAAGCGGACGTACAATCCGCGCCTCGGGATCGTTGGCGGTCTCTCGATCCTCGGCACTACCGGCATCGTCAACCCCATGAGCAACGAGGCCATCATCGGCACGATCAAGTCGGAGCTCTCGGTGCTGCGCGCCTCCGGCTGCGCCTCGGTCTGTCTCGTGCCAGGCAACTACGGCAGGCGCATGGCGATGATCCTGGGGGCGCCGCCCGGCTGCATCGTGAATATGAGCAACTTCGCCGGCGAGGCGCTCCGTATGGTCGACGCCCTGTCGTTCGAACGCCTGCTGCTGGTCGGGCAGATCGGCAAGTTCGCCAAGCTCGCGGCTGGGTCGCTCGACACGCACAGCTCCCGCAGCGACGGACGCCTCGAGGCGATCGCCGCCTACGCCGGCCTGCACGGGGCGGGGAGAGAGGACATCGAGCGCATCTTCGAGAGCACGATGGCCGACGAGATCGCCACGAAGATCGTTCGCGAGCCGTGGGGCGAGGCCGCTCTGCGAGAGCTGACGGAGCGGATCGTACACGTGGCGCGGGCCGCTGCCCCCTCCCTATCGGAGTGCGGGGCGCTCGTCTTCGCGCTGCCCGATCGCTCGCTCGCGAGAACGGTCGATTTCTACAACCTTGTGGCGAAGGTGAGGAAGGATGCCGTCGATACCGTGCAGGAGTCGATGGATTTCGATGAATAGCGAATCGCGCAACGGAAAAATCTCGATCGTCGGCGTCGGCCCTGGCACCTCGGATCACATCACGCCGGAGGCGGCCTGCGCGCTCGCCTCGGCTGGCGTGCTCGTCGGCAGCGGACGGATGCTCGATGCGCTGAGGCAGCTCGGCGCGATTTCGCCGGAGGCCCGCTACGTCGCGTTGCCCGCGTCGGGCATGGCCGACGCCGTGACAGGCGCGCTCGAAGTGGCGCTGTGCGATGCCGCCGGGGCCGGTGTCGCACTCGTGGTGAGCGGAGACCCCGGTTTTTACAGTCTCGCGCGCAAGGTGACGAGGCACTTCGGTCGCGAGCGCGTGCGGGCGATACCCGGCATCTCGTCGCTGCAGTTGATGGCCTGCCGCCTCGGCAGGTCGTGGGTGGACGTCGCCACGGCCACGCTGCACGGGCGCGATTGCCCCGACGCGAATACCCTCGTGCGAAAATGGGAGACCTCGGAGGCGCTCGTCCTGCTGCTTGGCGCGTCGGACGACGCCGTGGCACAGATGAAAGCCCTCGCGGGGAACGAGACGTTGGGCGGCGCGTGGGCGGCGGTCGGCTGGGACCTCGGCCTGCCGAAGGAGCAGGTGTTCGAGGCCCGGACGCTGCGCGAGCTGACGCGCTGCCCCTATGTGGGAAGACTGGCCCTCTTGTGGCTGGAAAAGGGGTCGTGATTGTCCTCTTCAGGTAAAATAAATCGGTCTTTTTATTCGTTGTTTTCGTAGGGACGCGCATTGCGCGTCCGTCTGCCCCGAAAGAAACATGATTCTCAGCGGACGCGCAATGCGCGTCCCTACGAAAAACAGGGTGTTTGAAATGAAACCGGAATTCGGAAAAGAGGTGAGCTGTGATGGCGGACGCGAAAGACACGATCGTGGGGAGAAGAGGCCCCATGCGGGACGAGTGGTTCGAACGCAGGGAGGACGTTCCGATGAGCAAGGAGCCGGTACGGGCGCTCGTTCTGTCGCTGATGGCCCCGCTTGCCGGCGCCAGGGTGCTGGAGATCGGGACGGGAACCGGCGGCATGACGATCGACCTTCTCCGTGCCGTGGGCGAGCAGGGGCGCGTCACGACACTCGACGTGTCGCCGAAGGCGGCGAGCCTCGCGGAGGCGAACATCGAACGCGCGGGGCTCGGCAAATGCGCCGACATGATCTGTGGCTCCGCCCCCAGGCAGATCCCGCTGCAGGTTTTCGATGCGGTCTTCGTCGGGGGGCACGGCGGCGAGTTGGAGAAGATCGTCGGGACCTGCTGGGATCGCCTCGAACCGGGAGGACGCCTGCTGCTCACCGCCATCATGCCCGGAACGACCACACGCGCGCTGACCTACCTCGAGGGTCTCGGGGCGGAGATCGGTTTTTGGCGCGTCGCGCCGGCCGTCGGCCGCAGGGTGGGGAACGACTGGCTCCTCTCGGGCAACAACCCGGTCGACCTGATCTGGGGGGACAAATAGGATGGAAAAAGAGAAGGACGTGACCGCGAGCGTGATCGGACGGCCGGACGGCGCGGTGTTCTCCATGCTCGGACAGCCCGCGGGCGGTACGGAGACGGAAGCGCTGTTCCAGCCCGGCAGGATCGCGCCCGCGAAGGTCTACATCGTCGGCGCGGGCCCGGGCGATCCGGAGCTGATCACGCTCAAGGGCGCGCGCCTGCTGTCGCGGGCGGACCTCGTGATTTACGCCGGCAGCCTCGTCAACGAGGAGATCCTCGGGCACTGCAAGGCGCGCTGCCGTGTGCTCGACTCGGCGTCGATGACGCTGGAGGAACAGGTCGACGCCATGGCGGGCGCCGCCGACGACGGGAAGCTGGTCGTGCGCCTGCACACCGGCGACCCCAGCCTCTACGGGGCGATCGCCGAGCAGATTGCGCGCCTGAATGGGCGCGACGTGGTCTGTGAGATCGTCCCCGGCGTCTCGAGCCTGCAGGGCGCGGCCTCGCGCCTGGGGATCGAGTACACGGTGCCCGGCGGCACGCAGACATTGATCTGCACCCGTGTCTCCGGCCGCACGCCGGTGCCGGAGGCCGAGAGCGTCGAAAAGCTCGCTGCCCACGGTTCGACGCTGGTGCTCTTCCTGTCGTCCGACAGGGTCGAGGAGGTCGTAAGCGGCTGCATTCGCGCGGGCCGCCCGCCCGAGACCCCGGCTGCCTGGATCTACCGCGCCACCTGGCCGGACGAAAAACGCGCCGTCACGACGCTCGGTGAGCTCGCCGCCTCGATGAAAGCGGCCGCGGTTACCAAACACGCACTGATCGTAATCGGCGAATGTCTGAATCCCGGAGACGCCAGAAGCTTGCTCTATCATCCGGATTTTTCGCATGGGGAGCGGGGGGAGTTCCTGTGACAGATGGACGAATGAGGTGGAGCCGATGAGTATCTATATCCTGCACTTCGAGGCGGGGGCGGAGGTCGCGCGCAGGATAGCCGCCGCGGTGGGCGGCGAGGTGACGCCGATCCCCGCGGGGGAGACGGCGGAGAGCTTTGCCATCCGCTGGGAGCGCGCTGAGGGCTTCGTCTTCGTCGGGGCGCTCGCCATCGCCGTCCGTTCGGTCGCGCCGTTGCTGGAAGACAAAGGGAAGGACCCGGCGCTGGTGGTGGTGACGGAGGACGGGGCGATCGCGCTTCCCGTCATCGCGGGACACGCCGGCGGCGCCTCCGACTTGGCGCGCCGCTGCGCGCGGGCGCTGGAGGACCGGGGGGCGCAGTTCGTGCCGACCGTCGCCAGCGACCGGGCGGGCTACACGGCGCCCGACCTCTGGGCGGCCCGTCGCGGGTATCCGATCCTCCTGCGCTCGTCGCTCGTCTCCGTCATCCGCAAGCTGATCGACCAGGGCGAGATCAACGTCTGGATCGACCCGGTGCTCGACGAGTACCGCATCGCCCTCCCATTTCCGGCAGGCTACATCCTGACCACGAAGAAGACGGAGGCCGACCTCATCGTCTCCCCGCGGCAGATTCAGAAGCTCAAGGGGGCGAAGCCCCAGATCGTGCCGAAGGTTCTGACGGCGGGCGTCGGTTGCCGCAAGGACATCGCCGAGGCCGAAGTCGAGCGCGCGATCCGCGCGGCGCTGGTGGAGCATCCCAAGGGGCCGTTTCTGCAGGAGGCCGTGGCGGAGCTGCGCACGGCGACCGCCAAGGCGAATGAGCCGGGCCTGCTGGCCACGGCCCGCGCGCACGGCTGGCCGTTGGTCGTGCTCTCGGACGAGGAGATTCTGGCCGAGGACGACGGGAGCAAAAATTTCACGCCGTCGGCGGCGCAGAAACACCTCGGCCTGCCAGGCGTGGCGGAGCCGTGCGCGACGAGTGCGGGCGAGCTGTTGGGTCCGCGCGCCGCCTCCGACGGCGTCACGGTGGCGCTCTCGATCTGCAAGCCGCGCGAGCGGGGATCGCTCGCCGTCGTCGGCAGCGGACCGGGCGACGCACGCTTCATCACGCAGGAGGCGCGCGACGCGCTCGGCGCGGCGGACGTTGTCGTCGGCTACAGGCTCTACGTCGACCTCCTCCCTCCCTCGTGGCTCAGGGGGCGGATCGTCGAACGCTATGGCATGGGCGAGGAGGAGGCCCGCGTCGAGAACGCCATGGGGTACGCCGAGCGCGGCTATCACGTGGCGCTCGTCTGCGGTGGCGACCCGACGCTCTTCGGCCTCGGCGCGCTGGCGTTGCAGACCGCTCTGGCCAAGGCGGGCGCGGGCGAGGCGATCCCCATCCGCATCGTGCCCGGCATCACCGCCGCGCAGGCGGCGGGCGTGATCGTGGGCGCCCCCTATGCCAACGGCCTCGCGCTGCTCTCGCTCTCGGACTACCTGCAGCCGTGGCCGGACGTCGTCCGCGCCATGGAGGGCGCGGAGGCGAGCGGTCTCACCGTCGCCCTCTACAACCCGGTCAAGCGCGGCCTTGAGGACAAACTCGCCGAAGTACGCCGGATCTTCGCCGGCAGGCGCGCGATCCTCGTTCGCGACGCGGGCAGGGCCGGCGAGTTTGCGCGGGAGGTTGCCGTCGCGTCGCTCTCCGAGGGCGAGATCGATATGAGGACGCTGATCCTCTTTCCCTCGTCCAAGACGCGGGAGATCGAACGCTGCGCCGGCGGCGAGATGGGCAAAGTCTGGCTCGAGGCGCGCGGCTACAACTCGGAGAACGGTGGGGCGAAGACGCCCGCCGGCCTCGGGCAATTTCTGGTCCTCGGCGGAACGACGGAGGGCCGCGCCGCAGCCGAGTCGCTGCTCGCGGCGGGTTGCGCCGTGACGGTCTCCGTCGCGCGCGAGACTGGCCTCGCTACCGTCCCGGAAGGCGCGGCCGCCCTCGTCGGCGCGCGTGACGCGGACGGCTGGACGAAGCTCTTCGCCGCAATCGAGGAGAAACCGCTCGGCGTCGTCGACGCCTCCCATCCCTTCGCCGCAAACGCGACGAGGGAGATCGCGGAGGCGTGTCGCGCCGCGAATATCCCCCTCTGCCGCTTCGTCCGTGCGGACGTGACGCCGGAGGGCGCGGTCCTCGCCGCGTCCCCCGAGGAGGCCGCCGCGAAGGCAATCGAGGCGACCGCGCCGGGCGAGACGATCTTCCTCGCGTTGGGCGTCAACATGTTGGAGAAAATCCTGCCGCCGCTGCGCGAGGCGGAACGTACCATCATCGCGCGGATGCTGCCGACGGAGGAGAGCTTGAAACGCGCCACGGAGGCGGGGCTCGACCCGCGCGAGATCGTGGCCCTCTGGGGCCCGGGCGACGAGGCGTTGAACGAGGCGCTCCTTCGTGAGAAAAACGCCCGTGCCGTAATCACCAAGGCATCGGGCCGGGAGGGCGGCGTGGAGGCGAAGTCGGCAGCCGCCGCGGCGCTTGCCATTCCCCTGATCGTCGTCGAACGCCCGCAGGAGCCCGTGGGGCTGGAGCGGGTGGAGACGGCGGAGGGGCTGACGGCGTGGTGTAAAACGCTCGGTTCCTAAAACCGACCTCTCCCCTCCCCCGAAGCGGGGAGGGGAGGGGAGGAAGGACAGGGGCCAGACCAAAAAGATATTTGATTTTCGTTTTTGCTTTGCTCCCCCTCCCCGCTTCGGGGAGGGGGGCGGGGAGAGAGGTCAGGTTTTGATCTACTCTAATTTCACCGAAGGGATTGTTCTCATGTGATTTTATACGGCATCGGCGTGGGTCCCGGGGACCCCGACATGGTTACGCTCGGCGCGCTGCGCGCGATCGAGGAGGCGGACGCGGTCTTTCTGCCGATCTCTGCGGCGGGTCGCACCAGCGTCGCCGGCGGCATCTACGACCACATCTGCTCGGAGGAACGAAAAAAGCACAACACGCACGCATTCTGGTTTCCCATGACGCACGACACGGAGAAACGCGACTGCGAGATCCGCCGGCAGCTCGAGGAGCTGCGCCCGGCCTGGGAGAACGCCCGCACGGTCGCCCTGCCGGTGATCGGCGACTCGGCGCTCTACGCCACGACCGCCTATCTCTACGCCGTCTGGCGCGAGATCTGTCCCGGCCTGGAGCTGCGACTGCTGCCGGGGATCTCGGCGCACTCGCTCGCCGCGTGCGTCGCGGGCGAGTTTATGGCGCTGGGCGAGGAGCGGCTGTCGATCCTGCCCGGCTCGGCGGACCGCGAGAAACTGGCCGCCTCGCTGGCGGTCTCAGACTGCGTCGCGCTCTACAAGCCGTCGGCGCTCGGCGAGGAGCTGCCTCGCCTCGTGTGCGAGACGGGCCCCTGGTCGAAAGCCGTGCGCGTCCACCGCGCCGGCCTCCCCGAGCAGAGCGTCGTCGCGGGCGACGAGGCGACCCGACCGACGGAGGACTATCTGTCGGTGCTGCTGCTTTGGCGGGGGCGATGAAATTTTTCGCCCCTGGGATTGCGCAATATCGCCGTAGGGACGCGCATTGCGCGTCCGGCCCTTGGGATGTTCCGTCGGCAGAGCGGACGCGCAATGCGCGTCTCTACGAAAAACGGCGTTTTTACACGGCCACCCGGGGTGAGAGCGCATGAGCTTCGCCGCCTTCGGCACGCCGGCGTTCTGGACCTCGCTCCTGCGGGCCGAGCTGATTCTGACGGGCAACGTCGTCTTCGGGCTGGTGGCGGGCGAACTGATCTTGGGCTCGGGGATCGTCGAGAAGCTCTTCGCGCCGCTGGTACCGAGGCTCGAACGCCAGGGCATTCACCGCGCGGTGGCGGGCGCGATGCTGGTGGCGCTGGGGTCGGCGCGGCCGGCGGCCGCGATGCTCTCCGCCAGCTACGCCGACGGCGAGATTACGCGCGACGAGGTGACCTTCGGGGCCCTCTCGCTCGCCTTCCCCGCTTATCTGCGGCGATGGGTGGGCACCGCGACCGTCGCCGCGGGCATCGCCGGTGCGGCGGGCTTCATCTACGCGGCGGCCCTGATCGTGCGCAGCGGCCTGCGGTTCGTCTGGGTACTGTGGCTGCTGCGGAGAAAATCCCTGTTTTGTAGGGGCGCACAGTGTGCGCCCGCTATCAATGGCATGTCCGAAGAAACGCGGGCGAACACTGTGCGGCCCTACAAAACAGGAAAAAATACCGGCCCCGCCCGTCGCAGGCGCCTCCTCAAGATGCTCACCCGCTCGCTGCCGTGGGCGTGGGGGTTTTTCGCCATCACCTACGCGCTGATGCCGCAGATCGAATATCTGTTCACGCACCGCGTCGCGGCCTCCGGCCTCTTCGGCTTCCTGCCCCCCGAGGGCTGGGCCGTCTCCGTCAGCGCCCTCGCGCACGTGACGGCGGCGCTCGCCTCCGCGGGCGGCGCGCTCGAGGCGGGCGATCTCGACGTCTCGCACGCCGTACTGGCATTGCTTGTCGGCAACATGATCGGTACGATCACGCGCACGATGCGTCAGAACGTCGGCTACTGGATGGGGATCTTCCCTCGCGAGATGGTGCCGGGCCTCCTGCGCTGGCACCTGATGACGCTGCTGTCGCTGGAGATCGTTTCGATCGCTCTGGCGTGGCTGGCGACGCTGTGAATTTACCGGGACGCGCATTGCGCGTCCCTACGAAAAACGGGCTATTTGAAATGTACGAGAGGGAGTCCTTCTATTTTGAACGCAATCTACGTCATCACACTCGATCACAACGCCTCGACCGTCGCCGAGCGCACGGAGGCGCCCAGCACCGCTGGGCCGACGTGCCGCTGATGTGCGCGGCGGGGGCGATTCGCGAATATCTGGCGCTCTACACCTGCAACCGCTCGGAGCTTTACATCGTGCTGCCGGAGGACGACGGCGAGGCGGAGGTCGTGCGCGCGCTTGCCCTGCCCGGGGCACAGACGCTCGGCGGTCTGGAGGCCGTGCACCATCTGCTGCGCGTGCTGCTGGGACTTGAGAGCATGGCGCGCGGCGAGTCGCACATCGTGGCGCAGGTGAAGGAGGCCTACGCGGCTGCGGCGGGCTGCGGCAAGGTGCTGCACCGCCTCTTCCAGCGCGCGCTCGGCATGGCCGCCACCCTGCGGAGCTGCTACCACCCGGGGCGCGAGCCGTCGATCCAGTTCATCGCCGCAGACTCCTTTCGCCGGGGGAGCGCCGGGGGGCGCGTCCTCGTGGTCGGATTGGGTGCCTTCGGCTCGGAGATGGCCGAGCTGCTCGCGGGCATGGGGTTCGAAGTTTCGGCAACGAACCGAACGCCGGGCAGAATCGCTGCGCTGGGCGAAAAGGCGGGGGCTTGCCGGATGCTCGAATGGGCGGGTTGGCGGGAGGCGCTCGGGGCATACGACGCCGTCTTCCTCTGCACGGGCGCCCCGAGGCCGGTGATGAGCGTCGCCGACCGGGTGGCGATGCGCGACGGGGCCGCGCTCTTCGACCTCGGTTCGCCGCTGCAGAGCGAGGAGGGCCCCGGCGCGCGCGTAACGCTCGACGACCTGCGCGAGCGCGCTGCGGAGACGCTCGCCGAGTACGGCCGCTCGCTCGTGCGCCTCGAGGAGGAGGCCGCGCGGGCGTCGGGTGCGCTGCTGGCCGAGATATCCGTGCTCGCCGACGACACCTGGAAGCACCTCGCCCTCGCGCGCGCGAAGTCGCTGGCCCGCGAGCGGGCGGAGGCGCAGGCGAAGAAGCTTGGCGTCGCGCCCGAGGAGCTCGAAGTCTTCGCCGGCTCGCTACTCAAGAGCTACCTCCACCCCCTGGTCGCCGTCCCCGCCGCCCACAGCGCGCGGGCCTGGCGGATCCTGTCGGGGGAAGGGGCGGAGGAGTGAAAGGGAACTCCCTCCGTCAGCGCTGCGCGCCGCCACCTCCCTCTAAGAGGGAGGCAAAAGACGCGTATCCGTCGCGTGATTTTCTTTCAAAGATGGTGATTTGCCATGGTTGCTGAAAACATCTCCGGCCTTGATAACAATCGGCGCTGTCCACGTGTTTCCTGCCTCCCTCTTAGAGGGAGGTGGCGGCGCGCAGCGTCGACGGAGGGAGTTCTACCGAGCCCACTATATATGTGAGGAAGTGCATCCATTTGACCACAAACGACCCATACAGACTCATCGCATCGATCAACCTCGACCGGCACGGGATTCTCGTCGTTGGCGGCGGGGCGGTCGGCGAGCGCAAGGTTCGCACGTTGCTGGGCGCTGGGGCGTCGGTGACGCTGGTGTCGCCGGCCGCGACCCCCGCGCTGCGCGAGATGGCGGGCGAGGGGAAAATTATCTGGAAGGAAAGAACGGCGACGGGCGACGATTTTCGCGGCGTCTCGTTCGCCCTGCTGACGACTCCGCCCGAGGAGGCCGAGGCCCTCGCTCCGTTCGCTCGCGCGTGCGGCTGTCTGGTCGACGTCTGTGCAGACGGAGGACTGGGCGACTTCGCCCTCTGTGCGCAGTTCCAGGGCGACGGCTGCTACGTCGGCGTTTCCAGCGGCGGCGGCGACCCCGCACGCGCAGCGGCAACAAAGCGCAAGTTGTTGCGGAATGACGCGCGTCCGTTCGTGCTGATCTCGCGCGGCAGCCCGCTCGCGACCGCGCAGACGGGACAGTGGCGCGACGCGCTGGAGGGCGCGGGCGTCCCCGTGGCGATCCGCACGGCAACGACGCACGGCGACCGTGACAGGGTCCGCGACCTCGCGGCCTTCGGCGGGTTCGGCGTTTTCGTCAAGGCGCTGGAGGAAGAGCTGCTCGCCGGCCGCGCCGACGGCGCCGTCCACAGCCTCAAGGATATGCCCGCTGCTGCGCCGCAGGGTTGCGCCCTGGCGGCGGTACTGCCCCGCGCGTCGGCCTGCGACGTGCTGGTGGCGCGCGAAAGCGGCGTCCGGGGGCTCGAAGACCTACCGCGTGGCGCAATGGTCGGCACGTCGAGCGCCCGGCGGAGGGCGCAAGTGCGCTCCGTCCGCCCGGACCTCGAATGCGCCACCTGCCGCGGCAACGTGGGCACGCGCCTCGAGAAGCTGGCGCGCGGCGAGTTCGACGCGCTGATCCTGGCCGAGGCGGGGATGGAGCGCCTCGGCATTGCCGCGGCGAACGCCGTGCGGCTGCCGTTCGTGGCGGCGGCGGGACAGGGCGCGATCGCGCTCGAGTTGTCTTCGGCGCTCGAGGGCTCGCGCCTGATGGAGGCGGCCCGCGCGCTGAACCATCTGCCGACGTGGTACGAGACGATCGCCGAACGCGAGCTGCTGCGCCTGATGGGCCTCGGCTGCACCTGCCCGGTCGGCGTACGCGGCGTCTGGCGCGACGGCGCCATGGAGTTGGCGGTCGAGCTCTACTCGATCGAGCCGAAGGAAAACCCCGCGGACGAGCGGGTCGATTTGAAAATAAGCGGACAAGTGTCGTCCGAGGCGGAGGCGAAAGAGCTGGCCGCGCGGCTGTGGACGGAGCTGTGCGGGCTGCCCCTGTTGCGGGAGCTGCCGCGAGAGGCGGGTGGCGCGCCATGCCGGTGACGCTGGCCGGAGCAGGCTGCGGCTCGCCGCGCCTGCTGACGGAGGCGGCGCGCGCGGCCCTCGAACGGGCCGATCACGTCGTCTACGACCGCCTGATCCACCCCGATCTGCTGCAGCTCGCCCCGGCGGCCTGCCGCTTTCACCTCGTCGGCAAGCGCGAGAGCGACCATACGCTGTCGCAGGATGGCATCAACCGGCTGCTGGTCGAGCTGGGCCGCGAAAAAGATAAAAACATTGTGCGCCTCAAGGGCGGCGACCCCTTCGTCTTCGGCCGCGGCGGCGAGGAGGCATCGGCGCTGGAGGCGGCGGGCATCGCCTGGACGGCGATCCCCGGCGTCACCGCGGCGCTCGGCGGCGCGCTCTGCGCGGGCCTGCCGATCACGCACCGGGGCCTTGCCTCGTCGGTGACGCTCGCCACGGGACATCGGCGTGGCGACTTGGGCGAAGAGGCGGACGAAACGGACGAAAAGTTTTGGCAGGAGGTCGCGTGCGCGAGCGGCACCACGGCGCTCTACATGGGCGCCTCGGCCTTCGCCGGAATCGCCGCGCGTTTGATCGCCCTCGGCAAATCGCCCGGCACGCCCGCCGCCGCCGTCGTCTGGGGCGGCTGGGGCCGGGTGCGGAAGATATCGGGCACACTGGCGGGCCTCGGCGAGACGGCGAAGAAAGGCGAGCTGCCGAGTCCGGCGATCGTCTACATCGGCGGCGCCGCGGCCGTCGAACTCTCGCCCGCGCGTGGCCCGCTCGTGGGCCTGCAGGTGGCCGTCTGCCGCCCTTACCCGGAGTGCTGGGTGACCGGGCGTGCGCTGGAGGAGCTGGGCGCGGACAGCTACGGCCTGCCGCTCTTGGTCCTCGAGCCGCTGGAGCCGGCGGACGCGGCGCACGCGCGAAGAACGATAGAGGGCGCCGATTGGCTGGTGATTACCAGCCCGCGCGGCCCTGGCGAGCTGCGCCGCCTCGTGCCGGACCTGCGGGCGATCCGCGGGCGCGTCGTCTCCATCGGCGAGGGCACGTCGCGCGCGCTACGCGAGATTGGCATCGTCGCCGACGTGACGGCGGACGGCACGAGCGACGGCCTCGCGGAGGTCCTCGCCGCGCACATCAACGAGGGGGAGTCGGTCGTCTTCGCGCGCAACGAGCGCGGTTCGCACGTGGCGGTGCAGGCCGCCGAAGTGAGAGGCGCGACGGTTAAGTCGATTGCAACCTACCGGATGTCCCCGCGCGCGGTGCCCGGCCTCGAGGTGATGCGCGAGCAGTGGTCGCAGTGCGGCGTGGACGCCGTCGTATATGGCAGCGCCGCCATGGTCGAGGAATATAAGGCGATCCTCGGAGACCCGCCGGAGACCGCCGCCCTGATCGCCTGGGGCTCCGTCTGCGCAAAAGCGATCGAGGAAAATTTCGGACAAAAAGCGATCAAGCTGAGGGAGCCGAGCGTGGCAGGGCTGATCGAGATTTTGAAAAAACGGGTGATGGACGAAACACGACGATTACATTGATTTTGAATTCGAACAAGGGGGAGTTCCCGATGAAAAACTACAACAGCAGCGAAGCCTTATACGCGAGGGCCTGCGAGAGTCTAGTGGGCGGGGTCAACAGCCCGGTGCGGGCGTGGAAGTCGGTCGGGGGGACGCCGCTCTTCTTCGAGCGGGGGCAGGGCGCCGTCCTGCGCGACACGGAGGGGCGCGAGTACCGCGACTACGTCTGCAGCTGGGGGCCGATGATCCTCGGGCACGCGAACGCCGACGTCGTCCAGGCCATCGAGAAGGCCGCCGCGAACTCGGCCTCCTTCGGCGCGCCCTGCCCGGCGGAGGTCGAGCTGGCCGAGATGGTCAAGGCGCGCTTCCCCTCGATCGAGAAGATCCGCTTCGTCAGCTCCGGAACCGAGGCGACGATGACGGCGCTGCGCCTTGCGCGCGGTTTCACGGGCCGCGACAAAATCGTGAAATTCGCGGGCAACTACCATGGGCACAACGACAGCCTGCTGGTCGCCGCGGGCAGCGGCGCGCTCACCTTCGGCGTGCCGACCTCGCCCGGCATCACCGTGCAGACCGCTGGCGACACGATCGTGGCGCCCTTCAACGAACTCGACGCCGTGAAGGCGATCTTCGCGGAGGCCGGCGACCAGATCGCCGCCGTGATCGTCGAGCCGTGGGCCGGCAACATGGGCCTCGTGCCGCCGGCGAAGGGTTTTCTCGAAGGGCTGCGCAAGTTGACGAAATCGGCCGGTGCGCTGCTGATCTTCGACGAGGTCATCACCGGCTTCCGCGTCCCCGCGGGCGGTGTGCAGAACGCCATGAAGGTTGCGCCCGACCTCACCTGCCTCGGAAAGATCGTCGGCGGCGGAATGCCCGTCGGCGCCTTCGGCGGGTGCGCGGAGATCATGGACCGGCTCTCGCCGCTGGGCCCAGTCTACCAGGCGGGCACGCTCTCCGGCAATCCGGTGGCGATGGCGGCGGGGATCGCGACGCTCAAGCAGCTCACCCCCGCCTTGTACGAACGGCTCGAGTCGATCGGCGCCCGCTTCGAGGCGGGTTTGCGCGAGGCGGCGAAGTCGACAGGGCTGCCGCTGGCCGTCTCGCGCCTCGGCTCGGTGCTGGGGCTCTTCTTCGCCGAGAAAGTGCCGGTCGACCTCGACGAGGCGCAGTCCACGCGCGGCGACCTCTACCCGGACTTCTTCCATGGCATGCTCGCGCGCGGGGACTATTTCGCGCCCAGCGCCTTCGAGGCCGTCTTCGTCAGCGCAGCGCACACGGAGGCGATCGTCGACCGCACGATTGGGGATGCAAAAGAGGTATTCGAAGGACTGTCAAAAAAAATATAATGGTACAATAGGAGCATGAGGACCGCTCGGGCATAAGACGGGCGCCGGAGAGAACGGAGGTTGACCAGCGATGGCAAGAAGAAGCAACGTGACTGCGTGCAGCATGGGGCCCGAGGCCACGCGCGTCTTTGGGGACGTCTGCGAACTGGTTGGCAGAGCCTGCGCGGTCGGCGAGACTGTCGGGACGGAAAGGAGCCTCGACCCGTACAGGTTCGGCGACCTGCTCTCCGCGCACAGGGCCCTGATGAAGGGCGAGCCGGAGGCGGGCGAGTTGCGAAAGGGCGAGACGCGCATCCTGAGGGGCGCGCAGGTGGCGCACGTTCCTCCGCTCGCCGGGCGCGCGGCTCCGCTGATGGACGACCTCATGGCGTGGCTCTCCGAGGCGGAGGATCACCCCGTGATCGCCTCCTGCGTCTTCCACTACCACTTGCTCTACATCCACCCGTTCGAGGACGGAAACGGACGGCTGGCGCGCCTCTGGCAGTCGCTGATCGTCGAGAAGTGGCGTCCGTGTGCCGGCGCGATCGATCTCGAGGCGGCGGTGAACGCCCGCAAGGACGCATACCTGGAGGCGCTCTCCATCTCCGACCGCCAGAAGGACGCCGGGCTCTTCGCCCTCTTCATGCTCGGTGTGCTTAAGGACGAGCTCGAACGTGCGCTGAAAAAACGCCCCGCCGCGCCGAAGGCGGCGCCTCGGGTCTCAGTCGCGTCCAAACGCCTGCCCGAGTCGGTCGAACGCCTGCTCGCGGCCTTCGACGGCAAGACGCTGACCGGCGCCGCGCTGATGAAGAACCTCGACATGTCGCACCGCGGCACCTTCCGCAAAAACTACCTCGATCCCGCACTTGAACTGGGCCTCGCCGAGATGACCCAGCCCGACTCCCCGCGAAGCCCCACGCAGAGATACCGCCTGACGACGACCGGCAAGAAGGCGCTGGCGAAGGTGGAGGAGTAGGGGCGGAATGCGCACACGCTGTGTGCGGAATTGAACTGCCCATGATATGCGAACACAGAACGGTCCCGGCGAAAATCTCGTCCGGGGCCGTCGTTGTGTCGCATGAATATGTGTTCTTTGCTCAGCCTGCTAAAAAATCTCTTTCCCTCTCCGGTCCCTCGTCCGGCACGATCGTCAACTTGTAGCCCATCGGCGTCAACACCTTGAAGAGCGTGTCGATTTGCGGTGTAGCTTTCAGGCTTTCCAGCCTGGCGACGGCGGATTGTTTCACGCCGGCGGCCTCCGCCAGCTGTGCCTGCGTCAACCCCTTCGTCTCCCTCGCCTCAATCAGTTTGCCGATCAGCTCGACCTCGAACTCGATTTTGGCGCGCTCCGCCGGGGACACATTGTCGTCGTCGGTGTAGAAATCGCGAAAGCTCGCGCTATTCCTCTTCGTCATCGCGGTCATCCCTTTCAAGAAAATCTTTGAGATTGCGTCTCGCGCGGTCGATCTCCTTTGACGGAGTTTTTTGCGTTTTCTTCACAAAATGATGCAATAAGATGAATTTATCGTCCCGCCAGTAGAAAAACAGTATCCGGTGTGACAGCGGCCGTAACTCCCAAAGGTTCCCGTCGATGTGCTTGACCTGCGGCTCGCCTATCCTCGTTCCATAAGTCTCCAACGCCCTGATGTGCGTCAACATCTTCTCGTATTGAATTCGCGCATCTTTGCTGGTGCGCGCTTTATCGCGGAGGTCCAGCAAAACTTCCTTGACGGGTTGCCGGCCTTGCCTGTCCTCGTAGAAATCAACCTCAAACATGTGTGTACCCTCCGCTTCACGATTATAACAAATTCGTTATGATATATCAATCGCGATAGAGCCGTATTTTTTTGAGCGCCGGATCGAGGTTTTTCTGCCGATTTTTATTCTATCATCCCCATTCCCGCTCCCCGAACGGTCCAAAATGCGGAGCCGCCGTTCTGCATAAGTTTGATTGACAGATCCCACCTCCTGCGCCAACATTCATTCGGAGGTGAGACGATGTCGCCGCACGCTTTCCTGTATACGTTCATAACCGCTTTTATCACGCTCTTCCCGGTGCTCAACCCGATCGGCAACGGGTTCATCGTCAACGATTTTCTGGTGGGGCTGGACGAAGCGCAACGAAAGGCGATCGTCAAAAAAATCGCCTCTTACTGTTTTTTAATCGGGATGAGCAGCCTGGTGGTGGGGAAGTTGATCCTGCTGCTCTTCGACCTCGCGGTGCCCGTCATTCAGCTGGGCGGCGGAATTCTGATCAGCAAGATGGGTTTCGATTGGCTTTCGGCGCCGGCGGAGAACACGCAGAGCGGGGGGCAGGCGACCATCTCGAAAATTGATGTGAGAGAGGTGGAACAGAAAATCTTTTATCCGATTTCCTTCCCCGTCTGTTTCGGGCCGGGCGCATCTCGGTGATCTTTACGCTGATGGCCGGCGCGTCGGTGGAGGACAACCTGCTGGCCACCATGATCAACTATCTGATGATCGCCCTCGTCATCGCGATTTTATGCGTGATTCTTTACGTCCTTTTTTTACAGGGAGGTAAATTGACGAATCGTCTGGGGCGTTCGGGAAACCTGATTATCAATAAACTGGTGGCCTTTTTCACCTTTTGCATCGGCATTCAGATCGTCGTCACCGGCATCTCCAGCATCTTCCACCTGCGGGTTCTGTAGGCCCGGAAACGCCATATTTTTGCGGGCGCACGGAGCGTGCGCCCATCGAGAAACTCAGATCCCCTTGTGGTCGCGGACGAAGCGCGCGAAACCCTGGAAGGTGTAGTCCTGTTTGCGGTCCATGTCCGGCTCCATCTTTCGGAAGAGGCAGACCGGGACGTGCTCTTCCTCCAGGTTCTTGGCGATGCAGGGCGTGCAGCCCCGGTCGTGGTTGGCCGGATGGCACGGGCACGCGTGATCGACGCAGGTGCAGAAGGATACGTCCGTCAATTGAAAAACCTCCTGTGATTGAGATCGAGATTGAAGAGAGTATAGGCGCTGTATTGTCTCGTGACCAGACGGGGCGATTGTAAAATAACGATATTTTCTGGCGAGATACTTGTGAATTCCGAAAAAAGCCGCCGATCCCAGATTGTCCCACTCCGGCCGTGACGATACACTCGACGAAGTTCGACTGGCCGTGGGGGAGATACCATGTATGTGACCGTTCGCGATACCTCTTGCTCCCCTCCCTCTTCGCATCGGAGAGGGAGGGGGCGGGGGTGGGTGAGGTCGGGTTCGATGCCCGGGAGGGAGTTTCAGTGCGGCGAGGTGAGCTTGAGGCCCACGATCCCGGCGAGGATCAGCGCGATGCTGAGCGCGCGGGGGAGGTCCTTCGGCTCACCGAGGAAGAACATGCCGATCAGCACGGTGCCGATCGCGCCGATCCCCGTCCAGACGGCGTAGCCCGTGCCGACGGGCAGCGTCTTGAGGGCGAGGCTCAGCAGCCACACACTCAGGACCATGGCGCTCACCGTGAAGATCGACGGATAGAGGCGCGTAAAGCCCTCCGTGTACTTCAACCCCACCGCCCAGGCCGTCTCGAAGAGCCCCGCGACGACCAGCAGAATCCAATGCATAGGAAGACACCCCTTATGTTTTGTCGTAGGGGAGGCTGTGGGCAGCCTCCCGTGATTACGCTGCATTATAACAAACGGGAGGCCGTGGACGGCCTTCTCTACGTGATTCTATTTTTTGTCCCTGCGCGCCGCGGCGGGGGCCATGCGCGGCGTTTCGATCAAGGGGGCGTTCTGGTATAATTTCGATATGAACATAAAACGCCGCCTTTTCATCTCGAATATTCTGATGGTCGTCATCCCGCTCGTGCTGAGCCTGGCCGTATTCTGGTGCGGCATGTACGCCGCGGGGCGCGCCACGGGCCTGCGCGAGCGTTATAAGGACAGGCCGAAGGAGTACGTCGCAGCGCTTGTGGAGATGCGCGCGCTGGCCGCGCGCTGGTCGGGGGATGCGGCTGACGACGCGCGGATCCGGGACGACGCCGAGAAGTTCGGCGCCGCGCACGAGAAGCAGCGCTTCCGCCTGCTGGTCTACCGCAAGGGGCGGGCCGTGACGCGGCAGACGATCGGGGAGGTCAACCCGACGCTGCGAGAGGCGCTGTCGCGGGGGACGCCCGTCTCCTTCGTGAGCCGGATGGCTGTCGACGTCGAGCGCGCGGGCGACCTGAGCGTCGCGCTGATGGATGCCGACTTCCACGCCAGGGACGAAGTCGGCATCAAGGATGTCGTGCGCATCGGGCTCGCCATATCGGTCCTCTGTTCGCTGCTGATCGTCCTTCTGACGAACCGCTTTCTCACGCAGTTCGTCTTCCGGCACATCGTGCAGGCGCTCGACACGCTCGCCGCCGGCGTGTACCGGATCAGCGACGGCGATCTGAACGCGCGCATCGAGTATCCGGAGGACGACGAGTTCGCGCAGATCTGCCGCGACTTCAACGGCATGGCGGCTCGCCTGCTCGACTCGGCGAACGAGCGCGAGCGCGACGAGGCGAACCGCCGTGAGCTGATCGCTGGCGTCTCGCACGACCTGCGCACGCCGCTGGCCTCGATCAAGGCCTACGTGGAGGGCATCCAGCAGGGCGTTGCCGCCAGTCCGGAGGCGCGCAAGCGCTACATCGACACGATCGGGAACAAGGCGGCGGAGCTGGAGCGGATCGTCGACAAGCTCTTCCTCTTTTCGAAGCTCGAAGTGGGCGGCTTCCCCTATCACATGGAAACAGCAGGCCTCGCGGGCGCGCTCTCGGAGATCGTGGGCGAGCTGGCCGAAGAGTACGCCGCCAAGGGTCTCGACATCTCGTTCGAAGCGGGTGGGGAGGAACTCTCGGCGAGCATCGACACGACGCAGTTCCGCAACGTAGTCGTCAACATTCTGGAGAACAGCGTGAAGTATAAGATGCGCACGCGGGCGTCGATGAAGATCGAGCTTGCGCGCAAGGGCGAGTGGGCCTCGATCTCGTTCGTGGACGACGGCCCGGGCGTGTCGAAGGAGGTTCTCCCCAAGCTGTTCGACCTCTTCTTCCGCGGCGACCCGTCGCGCGGCAACGCGGACGGCGGCAGCGGCTTGGGGCTCGCCATCGCGGCGAAGGTCGTCGAGCGCTTCGGCGGCACGATCGCGGCCGAGAACATGCCGGGGGGCGGCCTGGCGGTGATTATCTCGCTGCCGCTGTGTGCGGCGTCCACCCCGGAGGGGCCGTGTTTTCGATGAACACATCCACGATACGGGCGTCGAATTCCGTACCCCTTTTCGCCCAGAGGTAGTCGTACACGTCCTCGAGCGGCCAGGGCTCCTTGTACTGCCGCTTCGATGCCAGCGCGTCGTAGACGTCCGCGATCTTGATGATTCGCCCGGAGAGGCTGATGCCGTCTCCCTTCACGTTGCCGGGGTAGCCCCTGCCGTCGATCCGTTCGTGATGTTCCAGTATGCCGTCCAGAATCGATTTTTCCAGCTCCACCGGCTCCATGACCAAAGCGCCGATAATCGGGTGAGCTTTCATTTGCAGATATTCGTCCTCGGAGAGGCGCCCCGGTTTGTTGAGCACGTCGTCGGCGACGCCGATCTTGCCGATGTCGTGTATGACGGCGGCGAAGTAGATGTTCTCGACCTCCTGTGGCGACAGGCCGAGCCACTCGGCGATTTGCCTCGAGAGCTCCGCCACGCGCTCCGAGTGTCCCGCCGTCACGGGGTCCTTGGCGTCGATCGCGCCCGCCATCGCCTTGATCGTGTTGAAAAAGAAACGCTTCTGCTCCTCGCTCTGCTCCAATACGAAGTAGTGCGTCGCGGACGAAAGGACGAGCGCGGCCAGGCCCTTCAGCAAATCGGAGTCCCGCGCCCCGTCCCAGGCGAGAACGGCGTATTCGCTTTTCTTTCCCTTTCCGAAGAATGGCAGCTTGAGCAGCATCCGGTGGTGCGGCGCTTCATCCGCCAGGTTGCGCAGGACGATCGGGTCGCCGGACAGCCCACGCTCGTCCTGCGTGGCGCCATCCTGCCGGATCCTCTCAAGGCATCGAGACACCGGAGGCGAGCTCTCGTCCGCGCGGGGAACCGCCAACGCCACGCCGGTCTTGCGCTCGACGTCGGCCCACATCCTGCGCATGTAGCCCGAAAAGCCGCTCGGAGAGAGCGGTTCGTCCTGCGTCGAGAGGACCAGCAGCGAATCGATCGGGAGAAGCTGCACGTTCAGCCGCCTGTGCACCCTCCACATGTGGATCACCAGGGCGCCGACGTACGAAAAAAAACACACCGCGAGCAGATGGACGGTGGGAAGGTACAGGTATTGTCGGGGAAAGGCGGAAAACGAAACGAGCGCCCAGCCGAAACAGAGCGCGACCATCGCGGGAACGCCCGCGCGCGGGCGCATGAAACCCAGGAGGGAGGCGAAAAAGGCCATGGCGGCGGAGAGAAGAACGCCGAGCCCGGTGCCCGCGAATTTCGGAGAGAAGCCGCTCAGGAGCGTGTAGAGCGAGTTCATGATATACTGTGCCCCCGAGATGGTCCTGTGAAAGCTGATGGGGACGGCGTCGTTGACGCCGGCTGCCGATATTCCGACCAATACGACGGCGTCCTTGAAGTTCTCCGGGGGGACGCGCCCCTCCAGAACGTCCACGTATTCGTAGACGGGAATTTCGCCCTCGGCGGGGTGATGGATCCAGAACGTCAGGTATCCTTTTTCGTTGCGTTCGAGAAAGGGTTTTTTCCACGGAAGGTCGGCGCTCCTCTCCCGCCTTCCCGGCGAGAGGCCGCTTTCGCCCCGTCCGCGCACTTCCAGCAGCGCCGCCAGGGCAAGCGAAGGATAGAGATCGCCGCTTTTCAGCTCGACCCCCCATAGCCCTTGCCGGTACACGGAATCGACGTCTCTCGTCATATTCACGGCCCCGCTCGCAAGAAGCGCGGCGGACAGCGAGGGGAACGGGGGGAGCACGGCGTTGCCGCCGGCTCCCGGGATGACGTAGGCGCTCCCGATCACGCGGCCATGGCGTCTCACCGCGTTCACAAGCGCGGCGTCGTTCCCGGCATCGGACGGCTCGTTGAACAGAATATCCAGCATCACGACCTTCGCCGGCGACAATCTGTCGAGCAATTTTCCATGGAAAGCGCGGGGCCATGGCCACCGCTGCAACTCCCGTACGGAGCGTTCGCCGCCCAGCACCAGCGCCAATTTCTCCCGCGGGGGCGAAATGGAGGCAAAGCGAAGCTTCAGGTCGAAAAATTCCCGCTCCGCCTTCTGCAGGATGATCGGGGGATAGAGGAAAAGGAAAATGCCCAGCGCGACGGAGAGTGCAAACCAGCAAACTCCGCCGCGCCCTGGATTTCTATCCATGCGAATTTTGCTGCGTGCGAATCTCGGGGAAAGGTCGACCGAACGCCGGGGATCCGAGGGCTAAGGACGGCAACTGCCTAATTGTCGTCTCCACCGTCGCCGTCATCGTCTCCGCCGTCGTTATCGCCGCCGCCGGGCGAGCTTCCGCCGGAGGACAAGCCGCTTCCGTTCTCTCCGCCGTTGCCGCCACCGCTGCCGCTTCTTCCGCGCGGCATCGACATTCGCATCAGCTCGCCCGCCGCTTTCTCTTTCTCGATCAGGCGCTGGATTCTCTCCTGATAGATCGCGCGCGTGGAAGGGGTTACCCCGAGCGAGGAGAGCGCAACCGTCTTCGCCGGTTCCGCCTTTGCCGAATGCCGGCTTCGGGAACCCGCCACATCTCTCGCGACGACCTCGCCTTCGCTGACGTTCAGCGTAACTTCGGCATTTTCAAGACTGACCCTCACTTCAAAAATGGTGCCCCTGACTGCGAAAACAACGAGCGGGGTGTCGACTTCAAGCTCGATCTTTTTTTTCAGATCGAATTTTGCAGTTCCTTGCCTGACTTTGTACTGGAACACGGAGTGGCTGTCCGGCCCCAGGAACGAGACGCTGGAGTTCTCCGCGATGTGCAGAGTTGCGCCGCGCGCTTCGTCCTCCAGCACGATCGAACCGCCCGCAAGCGTCTTGAGCAGGTTCCCCTTCTCGACGAGCTGCCCTTTTTTCGCCTGCGCCCACCTGCCGCCTTCCGTCTTCAGGAAACCGGCGGGCGACGTTACTTCTTTGATCACCGTATCGGCAAACGCGGGACAGGAAAGGAGCGGGAAGCAACAGAGCAGGAAAAGGCAAAGCGAAAGCAAAACGATGCGCTTCAAACCGCTACCCCCTAAATTTCATTTTCGAGTCGACGTTCCGTGCCTTACAACCGGCGCAGGATGTCCACGTCTATCTCCACGGAGCCGTCGTCCCTGTCGATCTTTCCCACGACCTCCACTCTTGCGCGTGGATCGACAAGACTCCGTTTTTTCCGGCGTCTATTGTCGTTGTCGTCATCATCGTCATCATCGTCTTTTGCCACTGCACCGTGAAGATTCGCGGTTTCGCCGCTCCTGAACCTCTCGCTTCCGTTGCGGTAATCGTCGTCGAGTTCGATCCTGATACTGCCGGTCGAGTCCCTCAGGAGGTAGTGGTCGTCCGCGATGCGTTGCACGATATAGCCTCTTACGATCACTCGCGTGTCGTCGCGCAGTTTTTTCGCCTCCGTGACGTTGCAATACCTGCCCTTTCGGGTTTTGCCGTCGTTGTCGTCGGCGAGCGCCGAAAGAGCGGTCAGGCAAAGAGCGAGTGAAAGAGCGGTAAGAAGAGCGAAGAAAAACACGGATAATCTTTTCATCATTTTTACCTCCTCGTCAATTTGAAAATATAGTGGTGGAAGAATAACACAGGCTCTTACTTCTTTGTATTCATTTTAATAAAATTGTAACGTGGCCGTAACTCCTTTGTAACACTGGGCTATTTTTACAATACCCCCTGTGCGCGCTTCAGGCGGATAAGTGCCGAATGTCCTGATTTGTTTTACAATGCGCTGGTGGGAGAATAGAGACAATCGACTCGCAGGTCATAGAGGAGAGTGCGCCATGGAAGAAATCTATAAAAATATATACCGGATACCCGTCGCGCTGCCCGGCAACCCGCTCAAGGAGCTCAACGCGTACCTCGTAAGGGGCGAGGGCAGGCCCCTCCTGATCGACACGGGTTTCTCCGACGAGGCGTCGAGGCGGTCGCTGTTCGAGGGCCTGGACGCGCTATCGGTCGACGCGAGCGACCTGGACGTTTTTTTGACCCACTTCCACGCCGATCACGCCGGACTCGTCGACGTATTGAAAAACGAAAAGAACAAGATTTTCATCAGCGAGGCGGACTCGAGGGCTATTGCGAACGAGCTCCGCGAGGATCATTGGGACTATGTCCAGCGGCAGAGCCTGTTGATGGGTTTTTCGTCGGCGGAGGAGCTGGATTACAAAGAACACCCCGCCTACCTCAACCGGGCGAAAAAGGCGGTGCCGTGCGATTTCCTGCAGGAGGGGGACCGGCTCTCCTACGGTGGGTACAATTTCTCCGTGCTGGAGTTGAAGGGACATACCCCCGGACATCTGGGGCTGTATGAAAAAGAGCACGAGCTCTTTTTTGCCGGCGATCACATCCTGGACAGGATCACGCCCAACATCTGCTGCTGGGATCTCGATCATGATTACCTGGGGAGTTTTCTGAAGAATCTCGACAGGGTGAAGGCGTTGCGGATTCAAAGGCTCTTCCCCGGCCATCGGGCCTTAATCGGGGATCCCGGTAAAAGAATCGAGGAGCTTCACGCGCACCATGCGAGAAGGCTCGAGTCCGTCCGGCGGATTCTCGCGGACAAACCGTCGACCGCCTACGAGTGCTCCAGCCTGATCAAATGGGATTTCTTGGGCGGCTATTTCCTCGACTTTCCCGCCCCGCAAAAGTGGTTCGCCTCGTCGGAGATGCTGGCCCATCTGCAGCACCTCTATCTGAACGGCGAAGCGGAGAGGGAGTCGTCGGAGGAGGGGTATCTCGTCTACGGCGTGAGGTGCTCGGCAAGCGGAACACCGGCTGTATAGGAACGTCTGGCACAAAAAGGCTTGGACGATATTGTCTACAAACTCAACACCCACCCGCGTAAAACGCTGCGATGGCGTACTCCGCTACAGTTTTTTGAGGAGGAAAAGCGATGGGGCCAAGAGTGTTGCACTTGATTTGACAATCGGCATCGATCGAGGCAATCCCATTCTATAAGTAACAGTCCCTATTCCGCAAATGAGCCTAAAATACCATATGCAAAACAGTGCTTTTGTTTTAAAATACGCAGAGGGGGGCTGTTTTGCTTTTGAAAAAACAAAAAAGGAGTAACGGTTTAGTGAATTGGCAACATGGAGGCATGTGCAAACTTTGAAAAAATATCAAAAGGGAATGACATTGGTAGAGCTTTTGATCGGCACATTGATCGCGCTGATGATCGGCGGGGCAATTATGCTGGTTTTTGGACAGGGATTTGTGTTATCTGAGCGGACAAGTTCATACTCACGGGCTTTGCGTGGCGCCGAGTCGTCGTTTGAATTCTTACCGGGCGGAATCGCTTTTGCCAGCGAAGTTGAGACGCTGCCAGCGGCGCACGGGATTACGGACGTAGCGCTACGCGACGAGAGGTGGCGTTATATTGTACGCCAGGGTGCGCAACTGCACGAGATCTATTGGGACAAAGGTGCGCGCATAGACACACCCGTACCTGGCTCCGAGTATTTGATCGACGCGCAATTCGGTCCGGTGCGGATTTCGGGAGATATTTCGCCCGACGCTGCCGGTGGCGATATTCTGGGCGTGACGCTCAAGGCGGTTGGGCATCGAAATATGCCCGATACGTTGGTCGAGATGGAAAGAAGCATGATCGTAAGAGCGCCAAATGGTGTCAGTGGGGATTGGGGGCCGATTTTGCGCTACAAATCCATGTCCCGCACTCCGGTTGTCGAAGTTTATAGCGGCGATATCTCTCCACCGCTACCGGATTTTGGCGATGTACCGGCGTCATGGAAATCCGTTAAATACAGCTTCTCGCTCGGCTTTGAGGGGCGATTGGAGATTGAGAATGCGCCGCAGGAGGATAAGGTTCTCTTTAAATGGATTCATATTGCTCCCGGCCTTCTCGAAGATATCGAATACAGGGCGCTGACCGAGAAACCCGATTCGTATAAATTGAAGGCGTTTCTCGAAAATAAACTTTTCGCCTTCGACGTTGTGAACGCACGGGCGGGAGATACCGCAATGAGAGGTGAAATTCGCGTCGACTATGTGGACGAGAATGTTTTGCGGGAGGGCGAGACGTTCAAGGGGCGTTATGCCGTATCGGATGTACCTGGGGATATTCTCGGGAAATACCTCATTCTGGCCGCGGTTTATACGCCCAGCGGATCGAATGTGCGTGATTACATGCCTGTTTACGTCAAAATTGGCGATATCAACTCGGACTCGCTTTTCAAGGATATCGTTTCCGCTTTTTCAGATCTTCATGAAGGCGGCAATGGTGATGGCGACGTCAAGATCAACAATCAGAAGGCTGGTGTCGAGACCTATCTCGTCGATGAAAACGGGCGAGGTTACGTAACATTCGCTTCCGACGCAAAGCAGGCAACCGGCGGCAGCGACGCACCGCAGAAATTTCAACTGACACTCGACGACTCGTACTTTTCACACATGGATACGAGCAAATACGGAGCTACGAACTATTCGATCTACATAGACACCACGCTCGACCGAGGATTGGGGGGCGGGTTTGGTGTGCTGTTGAACGGCGATAGCTCGATCGCGCGCAATCCCGTGTCCGGCAACTACGAGACGAGCGGTTACGTCTTCCAGGTCGATCCGGGGCTTGCCGGTTACGTTCTGCGCTACATGGAAAACAACATTCAGCAGGGCAACAGCGACCTTGGCCTTATCGGCGAACCTGGTGCTCGCGTGATGTATGTCTATGACTCAGTCAAAAAAACGGCGCCGAAGGATATCGTCTCTCTGGCTGGGAGTGAAAATTTCTCCGAAAACGCAGGACGCTCAGCGTTCGAGAATATCCTGTACCGTTTGCCAGCCACTTCGCCGAGAGCGAAGGCCGACACCTTCATGCAGGATAAAGCGGAAAAGTTCGACAAAACAAGAGCCCTCGCCTTCTCCGCCCCCGGTTACGGAACGGTGCAAACGGATTTCGGTTGCTCGATCTACTCGCCGAAACATTTGCAGACGTGGGACAAAGCCGATCCGGACAAGGGATTTCGATGGGATGGCCTATGGGCGATTCGAAAAGATCCGCAGGCACAGAGAAATTGGACGCAACGCACAATCACGAAATTGACGATTCTTGAAGTCACGCGGGACATTCTTCCTTCGGAACTTGAGGCGGGTTGGGCAGAGCAAAGCGATGGCGGGCACAAGGCAGGAGATTTGATCGTTCGTGCCGAGGAGATCAAGCTTAAACCCGGCGCAACGAACTGGGCCGATTCGAGAAACTACGTCTACTCGAAGCCGATGTGGTTTGGCAAGTTCAAGGGTGACACGTGGACACTCGATTCCGCCTCCGTTTTCAAGAAGATGTCCAACGGCATGATGCATGAAATAGCCGCTCCCGAACCGCGGGAGGGCGACGATCAGTCATTTCGGCGACGCGGTATGCGTATTCGCTCGTGGCTTGAGTCGGTCACTGCGAGTCACCCCGATTACAAGATGGGTAACGACAAGGTGTGGACTCCACCGATTGCAGTGGATCTAAACAATGGGGACACAATACAGGATAATGAGTTCGGTATGTACACGTATAAAGCGGAGGATTACCAGAATCCCCTCATGCCGGGTTTGATCAAGAACGGCACAATCTACACCGGCGAGATAAGCCCGAAAACTCCCGGGCTTTATGGACGGCTGGGTATGAAGCAGTCGAGTACGGTAGACAGACCTCCCGTGATGGGGCTGTATGCCGTGCGTGGATGGGACTACGGGCAGAACGAATACGAAATCTCCCCGCAGAACAAGAGCGATAAGGACAACGCGGCGATCAGCCCTACCGAGAGACGATTCCTCTCGGTCTATCAAGGCACGCAGTTGCCCTACCGGCGGACCAATAAAAACAAGGTTGTATACGATAAAAAACGCGAACGTACGTTCGGGATGCGTTTGTGGGGTCTGGCGCAGTATGGCGCCGGGGAGAGCGGTTTTACCCTTCATGACACATGGATTGGAGAAGGGTTTGCACCAGAAGAAGTCAGAGAACTTCTTGGTCTGAAGCAATCGATCTATCAAGACGACACAAAAGTCGAGAGTGTCTATAGTGCAAAGTGAGGCAAGGATACGTAAAGTGGAAACAAAGAGTGTAAAAACAAGACACAGGGGGTTTATTCTGCCGATCGCATTAACATCCTTGCTGCTCCTTTCGATGTTCTGTGCGACGATGCTAACGATGGCGAATATGGACGTGCGTTATACCGCGACATTCGAAAAACATGCGCTGTTGAAGCAGGTAGTTGTGAGTACGGCTGATTCGCTCGCATACAGTATCCTAGACGGGGAGCGAGCGAATGCGTGGCTCGACATCACGTCCCCGCTGTCCGGTGTTGTAGTGGTTGGCGAGGAGGGGGATGACGGCAAGGGGCTTCCTCCTGTCTCCGTTGAATACCAAATCGAACCGGACGGTGGTATCTGGAGAATCTCAGCGGAGGGGCGGTTTGCCGGCGGAGATGACAAGAAGACGGCATGGGGCGTGTCTGTCGACGTCGCTCCGAAGAGTCGTGTCGGGAAAATACGTTGGAGTGAACCAGTCAGGCGAGATATACAGGGAGTAGCGAGATGAACGGGAAACGTTTAAGAGCGGTAAGGCGTACGAGATCGCGTGGATTCATCCTGATTGAAGTACTGGTGGCATTGATGCTGCTGGTTATCGGAATCTGGAGCGCACTTGAGAGTATGAATTACGCGACGAGGGTTTCGTCCGTTGCGCGTGGGAGAGTCAGAGACTACGCGAAGGTAGAACGAGTTGGCCTGGCAAAGGAGTCGCGGCAAAAAAACACGGTAAGCGTTCCTTCGGATATAGAGGCGACAATCGTTTCTCTGCGTGGAACACCCCGTGCCGGTCAAGCGAAGACAGTGGATTTTAAGGCAATCTACTATAAGGTGAAACAAAACAATAAAAAAAGCGATCTCATGGCGAGTTCGTTTTTTATCGTAATCTCGGATGCGGAATTGAGGAGTAATTAGTCGTCCCTGAAAACCCCATAAGCATGGGAATAGCCTATGCTTATGGGGTTTAATGGTGTCCTTTTTGCCCCCCCAAAGTGCCCCCTCTTGGATGATCCTGTTATACGCGTGTCGTCTCTTCTGTCAACGAGCTTTCCCCATCATCTCCCGCTCGAACTGCATCGAATACAGCTGCCGGTAGTAGCCCTTCTGTTTCAGCAACTCCCCGTGCGTGCCCTGTTCGACGATCTTGCCGTCGCGTACGACCAGGATCAGGTCGGCCATCTTGATCGTCGAGAGGCGGTGGGCGATCAGGAAGCTTGTGCGGCCTTTGAGGATGTGCGTGATCGCGTTCTGGATCAGGCGCTCGGTGTCCGTGTCGATCGACGACGTGGCCTCGTCGAGTACGAAGATGCGCGGATCGGCCAGCACAGCGCGGGCGAACGAGATCAGCTGCTTCTCGCCGGTCGAGAGGCGATCGCCGCCCTCGCCGACGTCGCTGTCCAATCCCTCCGGCAGCTTCGCGATGGCGGCGTCCGCCGACACGAGGGTTGCCGCCTCCATGATCTCGTCGTCGGTGGCGTCGAGCCGGCCGTAGCGGATGTTCTCGCGCACGCTGCCGGAGAAGAGGTGCGGACTCTGCAGCACGTAGCCGATGTTCGAGTGCAGCCACAGCTGCGAGCGCTCGCGGTAGTCGCGCCCGTCGATCAGAATTCTGCCGGAAGTTGGCTCGAAAAAGCGGCAGACGAGGTTGACCAGCGTAGACTTTCCCGCGCCGGTCTCCCCGACGATCGCGACGCAGGTGCCGGCGGGCACGTGCAGGTCGAAGTGCTCCAGCACGTTCTCGTCGCCGTCGGGGTAGCGGAAGGTCACGTCGTCGAACGTGATGTCGCCCGCCAGCGGCTCCCAGTTTTCGCGTTTCGGCTCGAAGCTGTCGCCGTACCGCTCGATCACCGCGGGCTCGTCGACGATCTCCGGTTCCTTCGCCAGCAGAGCCTCCACGCGCTCGATATTGGCCTGCGTGGCGACCACCTCGGCGAAGATGCGCGCCATGTTCTGGATCGGCTCGAAGATGTTGATCGCGTACGACACCATCGCCGACAGAGTGCCCAGCAGCATCGTGCCGTGCATGACGTAGCCGCCGCCGCGCGTGAGGATGATGGCCATGGCGAAGGCGCCGAACATCATGATGATCGGCATGAAGGCGGCGGAGAGCGAGGCGGCGCGGATCGAACTGCCGTACATCTCCTTCGTCACGCCGTCGAACTCGCCGATGTTGATCTCTTCGATCACCAGCGTCTTCGACGTGCGCGCGCCCATGATCCCCTCGTTGAACGCGCCCGTGATGCGCGAGTTGACGCGCCGCACCGCGCGGTTGTAGCGCAGGATGCGCGTCTGGAACCAGCTCGTGACGAGCGCCATCGGAGGGATCATGACGAGGAGGAAGACGCCGAGGCGAAAGTCGAGCAGCAGCATGGCGACGGTTGCGAACGCCACGTACGAGAGGCCCCAGACGACGTCGACCAGCCCCCAGGCGACGAGCAGCCCGATGCGCCCGGTGTCCGACATCACGCGCGCGATGATGTAGCCGACCGGGGTGGTGTTGTAATACGAGAGCGAGAGCGTCTGCAGGTGGTCGAAGCAGGCCTTCTTGAGATCCCGGGCGAAGCCCATCTCCACGCGGATGGCCGAGCGCGCGAAGACCATGACCGAGACCATCGAGACGGCCATCGCCGCCGCCCCGGCGAGCGCCACGGGGGCGATGCCCTCGGTCGTGCCCGGCACGATGAAATGGTCGATGATGTACTTCTGATAGAGCGGGATCAGCACGTCTACGACCGCCGCCACCAGCATCAACGACGCGATGCGCGCCATCTGTGCCCGGTAGGGCTTGAAAAACGGCCACATCCCCGCCCATACCGCAAAACCGGATTTCTTGCTGCCCTCGAAGTGCTCCTCGGTGTGCGGCATGGGCCCCCTCCTCAACCCTTTCGTGGGTGTTTTGCGTCCGCCATATTGTAGCGCAAAAACGGCGCGCCCGCTTCCGAGAGCGAGGCGCGCCGTCTGTGTGTTCCATAAGAACCGGTTCCTGCGTCAGCGGGTCCCGCCGCAGGCGATCGGCACCGTCAGTTTTTTGTAGACGGAGAAGTAGGCCATCAGAACGTTGAGCAGCAGCAGGGCTGCCGTGACGATGAACACGTATCGTATGCCTAGGTCCGCCGCGACCTGCCCGCCCAGGACCGAGCCGCCGAAGACGCCCAGCGAGCTCGCCGCCGTCGCGAGGCCGAAGACGCTGCCGGTGAGCGGCGCCGGCGTGATCTTCTTGAGCATCACGTTGAGGGAGGGGTTCAAGCCGCCCGCCGCCAACCCCACCATAAAGCGCAGCGCCATCAACTGCCAGAGCGTCCTCACGAAGGCCTGCGGTATGAAGACGATGCCCGCGAAGAGGAGCGCGATCAGCATGATCTTCTCCGGTCCGTAGCGGTCCGAGAGTTTTCCCAGGTTCGGCGCCGTCGCGATGGTCGCCAGGCCGGAGACCGAGAAGACCAGCCCCGACAGCAGGGCGAGGTCGTGCGTACCCTTGACCAGCGTGGAGACGTAGACCGTGACGATCGGCTCCGCCGAGAAGATCGCCAGCGACAGCATGAAGGACGTCAGGCACAGCGAGACGGTCAGGCCCTTTTCGGGGATCCGGGCGATGATCTCCCGCGTGCTCGGCGCCTTCTCCACGCGGGGCACGAAGGACTCCTCCACGAAGAAGTAGGTCGAGACGAACGAGAGCATCAGCAAAGCGCCCGTTATGAAAAACGAGACGCGAATGCCCAGGTGGTCGGCCACAACCCCTCCCATCGTGGGGCCGATCAGGGCGCCAGCAATGTAGGAGGTGGAGAGGACGCCCATCGCCCATCCGGCGCGGCCCTCGCCGACTTGCGACGAGATCAGCGTGATGCAGGCCGCGTTGAAGCCCGAGATGACGCCAAGCAGCACACGAGTGACGATCAGCGCATACACGTTCGTCACGAGCCCCGTCGCCGCGAGGATGACGGCCATTCCCAGGCTTGCCCGCAGCATCATCGGCCTGCAGCCGACCCGATCCGCCATGGTCCCCCAGACGGGTGCGAAGAGGGCGGACGCAACGTAGGTGATGCCGAACGCGAACCCGGAGAGGCGCGCGACGGCGTTCATATTCGCGACGCCGAGCTGCTGGACGTACAACGGCAGCAGCGGGGCGATTTGACTGAATCCGACGCCCACCATGAACATACCGAACCAGCAGACGGCGAGATTTTTCTTCCAGACTTGCAATTTCACGCACTTCCTTTTTCAAAGATGCGTGTATTGTATGTCCATCGATCCGCTCCTTCCATGTACAAAGCTAAACATCATGGATTATTTTGCTATGGAATTCGGACGGTGAGACGCCCTCGATTTTTTTGAACAGCCGGCTGAAGTAAAATTCGTCGGCGAAGCCGAGCTTGCGCGCCACCTCTTTGACCTTTTTGTCCTCGCCCTCGACCAGCAGCTCCTTTGCCTTGTCGATCTTCATCCGGTTGAAGTATTCGACAGTCGAGTAGCCGGTCGCGCGGCGGAAGGCCTTCGACAGATAGAAGGGGGAGAGCCCCGCGACCTCCGAGAGCTCGGACAGGGCGAGCCGCTCCCCGATGTGCCGGTGCATGTACTCGATGGCCCTCTCGACCTTGGCCTCCGTGCTGTGACCCGGCCGCTCCCCGCCCGGTCGTTCGACGACGATGATCAACTGTTGCAGAAGGGTTTTTGCCGCAAAGGCGTAATTCGGCCGCTTCGCCGTCCAAGACTCGACCAGGCGATTGAAGATGTATTCGACGGCGCGGTAATTCTTCAACTCCTGGGCGGGCGGGATCGAAAGGGGCGCGCCGCCGTCCTCGATGCCCCATATCCCTTCGCTGAAGGTGACGCGGGCGTAGCTGAAGCGGACGGTGAGGAAGCTGGCGGGCGTCGCGGTGTGGTGGATGACGGAGTACTCCTCGCCGGGGCGCAGATAGAAGAGCATCCCCTTTTGAATCGGGTAGGTCCGCTTTCCCATCAGCATCCTGCCGGCGCCCCCGGTGGCCAGCGCAAGCTCGTGGTGCGTGGTCGTCCACCGGACGACCCTGAGATGCCCCCGCTGGTCCGCATTCTCCCTGCGGTTGCAGTAGTGGATGTAGAAAAACGGATTCCTGACGCTCACAGCCGGTCTCTCCCTTCGTTTGTCCGTCCGCGCACTGTATATCGCGCAAAGGTGGGGCGCAAGGGCGCAATGCGGGGATCGCCGTGGGGCAGCGGCGCGGAAGTTGCCCTCGCTGTAGGCCCCTTCCTGCGTCGGCGGTGCGAGGCTGTGAATGCCGCGATGTACACAACTCGCATCGATACTGGTAAAAAAGCTGGTTGGTGAAAAAGATCTTGTTTGCTATAATATACGTGGGATCGGGGTAACCGTCAAACCCGCCGTACCTGTCAATCACCGATAATCTGTTTTACACTGCGACCAACCGAGATAAGCGGGGGGTTGCATTTTTTATGATGAAGAGGGCGAAGAAGCGGTCCGAGTCGGAACGACTGCATCTGGCG
>JAVBQG010000040.1:0-31849 GCA_031549185.1 Synergistaceae bacterium | reverse complement strand
ATACGTAGCCGCGATCCTTCGGTTCGCGTTCGTCGACAGGGCTACCTTGCCCGTGGTCAGAATGTCTTCGTACTTCATGTTCGCCACTTCTTTGCGAAAATCGGCCTCCGCCAGGCCCGCCAACAACCTGAAATCGCTGTCCGCGTGGCTGTTGCAGGTCACGAAATACTGGTAGGGGTCGGAGATCCGCCACTGCGCGACCCAGCTGATGAGCAATATCTTGCTGTCGGCGGTGACCATCTTCTGCTCGGCCACGTTTTCCCGATACTGCCTGCCCGTGACCTCCGTCTTTTCACCGAATTCGAACCGCCGGATCTCCTGCACGTCGAACTTGACCACCTTCGTCCAGGGAGCCTTGAAGTGCAGCCCCGGCTCCGTCGAGCCGAGGTAACGTCCGAAGTTGAACAGCAGTGCCTGAGAACCGAGCGGAACGGTATAAAACGATTTCAGCGCGCACATGAGCAGCAGAAAGAGGGGGAAGACGATCCAGAGCCCCGCACCGCGCCGCGACTTTGGATTCCCTTCCGTCGTCGCCAGTTCGCTCGACTCCTCTCTCGAAAACAGGCTGAAAATTTGTCCCAAAAGGGTCCTCAATAAATTCAACAATCGCCCTTCCGGTTCTATACTGATTTTTTTAGCCATACGAAAAGACCCTCCTTCGGGTAAAATCGCGCTCGCTCTCGATGATTACGGTAAGAACTGTAGTATATGCCATGTGGATTGTCAATGAATCGACGTTATCGTGTACAGCCAGGGCCGACGTGTTATGATGTGAACACACGAGGAAGGTGTATTCTCATGACCGTTACTGTCAAAAAGATGATCGAAGATGGCGGGTATTACGATTTTTCGGTGCTGGCCGGTCACGCAGGGTTGAATTCGCGCGAGGTCAAGACGGTCTGCGTCATCGACACGCCCGATATCTTCGGCTGGATACGGGGCGGCGAGTTTTTGATCTCGAGCGGCTTCATCTTCCGGGACGACCCGCTCGCGATGGTCCGCGTCGTCGAGGACTCGGCGGCGGCCGGGGCGGCTGCGTTCGGCGTGAAGGTGGACCGTTTTCTCGGAAGCATCCCCAAGGAAGTCTTTCGGGCCGCCGACCTCTGCTCGTTCCCCCTGATCGAAATACCGGCCTACTACAACCACAACGACATCATCAACCCCGTGCTCACAAACCTCATCAACAGCCAGGCGAAGCTGCTCGATCTCTCGGAGTCGGTGCGAAACGACTTCTTCGAGATCATCATGAACGACGGGGATATCGAGAGAATTCTGGAGCGCCTGCGCGCCTTCCTGAAACGCGACGTCATGTTCATAGACGCGTACGACGGCAAGAGAATCGCCGTCGGGAGCGAGCATTTCCGCAACGACGCCGCTATGCAAAACAGGGAAACCCTTCTGCAGTCGTATCGACACGAGCAGGTGCGGATGGCGGACAGGACGTACGGATATCTGCTGCTCGGGGACGGAGAGAGTTCGGACCCGTACGACGAAATCCCGATGACGCATGCGAAGACGACGCTGCTCCTGCGTCTTCAGAGAGATCTTGCACAACGGGAGACGGAACGCCGCTACATCGAACAGTTCGTCCAGGACATCTTGCGCCGCGCGCTGCGGACCCCACAGGAGATATGGGACCGGGCGCGAATTTACCGCTGGCACCTGGAAGGACCGCAAGTCGTTCTTTTTTTCAAGGATGCCTCACAATCCCCCCCCGAGTCGACGGAGAGACAATACAGGCTCTGCCTGAACATGCTCGCCTCGCGCTTTGGTTCGTTTCCTCATTCTCAGATGAACGGCGGACTGGTCTGCATTCTGCCACAGATACCGCAGGAATGGCAGTCGTTCAAAGAGACCCTGGCCGAGACGCTCGAGACGATTCTGGACGCCGTCGCGTCGATGACCGGCTCCTCTCCCCGCGTCGGCGTCGGCTCGCCGCGCGAGAATATCTTCCTCTGCGACAAAGGTTTCCGCGAAGCGCAGAAATCGCTCGACCTGACCCAAACGACGCCGCGTTCGAAGAAGACGACCTTCTGGGACGACTTGGGGGTCTACCGGATCCTGACGCACGTCCATACGAGCGAGGACGCCAGAGATTTCGTCGACTCCCACCTTGCCGCTCTGATCGAATACGACGGCGAGGGAAAGGACGCGCTCGTCTCCACGCTCGCCGCGATCATCCGCCACAACTGGCACCTGAAATCGGCCGCCTCCGAACTGGGAATCCACTACAACACGATCAAATACCGTTTCCGCAAGATCTGCGAGCTGCTCGGCGAGGAAGAACTCGAGCCGACACTGCGGCTCGAACTCTTTCTCGCCGTCGAACTCCTGGAGATGGGCAAGAACGACAGATAGGCGTCAGAACACCCGCCAGATGGCGTTGCAGAAGCCGTAGATGCCGTCGCCGGCGATCAGGCCCGCCTCCCTGATCTCCATCCACTCGTTACCCCAGATGAGACGCACGATGACCGTGAGAAGGACGCCGATGCCGTAGAGGGGGCTGTAGATGAGCAACCCGGTGGCGAGAAGAATGCCCATCGCCCTGTTGGAGCCGAATGCAAACTGCACTGCAGCGCCAAGAAGCGCCCATTTCGCGAGCTCGGCAATGATCTCGGGATTGCCGACCGCCTGCACGGTCGTCGCAAAGACGCGGCTCACCGGCGGCAGCAGGTCGAGCTTGAAGTACATCCCCATGGTCAGCGCCACGATCACGTACGCCAGAATGCAGCCGATCAGCTCGGCGATGACCTGCTGTTTGCGCCCGTCGAGTTCATAGGCGATATTCTGCCCACGCCCACGGAGAATCCAACCTGTCTTCAAATCGTATCCCATGTCGGCGAAACAGGGCCCGGTACAGGCGATGAAGCCCGTGAGAACCGCCAGCGCCACCGGCGGAAAACCCATGAACATGCCGAACGTCAGGAATATCGTCGTGATGGCGAACGCCGGAAACCATCCGGAGCGCATGGCACAGAGCCCGGTCAACACCGGCGAGATCAGGCAGGAGATCGCGCACCAAGCAACCCAGAGCACGAGCTTCGGAGCCGGTATGCTGGTCGCGATGCCGCAGAGCAGCGCGAGTAGAAAGCTCGCCACTCCATACAGAAGGAAAGAGCGTATCATCGCCTTTTTCACACCCTCGGGGGTGACCGTCACCGGGTAGGATTTGCCATCCTCCGTTACTTCGTTCTCCTTGTTTTTGGCGCTCTTGTAGAGGATGATCAACACCTGAACGAGCGAGGCGAGCCCCGCGCCGATCATGACACCCTGTGGAATATAGGTCTTCCCCAGGTCGATGCCGAGGACGACCGGCGCGTAACCGCGGATCAGAAGGCCGACCGCGAGAGCGCCCATCGACCAGAGATTGGCGAGGAAGACGATCCCCATCCCCGCCATCGGCAGCCCCCAGGCGGCCGTCCCCGGGATACCGATCCAGGCGGCCGGTATCTTGATCGCGCTGCCGACGATTCCGACGACGAGTCCTTCGAGCAAGCGCATGGCACGCCTGCCGCCCTGGTCTCCGGCGAAGAGCGCCTCGGCCGTCGCGATGCCCGGAGGCCACGAGGCGGCTGCGGGATAGAGAGCCGAGTCGAACACGTTGTAGACCATAACGATGCTGATGATCGTCGCGAGAGCACCTCCGATCACCATGTAGTAAGCGTACTGATGCTCACCCAGAATGTAGATGATCGCGACCGCAGTGATACCGCAGTTGGAGGCGGCGAAGCCCGCCCCCGAGCACATCGTCTGCACCAGATTCTGGCGGTCGAGCGACCTGAATTTCTTCATGCTCCCCAGCGGAACACGGGCGAGCGACATCGCAAGCAACGCTCCAATGATGGAGGTATTGGCGCTGAAACCGATCTTGGCCAGGATCTGAATGCATATGACCGCCGACAGCGCCGACATAATAAGGCTGATAACCAGGGTTTCAGGTTCGAGGGCTTTTACGTGCGGGGTTCTTTTCTCTTCTTCCATATCCATCCCTCCCAGGCAATGTACGCCTAATATCCGCTGATGCCCATGCGCTTGCAGATCTCCCTGACTTCGGGAAGCACATACACGCCCTCTTCCTCGAGCGGTTTTCCGTCCAGGATGATCGTGGGGTTCAGCACGATGCCGTCAGTGTGGCCCGGCGCATCCCACTTCTCGCCCATGATCGACTTACCCTGGCTGCCGATACCGAACTCGATACAACCGAAGACCCTCTCGTCCTCGACGATCCTGCCACTGATGGCCGTCACGCCGGGGTTGAAACCGAGCGAATAATGCGCAACGCGCCTCATGCTCTCCGGCTCTCCCAGAGAATCCATCCAGCGTTTGAAGACGGAGGCCTCCGTGCCGCCTTCGAAGTCGGTCACCCGGCCCTCTTTGATCGTGAGCGCGATCGGGTTGCCAATTTTGCCGAGCTCCAGCGGCGGGAAAACGGCACCGTCGAAGACCAGTTTACCTTCGATGGTGTTCTCCATCGGGCACCAGCTGATCTGCCCCGCCATCATGATGGGATAACCTTTCTGCGTCGCCTTCTGCCCCGACAGGCGAACCTTGCGGCCCCTGTTGTATCCCTTGAGGTCCGTTCCGGACGGATTTCTGACGATGATCTCGTCGGCTGCCATTACAACCCGCTGCAGGCACTCGCCGAGTTCGATGACGAGATCGTAGTCGATCTGGCTGATGCAACGGACCATCATCATCGCATCCATGCCCGTGAGGTTGATGTAGCGGCAACCGTTCGCGAGCGCCTTCTGGAAACAGGGAGCGTGCATCACATACGAATAGGCGAACTCGAGCCACACGTCGCTCTCCTCGACCGCGGCCGCTATCGGCCTGTAAGGCTCGATGCAGGCATTGGGCGCTGTCGGATAGTAGATCACGGTGGGTTGCCCTCCGATCGCGAAAACCGCTTCTGCCGTGGCCTCGACCACTCTGCGATCCGAGCAGGAATCCGCGGTCAACACCACATTCTCCCCTTTCCGGATCAGCATGACATCCTTCGCGAGGGTCAGGGCACCCTTCGCCACCTCGTAAGACATGTACTCGTCGCGCGGTTCGATTCCTATCGAAAACATGACGTAGCCTCCCTTTTTGCCATCAGGTAGATGGCCGTTAGGGTCATTCTACGGAAAAGCGCTGAATAGGGCTTTATATGCAGAAGCCAAAATTCTGACAATTTTTTGATTTTGCGCAAATCGCTCGAGAAGTTGGCGTGAGGAAGTGATTTCGCGGGACAAAAAAGCGTCGATCATTTGTCTTTTTATTTCCAACGCGCTCATCTTCTATGAAGGGTGGGACAAAAGCCAGACGGACAAAGGGCTGCACGAAAATTTCCGTGCAGCCCTTCGGGTTTATATCACCTTACTTTTTCTACAGCGCGATCAATTTATTCTTGTCGGCCTCTCCCTCGCCGTGAATCTGCCGCAGCATGGCGACGCAGACTTCGAGAGCCCGTTTGCCGTCGCGCAGCCCAACCAAGGGCTGGCGGCCTTCACGGATGCAGCCGACGAAATCCTGCAGTTCCAGTTTGAGCGGTTCACGCTTGGGGAAAACGGGATGTTCGACCACCTCGACGAGTCCTCGTCCCTGCTGTTGCACGCAGTGATGGAGCGTCACGTCCTGCGTCTCGTAATTGACCATGAGATAGCGTTCCGGCTCGGTGATTTCGAGCGTGCGCATCCGTTTCTCCGATACCCGGCTGACCAGAATGTGCGCGATAGTCCCGTTCGCGAACTGGATCTGTGCAGAAGCGATATCCTCGTGATCCGTACGCACGCAACGGCCCATGGCGGAAATATCGACAATCTCCGAGCGCACCAGCGAGAGAATGATATCGACGTCGTGAATCATGAGGTCCAACACGACACCCACGTCGCTGATGCGCGGGGAAAACGGCCCCATGCGGCGCGACTGGATGAAGATCGGGTCGCCGATCATCTCCGCCACGTGTTGCACGGCACCGTTGAAGCGTTCGATATGTCCGACCTGCAGGATGAGGTTGCGGTCGCTCGCAATGCGAAGCAGCTCCTCCGCCTCTTCCGTGCTGGCCGTGACCGGTTTTTCGATCAGCAGATGGACGCCCTTCTCCATCGCCTTTCTGGAAACTTCAAGATGTTTGCTGGTCGGCACCACAATGCTCAACGCATCCGGCCTTGCGTCCTCGAGAAACACATCGAGATCCGTATAGGCCGGCACACCGAGGTTTTCCGCCACGTCGTGCACACGCTGCTCGTCGACGTCCACGACACCGACCAGATGCGCCCCCAGAATCTCCGTATAGACACGTGCATGATGAACACCCAGGTGACCGACCCCGACGACACCGACCCTGACCTGGTCCATGAGATCACTCCTTACCCCTCTTTGCCGTTTGCACTTCTATTTCTCCAGTCGATATCATTCTCACGATAAAGGAGGTATTTGTGGCGTGAGATTTTATAAAGTCGTTTTTATGCTAATTCAATTTCGCGATCAGCATCATACGGTCATCCAGGTCGCCCGCGCGATACGAGTAAAAAGAATCACGATTGCACGAGGTGCAGTGATCCATACGATAGATATTCTCGCGCGGCAACCCCGCGTTTCGGATCTGCTCTTCGATTACACCAAGCAGGTCGAAATATGCCAATTGCTCGGCCACGCGAGGGACATGGCCCACCCACTCCTCCACCGCCCTCACCGCCAGAGGGTCCGTCAACTTTCGCGTATAGCAGCACGCACCGATCGAGGGGCCAATCCAGGCAAATGTCCTGACAGGATCGAGCCCGTCGTAAAGCGACCGAATCCTCTGCCAGGCGGCGGAGAAGATGCGAAGGAGCGTCCCTTTGAAGCCGGAGTGCAGCATCAGAGCCCACGGATGGGGAAAGGTACTTGCGAGCAGAATCGGCGCGCAATCGGCAAAGCGAAGCGAGCCGCGCACGCGGCCGTCCGGATCGAAGCAGCCATCGAGAAGCACACCGTCCGCCTTGACCCTCTGCGGGAAAGCCCAGACTGGCCGTCCTTCGAGTACCGCAGTGCCGTGTACCTGCCAGGGAGCGAGGACAACGTCTCCCTCTAGTTCCCCCTCGAGGCGCTTGAAAATTCTGGAGGGCATGCCGTCTGTGCCGTCAAGGAGATTTCCCCTGCAGAGGAGCTCCGCGGACAGACGTCCCTTCAGATCCGGCGGCATCACATACTTCAGCCTCAACCCCGTCTCGCCGAGCACCGGCTCAAATCCTGCCGGGAAAGCATCCTTGGAGGAAACGTCAATCATAACGTCCGAGCTCCTTTTTTGATACTCCCGACGAGAAAGAGGCTGCCGCAGCAGACAACGGTGCCCTTTGTCTTCGATACGGCCGCACGCAAAGCGTCGAGCGGATCATCATACGTCCCGCCCGACTCGATGCCACGACTTAAAATAGCCGCCTCCAGCTCTTGCGGAGGCAGGGCGCGCTTCATCGGGACCTGCGTGCAATAGACGGCACAGTTCAAAGTTGCCAAGAGATTCAAAAGTGGTGGGAGTTCCTTGTCCCGCATGACGGCAAAGACAACCGCACCCACAGCGTCCATTGCGCCATTCTGGGCGAGCACCGCAAGCGTCGCAACGAACGCTCTCAGACCGTGCTCGTTGTGCGCGCCGTCTAAAATGACGACATGTCCGTTGCGTTTCGACAGCACTTCGACCCGCCCGGGCCACTGCGTGGCGGCAAGCCCCGCCTCAATGTCCTCGTCTCCAATGCGCTCGAAGATTTCACAACGCGCGCGCAGAATTCTGAAGACGGTGACGGCGTTCGCCGCGTTGCTGGCTTGGTGCAGGCCGATCAGCGGCGTGAAATATTCCGCCGTCTTTTTCGATTTCTCCACATAGGAAAACGCCGTTCCCTCGAGCGACAGGCGAATGTCTGCGGGGGCGGCAAGCTCGCTCAGGCAATACGGCTCGGCTCCCGACACACTGCAGGCTTCCAGAAATTGTCCTTGCAGCGCCGGATCGTCCGCCGCATAAAAAGCGGGCACGCCCGGCCGCACGGCCGCGATTTTTTCAGCGGCGATGGCGGAGAGCGTGTCGCCGAGATATTCCATATGATCCATGCCGATCGGCGTAATGATCGTCGCCACGGCGTCGCAGAGCATGCTCGCGTCGTAGCGTCCACCCATGCCCGCCTCCATGACGGCGATATCCACACCCGCGTCGCGAATCATCAGGAAGGCCATGGCGGTCAGGTTTTCAAAAAAAGTGGGGCGCACGTCGCTTAAAACGGCGTCGCCCTCCACCGCACTTCTCACTTGTTCCTGTGCTTTCCGCCACGTTTCGATCGGCAAAAACGCCCCGTTCACACTCACACGCTCCTGCAGGGAGACGAGGTGTGGACTGGTATACGTCGCCGTCTTCAACCCGGCGCAGCGGCAGACGGCGTCCACCGTGGCGACCGTCGATCCCTTTCCATTCGTACCCAGGACGTGCAGCGCCGGAAAATCACGCTGCGGCGAACCGAGTAACGATAAAAGCCTCGACAGCCGCCCCAGTCCGGGGCGAATGCCAAGGCTCGAAAATGCCATCATCTCGTCTGTCAGAACCGAGAATCGTTCGATTTCATCCAGCGTAAACATAGCGGGTTCCGTCTTAGGCCAAACCGGCGATGTTCTCCTCGATGCGTCGTTTTCCGGAGCGCGCGTCCTCGAGCGCGGCTTTTTCCTTCTCGACGACTTCCTGCGGCGCGCGGTCGACGAAATTCTTGTTCGCCAGCTTTCCCTCCGTCTTCGCGATCTCCTTCTCGAGCTTGTCGAGCTCGTTTTTGAGGCGCGCGACCTCCTTCTCCACGTCGAGCAGATCGCCGACGGGGAAGAAGAGCTCCCAGTCGCCGGTGACGGAGGCAAGGCTATGTGCCGGTTTCGCATCATGCGCCGCGATCAGCTCGATATTCTCGACGCGCGTCAGAAGCTTGAGCAGGTCCTCGTTCGACTCCACGAGTTCGGAATGCGCGGAATCTTTCAACCGCAACACCATGCGTGGGGCAGTCTGCTGCGGCGGCATCTTGACCTCCGCGCGCAGATTGCGCATCGCGCGAATCAACACCTGCAGAAACTCCATGCCACTCTTCGCGCCGCCGGCGCCCTCGACATCGAACATCCGCGGCCAGGCCTCGCGCCCGATGATGCCGTCGCCGTAGCCGAACGCTGCCCAGAGTTCCTCCGTCGCAAAGGGAATGAAGGGGTGCAGCAGTTTGAGCACGTCTTTGAACACCGCATGAAGCACCGCCTGCGTCGCCCTCTTGCGCGCTTCGCCCTCGTCGCCGCGCAAGGCGGGCTTGGAGAGCTCCAGATACCAGTCGCAGAGTTCGCCCCAGGCGAAGTCGTACATCAGGCGAGCGGCCTCGCCGAAGAAATAGCCGTCGAGAAGGCGCTTCATCTCGGTCGATGTGTCCGACAGCCTCGCCAGAATCCAGCGATCGTGCAGGCGCAGATTCTCCTCGTCGATCTTCGCGCTCCCCCGTCCGTCGAAGTTATCGAGGTTCATGAGGGCGAAGCGGCTCGCGTTCCAGAGCTTGTTCAGGAAGAAGCGGTAGGTCTCGATCCTGCTCTCGGAGAGCGAGATGTCGCGCCCCTGCACCGAGAGGGCGGCCAGGGTCAGGCGCAGCGCGTCCGCCCCGAACTTGTCGATGATGATGAGCGGGTCGATGACGTTGCCCTTCGACTTGCTCATCTTCTGCCCCTTCTCGTCGCGAACCAGGGCGTGTATGTAGACGTCGTGGAAGGGCACATCGTCCATGAACTCGACGCCCATCATGATCATGCGCGCCACCCAGAAGAAAATGATGTCGAAACCCGTGACGAGCACGGAGGTGGGGTAAAAAGTCTTGAGCAGGTCGATATTCTCCGGCCAGCCCATGGTCGAGAAGGGCCAGAGGGCGCTCGAGAACCACGTGTCGAGGACGTCCTCATCCTGGCGCAGCTTCGAGGAGCCGCAGGCGCACTTCTCCGGCGCCTCCATCGCGACGATCACCTGTCCGCACTCCTCGCAATACCACGCGGGAATGCGATGCCCCCACCAGAGTTGGCGCGAGATGCACCAGTCGCGGATGTTCTCCATCCACTGATAGTAGACGGAGGTCCACTGATCGGGGACGAAGCGGATGCGGCCGGATTTCACGGCCTCGACGTCCGCCTCGGCCAGCGGCTTCGTACGGACGAACCACTGCTCGGAGAGATACGGCTCGATCACCGTATGGCAGCGGTAACAGTGCCCGACCGAGTGCTTGTGCTCCTCCTCCGCGATCAGGAGGCTCTGCTCTTTCAGCTCTTCGACGATCTTCCTGCGTGCATCGAAGCGATCCATGCCGTTGTAGGCACCGCTCGCCTCGTTCATAACGCCCCTGTCGTCGATGACCTGTATCTGCTCGAGGCCGTGGCGTTGCCCCACAAGGAAGTCGTTGGGGTCGTGCGCCGGAGTGATCTTCACCGCGCCGGTCCCGAACTCGGGGTCCGCCATGTTGTCCTCGATCACGGGGATCACGCGGTTTACCAGCGGCACGACGACCTTACGGCCGATCAGGTGTTGATTTTTCTCGTCGCGCGGGTGAACGGCGATCGCGGCGTCGCCCAGGATCGTCTCCGGACGCGTCGTCATGACGATCACGGAGCCGTCGCCCTCCGCGAAGACGTACTTGACGCTGTAGAGCTTTCCGTTCAGCTCTTTGTGATCCACTTCCAGATCGGAGAGCGCCGTGTTGCAGCGCGGGCACCAGTTGATGAGGTACTTGCCGCGATAGATGAGATCCTTGTTGTAGAGGTCGACGAAAATCTTGCGAACGGCCCTCGAAAGTCCTTCGTCCATCGTGAAGCGCTCGCGCTCCCAGTCGCAGGAGGCGCCCAGCTTCTTGAGCTGGCCGATAATACGGTTGCCGTACTCGTTCTTCCACTCCCACACCCGCTCCACAAAAGCCTCGCGCCCGAGGTCGTGCCGGCTCTTGCCTTCCTCGGCGAGCGTCCGCTCGACGACGTTCTGCGTGGCGATGCCGGCGTGGTCCGTGCCTGGCATCCAGAGCACGTTGAAGCCCTGCATCCGTTTGGTCCGGCAGAGGATATCCTGCAGCGTATTGTCGAGCGCGTGCCCCAGGTGTAGCGAGCCTGTCACGTTGGGCGGGGGGATGACGATGCTGTACGAGGGCTTGTCGCTCTTCGGCTCACCCTTGAAAATACCGCTCTCCAGCCACTTCGCGTACCATTTATCCTCGATCGGCCCCGGTTCGTAGCTCTTCGACAAACTTGCCAGACCTCTTGGCTCCTGCTCCATCACAATTCCTCCCAAGTTACCCCAATCTTCCGAGTTCTCGAATAATCTGTACGATCAGAGCGCGAAGCCTGTCCGTCTCGGCGTCGTTCTTCCCCTCCGTGACGGGAGGGGGTGCGACGGAGACCAGCCCCGCGTTTATGTATTTCAAATAGGTGCCCTTCCGCCTTCCCTTGGGGATTTTGTCCCCCTTCGTGAAGACGATCAGGCGCGGCATGTCCATCGCATCGAGCCACGCCGTCAGTTCGTGGTCGTTCTCCAGCGGCCCGTGCCTGAAATCGACGAGGTGAACGACGAAGGCGAGATTACGCTCCATGGAGAAGTAATCGTTCACGAAGCGCCACCAATCGCGGCGCTCGTCGCGGCTGCGCGCCGCGTATCCGTAACCGGGCAGATCCACGAGACAGAAGGGGTTTGCCCCTCCGCCCGGTTCGACCCGGTAAAAATTCAGGCTTCTGGTTTTGCCCGGCTTCGAGCTGACCTTGGCGATTCTGCGTCCCAGAAGGGCGTTGATCAGTGTGGATTTGCCCACATTCGAGCGCCCGACGAAGGCGACCTCCGGGAGCTCCGCTTCCGGCAGCTGCCGTTGATTGAAAGCCGTACAGACGAGATCCGACTGCCAGTGCGTCAACGCTTTCTCTTTCCCGCATCCTTCGCGAGGGCAAGCGAGAAAACCTCGGACACGTCCGAGACGAAGTGGAATTCCATGCCCTCCTTCGCCCAGGGAGCGAGCTCGTCGACGTCGACCGCGTTCTCCTTTGGCAGCAGCACGCAGTAGATTCCGTTTCGCTTCGCCGCGAGCACCTTTTCGCGCACGCCGCCGATCGGCAGGACCGTCCCGCGCAACGTAATCTCGCCCGTCATGGCGATCGTCGATCTGACCTCGCGTTCGCCGAGCGCGGAGAGGATCGAGAGCGCAAGGGTCACACCCGCCGAGGGGCCGTCCTTGGGGATAGCGCCTTCGGGGACGTGCACATGAATGTCCGTCTTCTCCCATTCGATCTTGTCGAGGCCGTAGCGGGCCGCGCAAGAGCGCAGATACCCAAGCGCCGCCTGTGCCGACTCCTGCATGATGTCGCCCAGGTTGCCGGTGAAGATGATTTTCCCCGTTCCCTTCATGGCAACGGTCTCGATGACCAGGACGTCGCCGCCGGATTCCGTCCAGGCGAGGCCTAGGGCCGCGCCGATCGAATCCCTGCGCGGCAGTCGAGCCTCGTGCAGTTTCGGCGCGCCGAGGTACGACTTGAGCGCCGCAGGCGATACCGAAATCGTCTTCGGCGCCCTCTCCCCTGCCTCCGTGTCGTTCACGATCTTCGCGGCGAGCTTGCGCGCCACCTTGGCCAACTGGCGCTCGAGATTTCTGACGCCGGCCTCGCGCGTGTATTCCGCTATGATCTTATGCAGAATTTTGTCGGAGATCTTCACGTTGAACGAGGAGAGGCCGTTCTCCTTGAGCACCTTCGGCCAGAGATGGCGTTTGGCGATGTGCAGCTTCTCCTCCGCCACGTAACCCGGGATGGAGATGATCTCCATGCGGTCGAGCAAGGGGCGCGGTATCGTGTGCGTCGCGTTCGCCGTCGTGATGAACATCACCTGGCTCAAGTCGAAGGGAACCTCCAGAAAATGGTCCGTGAAACCGCTGTTCTGCTCCGGATCCAACACCTCGAGCAGCGCGGACGACGGATCGCCGCGGAAATCCGTGCCGACCTTGTCGATTTCGTCCATCAACATGACCGGATTCTTCACCTCGGCTTGCTTCAGTTTCTGGATGATGCGCCCGGGGAGCGAACCGATGTAGGTGCGACGATGGCCGCGAATCTCGGCCTCATCGCGCATCCCGCCAAGCGAGAAGTTCACGAACTTCTTGCCGAGCGCCCGCGCGATCGACTTGCCGAGCGACGTCTTGCCGACGCCGGGCGGACCCACAAAGCAGAGTACCTGTCCCTTGCGCGCCTCTTTGCCGCTGAGGCGCTGCACCGCCAGAAACTCGAGGATGCGCTCCTTCACCTCGTCGAGACCGTAATGATCCTCGTCGAGCACCTGCTTTGCGAGGCCTATATCCAGCCGGTCGGTGGTCTTCTTGCGCCACGGCATATCCGCCAGCCAATCGATATAAGTGCGCGAGACCGTCGCCTCCGCGGACATCGGCGGCATCTTCGCGAGGCGCTCCAGCTCCGTGCGCGCCTTCTTTTCGACGTCCTTCGGCATCTTCGCCCGCTTGATCCGGGCGAGCAACTCCTCGTACTCCGGAACCGTCTCCGGCTGTCCCAACTCCGACTGGATCGCCTTAAGCTGTTCGCGCAGGTAGTACTCCCTGTTGTTGCGCTCGATCTCCCTGCGAACCTTGTCGTGTATGGAGTGCTCCATCTCCAGCAGCTCCGTCTCGCGCAGCAGCAGGCGCAACAGGCGATCCAGGCGCACCTCCGGGTCCAACAGCTCCAGGAGTTCCTGCTTTTCGCCCATCTTGACCTGTATGTGCGAGGAGACGATATCGGCGAAGAGCACAGGGTCCTCAACGTTGGAGAGAGAGAAAGCCACCTCGATCGGAAGTTTGGGATGGAGGTTCACATAACGCTCGAACTGCTGCAGTACGGTTCGGCGGAGCGGCTCCGTCTTCTCGGTGTGGCTTCCCTCGAAGCGAAGAGGCACGACGTCAGCCGAAAGGTAGGTTTCATTCGTGTAATACTCGTGCACCAGCGCCCTCGCGTTGCCCTCGATCAGGACCTTCGTCGAACCGTCGGGAATCCGGACCATCTGGATGACCTGACAGAGCGTCCCGACGCTGTACAAATCCTGCGGAGACGGGTCCTCGATGCCGGTGTCGCGCTGTGCGACCACCAGTACGTTCTTGTCCGTCAGGGAGGCTTCTTCGACGCTCTTCAGGGACCGCGGCCTTACGACAAAGAGAGGGGCGATGACACCGGGAAAGATGACGACATCCCGGATGGGGAGCACCGGAACAAGGGGCATTACGCAACCTCCCGCGAAGATCTCTCCACGAAAGAAGGCTCTCCTTCGCCCTTGATAAAGTTCTCCGTGATCAGAATCTTCGCGATCTTCGAGGCCCGCATCGGCAGCTCGAACATGAGATCGATCATTGTGGACTCCAGCACGCTTCGAAGTCCGCGCGCACCCGTGTCCTGCTCCAACGTGAGCTTCGCGATCGCTTCCACAGCCTCGTCTGTAAACGCAAGCTCGACGTCCTCGAGCGAGAAGATTCGCTGGTACTGTTTCAGTAGGGCGTTTTTCGGCTCCCGCAGGATACGGACCAACGTCTCCTGATCCAGACCGTCCATCGGGACATAGACGGGCAACCGTCCGACGAACTCCGGGATGAATCCATAGGCCGTCAGGTCGCACGCCTGAATCTCCTTCAGCAGTTCGTGGCTCTCCTCGGAGCGGTTGCTCATGATATCCCCGCCGAAGCCGATGACCTTCTTGTTGACCCTGCGGGCGATAATTTGCTCCAGTCCGTCGAAAGCCCCTCCGCAGATGAAGAGGATGTTCTTCGTATCGATCTGTACAAAATCCTGGTTGGGGTGTTTCCGCCCGCCTTTGGGCGGGACGTTGGAGACCGTCCCCTCCAGTATGCGCAGCAACGCCTGCTGCACACCCTCGCCGGAGACGTCGCGCGTGATGGACTGCGACTCGGATTTACGCGATATCTTGTCGATCTCGTCGATATAGATGATACCGTGTTCCGCAGCCTTGGGGTCGTAATCGGCGGCCTGCAGAAGGCGCACCAGTATGTTCTCCACGTCCTCGCCGACGTAACCGGCCTCCGTGAGCGTCGTCGCGTCCGCCATGGCAAAGGGTACCTTGAGGAACGTTGCCAAGCTCTGCGCCAGGAGTGTTTTGCCACAGCCGGTCGGTCCCAGCAGCAGGACGTTGCTCTTGGGAAGCTCGACCTCGTCCTTCGCGCCGGAGGCGATGGCCCGGATGCGCTGATAGTGGTTGTACACGGCCACGGAAAGGACCTTCTTGGCCCTAGTCTGCCCGACCACGTAGGCGTCAAGATAGTCCTTGATCTCCCCCGGCTTCGGCGTCCTCTCCCGCGTCGCGGGCAGAGGCTTTTCGAGCCCTACGGGGGACTCGACCTCGTTTCGGATGATCATGTTGCACAGCTGAACGCAGTCCGTACAGATGTACGCACTGGAGCCAGCGATCAGTTTGGGAACTTCGTCCTGGCTCTTGCCGCAGAAAGAGCAGCGAACCTTTCTTTTGCGGTCCCCGTTGTTTTCGTATGGAAACATCGTATTCACTCCCTACCGAAAGACCGGATGCAAAACTGCGGTGAAAGGTCTTTCAGCTTTTAATCCCTCGATAAGCCTGTCTCTCCTATCGTTTCTCGATCACTTTATCGACGATTCCGTATTCGACCGCTTCCTCAGGCGACATGAAGAAATCCCTGTCCGTGTCCACCTGCACTCGCTCGAGCGGTTGCCCCGTGTGGTGCACCAGAATGTCGTTCGTGATCTTGCGCATGCGCAGAATCTCGTTGGCCTGTATTTCGATGTCCACGGCCTGTCCTCTGGCGCCGCCGCTCGGCTGATGAATCATAATCCTCGCGTTCGGCAGCGCAATGCGTTTGCCCTTGTCCCCGCCTGCAAGCAGCACCGCAGCCATACTGGCAGCCTGCCCCGTACAGATCGTCGAAACGGGGCATTTAATGTACTGCATGGTATCGTAAATCGCAAGCCCTGCCGTAATCACTCCGCCGGGGCTGTTGATGTACAGAAACACATCTTTGTCCGGGTCCTCGCTCTCGAGGAAGAGAAGCTGCGCGACGACAAGGTTCGCCATCGTGTCCTCGATCTCCTGCCCGATGAAAATAATCCTGTCCTTCAACAGACGGCTGTATATGTCGTAGGAACGTTCACCCCTGCCCGTCTGTTCGATGACGATGGGTACCAGATACGACATCGGCGTCATCCTTTCTTCAGCCATCTATTCCGCCTCGTCCTCCTGCGCGTCTTTGTCCTTTTTGCGCACGCGGGGCTTCTTTGCCTCTTTTGTTTCGTCCGCCTTCTCCTCCGTCGCTTCGGGCGAGGCCTCCGCCTTCGACGGCTCGGCCTCCGTGACCTGAACCTTGGAGGCAAGGTGACTGATCGTATTGCGGTTTCTCACGCGCATGGCGAGCGCCGTAAACTCGTCCCGATTCTTGTGGAGCATCTCCGCCAGGTCCTCCGGCTTGACGCGCATCGAGGCGGCCATCCGCACAATCTCCTCGTTTATCTCCTCGGAGGTGAAGCTTATTTCGTCCTGATCCGCGAGGGCGTCCAGAATCAACGTATTGCGCACGATCACCTCGGCACGCTTTCTCAGGTTGCCGTCATACTCCTCGGCGCTGAGGTTGTTGAACTTCAGGTATTCGTCGAGCGACTGCTTCAGATCCTGCTGCACCTGGTTCTCCTGATCGCGACGCATGGCGCTCTGCTGGCGGTCGATCATGGACTCCGGCACATCGACCTCTGCAGCCTCGGAAAGCGCCTTGATGGCGGATTCGCGCAGCGTCGTGTCGCCGCGCTCCTTCGCGTTTTCCTCCATCTGCCTGCGAAGCTCGGCGCGAAGTTCGTCCGCCGTCTTGTACTGGCCCTTGGACATCTCCTCTATCTTCTCGTCCGTCGGCTCCGGCACGACGCGCTTCATAAGCTGCAGGACCTCCATATCGTAGCGGATCACGGAGCAGGCCATACGTTTGTCGGGGTAGTCGTCCTCAATCTTCACCTCAAAGGAAAATTCCTCCGCCAGCTTCTTGCCGACGACCGCTTCGGCGATCTCCTTGCGAAGCGTCTCGACACCCAGGTGTATGGTGCTCTGTTTTTTCTCCTCGAGCACGGAGGATGTGCCGTCGTTCTGCACGTGGTAGGAATCGTATTCGACCTGCACGATGTCGTTCGGTTCGACCGGACGGTCCTCGTCGAGCGGGACCAGTTCGGCGGAGGACTCCAGAATCTGGGCGAACGCCTCGTCGACCTCTTGGTCGGTGACCGTGAAAGCCGTCCTCTCAGCCGACAGTGTGGAGAGATCGGGCAGAGTCACCTCCGGCCGCACCTCGAATGTAAACTCGAGATCGAGCGATTTTCCCTCGGACAATTCTCCGAGATTGAGCTTCGGTTCGATAATCAGGTCGAGTTCGTACTCGGAGACGATGTTATCCAGCGCCTCCTGCGCCATCTGCTCGACGGTCTCTTTATAGATGCCACCCTTGCCGAAATAGAGCTCCAGCATTTTTCTGGGAACATGCCCTTTGCGAAAACCCTTGATATTCGCCTTGCCGGAGAGCTCGCGCACCGTCTTCTGTACGGCGCGGTCCACCTCGCTCGCCTCGAACTCCGCTTTTACCACAACAACATTCCGCTCCTGAGAGAGGATTTCGGATTTCAAATAGTACAACTCCTTTCGGGATAACCGGGATGACATCTTCGCGTGTCTAACCGCATAATTGTACCATACGAGTTAACTTTTTTGGCGGGAAGAGTACGCATGGGAGCGGTTATTTTACATAAATCCTTCGCAAAAATGCAAAACGGTTCAGAGCCCACGGGTGTCCGCGGGCTCTGAACCGTTTATTTCTAGACCAGCCAACTGTTCGTGCTTGTGTTCGCCGAGCTCCAATCCGTCTTGGTGAAAACCTGCTTCGTATATTCGTACGAGCGGTACGCCATGAGATACGTGAACGAGACGGGCACGTCCCCCAGCCAACCTTCCATCTGTCTGTACTGGTACAGAGTGTCCAGATGTCCAGAGCCTTCCAGCACGACCTGTTCTCTGTTCGGCGGCGACTTGGGAGGTAGAAGTTCCCTGTCTAGCCCGTAGAGGTACGCGGACTGATGCGCGACATTTTGAGGCGCGCCCGCCCATAAAACCGATCGTATATTCATCCTTGATCACCCCACTTGCTCCTGATGATACCTGATAAAGTATCGACACATCTCATTGTCAAAGCTTAGGTTTCCCGAATATCTTTTTCTACACCGTTATTTTACCAAAAAATTATTTTTTGTCTAATATCAAATGCCGAGACGTTCTGTTTTATTGCCGCAAGCGTGTATAATGGATATCATTTAACGACATGGTCGGTGTATGCCGCTTGAACACCAGATTTAAAAAACTGATCGGAGCCAATTATCAGCAGATCATCTTCGTCTTCCTGGCCTTTCTGGCCATGGTGCTGGTGAGCTATTTTTACGTCAGCAGCATTGTGAACGAGCAGATGTTTTTCCTCGGCGAGGAGACGATGAACACCATCCAGACAGCGGTCTCCGCCAGCCTGTCCGAGGCGGAACTCTCGTTCGGCAATATGGCGCGTGCGCTGGAAACTATGTTGGGCACGAAGAGAAGCAATCGCGAAATTCTGGAATTTCTGGTTCAGACAAATCGATATTTCGGAGACAAACACTCCCCCCTCCCCGATTTCATGAAAGTGTACGGGTATATCGGGGACGAATTTCTCGACGGTTCCGGCTGGGTGCCTCCTGCCGGATACATTCCCACGACACGCCCATGGTACATCGGTGCGGTGGCACATAAGAACACGATTTTCTTCTCCGAACCGTATATCGACGCCGAAACCGGCGGGATGTGCATCTCCTTCTCCAAAGAGCTGTTCGATCCGCAGGGCGCATCGCACGGCGTGGTGGCAATCGACCTGAAGCTCAATCGCATCGTCGACTACGTCGCAAAACAGAAGATCGCCAACAACGGGTACGGCGTTCTGTTAAGCGACACGTTGCGTTTCACCTCCCACCGAAACCCCGCTCTGCTGGAGACCGAGATGGCGTCGGCAGGGACGGGCTATGCGCATCTCGCCGCACTGATCGAGAATGGAAAGCCGATTGCGGCGGAGCGCTTCATCGACTCCGATGGCACTGACAGCGTCGCGTTCTTTCGCACGATCTTCAATGGATGGCACATCGGCGCGGTGATTCCGCGCGCCAGTTATTACGCGCAGGTATATCGCCTCGCGGCCGTGCTCGGCATCCTCGGTTTCGCTCTCATGACGGCGCTCTGCTATATTCTGGTTCGCACAAATGCCGAAAAGATGCGATCGGACGAAGAGAGCAAGAGCAAGACCAGCTTTCTGGCGCATATGAGCCACGAAATGCGCACTCCGATGAACGCGATCATCGGCATGACGGGCATCGCGCGAAGAACGGGCGATACGGAGCGCATACAGTATTGCCTGAGGAAGATCGATGACGCGGCAACGCACCTGCTGGGCGTCATTAATGACATCCTGGACATGTCGAAGATCGAGGCGGGCAAGTTCGAGCTATCGGAGACGGACTTCCCCTTTCAGGAGATGGTAGACCAGGCGACAACTGTAGCCGGTTTCAAAATCGAAGAGAAAAAGCAGCATCTGGCCATCCGGATAGACGACGGCGTTCCTCCTTCGATCATCGCAGACAGACAACGCCTGGCACAGGTCATTGCAAATCTTTTGAACAACGCCAACAAGTTCACCCCCGAGGACGGAAACATCACCCTTCGCGTCAGCGCGGAGGGTGCACCCGAAGACCGCCGCACCCTGCGGATCGAGGTAGCCGACAACGGGATCGGCATATCTCCGGAGCAGCGGGAGAGGTTGTTTCAATCGTTCGAACAGGCGGACGACAGCATCTCGCGCAAATACGGAGGGACTGGTTTGGGACTCGCGATCTCGAAGACGATCGTCGAGCGGATGGACGGCAAGATCTGGGTCGAGTCGGAACTGGGCAAGGGCGCGCGCTTTATTTTTACGGCGCGAGTCGGCGTTGGAAATCCAGAGAAAGAGATCGGCGCCACACCGGGCACACCAAGAGAAGGGACCTGCGATACGGCTTTCGCTGGAAAACACATCCTGCTTGCGGAGGATGTGGAGATCAATCGCGAGATCCTGGCCGCTATGTTCGACGGAACGGGAGTGGAGATCGATTGCGCGGAGAACGGCAGGCTGGCGGTCGAACGTTTTATCGCGAACGCGGAGCGATACGACATGATCTTCATGGATATACACATGCCCGAGATGGACGGCTATGAGGCGACACGGCAGATCCGCGCGCAGCGGGAAGCGATCCCCCGTGCGGAAACGATCCCCATCGTCGCGATGACGGCCAACGTCTTCAAGGAGGATATAGCGGCGTGCCTTGCCGCAGGGATGAACGACCATATCGGCAAACCGATCGAGATCGACGAACTCATGGCAAAGACGAGACGCTATCTTTGCGGCGGCGTCGAAACGACGGCCGCCCCATAGGACACCCATGAAATATACCTGTCAAAATTATGCGGTTGTAATGCGCTCCGATATGCTTTAATATCGGATTGGACAATCGCGAACAGTCCGGATGGAGGGAAATTTCGTATGTCACTGGAAGACTCTGCTGTTTATCCCGCACCACCCGAATACGGCACGTTCAAGAAAAAAATTCAGGAGCTCACAGGTATAGACCTGGACGCCTACAAATATCAGATCCATCGGCGCATACACATGCTGATGCAGCGCTGGGCCGTAAAATCCTATGACGAATACTACAAGACGATCGCGAACAACCCTGAAAAATTGCGCGAATTCCTGGACTACCTCACCATCAACGTGACGGAGTTTTTCAGAAACGCGAACCGCTGGTGGGAGCTGCGCGACAAGATTATCCCGGAACTCTACGCCGACCTCGGGCACCAGAGGATCAAGCTCTGGAGCGCTGGGTGCTCTTCAGGCGAGGAGCCGTATTCGCTCGCGATTCTCTCGCTGGTCACGAAGGTCGTCTCGCCGCAGCCGGTGCTCGCCGCCGACATCGACCAGGGCGTGCTCGCCAAAGCGCAAAAGGGAGTCTATCTCAAACGGCAGATCGCAAATACGCCGAAGGAGTGGATACCGAAATACTTCACCGAGATCGACGCCGAGACCGTACAGGTGAAACAGGAGGTCAAGGACCGGGTCAAGTTCAAACACATGAACCTCATCAAGGACCGGTTCGAGGCGGGCTTCGACATCATTCTCTGCCGCAACGTGGTCATCTACTTCGGGCCCGAGACGAAGAGCGCGCTCTACAAGAAGTTTTTCGACGCCCTGCGTCCCGGCGGCTACCTGATGACGGGAGCGACCGAGCAGATCTTCGAGTACAAGGCGCTCGGCTTCGAATCGGCGGGGCCATTCCTTTACAGACGCCCGAAGAGATAGAGAACTCAGCACACCGTCACCGTCCACACAAAAAAAGAGGCGCCGAAGCGCCTCTTTTTTGTCATCCGTTGCCGAATTATTTGTCCGAGTAATCCATAGCGGCGAGATGCTGATAATACCGCCACTTCAGCTTCAGCTCGTGCTCCTCTTCCTTCAGGAGAGCCTCCGCCGTCTTCGGGTCCGCCGTCAGGAGCGACTTGTAGCGCACCTCGTTGTAGATGTAGTCCTTCAGCGGCAGCGTCGGTTCCTTGCAGTCGATGGTGAGCGGGTTCTTGTTCTCCTTCAAGAGGTCCGGGTTGTAGCGCATTAGCATCCAGTGGCCGGAGTCGACCGCCTTCTTCTGCTGTTCCAGACCCTTGTGCATTTCGATCCCGTGCGCGATGCAGTGGCTGTACGCGATGATGATCGAGGGGCCGTCGTAGGCCTCCGCCTCCAGGAACGTCTTCACCGTGTGCGCGTCGTTGGCGCCCATCGCCACGCGCCCCACGTACACCGAGCCGTACGCCATCGCCATCAGCGCCAGGTCCTTCTTGCCCTGCCGCTTGCCGCCGGCAGCGAACTTCGCGATCGCGCCGCGCGGCGTCGACTTCGACATCTGGCCGCCCGTGTTGGAGTAGACCTCCGTGTCGAGCACCAGGACATTGACGTTGCGGCCGGAGGCCAGCACGTGGTCCAGGCCGCCGTAGCCGATGTCGTACGCCCAGCCGTCGCCGCCGATGATCCAGACGCTCTTCTTCACCAGCGAATCGGCCAGCGTGTAGAGCTCCGTCGCCTCCGGGCGGTCGATCCAGGAGACCTTCTCCTTCAGCAGTTCGACACGGTCGCGCTGCTCGTGGATTTCTTTCTCCGTCGTCTGCGGCGCTTCCACGATCTGCTTCACGAAGTCGTCGCCGACCTCGCTTGCAAGTTTCTGCAGCAGTTCGCCCGCGAACTCGCGCTGTTTGTCGACCGTCAGACGGAAGCCGTAGCCAAACTCCGCGCAGTCCTCGAAGAGAGAGTTCGACCAGGCGGGGCCTCTCCCCTCCTCGTTGCAGGTCCAGGGTGTCGTCGGCAAGTTGCCGCCGTATATCGAGCTGCAACCCGTCGCGTTCGCGATCAGGGCGCGGTCGCCGAAGAGACTGGAGAGCAGCTTCAAATACGGCGTCTCGCCGCAGCCGCCGCAGGCGCCGGAGAACTCGAAGAGCGGGTGCAGGAGCTGCACGTCCTTCACCATCCCGTGGTTGAGCTGGTTACGGTCGACCTCTGGGATGTCGAGGAAGAAGTCCCAGTTGACGCGCTCAGCCTCGCGCAGGCAGAGCTGCTCGGTCATGTTGAGCGCCTTCTTCGACGCATCCTGCTTGTTCTTGGCCGGGCAGTTGTAGGCGCAGAGGCCGCAGCCGATGCAATCCTCGGGGGCCACCTGCACGGTGTACTTCATGCCCGAGAAGTTCTTCCAGTTGGCGTTCGCGGACTTGAAGGTCTCGGGCGCATCCCCCAGGATTTTCTCGTCGTAGACCTTGGCGCGGATCGTCGCGTGCGGACAGACCAGCGCGCACTTGCCGCACTGGATGCAGACCGCGGGATCCCAGGCGGGGATGTCGATCGCCACGTTGCGCTTCTCGTACTGCGTGGTGCCGGTCGGGTAGCTGCCGTCGTCCGGCATCGCCGAGACGGGCAGCGTGTCGCCTTCGTTGATCATCATGGGGCCGAGCACGCCGCAGACGAAGGGCGGCGAGTCGCAGGCCACCGCCTCGCGGATGTCGAACGTGCTGGTCGCCTTCTTCGGGATCTTGACCTCGAAGAGGTTCGCCAGCGTCGAGTCGACCGCCTCGATGTTCTGTTTGACGACGTCCTCGCCCTTGCGGCCGTAGGTCTTCTTGATCGACTTCTTGATGGCGGCGATCGCCTCGTCCTTCGGCAGTACGCCGCTGATGGCGAAGAAGCAGGTCTGCATGATCGTGTTGATGCGGCCGCCCATGCCGGTCTCCCTGGCGATGGTGATGGCGTCGATCGTGTAGAACTTGATCTTCTTCTCGATGATCTGCTTCTGCACGGTCAGCGGCAGATGGTCCCAGATCTCGTCCTTGTCGTAGGGGCTGTTCACCAGGAACGTCGCGCCGTCGACCGCGTTCTTGAGCATGTTGTAGCGCTCGAGGAAGGAGAACTGATGGCAGGCGATGAAGTTCGCCTTGCTCACGAAGTAGCTGGCGTAGATCGGGTTGGGGCCGAAGCGCAGGTGGCTGGTGGTGATGCCGCCGGACTTCTTGGAGTCGTACTCGAAGTAGCCCTGCGCGTAGAAATCGGTGTCCTCGCCGATGATCTTGATCGAGTTCTTGTTGGCGCCGACGGTGCCGTCGGCTCCCAATCCGTAGAAGAGGCAGCGGACGCACTTCGGATCCTCGGTCGAGTAGTGGGAGTCGTAGCGCAGGCTGCTGAAGGAGATGTCGTCCTGGATGCCGACGGTGAAGCCGTGTTTGGGCTCCAGTTTGCCCAGCTCGTCGTAGACGGCCTTGACCATCGCGGGGGTAAAATCCTTCGACGAGAGGCCGTAGCGACCGCCGATGACGAGGATCTCCGGGCGGCTGGAGAGGGCCTCCGCCACGTCCATGTAGAGCGGTTCGCCGGGAGCCGCGGGGTCCTTGCAGCGGTCGAGCACGGCGACGCTCTTGACCTGCAACGGCATCGCGTTGAGGAAGGTGGCGATGTCGAACGGCCGATAGAGGCGCACGACCAGGAGGCCGATCTTCTGGCCCTCGGCCACCATGTGCTCCACGGCCTCGCGCGCCACGTAAGCACCGCTGCCCATCATGACGATAACCCTTCTCGCGTCGGGTGCGCCGTAGTAGTCGAAGAGCCGGTATTGGCGGCCGACCTTGTTCGCGAAGCGGTCCATCGCCCGCTGCATGATGCCCGGCACCGCCTCGAAGTACGGCGTGCAGGCCTCGCGCGACTGGAAGAAGGTATCCGGGTTCTGCGCCGTGCCGCGAAGCACGGGATCCTCCGGTGTCATGCCGCGCGCGCGGTGCTCGTGCACCAGGTCCTGGTCGATGAGGGCGCGCATGTCGTCGTACGTTACCTGCTCGACCTTCATCACCTCGTGGCTGGTGCGGAAACCGTCGAAGAAATGGAGAATCGGAACCCGCGCCTCCAGCGTCGCCATCTGGGAGATCAGGGCCATGTCCATGACCTCCTGCACCGACGACGAGCAGAGCATACCCCACCCCGTCGAGCGCGCCGCCATCACGTCGGAGTGGTCTCCAAAGATCGACAGCGCGTGCGTCGCCACCGTGCGGGCGGAGACGTGCATCACCGTGCTCGTCAGCTCGCCCGCGATCTTGTACATGTTGGGGATCATCAGCAGCAGTCCCTGCGACGCCGTGAAGGTCGTGCCCAGCGCGCCCGCCTGCAATGCGCCGTGATACGCGCCTGCGGCGCCCGCCTCGCTCTGCATTTCCACCACCGAGGGAACCGTGCCCCAGATGTTCGGGCGACCCTGCGCGCTCCATTCGTCCGCCCACTCGCCCATATTGGAAGAGGGCGTGATCGGGTAAATCGCAATCACTTCGTTCGTGGCATGCGCCACGTACGCAGCCGCTTCGTTCCCGTCCAGCGTTACTTTCGGCCTGGATGTCATTCCATTAAACCTCCCACACAAAAACTCTCGGAAAGGAGTATCTTCCCGAGGTAAACAGCATTTTAACGACCTGCCGCCGTTGCGGTATTTCGAATCATAGCATATAAGCCCTGCCTCCGAGTAATGCTTTTTATCGAAAAAACGCTTCGCATTAGGTATACTTGAAAAATACAATGCACGTAGGCAACTCGACCGGCGTTTTGCTAAGCGCCGAGAATCCGTGCGATGAGAGTGGATGGCAGGTGATAGCGCTGCGTCCAAACGCCGTGTCCGGAGCGATCGAGGCAGAGCAGTGTGCCCGTGGTGAATCGGATGGATATGGCGCTCTCGGAACCGGAGAGAAGGCAGGAGGCGAGATCCGCCATGAAGGGCATATGCCCGACGATCAGCATGTCGCCACCGCGGTATGCGTCGCCTGCAATCTCCTTCGCGAAATATGCGGCAGAGTCGTTCGGGCGCAGCCCGCTTCTCCCGCAGAGATTCCGTACAAGCCCGAGTCTCTTGGCGACAATTTCGGCCGTTTGTCTGGCTCGCAGGAGATCGCTGTGACAAATCAGACTGGGGGATTCGCAAGCCCTGGCCAACACTTCTCCGGCACGCCCGGCCTCCTCGATGCCCGTCTCCGAAAGGGGGCGCAGGTCGTCATTTATCCCGTCGCACGCATCCCCGTGCCGCATGAGGAAAAGCCTCATACCGCCGCTACCAATTGATCGGCGGATCGGGCGTCTCGGGGGTCACCTTGATGGCGCCACTCTCCGATTGCAACCATTGGATTTCCCGATAACGGTCGCTCAACTTCTTCACCCTTTTATCCATCTCGATCAGATACGACTTCACCATTGCGAAGAAGAAACTCATGCCGGTAATCTTCCGCGAAAGATCTCCCGCCACAAGCTCGAGCATTCTGGCGTCGAGGGCGCACTCATCCGCCATTTCAGCCAGAGACAGCGGCTTGCCCTCGGCGATTGCGCCGTTTACTTTTTTAAGGACATCCACAGTGATAATCATTGCCGAGAACCTCCGCTCCAAGCGCGTTTTTTCATCGTTCTCAATAAAGTTATACTACCATAATATTCACCCCCCATGATATACTTAAGATATGGAACGAGTAAAAAAACACCAGAACCGGAGTTTGGGCAGTCATTTCTTACAGGGAGCCCGTACGGCCATTCCGCTTATGCTGGGATATGCGCCTGCGGGCTTCGCCTTTGGCATCCTTGCGCGAGAAGCGGGGCTGTCCGTCACGGAGACGGCGTTGATGTCTTTTTTCGTCTACGCGGGTTCCGCTCAGTTTATCGCCATCGCCCAGATCGCGATGGGAACGCCGGTCGCGATCATCGCCGTCACCTGCGGCATCGTAAACCTCCGCTACATGCTGATGAGCGCATCCATCGCGAAAAAATTCTCCCGACTGCCGTTCGTCCATAAATTCCTGTTCGGTTTCGGCTTGACGGACGAGACGTTCGTACTGCACAGCACGCGCAGCGAGGGCGCTTCGGCTGCGGAGATGGCGGCTCCCGAACGATTGGCCGAGACGCTCGGCATCAACCTGCCCGCTCATATGACCTGGTTCTGCACATCGACATCCGGCTTTCTCTTCGGCTCCCTGTTAGGAGACGTAAACCGCTTCGGCATCGACTTCGCTCTGGTCGCCGTCTTCCTCGCTCTGCTCGCGCCGAGGCTGCGCGACAGGCGACAGGCCGCCGTCGCCGTTCTCGCCGGAGTCTGTTCGACTGCGTTCTTTCTTCTCGGTATGGACACGTGGAGCGTCATTACGGCAACCGTCGTAGCGGCCACCTTGGGATTGCTTCTGCCGTGAAAGCGTACATTCTGCTGGCGATCGCCTGTATGTGCGCCGTGACGCTCTTCGAAAAGGGCGGGCCTCTCTGGATGCTGGGCGGACGTAAGATGCACCCCGTCGTCGAACGCTGGCTGGGATTCATACCCGCCGCCGTCCTCGCCGCACTGCTCTTTCCGGAAATCCTGCTGCACAAGGGCCCCGGCGCCGTGCCCTCTCTCTTTCTCTCGTGGAAAAACTATTTCCTCATCGCGTGCCTCCCGTCGCTCGCCATCGCATGCTGGAGGAAGAGCTTTTTCGGGGCGATCATCGCGGGCATGGCGACGGTGGCAATCCTGCGGTTCGTAATATAGGGGGAAAATCCGCGCCATCCCGTCGCACACAAGGGGCAGTTTTTATGATACGGTATGGCAATCCACACCGATCATCGACAGAGGGAGCTAGCGCACAATGACGATCGAAGAACTATTTCGCAAGATAAAAAACATGCAGGACTCGGGAGAGTGGACCGAAGGGGACGGCGACAACGAGTCGGGGTGGGGAGATGGTGCGTCGAAGAGCACTCGGCCGAGGATTCGCGTGCCGAAGCTCCTGATCGCCGTCGTCGTTCTGATTTTCGTTCTGCTCCTGCTCTCCTCCGGGCTGATCGATTTTTACACCGACCTGCTGTGGTATTCGTCGCTCGGATTCTCGAGCGTCCTATGGCGCAGGATCGCGCCGCAATTCGGCCTTGTTGCCTTCACCGGGATCGTGACCTTTCTCGTATACGGCCTCAACTGGCGCAAAGCAGTCAGGATCGGCACGCAGGAGTACAGGGCGGCGACCGGCAATCCGGGCGCGGCGCTCGTTTCTCCCGGGCAGGTCACCATCTTCGCCGGCATCTTTGCGCTGCTGGCGGCGCTGGGCTCGCAGGCGCGCTGGCCGCTCGTGATGCAATTCCTCCACCGAATGCCGTTCGGCGAGGTCGACCCGATCTTCGGACATGACGTCGGGTTCTACGTCTTCAAGCTACCGCTGCTCGACGCACTCCAGAGCTGGCTCCAGGGGCTCGTGACCGTATCGCTGATCGGCTGCGTGATTCTGTACCTCCTCTGCCGGTCGCTGCGTTCCGAGGGCAACCGGATCATCCTGATCCGCCGCGCCCGTCTGCACCTCTTTTCGCTCGCCGCCGTCCTCCTGGCCCTGTTCGGTCTCGGCCTCTGGCTCTCGCGTTACGAACTGCTCTACTCCTCATCCGGCATCGTCTACGGTATGGGATACACCGACTTCCACGTTCGCCTCCCCGCGCTCACCGTCCTCTCGATCGCGACGGTCGCCGCCTCCCTGTTGCTGCTCGCCAACTTTTTCAAACCGATGTGGAAGATCAGTGGAATCCTGCTGGGTGTGCTCTTCGTGGCAGGGCTGTTCGCGCACTCGATTTTGCCCTCGCTGGTGCAGAATTACATCGTGAAGCCGAACGAATACGAGCGCGAAAAGACCTTTCTCGCCCACCATATCTCGTCCACAAGAAAAGCCTTCGATTTGGAGGACGTTCGCATCTTCCAGATGACGCCACAGCCGGAGATCACCGAAGGGGAGGTTCGCGAGGATGCGAACACCGTCGAGAATATCCGTCTCTGGGACTACGAACCGCTCCTGCGTACATACAAGCAGCTGCAGGAGATACGTACCTACTATGATTTCAGCGACGTGGACATCGACCGCTACTCCATCGGCGGAAAGAACAGGCAGGTCATGCTGTCGGTGAGGGAGCTGGATCTCGGGCAGCTGCAGAACCCGACCTGGGTCAACACGCATCTGGAGTTCACGCACGGCTACGGTGTCGTCATGAACCCGGTGAACGAGATGAACGAAGGGGGGCTGCCGGTCTTCTTCATGCAGGACCTGCCGCCGAAGTCCACCGTGCCGATCAAGATCGACAGGCCGCAGATCTATTACGGAGAGAAGCCGACGTCCTACGCGCTGGTCAAGACCGACGTCAAGGAGTTCGACTATCCGATGGGCGACGCCAACGCGCGCAGCACATACGAGGGAAAGGGCGGCGTGGCGATCCACTCCATCCTGCAGCGCCTTCTCTTCGCCTTCAAATACCGCGACACGGAGATCCTCTTCACCGGCTCGCTGAAACCGGAGAGCCGCATCCTCTACAACCGCAACATCCGCGCCGCCATCCACAAGGTGGCGCCGTTCCTCGTCCTGGAAGAGGACATCTACCCCGTTATCATCGACGGCCGCATCCTCTGGCTACAGGATGCCTACACCGCGAGCGCGCGCTACCCCTACTCGCGCCCCCTTGCGGCCCGAAATCGCGCGCTGGCGGATATCGCCTCCTACGACGGCGTCAACTACATCCGCAACAGCGTCAAGATCACGGTGGACGCCTATGACGGAACGATGAGGTTCTACGTGACCGATACAAAAGACCCGTTGATCCGCAGCTGGGCGGCGGTCTTCCCAGGCCTCTTCGAGCCCGCCGAAAAAGCGCCCCAGGGCTTGCGGGGGCACTTCCGCTACCCGGAGGACTTTTTCGAGGTACAGAGCGAGATCTACCGCATCTACCACATGACGGACACGAACACGTATTACAACAGAGAGGACGTCTGGATGACGACGCCCTCGGGGCAAGAACGGCGCATCCGCCCGAACTACGTCACCATGCAGCTCATGGACGAGCCGGAGCCGGAGTTCACGCTCATCGCGCCGTTCATGCCGGTCGGGCGGAACAATCTCATCGGCTGGATGGCCGCGCGGTGCGATCCTAGGCATTACGGCGAGCTGATCGTCTATCAGTTCCCGAAGCAGGAGCTCGTGTTCGGCCCCTCGCAGGTCGACGCACTGATCGACCAGAATCCAGTCATCTCGTCGCAGCTGTCGCTCTGGAGCCAGCGGGGATCAGACGTCATACGGGGCGACCTCCTCGTCATCCCCATCGGCAAGTCGCTGCTGTACGTCCAGCCCCTCTATCTGAAGGCCGAACGAGGCGACCTGCCGGAGTTGAAGCGCGTCATCCTCTCGACCGGCGGTCGCGTCGCGTGGGGAGAGACGTTCGACAAAGCCCTCAAGGAGCTCCTGGGATCGAGCGATACGCCCGCAGCTGCGCGGCCGAAACCGCAACCTTCCGCGCAGACGCCCTCGAAACCGGCGACATCTCCTGACGTTGATTCGGACGAGGCCAAAGTTCTGATCCGGCGGGCTAGGGAGCACTATGAGAACGCCGAGGCAGCGAGCAGGACGGGCGACTGGGCAAAGTACGGCGCCGAACTGAAAGAACTGGAAAAAACACTGAACGCGCTGGACGGCGCGATCAACCAGTAAGGAGTTGTATATACTCGTGAGAAATCGTAATTCTTTTCTTGGTGCAATCATCGCGGCGCTCCTTGCCGCGCTGTTTAGCCCTGCCGTGTCGCACGCGGACTCGCCGCTTCACGTATCCGTGGCCCATCCGATCTTCCCCGTCGTGCAGGGAATCTCGCAGAAGATCGAGATCGAACTCGCCTCCCCCTCTCTGAAAGCGGGAGAGGCGCACAAGTTGCAGATCTCTTCCGGGTCCGGCATGGGCATTCTGCAGCTCCCCGGAGGCCCCGCCACCAAGGGCGAAGTGGCCTGCAAGGCGGGAGAGCGCCTGTCGATCGCGTACCGCTGGGCGGGACCGGTTCCGACAGAACGCGCCGTGGCGGAAAAGATCACCGTGGCTGCCCCTGACATCGGCGCCACGGAGACCGTAGCGTTTTCGATCGGTGTCGACTTGCGCATCACGGAGGTTCGCGTTCCGCAGGACGCAAAGAGCGGCGGGCGATCGGAGATCGGCCTGGTCGTACAGGATACGCTGCACCCGGACGCGAACCTGACGGCGATGCTGCAAAACCTCGGTGTCGCCCCGGAGCTGATGATCTCGCTCCAGCAGGAGGGTTCGAACGCGCCCGCCGCTCCGGTTGAAGACGCCTTTGTCGCCAGATTTCTCGGCAAAAGAGCGGCCCCGCAAAAAGAGGCCGTCGCCTTCCCGGCCGAGTACGCGCGAGGGCACCTCGCGAAAGCACCGGGCGGCGAAAAATTCGAATGGACGAGCGTGGAGGGAGGGGCCGCCTGGTTCACAGCCCCGGCGGCGGGCCGCTATCATATCAAGGCCTCTCTTAAACCGGGCACAGGCGGCGTAGCCGTTCGCGAGGCAGTCTCCCCCGCTTTCGACGTCTCCGGCGAAGCCATCCCGGGCTCCGATATCCCCGGCTACATGGGCTCGACGGTCAGGATCGTCGCCACCTACACGCCCGACGCGATCCCCCAACTCACGCACGACATTCACGCCGCTCTTGGGCAGGGACAGAACGCGCAGGCCGCGTCGCTCCTAGGGACGGCCATGAGAAAGACGCAGGCCTCCTCCTCCCCCTCGCACGTCCTGGGAAAATACCTCGAAACCCTGGCCGGGGCGGGGGCGAGCATTGACGAGCTCTCCCCCTATATTCAGAACTTTCTGCGCGGCTACGGCGGTTATGGCACCCTGATCCTCTCCCGCAGCGGCGTCGCGTCGTGGAAGGCGATCACGCCGGAGGGCACGACGCTCGCTCCGGCGCCGAGGGGTCTCGGCGAAGCCGTGTCACCCCAGGCGAGGCTCTATGTCGGCGACCGCTACGTCGTGATCCCTTTCGAACTGGGGAAAAATTTCACGCTGAACATCACGGGGGCGAACAAGGGCGGAACGTCGCTCTGGAAGATCCTGCCGGAGGGCGTCAATCGAAAAACCTACCCGCAGGGCGACTGGGAGAAGGAGATCGCCGTCTACGCCGGGCAGGTTCAGCCGCCCACAAAATAAAAACACAAAGCGACAGCAATCTTGTCCCCGGTCGTTGACGAACATCGAGTCCGGGTGATACAATGGCTCGCGTTCGGGGCGTAGCGCAGCCTGGTTAGCGCGCCTGGTTCGGGACCAGGAGGTCGGAAGTTCAAATCTTCTCGCCCCGACCATTTGGGGAGCAAGATCCCGGTTTATGACCGGGATCTTTTTTTGTAGGCTCATTT
>JAVBQG010000025.1:0-29381 GCA_031549185.1 Synergistaceae bacterium | reverse complement strand
CGGCAGCTTTTGCGTGGCACATGCTGTTCTAAGGGGGCAAAGAGGGGATATTTCCTCTCCACTTGACCTTTCCCCGGAGGTTTGGCGGGCATGCGCGATGAGAAAATTACGGCACGGGGGTGGGGTAATGGAGATTTGGGGTTTTGCTCCCTCCTTTACAATTTATCCTTTTCGCCCACCTGCTTCTTTTTTCCGTGAAAGCAGGTGGTAACTGAATGTTTGAGCACTTCGAACCGATCAAAATTTTTGATCAATTCGTCTTTGGTTTTGGCGTGGATCTTGGTTTGGGTTTGGCGCTTCGGTTTGCCCTCCGGGCAAAATCTCTTTACTTTTGGTTTTCGGATTCCTCTAGAAGCAGGGTCGTCAACATCTTCTTACCGGAAGGACGGACTTCGAGGTAAAGACCTCCATCGTCTTTGAGTCGGCAAGGCTTGCCTTCCGGCTTTGCGTTTTTGAGCTGTAATTCAGTCAGGGACACGTTTCATCATCACCGTGTAAAGTTTTTGGCGTTGAGAGTCGTTACACGGTATTATACACGGTGACGGTATAGGCTATGGGTGATAAAGATTACAAATCATTTGCTCTAGAAAAGGAAAAACCCGGTAAAATACCGGGTTTTTGTTGTCAGGCTGTTAGCCTTGATAGCTTGATGGTGGCGGTGGCTGGAATCGAACCGGCGACACTGCGGGTATGAACCGCATGCTCTAGCCAACTGAGCTACACCGCCAAAAAAAAATGGTTGCGGGGACAGGATTCGAACCTGTGACCTTCGGGTTATGAGCCCGACGAGCTACCGGACTGCTCCACCCCGCGACGCTAGTGCTGACTTGAATGGTGCCGAGAGCGGGAATCGAACCCGCACGGACTTGCGTCCACAGGATTTTAAGTCCCGTGCGTCTACCAATTCCGCCATCCCGGCGGCCAGCAGAGAACATTATATCAGGGATTTTCCACCCGTCAACCAGAAAAATGCAACGCCTTTCGAGATTTCGGAAAATTGATCCCTGCAAATGCTCGTATGCAAAAGAAAACCCTGCGTGTATAATAATTTTTACCGGCAGTGTATGGTTCGGGTGCGCCCAGGGAGGCGCTGATTAAATCGCTGGGGTTGCTATTCCGAGGGTACGGGAACCCCTGGGGGTTGCAAGCTACACCATTCAGGCTCCTGTCGATAAATCGGTCTTTCCTTTGTGCGCTTCCATGGCGCAAGGTATTGGCATATTGCGCGCAAACCGCTATAATGTCCCCTGCTCTTGGGGTGTAGCCAAGCGGCAAGGCAGCGGACTTTGGATCCGCCATCGATGGTTCGAATCCATCCACCCCAGCCAAATTCAGAATCGGACGGGGAAGCCGGACGGCTTCCTCTTTGTTGATTTTAGGTCTCAGCGGAAGGCATGTTCCACTCGGAAAGGAGTGCGGTGCGCCAAATGAAGGAGAAATCGCAATCATCTCTTGGAGTGCTGATCCTCGCGGCGGGTAAGGGAACGCGTATGTATAGCAACAAGCCGAAGGTCCTGGAGTTCCTGTTGGAAGAGCCGGTGATCTACTACCCGATCGAAGCGGCGAAAGCAGCTGGTTTTGAGAACATTGCCGTTCTGGTGGGGCATCAGGGTGATCTGGTGGAGTCCTATGTGAAAAAGGAATGGCCGGATGTGGAGGTTGTGTGGCAGCGCGAACAGTTGGGCACGGGGCATGCCGTCAAAGTCGCCGAAGAATGGTGGACGCGCTTCGACAACGTCCTGGTCCTGAACGGCGATGTGCCGCTGGTGCGCCCCCAGACGATCGCGGACCTCTACGATAAACACATTAAAACGCAGCCTCAATGCACCTTTATGAGTTTCATGCTCGACGATCCGTCGGGGTATGGCCGGGTCGTGCGCCTGGCGGACGGTGGCGTGCGCATCGTCGAGGACAAGGATGCGGTCGACGAGGAGCGCCTGATTCGCGAGATCAACGCGGGCGTGTATCTGTTCAACCGTGCCGCGCTCGCCGGCGTCATAAACAGCCTGGGGCGCAACAACGAGCAAAACGAATATTACCTGACCGACACGATCCCTTTGATCGGGGAGACGGAGGGCAGAGTGGACGTGATCCTCTGCGAGGATCCGTCCGAATTGCTCGGCATCAATACGCCGAAGGACCTTGCCGAGACGGCGGAGGTTCTCAACAGGCGAATCGTCCGGGGGCATATGCTGAACGGTCTCAAGTGCATGGATCCCCTGACGACCTGGATCGGACCGCGTGCGGAGATCGAGCCGGATGTCTTCTTCGAGCCCGGCGTGCAGATCTGGGGCAAGACTCATATCGCATCCGGCGCTCGTGTCGGCGCTTATTCGACGTTGCGCAACATTCGCCTGGGGGGTGACTCCAGGGTGCTCGGCCCATCCGTACTCTCCGACGCCGTAATCGGTAAAAACGTCGAGGTCGGGCCCTTCGCTTTCATGCGCGATGGCGTCGAGATGAAGGATTCTTCGAAAGCAGGGCGCTTCGTCGAGATCAAGAAGAGCGTCATCGGCGAAAAGACGAAGGTGCCGCACCTTTCGTACATTGGCGACACGACGATCGGCGCCAGGACGAATATCGGAGCTGGCACCATCACGTGCAATTACGATGGGCGCGATAAACACAGAACGACCATCGGCGAAGGGTGTTTCGTCGGCAGCGACACGATGTTCATCGCGCCGGTCGAGATGGGAAGCAACGCCTCGACCGCTGCCGGCTCCGTCGTTACCAAAGATATCCCAGACGGAGCGCTGGGCATTGCAAGAGCCCGCCAGACCAACATCGACAACTGGCACGAACGCAAGAGCGTAGAGAGTAAAAACAAGAAGGTCAGCGAGGAGAGTTAGTTATCATGGAAGCTGTAGCGAGAGACATCAAGCTCTTTTCGGGGAGCGCGCACGAGGCGTTTACGAGAGAAATTTGCAGCAACCTTGGAATTGCGATGGCGGACCGCAAAATTTTCCGCTTCTCCGATGGGGAGATTGGCGTCTCGATTCAGGAGAGCGTTCGCGGTACGGACGCATTTATCGTCCAGCCGACCTGCGATCCTGTGAACGAAAATCTCATGGAGCTTCTTATCATCACAGATGCTCTGAAGCGCGCGTCCGCTTATCGCATCAATGTCGTACTGCCGTATTTCGGTTACGCCAGGCAGGATCGCAAGACGAGGGCGCGCGAGCCGATCACGGCCAAGCTCGTCGCGAACCTTCTACAGCGGGCGGGCGCCGACAGAGTCATCACGGCGGATTTGCATGCGGGGCAGATACAGGGTTTCTTCGATATCCCGGTCGATCACCTCACGGGTATCCCGCTCTTGGCGTCTCATTTCAAGAGAATCCTGAAGACGCCGCTGCAGGAGTGCCGGGTCGTCGTGGTTTCGCCCGATATCGGCGGCGTCGTGAGAGCCAGGCGCTTTGCGGAGCAGATCAACGCAGAGCTGGCAATCGTCGACAAACGCCGCTCCCATGACATCGCGAATCACAGCGAAGTGATGGAGATTATCGGCGACGTAAAGGGCAAGATCGCCATTCTGGTGGACGACATCATCGATACGGCGGGTACGATCGTGAACGCTGCGAAAGCGATCGTTGAGTACGGCGCGGAGAAGGTGTACGCCTGCGCAGTGCACGGCGTGCTCTCGGGGCCGGCCGTCGAACGCATCGCCGGATCTGTGCTGGAGGATCTCGTCCTGACCGACACGATCCCGATGACGCCGGAGAAGCAGGCGCTCAACACGACGACGCTGTCGATCGCTCCTCTCTTCGCGGAGGCGATCCGGCGCATTCACTTCGATCACTCGGTGAGCATTCTCTTCGAGCCAAAGCCGAAGAAGAAAGATGCCAAATAAATAAAGCGAGTCTGTATTCATTTAAGGAGGAGTCATAGAATGGCGGCAAAGAAAGCACCAACGATCAAGTTCGGCAAACGAGAGGCAACTGGTAAAGGCGTCTGCAGAAAGATGCGCGCAAAGGGCGAGGTACCGGCCGTTTTTTATGGGCCGGAGTACAAGGAGAGCCTCGTCGGTGTAGTGGGCACGAAGGAGATCTCCCACATCGTCAACGCCCCCAACTGGGAGACGACGATGATCGACCTCGAGCTCCCGGGCGGCAAAGCGGAGATGGCCCTGCTGCGCAACGTACAGAGACATGCGATTACGCAGAATGTCCTCCACGTCGACCTCTACCAGCTCGTCAAGGGACACAAGGTCAAAGTGGCGGTTCCCGTTCATATCGTCAACAAGGAGATTTGCGCCGGTGTCAAGATGGGCGGTATCCTGGAGCAGCCGTTGCGTGAAGTCGAAATTCACGTCCTGCCCCGCGAGATTCCATCTCAAATCGTCCTCGACATGGCGAAGATGGCGATCGGCGACGAAATTTTCGTGCGCGATCTGACCATGCCGGAGAGCGCGGAGCTTCTGACGGGCGAGGATACGCTCGTTGTCATGGTGGCTCGCCCGAGATCTATGGTTGTCGAAAGCCCCGAGGAGGGCGCCGAAGAGACTGTGGAGGTCGAGGTCGTCGCCAAGGGCAAGGCCAAGGAGAGCGCGGAAGAATAGAGGGAGTCGGTCTCTTTCTATAGACGTTCTGCTATTGGGAGTTGTTTGATTTGAAACTGGTTGTGGGGCTGGGAAACCCCGGTCCCGAATACGCCTGGAGTCGGCATAATGCCGGATGGCTGATGGTCGACTCTTTTGTTTCCCGCATAAACCTGCCAGAGCCCCGCATGAAGTTTGGCGGGGCCTTTTGGGATGTTGGAATGCTGGAAGGACAGCGGGTCTCCTTTCTAAAACCTTTCACGTATATGAACCTGAGCGGAAAATCCGTCATTGAGGCCGTGCGATACAGCAACCTTGAGCCTGCGGACATCCTGGTCGTTTTCGACGACGTCGCCATTCCCTTCGGCAAACTTCGCTATAGATCCACCGGTTCCGCAGGCGGCCAGAAGGGGATGATTTCGATATTAGGGGCGCTTGGCACGCTCGACGTCGCTCGCCTGCGTATCGGCGTTGGTTCCCCCGTTCCCGGTATGCAGATGGCCGACTGGGTGCTGGGAAAACTCCCAGCAAGGCAGAGGGAGCAATGGCACCTGATCGAGAATCTCGCTTGGGACAGCCTGATCAGATGGCTGAACGGCAGGGCCGGCGACGGTTTCACCTTTCAGATAGAGGGGTTCGGTTCCGAAGAGGCAAAAAAATGAGCGGCGTCTCCGATTGCAATCGTTTATATGACCTCGATTCAGCGTCGTGGAGAAAGAATACGGCAGTACACTTACCGGTAGCTGGTGCCGCCCGCCCCTGGATCTGTCGCGGGATGGACGTCTCCCTTCTGGTTGTACTTCCCGATTCCCGACAAGCCAGAGACTTTGCGGCGGATGGGGACTCAATGAGAGGGTTCTTCGCTCTGCCAGACGTTCAAATGTTGCCTGAAATCGCCATCGCGTCTTTCGCGGACGATCCCCAGATGCTCGAGGCGCAGAAAGCCTCTCGGGGCGAGGTTATTTCGCGCTGGGCCGAAAATGGCGGTATTCTTCTGGCGACGCCCGGTGCTTTGATGGGCCCTCTCTCCATGGGAGGAGATCGTCTGCCGCTCCTCTGGGGAGACGAGATGAACCGAAGCTATCTCATCGAGTGGCTCGACAATAAAGGGTACGAGCGCGTCGATATCGTCTGGTCTCCCGGGCAGTATACGTATCGGGGCGGCATCGTGGATTTCTTCGACCCCAAGGACGCCTGGCCGACGCGTGTCGAATTTTTCGACGAAGAGATCGAGAGCATGCGTTTTTTCGCGACCGATACGCAGCGGAGCGTCCGGAGTTTTGCGAAGGGCGGGATACATGCGCTGAGTTCCCGTCGGAACACATCGCTCGAGGATTTTTTCCCCGCCGATATGCACGTTGTTTTTTTCGAGCCCTCCGAGCTGGAGAACGCCGCCGACAATTACGCCTGGTTGAGGGCGGGTGTCGAACGCGATTCCGAAAACGCAGGCGAGGGAGCGAGCTGGCGCGAAATCGAAAAGAAGCTCGCGCTCTATCCCCGTGTCCGCGTCACACGCAGCGTCGCCCGCAGCGAACTGAGAACGCAGGTGATCGGGTTGCCCAATTTCCGTGGCAGACGAGGTGACCTGGAGGCGTACTGTCAGGACCTCGTCTCGCGCAACATATCGGTCCATCTGCTCTCCGAGGCGGAGCACTTTCGGGATTGGGCGGCAAACAGGGGTTTCACCGCTTCCGCGGGATCGCTCTCCGAGGGGTTTGTGGATGCGTCGGCAGGCGTCGCCTTCATCGGCGACCTGGAGCTCTCCGGGTTGACCCTTTCGGCGGGCGCGATTGAAAGAGGGGTGCCGCTCGACTGGCGAGATCGCCTGCTGCCGGGGCAGTGGGTCGTCCACGAGGACTACGGCGTTGCGCGCTATATGGGTTCGGAGCAGATCGAGAGCGCGGATGGCGTGCAGGAGTATCTGGTGCTCGAATACGCGGAGGAGCGCCGCCTCAAGATCCCCGTCATGCACTTTCACAAGATCGCGCCGTACACGACGTACCCGGGTGTCGAGCCCGTCGCCGACAACCTGCGCGGCGGGCATTGGAAGAAACTTTCGCAGAAGGCCCGGGAGCAGGCCGAGGCAGCCGCAGCCTATCTGATCGACGTTTACGCCAGAAGAGAACTCTCGGCCGGGTACGCCTTCAAAGGCGACCCGGGGCAAGAGGGCGAGTTCGAGCGCACGTTTCCCTACAAGGAGACGGCGGACCAACTGCGGGCGATCGAGGAGACGACGCGCGACATGGCGCGGACAGTCCCCATGGACCGGCTGTTGGTGGGGGACGTCGGATTCGGAAAGACCGAGGTTGCGCTGCGCGCCGCGGCGAGGGCCGCCTTCGACGGCAAACAGGTCGCCGTGATGGCTCCGACTACGCTCCTTGCCCAGCAGCACTACGAGACGTTCGGGGCGCGCTTCGATTTGTTCGGCATTCGGGTCGAGGTCCTCTCGCGCTTTGTCCCCGCGTCCGCGCAGAAAAAAATTCTCGAGGATACGGAGGCAGGCAAGGTCGACGTTCTGATCGGGACGCATCGGTTGCTCGGATCGGACATAAAGTTCAAGGATCTGGGGCTCGTCGTCGTCGACGAAGAGCATCGTTTCGGCGTGCTGCACAAAGAGCACCTGAAAAACCTGTATCCGACAGTCGACGTTTTGATGCTGTCGGCGACGCCGATCCCGCGTTCACTGCACCTCTCGCTCAGTGGCTTGCGCGACCTGTCGCTCTTGCAGACGCCGCCGCGAAGACGGCTGCCCGTCATCACGGCGGTCGGTCCCTGGTCGGAGGTGTTGGTGAAAAACGCCGTACTCAAGGAGAAATCGCGCGGCGGGCAGGTCTTCTACGTGCACAATAGAGTACAGAGCATCGAGCGGGAGGCGTTGATGATGCGGCGCCTCTTCCCGAAACTGAGCATCGGCGTGGCGCACGGGCAGATGCCGGAAAAACAGCTCAAAAGCGCGATGGATAAATTTTCCGACGGAGAGCTCGATATCCTGGTCTGTACGACCATCGTCGAGAGCGGCCTCGATATGCCGCGCGCCAATACGCTGATCGTCAGCGACGCGCACGAGCTCGGACTGGCGCAGATGCACCAGCTCCGCGGGCGCGTGGGGAGGCGCGACGAACAGGCGTTCGCGCTCTTTCTGCACCCGGCGGAGGTAACGCTGACCAGGGAGGCGACCGAGCGCCTGGAGGCGATCGCGGCGATGGGCGAGTTCGGAGCGGGGTATCAGCTCGCCAAGAAGGACCTCGAGATACGGGGAGGAGGAGAGCTCGTCGGCGTCGCCCAGCACGGCAACCTCGGACGCGTAGGATTTCAGCGATACTGCGACCTGCTGGAGGAGGCGATCCAGCGTGTCAAGGGCGAGTACCGCGAGCGCACGCAGGTCGAGGTCGGGATCCCCTCTGCGATCCCGAAGGATTACCTGCCGCACGAGAGCCTGCGCGTCGCGCTCTATCGCAAGCTTCTCTGGACGCAGGAGCTGGACAATCTGCAGGAGTTGCACGACGAGACGATCGACCGGTTTGGCCCCATGCCCCCCGTCTTGCGCTTTCTCTTCGACGTCGCCAGAATCAGGATCGTCGGTCGGGATTACAAAATCGCCAAAGTTCTCTGCGGACGGGACGAGACGATCGTGCAGGGGGACCCCGAGGGGCCGATGAAGGACATGAAAACGCCGAAGGGGTGGATGCGCCGCCTCGACGGTTTTATCGGTCAGGGAGGCTTCTCCTCGTTAGGTGACTTTATCGGTGCTCTGTTACAATAGATCTGCTACAATGGTTTCAGCGGAGGGGGTTCTGTGTTTGACGGATTTATCGAAAGAAGCGTATCGTTTTGAAGATTTGCTCGAGATCATGCGCCGCTTGCGCGCGCCGGGCGGGTGCCCGTGGGATGCCGAGCAGACGCTGGACAGTTTGAGGCGATACATCCTGGAGGAATCTCACGAGCTGGTGGAAGCCATCGAGGACGAGGATCTCCTTCATATCTGCGAGGAGAGCGGCGACGTTCTGCTCCAGGTGGTCTTCATCGCTACCATCGCAAAAGAGAAAAACTTCTTCGAGATCGACGATGTCGTGCGCGGGATCTGTCGTAAATTGGTCACGCGCCACCCTCATGTGTTCGGCGACGTCTCGGTGGAGGACATCTCGGAGGTTAGCCGGAACTGGGAGCGTATCAAAGCCGCGGAGCGAAAGGGACGCGCGTCCGATTCGTCCGCGATGGCGGGCATTCCGCGCAGCCTGCCTGCGCTTTTGCGGGCATACCGCATTCAGGAGCGCGCGGCGAAGAAAGGGTTCGACTGGGGGTTCGGAGACCTCAACCCCGTTCGCGAGAAGGTACTGGAGGAGCTGGACGAGTTCAAGGCGGAAGTCGAAGGCATGAACGGTGCGGCAGCGGAGGAGGAGCTGGGAGATCTTTTCTTCGCCCTCGTGAACCTCTCGCGGCATATGGGAATCGATCCGGAGAATGCGCTGCAAGCGGCAAACGCCAAATTCGACGCTCGCTTTCGGGATGTCGAGTCGCTGGCGCAGGAAAACGGACGCAACATGGAGGAGATGTCGCTCGAAGAGCTGGACGCCCTGTGGGTGAAGGCAAAAGAGAGCGCGAAGAACAAAGGGAGGAAGTCGTATGTCGGCAATCGTTGAGAAAATCGTTCAGGTAATCGAGTCGGAAGTACGCCCCGCGCTGGAGTCCCATGGCGGGGGCATCGAGTTCATGAGTTTCAACGAGACGGACGGCGTGCTCAAGGTGAGTCTCACGGGCATGTGTAGCGGTTGCCCGGGCGCCAGGGCAACCATGCAGAACATGGTGCTCGGCGTCATCAACAGAAGCGTGCCGGAGGTGAAAGAGGTCGTACAGGCCTGAACTGTGAAAAAAGAGCGAATCGTATCGATTGCGACGGAGGATGTTCTGGCGAGACTCCTTGGCGCGAGGGACGAAATCCTCGGCGCCATCGAGGACCGGCTGGGCCTCCGTCTTGTTGTGCGAGGCACCGATATCTACATCCCCGACGAGGACCCCGTTCTCGCCGCGAACCTGGCCGATCTGCTGAATCAGCTGGTCGAGATGGTGCGCAGGGGATCTCGTCCGTCATCTGTCGAAATTCGTTACGCGCTCGACGTCGTGGCCTCCGGGGAGCGGCCGGATCTCCTGTCGCTGCTCGAATCGTCCATCTGCGTCAGCAACCACGGCAAGCAGATCCGCCCTTACACGCAGGGGCAGAAGGAGTACGTCGACGCCATACGGGGCAACGACGTGGTCTTTGCGATCGGGCCGGCGGGCACCGGCAAGACCTATCTCGCGGTCGCGGCCGCCGTCGCCGCGTTGAAGGCGGCGAAGATCAACAGGATCGTGCTGGTGCGCCCCGTCGTGGAGGCGGGCGAGCGCCTCGGCTACCTGCCGGGCGACCTGCTGGAGAAGGTGGAGCCGTATATACGCCCCCTGTACGACGCGTTTTACGACCTCCTTCCTCCCGATCGTTTCAACCGCTACATCGAGAAGGGGATCATCGAGATTGCGCCTCTTGCGTATATGAGAGGGCGCACGCTCAACAACAGCTTTATCATTCTCGACGAGGCGCAGAACACGACAAAGGAGCAGATGAAGATGTTTCTGACGCGGCTCGGTCTCGGATCGAAGGCCGTGTTGACCGGGGACATCACCCAGATCGACCTCCCCAGTCACAAGGAATCCGGTTTGCGCATGGTGAGCGATATCCTGAACGGGGTGGAGGGCGTCGCCTTTTGCAATCTAACGAACAGCGATGTCGTGCGCCACGACATCGTACAGAAGATCGTAAAGGCGTACGAAGAATATGAGGCCAATGGACAAAGACCGCAGGCGCTTGTCTCTTAACTGGCTGCGCCGCATGGTCCTTGGCGGTGCCAGAGATGGGCAGCCTCCGTCTTCGGTCAGTGGGGTCGTCATACTTTTCCGACTCCTCCTGGTTGCCTGCGCGGGGTTGATTGTTTGCGCCGGTTGGTTTTTTGTGGATCGCAACGAAAGCTACCGGGTCGGATATCCCTCGCCGCGGACGTATCTTGCGCAAAGTTCCGCTCGATTCGTCGACAACGCGGCGACGAAGGAGCTTCGCGACCAGGCAGCCGCCCAGATTGCGCGTGTTCGGGTGAGAGACGATCAGAAGACGCGTGAAGTCAAACAGCGCATCGAGGATTTGAAGACGAACGGCACCATGGATTTCGCGCCGATCCCTCTGGAGAAGCTTGTCAGAGGTTTTCCGCAGTCGGAGCAGAGCAGAATTGTCTCCACGGTGATCGACATTGCGGAGAAGAACTTCGATCGCTCCGCCACCCGCTCCGAACAGACGGCAGCGATCTGGGACAGCCTGGCGAGAGTCAGTATGGGGCAGGCGGAGAAAAATGTCGTCTTTCAGATCTTGGACGCCATGCTCGAGCCGACGCTCGTCGAGGACGACGAGATGGCCGATCGCCTGCGCACCGACGTCAGCCAGCGCATACCCTCCGTCGTGCGGGAAATCCGTCTCGGCGGAGTGCTGGTGGAGAAGGGGCAGATCGTGACCCCCGGTATTGCGGAGATCCTGCACACCCAGGGATATCCCGACGCGGCCATCCCGTGGAAACAACTCTGCTTCATTTTGATTGCGACCTTCTCGTGGTCGCTCTGGCTTACATGGCTCAGCATACGACAGGACGTTCTGCTCACCGATAAGGAGTGGCTCTATGTCGCCCTTTTGCTCACGATAAGCTGGAGCTCCCAACGTTGGCTCGCCAGTTGGGGAATCGATCCCCTTTCTCTCCTTGCCCTCACGGGCTGGCTTTTTCTCACTCTTTCGCCCGCGTTTGCCTTTCATATCGCGCTCGGTGGCGGGTTGATCGGTTATCTTCTCGCCTTTCCAGGAATGACCTCGACCATTGCGGTCGGTTGTGTAGTTTCGGGAGTTGCGTCCGGCGCCGGTTTTCTCTTTTTCCGTGAAGCGACGAGCCGGATTATGATCTGGCGCAGCATGTTCGGCCTTGGTTTCTGCCTCACGCTGACCTCCATGTTCATTCGCTGGGGCTTCGGTCTTGCGCTCTCCTGGGAGCTGTTCGCCACATACCTGTTCTGCTGTGCGCTGTGGAGCAGCCTCGTCGTGGCCTTTCTCCCGCTGTGGGAGTCGACCTTCGAAATCATCTCGCCCCTCCGCCTGCTCGAAATGAGCCACCCCTCCCAGCCTCTTCTGAAACGTCTCCAATTGGAGGCTCCGGGGACGTATCACCACACGATTACGGTGAGTACGCTGGCGGAGGCGGTTGCCGACAGACTTGGGATGAACGGCCTGCTGGTCAAGACCGGCGCCTACTACCACGATATCGGAAAGCTGAAAAGGCCGCACTATTTTGTGGAGAACCAGCCGTTCGGCGACAATATTCACGACCGGCTGGCGCCGAAGGAGTCCGCGAAGATCATTCTTTCACACGTTGCGGACGGCCTGGAGCTCGCGGACGAATACAAACTGCCGGCTCCGATCAGGCGCTTTATCTCCGAACACCACGGCAAGACGTGCCTCACCTACTTCTACAAGAAGGCGGTTGTGGCGGATAAGGAGGCAGGCGGCGACGGCGATATCAATAAGGCGGAGTTCTGCTATCCTGGCCCGACGCCGCAGTCGCCCGAGACGGCGTTGATTATGCTGGCGGATTCCATCGAGGCGGCGATGAAAGGACTCAACCGGACTGTCACCGGGCGGCTCGAACTGGAAAAACTCGTCGGGGATGTGATCGACTCGAAAATCCTGGGAGGTCAGTTTGCCGATGTCGATTTTACCTTGAAGGATGTTGCGGCAATCAAGACGGCCTTTGTCGAGGTGCTGATGTCTATGTATCATTCGAGGGAGATCAAGCCGCTGCCTGCGGAAGATGAGGAAACGGGAGAGCCGAATGCGGTTAAAATTTGACGTAACCGGAGAAGATATTTTTCGGGAAGATTTCACCGTCGATTTCGAAAAACTCTCCGGTTTGATGAGCCCGCTCATGGAATTCCACGGACTTGGGAGATACGAGGAAATCTCGGTCTCGCTCTCTTTCATCGACGAAGAGGGAATCCGAACATTGAATAAGCAGTATCGCAATATCGACGAGTCGACGGACGTGCTATCCTTTCCGTTATGGGAGGAGGCAGGGGTTTTTCTGCCACCCGAGGGGTGGCCCGAGCTGCCGCTGGGGGATGTGATCGTTTCCCCGCCATGCGTCCGGGAAAATGCGAAAAATCAGGAAGTGGATTATAATAACGAAATTGTATTGGTGATCGTCCACGGCGTGCTGCATCTGATTGGGTACGACCATGATACCGAGGAACGAAAAACCGGGATGTGGCGCGAACAGGAAGCGCTGGTAAGGGAATATCTTGAAAGAATCCAAGGAGGATTGATGTCAGAGTGAGTTCTGATCTAGTGGGCAGTATCGGCCTGCTGTTGTTTTTTCTCGTCCTGTCGTTTTTTTTCAGCTCGACGGAGACGGCGATAACTGCAGCAGGAAAAATAAAACTAAAGGCGCTCGAGAGCGCGAACCCCGGGAAAAAAGAAGGCTACCGGTGGCTTGGAGACAATATCCAGAAGGCCCTCACGATTACGCTTGTAGGCAATAACCTCGTCAACATAGCGGCCAGTACCATCGCCACGATGGTTATGACGATGTTCTTCGGTCGTCATGGCCCCATTATCGCCGTTACTGTGATGACCACGTTAATCGTTATTTTTTGTGAAATATTGCCGAAAAATATCGCAATCGCGCACAAGGAATCCGTTCTTTCATTATTTCTGCCGCCACTGCGTCTTTTTAGTTTTATTCTTTCGCCGGTTGTCTTTCTCGTACAACGCTCCGTGTGGGCCGTGGGACGCCTGTTCGGTCTTGAGTTGGACACGTTCATGCCGTTCGTAACGCGCGAGGACGTGGAGATCATGGTGCACGCGAGCGGCGAGTCGGGCGCGCTGGAGGAGGACGAGCGGAAGATGATCCACGGCGTTATCTCTTTCGAAGAGACGCGCGTCTCCGAGATCATGGTCGCCCGCACGGACATGATGGCGATTTCCTCCGAGACGAGTGTGGCCGCTGCGTCCGACATCTTTCTGGAGACCGGCCATTCGCGGGTGCCGATCTACGAGAAGGATCTCGACAAGATCACCGGGGTGCTCTACGCGAAGGACCTGCTCGGGCCCTTGTGCAGGGGGATGCTCGAGACGCCGGTCACGACGTTGCAGAGAGAACCCCTTTTCATCCCCGAGACGATCAAGACGGACGAGGCCTTCGAGATCATGAAGAAGGAACAGGTGCATATCGCCATCGTCGTCGACGAATACGGCGGCACCGCCGGGCTTGTCACGCTCGAAGATCTGCTGGAGGAGATCGTCGGGGACATTCAGGACGAATTCGACGACGAGACTCCCGATGTGATGGAGGAGAGCCCCGGCGTGTATCTTGTGCAGGGCTACGTCAACCTCGAGGATCTCTCCGAGACGTTGGACTACCCGTTCGAGTTCGACGAGGTGGACACGGTTGCCGGCATGCTGCTCACGCTCTGCGGCAATTTCCCCGAGGAGGGTGAATCGATCATATACGGCCCCTGGAAAATCAGCGCCGTTGAGGTTGTGGAGCACAGAATTTTACAGGTTCGGATCGAACGCTCGGAGAAAGAGACGGACGAAGGGGACGCCTGAGGGTCAAAAACAGGCGAGGTGAAATCCAGACCGATTTTACGTTTTTCAAGTGTGGGGGCGTTTTTTTGACGGATTGTGTAGGCGAAAATTGCAAAATGACTCCTGAGGCCTTGATGAAAATGGCGGCATCCTATCGGGAGCGGGCGTACGCGCCGTACTCCCGTTTTGCCGTCGGGGCTGCGTTGCTCATGCGAGATGGATCCGTCTTCGGGGGATGCAATGTCGAAAACGCGAGTTATGGCCTCGCCATCTGTGCAGAGCGTGCGGCGATGACGAGCGCAATTGCGGCCGGAAAACGCGACCCGCTTGCGATAGCAGTCTCGGGGAGCGGCGATATACACTGCCCTCCTTGTGGCGCCTGTCGGCAATTCCTGATCGAGTTCAACCCGGAGATGGAGATATTTTTGATGAAGGACGGCCGAGTGGTCTCGCTGAACCTCGCGAACCTGCTGCCTCATCGTTTTATACTGGAGGATCGATAGAGTATATGAGTTTTCGTTCAGGCTATGTGTCCCTCGTCGGACGCCCGAATGTCGGAAAATCTTCCCTGATCAACGCCCTGTTGCGCGAAAAGGTAGCGGCGGTGTCGAGCAAGCCGCAGACGACGCGGAACGCCGTGCGATGCATTCTGACCACAGAAGAAGCGCAGATTGTCTTCGTCGATACGCCGGGTCTGCATATGCCGAAACATGCGCTGGGGGAGTTCATGATGCAGGAAGCGTCCGCGGCGATGGATTCGGTCGACGTGATCTGTTTCGTCGTCGAGGCGGGAAAAGAGCTCGATTCGGCGGGCGAGGCGATCCTCGAACGCCTTCGGGCGTACAAAATTCCCATCGTCCTCGTCCTCAATAAAATCGACCGGTTGAAGAGCAGGCGAGGACAGGAGGCTTTCTGGCAGGCGCTGGCTCCGCTGCAGGAGAGCATCAAACCGGCGGCGGTCGTCCCGGTCTCGGCAAAAGAGGGAACGAACCTCGACGTGCTGCAGGAAGAGCTGATCAAACTGCTGCCGGAGGGGGAGCTCATCTACCCCGAGGACGTCCTGATGGACACGACCGAGCGTTTCCTGGCCGAGGAGATCATCCGCGAGAAAATTTTCGAGGCCACGGAGCAGGAGGTCCCCCACAGCATCGCCGTCGTGATTCAGGATTTCAGGACGCCGGACGAGTACCCCGAATTGGAAATCGCCGAGATCAGAGCGGACATAGTCGTGGAGCGCCCCGGGCAGAAGGGCATCCTGATCGGCGGCGGCGGCTCGAAGTTGAAGAACATCGGCACGGCCGCGCGGCTGGAGATGGAGGAGCGCCTCGGCTATCCGATCTTCTTGCAGCTCTGGGTCAAGCTCCGGCCGGACTGGCGCAAATCTCCCGTCGAGATTGGGCGCATGGGATACCACCGCAGGTGACGCATCGCTCTTTCGGGCACCCGGATCAACTTTCGCAGGGAGATCACAGAGCGCACGGCGTCGTTCTGCGCCGCAGGGAGGGTTCGCGTAGCTCGCAGGAGCTGCTCCTTTTTTTAAAGAGAATGGGTGCCATCTGGGTCTCGGCGCCCGGCGCCGACGGCGCGAAAACTCGCTTCGGCGGCGGAACGGAACCGCTCGTGTGGGGCGTTTTTGATTTCTACCAGAGCCCGAGGCGGCTTTATCTCAAGAGCGTGGATGTGCGTGAAGACTTTTTGTTCTTGCGCGCCTCGCCGAGAAAATTGAGCGTCGCCGTGAACTGGTGTCTCCATCTGGCGAAGAGTATTCCGGCCGGGCACGAGTGCGACGACCTGCTCTCTCTTTTGTGGGGGAGTTTGAAAAACCTCGCGCTCGATATCGACCCGAGGCTCGTCGACCTGCGCTTTGCCTGGCGATGGGGCAGTCTTTGGGGAGTAGCGCCTTCGTTGGAAAGCTGCTGTGCCTGCGGGGGTAATTTGGACTGTACCGAGGAGGCGAGGATCGTGTGGATGGAGGACGGTCTGCTTTGTACGCGATGCTCCGCTTCCCGCCCTCTCGCCGCCGACGCTCCTTCCATGTCTTTCGCGGTATTGCAAGAGATACGTCGTGCTGCTATGCTACCGAGGGACCAGTTTCTGGCATGGACGAAGACGGTCCCATCGGACGCGATAGGGCTCCTCGGCGACAGTGCGCGTCGGTTTTATTCTTTTCTTCGAAGTGAATAGATCACGAAGGCATTTGCATATAAGGGGGTCTTGTGTTGAATTTTCAAGAGTTGATCATGCGTCTGGAGAAATTCTGGACGGAGAGGGGCTGTATCTTACAGCAACCGTACGATATCGAGGTCGGCGCGGGGACCATGAACCCGGCGACGACGTTGCGGGTTATAGGACCTGAGCCCTGGCGCGTGGCGTACGTCGAACCGTCGCGCCGCCCGACGGACGGACGATACGGCGAGAACCCGAACCGCCTGCAGCATTACTATCAGTATCAGGTGATCCTAAAGCCCTCGCCGGACAATATACAAGAGCTGTACATCGACAGCCTGCGGGCGCTCGGCATCGACCCGGCTGATCACGACATCCGCTTCGTGGAGGACGACTGGGAGAACCCGACCACCGGCGCCTGGGGGCTGGGTTGGGAGGTCTGGCTCGACGGCATGGAAATCACGCAGTTCACCTACTTCCAGCAGATGGGCGGCGTCGACATGGCGCTGGTGCCCGCCGAGCTCACCTACGGGCTCGAGCGGATCGCGATGTACGTGCAGAAGGTGAACAACGTCTACGACCTCGAGTGGGTGGGGAAGGTCAAGTACGGCGACGTGCACCATCGCTCGGAGGTCGAGGGCTCGACCTACAACTTCGAGATCGCCGACACCGATATGCTGTTCAAACTCTTCGGCATGTACGAGGCTGAGTCGGCCCGCGTGCTCGAACGCGGCATGGTCCTGCCCGCCTACGACTACGTCCTCAAGTGTTCGCACGCGTTCAACACGCTTGACGCGCGCAACGCGATCAGCGTGACGGAGCGCACCGGTTACATCGGGCGAGTGCGGGCGCTGGCGAGCGCCTGTTGCAGGGCGTATCTGGAACAGCGCGAGGGGATGAACTTCCCGCTGATTGGTAAATTCGACCTTGATGAGAAGGTGGGTGAGGCGAGATGAGCACGCGCGATCTGCTCTTCGAGATCGGGACGGAGGAGATCCCGGCGCGCTTTATGACCTGGGTCATCGCCGAACTCGACCGGCTCGCCCGCGCGGAGTTGGCGGAGATGCGAGTCGCTTTCGGCGAGCTGCGCACGACGGGGACGCCGAGAAGGACGATCCTGTATATCAAGGGGCTTGCCGAGCGGCAGGAGGACTTCGAGGAGACCGTGAAGGGCCCTCCGAAGACGCAGGCCCTGGATGAAAATGGCGAATACACGAAGGCCGCGATCGGTTTTGCGAAGAGCCGCGGCGTCGAGGTCTCCGACCTTCGCTTCGAGGCGGTCAAGGGCGTCGAATATCTCTTCGCGGTCGTACGCGAGTCGGGCCGGAAGACGGAGGAGCTGCTCCCCGGGCTTCTGTCCGGTTTGCTGAAGAAGCTCGTCTTCCAGAAAAATATGTACTGGACGACCGATTCCTCGGTTCGCTTTGCGCGCCCTGTTCGGTGGTTGATCGCCCTCTGGGGCGACCGGCATATTCCCGTGAGCTTCGGGCCTGTGCAGGGCGGGAATATCAGCCGGGGGCACCGCTTCATGGGAGCGTCCGCCGTCGTGGTCGGCAGCGCGGAGGAGTACATGGCGATCATGGAGCGCGAATGCGTGATCGTCGACCACGAACGTCGTAAGAAGATGATCCTCGAGGGCGTTGCGCAGATCGAAAAGGAGATCGGCGGGGCGAGCGATCCCGATCCCGAATTGCTGGAGGAGAATGCACAGCTTGTGGAGTATCCCGTGCCCTTCTGTGGCGGTTTTGACGAATCGTTCCTCGATATTCCCGAGGAAGTCCTGATCGCCACGATGAAGAAGAACCAGCGCTATTTTCCCGTTCGCGGAAAGGACGGGAAATTGCTCGCGTGCTTCATCGGCGTCAGCAACAACAAGGCGCGTGACATGAATGTCGTTCGCGACGGAAACGAGCGCGTATTGCGCGCGCGCCTCTACGACGCCGCGTTCTTCTGGAAAGAGGACCTGGCCGTCTCGCTCGAGTCGCGCCTGCCGTCCCTGGAGAAGGTCCTCTATCAGGAGCAGCTCGGCTCGGTCTTCGACAAGGTGAAGCGTGTGCGCGAGGTCGCGGGCTGGCTCGTGGGCGAGCTTGGCGAGCGCACCGAGAACGAGCTCGCCGCGGATGTCGACCGCGCGGCACTGCTTTCCAAGGCGGACCTCGTCACGGCTATGGTCTTCGAATTTCCAGAGGTGCAGGGCGTGATGGGACGTGAGTACGCCAAGCGCGGCGGCGAACGCGAGGCGGTGGCGAATGCGATCTTCGAGCAATATCTGCCCCGGTTCGCGGGCGACAACCTGCCGAAAGGTAAGGCCGGCGCGCTCATCGGCCTCTGCGACAGAGTCGACACCATGATCGGCATTCACAAGGTCGGCCTTCCGCCGACCGGCTCCCAGGATCCGTACGGTCTTCGCCGCGCGGCGCGATGCGTGAATGAAATCCTCTGGGGCCTCGCGATGGATGCGGACCTCGGGGGGCTCTTCGCGCGCGGCGCGCAGGCTCTCGGCGCGGACGACGCGGTCATGGCGAAGGTGACCGACTTCTATCGCCAGCGCCTGCACAATCAACTCCGCGAGCGCGGCTTCACGCACGGAACGACCAGCCTCTCAGTCGCATCGATGGGGCACCGGCCCCTTCAGGCTCTCCGTATGTTGGAAGCGTTCGAAAAGGTCAGCGAGGCGGAGTGGTTCGGCGCATTGATCACGTCCGCCATTCGCGTGAACAATATTCTCGCCAAGCTTTCCGACGAAGAGCGTGCCGCGGCCAAACTCGACGCCGGCAAGTTGAATTTGCCCGCCGAAAAGGAGCTTCTTCGCGTGTTGAAGGAACAGAGCGCCGTCGTATCCTCCGCACTGAACGGGTACGACTGGGAGGCCGTCTGCGCCGCTCTTGCGCAGCTCTCCCCGGCGATCTCCGGCTTCTTCGACGACGTGATGGTGATGGACGAGAATATGGACGTGCGCAACAACCGCTTGGCGTTGCTTGTGCGATGCAGGGAGCTCTTCGACTCGATCGGGGATTTTTCTCTGTTGAAGTCCTGAGTAGCGGATCCGGCAGCGGTAGAATATTTCCCCGGAGCGCAGCGGTGAAACTTGGCTCCGGGGATTTTTTATGCGATGTTTCGTTGGTCGTAGCTCTCGAGCGGCCGCAGCGGTTTTCCGCTTCTTAAGAGAGCCTCGAATTTTTCGGCGGGGATCGGTTTGCTGTACAGGTAGCCCTGTGCGTTCTCGCACCCTATGTTTCTCAGGTATTGTTCCTGTATCGTGTTCTCCACGCCCTCTACCGTCACGGTCAGGTTCAGTTTTTTCGAAAGTTGAACCATGGTGTTGACGATCATCTGGCTCGCCGGGTTCGACTCCAGATCGAGGATGAAGGAGCGATCCAGCTTGATCATTCGGATCGGCAATTTTTTCAAATAGTTGAGAGAGGAGTACCCCGTTCCGAAATCGTCCAGCGATATCATGATGCCGAGCATCTTCAACCTCTGCATGGACTCGATCGCTTTTTGGATGTCGCGCATGGCCTTGCTTTCGGTCAGCTCGATCTCCAGCCACCTCGGATCGAGCTGCGCCTCCTGGAGGAGACCGTAGACGTATTCGATCGTCTTCTCGCTGAAGAAACCCTCCGCCGACATGTTGACCGCAATGCGGACAGGCGGCAGGCCGAGCGCCTGCCACTTCGCGTTTTGCAGACAGGTCTCCCGAAGCATGAAGTAATCGATTGCCGTGATGACGCCAATGTCCTCGGCGACCTTGATGAAGTAGTCCGGCCGGATAATGCCGAAATCCGGGTGAACCCATCGGGCCAGGGCCTCCGCGCCGCAGATGCGACCCGTGACCAGGTCGACCTTCGGCTGGTAGTAGGCTTTGAGCTGGTTGTTCTTGATCAGATCCTGTATGTCGTGTCTCAGGATGTCGTCACGCTTTGTCCGGTTTTTGACGTTGCTGTCGTAGATTTTCGTGCTGCCCGGGCCTTGCGTCTTGGCTGCCACGAGGGCGGCGCTGGCGTTTTCGATGAGGCCGGAGAGCTCGCCGGAGTCGATTGGGAAGACCGACGAACCGGCGCAGATCGTGATGCGTTTTATGCCGTACTTTGTCGCGTCTATTTCCTGTATGATGCTTTTCAGCACGTCGGTCGCCGCGCCCAGCTTGTCGTTGATGCCACTGCTCATGTCGAAAGGAAGCAGGCAGGCGAATTCATCTCCGCTCATCCTGGCCAACAGCCCGACGTTGCCGAGGAATTTTTTCGCGCGATTTCCCACTTCTCTCAGCAGCTGGTCGCCGGCGGCGGTCCCTTTCTGCATATTCAACATCTTGAAATCGTCGATATCGAAGATGACGAGGCCGACGCCGAGGTTGTTCTTCTGGGCGGCGAGGAGGATTTTCTCGCCCTCGGTCATCAGATAGTGGCGGTTCTGTGTGCCGGAAACCGGATCCTCGAAAGCCAGCCTGCGCGTGAGCAGCTCCACCTTCTTGCGCTCGTCTATGTCCAAAAAGGCGCCCGACAGTACGCTCAAACTGCCGTTTTCGTCCAATTCCGCCTTCAGGCTGAACAGGAACCATTTATAACCGCCGTCTTTTTTCCTGATGCGAAGTTCGGAGGAGGGGTTCAGGCTCGCCACGTTCTCCACCGTGAAGACGTTGAGCTGGAAGATGTCGATATCGGACGGGTGTATCCAGCTCAGCCACTCCTCGTTGGTGAGATTTTCTGGATGTTGGCTGTAGCCGAGCAGCTTGTATCCCACGGGAGAGATGTATATCTCGTTTTTCACCATATTGCAGTAGATGATTCCGACATTGCCGCCTGACGTCGCGAGTTCGAAGCGGCGTTCCGATTCCCGCAGCTGGTCCAGGCTTGCCTCAAGCGATTGTCTCAGCGCCGTTATTTCCGTGATGTCCGATCCTGCCGCCATCACGTAGCGCCGCGAGCTGTTGTTTCTGGAGAAACGATTGATGTCCCACAACACGTCGATCGCATGTCCTCGCCGCGACTGCATGCGCGTTGCGAACGTATAGTTGCTGATCGTATCGGGAATGGAGATGACATCGGACGCCTTCATCCCTGTAAGCTCTTCCTTGGAATAACCGAGGAACCTCTCCACTCTCGCATTGGTACGGACGATGTTCAGGTCTTCGTCCCAAATGACGATGAAAGAAGTGGCGTTTTCGATCAGCGTGTCCGCAAAAGCCTTTTCTCTGGCTGCTTTGAGCAGCTGTCTGTAGCAGCCGAAAGCGAGGAACACCCCGAGAAGAGAGAAGAGCGTCACGAGGCCGGCCGCCGTTTTGTACGCAGTTTCCCGTCGCTGGTTTTCATAGAGAGGGGAGTGCGCGAAGAAATACTTTTCATAGATGGTCTCGTATTCGCCGCTTGTCCTTATCTCTTTTATACGGCGATTGACGAAGGAGAGAAGGTCGCTGCTGTCCTTTCGCATTGCGAGGCCGACCGGCGTCGTAACCTCGAATTCCGGATGATACAATACCGCGTCATACAATTTTTCCTGTACCAGCAGATAGTTGAGCGAGATCAACTCGTCGAAGAGAATATCGATTTCGCCGTTTGCAAGGGCGCGCACGGCGTCTGTCCCGTTTTCAAAGACGCGAATGTTTTTGATTCCCTTGCTCACGAGGTTTGTGTAGGGAAAACGTTTCATCGTGACACCGGCCGTGTATGCCCCAATCAGCTTGTAGTCCAGTTTTCCCGTGTGATACGGTTGTGTGTAGGCGCCCCAGCGGTGCGTAAAGAGAGGTTCGGAGAAGGTCATATTTTTTGGGGTCTCACTGGTGATCTCGCGCCAGCCGAAAAAAGTTGCCGCTGAAGTGTCCGCCTGATCCGCACCGCCCCATTCTCCATGCGTGAATTTATACTCCAGGGAATAGGGCGAGTTTTTGAAAATGGCGTTGTTTATGTCGACTTCGAAGCCGGAGAATCCTTTGACAGTCGCAATTCGATAAGGCGGAAATTCGTTGTCCGCCTCATATGTAAGTATTACCGGTTGCGGAGTCGCCGCAAAAGAGGGTAGGGCGAACAATATGAAAAAGACGACGTACAGGCACAGCAATAGCTTTTTTTTCTTCATCGGGATCGCTCCATAATAATTTAATAATTTCGCAAAAGTGACTTGTCACGCGAAACAAAGAATTTGCAAAAATTCAAGGCATATATTATATCATCCCTATCTGATCATTGGAGCATTTTTATGCATTTTAAAAATAATTTCATCCGAAAAAATGTTTTCTTAAAAGCCAAGAGGGGGTCTCTCGTTTTCACGAGTGAATAGACAGAAAATCCAGAAAAAGAGATATGCAGATTGCATGATGCGTGTGCCGGGCATTTTTCACGATGTGGAGGTATAATGTTTTTGCTTTGTAAATCAACGGATCGGTTATGAAAATGACAATCCTGAGGAGGTAACAGAGTCGTGGAACAGAAAAAGTATATTTACGATTTTAATGAAGGCGACGCCAGTATGAAGATGCTGCTTGGCGGCAAGGGCGCGAACTTGGCGCAGATGTGGAGAATCGGCCTGCCCGTCCCCCCAGGATTTATCATAACGACAGAAGCTTGCAAGGCTTACTGGGACGAGGGGGCGAATCTCCTCGACCTGATTTGGAAAGACGTAATTGCCGCCGTGAAGCGCATGGAGGAGAAGACCGGCAAGCAATTCGGCGGGCTTGAAAACCCCCTCCTCGTCTCCGTGCGCTCGGGTGCTCCCGTCTCCATGCCCGGCATGATGGATACGATTTTGAACCTCGGTCTCAATGACGAGACGGTCGAGGTGCTGGCACGCGTCTCCGGCGACGTGCGCTTCGCGTACGACAGCTATCGCCGCTTTATCCAGATGTTCTCCGACGTCGTGCTGGAGGTGAGCGTCGACTTTTTCGAGGAGAAATTGATCGCGCTGCGCAAGGAACTGGGACTGCAGTTCGACTACCAGATTCCGGCCGACGCTCTGAAGAAGCTGATCGTGGACTACAAGGCGATCGTGGCGAACGCGGGCAAGGTTTTCCCCATGGAACCGGCCGAACAGCTGCGCCTGGCAATCGACGCGGTCTTTCGCAGTTGGAACACGCCGCGTGCGAATACGTATCGCAAAATTCACGGCATCCCGAACGACCTTGGCACTGCCGTCAATATCGTGTCGATGGTCTTCGGCAATCTGGGCGACGACTGCGGGACGGGCGTCTGTTTCACGCGTAGCCCGTCGACCGGAGAGGACGCGCTCTACGGTGAGTATCTCGTCAACGCGCAGGGCGAGGACGTCGTCGCTGGCATCCGAACGCCGAGGCCGATCGCCGAGCTGAAAGACGCCATGCCGGAGATCTACGAGGAGTTCTCCCGCACAGCCGATCTCCTCGAAAAACACTACAAGGACATGCAGGATATTGAGTTCACCGTGGAACGCGGTAAACTCTACATCCTTCAGACGCGCAACGGCAAGCGCACCGCGTCCGCCGCGGTGAAGATCGCGATGGACATGTGCCGCGAAGGGTTGATCGACGAACGTACGACTGTCGCGCGCGTCGCGCCGGAACAGGTAGAGCAGCTCCTGCACCCCCAGATCGACCCTGCCGCCAAATTCGAAGTTCTGGCAAAAGGGCTGCCTGCCTCGCCCGGCGCCGCCGTCGGCCGTGTCGTCTTCGATGCCGACGAGGCGGTCGCCGTGAGCAAGGACGGAACGCCGGTCATCCTCGTGCGCCCCGAAACGACTCCGGATGACATCCACGGGCTGTTCGCGGCGAAAGGCGTCCTCACCAGCCACGGCGGCATGACCAGCCACGCGGCGGTCGTGGCGCGCGGCATGGGCAAGCCGTGCGTATCGGGTGTCGAGAGCATCAAGATCGACCTGCAGGCGCAGAAGTTTGTCGTCAACGGAATGGCCGTCCGCAAGGGCGACTTCATTTCGCTCGATGGCTCGCAGGGATTCGTGATCCTCGGCAAGATGCCGCTCATCGAACCCACTTTCTCGGATGATTTCCGCAAGATCCTAGACATGGCGGACAAGGTGGCGACCATGGGCGTGTGGGCTAACGCGGACACCCCGGAGGACGCCCGCCGCGCCAGAGAGTTCGGGGCGACCGGCATCGGTCTCTGCCGCACCGAGCATATGTTCATGGCGACCGACCGTCTGCCCTCGATGCAGAAGATGGTCATCGCGTCCACAAAGGAGGAGCGCGTCGCAGCGCTCGCTCAGCTCGAATCCATGCAGCGTGACGATTTCATCGGCATTTTCGAGGCGATGGACGGTTATCCGGTCACGATCCGCCTGCTCGATCCGCCGCTGCACGAGTTCCTGCCCAAGATACCCGAATTTGAGAAGGAGCTCGCCTCTATCGACCCGAACAGCCCGCAGGCGGAGGCCATCCGCACCGCGATGTCGCGGGCCTATGAACTTCACGAAGCGAACCCGATGCTCGGTTTCCGCGGTTGCCGCCTCGGCATGGTTTACCCGGAGATCTACGAGATGCAGATCCGCGCCATCATGACCGCCGCGTGCGAAGTGGCTCACAAAGGGATCAAGGTCATCCCCGACATTATGATGCCGCTGGTCGCGACGCGCGAGGAGATGAAACGCCTTCGCGAAATGACGGACAGCATCGCGAAGGAGATCGTCAAGATCGAGAAAATCGACGTTCACTACCAGGTCGGTACGATGATCGAGTTGCCGCGCGCTGCGATGGTCGCAGACGAAATCGCGGAGTTCGCCGAATTCTTCAGCTTCGGCACCAACGACCTCACGCAGACGACCTTCGGCTACTCCCGCGACGACGCCGAGAATAAATTTCTCGGTGTCTACGTCGAAAGCGGCATTCTGCCGGAGAATCCGTTCCACGTGCTCGACCGCGACGGCGTCGGCAGTCTGATGAAGATTGCTACTGAAAAGGGCAGGGGAGTGCGCAAGGACATCTCGCTCGGCATCTGCGGCGAACACGGCGGCAACCCGTCGAGCGTGGCGTTCTGCTACTCGATCGGACTGAATTACGTCAGCTGCTCGCCTTTCCGCGTGCCGGTGGCACGCCTCGCCGCCGCCCACTCGGCGCTGGGGTTGTTGAAATAACAAGAAGACCGTGGGGTTCCGCCCCACACCCCGCCAGGGGACACTGTCCCCTGGACCCCATAATCTTATGGCTGCGCTTCGCGCAGTCATAAGTTGCGGGAGTCAAGAGGACAGTGCCCTTTTGCGGGTGTGGGCGGAGCCCACGGTCTGCCTTGCTTCAGGAGGTATAATATGTCGATTCGGGAGCGATGGGAGGAGAGGGAGCTTGCGTGGCTTGCGCCGTGGGCGTGTGCTTCGCGCAACAGTCAGGGACGAGAGCGGGAGGAAACGCCTTGTCCGATACGGACTGTCTTTCAGCGTGATCGCGATCGCGTGATTCACAGCAGATCATTCAGGCGCCTCAAGCACAAGACGCAGGTTTTGTTGCTGCCCGAAAGCGATCATCCACGCACGCGCCTCACGCATACCCTTGAGGTCGCCCAGATTGCACGCACGATCTCCCGAGCGCTCTATCTAAACGAGGATTTGACGGAGGCGATTGCCCTTGCCCACGACCTCGGGCATACGCCCTTTGGTCACATGGGGGAGAGGACGCTCTCCGAGCTGGCAAAATCGGTGGGGCTTCCGGGGTTTCACCACGCACAGCAGAGCCTGCGAGTCGTCGATCTTCTCGAACGCAACGGCGTTGGGTTGAATTTGACGTGGGAGGTCAGACAGGGGATTGTGCAGCATTCGAAAGGGCAGGTCGATGTGCGCCGCGGATTCGACCTGGCGAACCCCTCGACCGTGGAGGCGTGGGTGGTGCGGGTCTCCGATTCGATCGCCTATTTGAACCACGACCTGGATGATGCGCTTGGTGCCGGTATCGTCGGTGTGAAGGACGTTCCCGGAGAAATTTTGGAAACGCTGGGCAAATCGCACGGCCAGCGGATCGACGCATTAGTGAGGGATGTAATCGCGGAGAGCGGCAATGGTCAAATCGCGTTCAGCGAAAAATATTTAGAGCAGGTCGAGATACTGCGCCAGTTTTTGTACAGGGCCGTTTACTCCAGCGAGGGGATCAAAAAAGAGGAGCCGAAGGTCGTCCATGTATTGAGCACGCTTTTTACGCACGCTCTCGACGAACTTGACCTCGAACCGCAGGCTGCGATCGACCGGATTTCCAGCATGACGGACAGATACGCGCTGCAGCTTTTTCACCAAATCGCGGTACCCGCCTCCTGGCCGTGTTCTGACGACTATCTCCAGTTCTGAGCTTGAAGGTAAGAAAAAGACCGGTTTCATCGACGATGCGATGAAACCGGTCCTCTTCGATTTTCAGATTCTCCGCTAATCCGACGAGATATTATACTGCTTCAGCAGTTCCTGGAATCGCTTTTCGACCTCCGGCGCGGGGGTCGGGTCGTTGCGGTAGGGCTCCTCGTTCGGGTTGGCCGGCGCTTCGCCGCCGGCGTCGCCCACTTTGGGCTGTTTCACATGCAGGCCATCCCCGCCGCCGTCTTCCATCGGCTGCTCTTCCCCCCAGGGAGTTTTCATCTGATAACCGGCAATGGCCGTGTCGTCGTCGATCGGCGCCAACACCAGCTGTGGTGCGTTGGGGTCGTTTCTTGCGGCAAAGGCGTCACCTCCGTGCCAGGGGCATTTAGTCGAAGGAGCCTGCCCGACCGGCATCAGGACTTCAGCAGCGGGACAACCGCCACTGGCAAGAAAACCGGTTTTGCGGCAGACCCTGACCGATTCCACACTCGTCCCGGGCGAGATCGTGAAGGTGGTGGGGGTGTTCAGTGTCTTGACTGCCTTCTCCACGAATTCTTTCCACACCGGAGCGGCGACTGTGCCACCGAAAGCCCGCCCCAGCGTCTTATGGTTGTCGTTGCCAATGTAAACCACCGTCACCAGCCCCGGGACGCCCCCGATGAACCATGCGTCGGTGAAATCGTTCGTGGTGCCCGTCTTGCCGAACGTCTGATAGTTTGGTATGCGCGCGCGGGTTCCTGTGCCCCAGTTAACTGCCTGCGTAAGCATCGAACGTATTTCGACCGCCACCTCCGGGGACATCGCGCGTGTCAACGATGCGCCGTTCTGTTCCAACGGGTGTCCCGTGTTATCCAAAATTTCTTTGACTCCAAAGGGTTCGACTCTGTAGCCGTTGTTGGCAAATGTGCTGAAGGCGACTGCCATTTCAAGTGGCGTGACGCTTGCTGAGCCCAGTGCGAGAGAGAGGTCCTCCGGAAGGTACGGCGTCGAGATACCCATCGCCTTGGCTTGTTCTCTGACCGTATTGACGCCGACAATCTGTGCGAGCCGCACGGCAATCGTATTGACCGAACGGGAGAGGGCGTCCAGCAGGGTAATCTCCCCGGAGTATTTCATGTCGCTGTTCTTGGGGGACCATCCGTTTGGAAAGTTGAGCGGTCCGTCGATCACGTGGTCCACGGGCCGGTAGCCGTTTTCCATGGCAGTGGCGTATACGATGGGCTTGAAAGAAGAACCGGGCTGACGATACGCCTGCACCGCGCGGTTGAATTTACTCTTTTCGAAATCCCGCCCGCCGACGAGGGCCAGAATTTCTCCCGTATCAGGGTCGAGCGCCACCAGCGCGCCTTCGTATTTCATCTTGGAGATGACGGCTTCGGCCTGTTCCTGCACGTCGAGATCAATGGTGGTGTAAATTTTGAGGCCGCCGCGATAGATCGTATCGCGCCCGTATTTGGGCAACAGGTACTTGAAGAGAATGTAGGAGACAAAATAGGGTGCGTCCTTCATCACGAAGGTCGCCTTGGGTGTTCCGCTCTTCATAATATAATGAAGCTTCGTCCCCTGTACCTGCTCTTTTTCTTGCGGCGAAATCATGCCCGTCTCGACCATACGGGAGAGCACATAATCCTGCCTGACCGCTGCCTTGTCGGGGTGGCGCACAGGAGTATAGGCGTTCGGTGCCGGCAGGACGCCCGCCAGCATGGAAGCTTCCGCCAGCGTCAACTGGGAGGCCGATTTGCCGAAATAGACCTGCGAAGCGGCTCCAATCCCGTAAGCGCCGTGGCCGAAATAGGCCATGTTCATGTAGAGTTCGAGGATTTGGTCCTTCGTATACTTTCTCTCCATCCGCATGGCGATGATCGCTTCGCTCGCCTTGCGCTTGATGGTGCGCTCCCGTGTCAAAAAGATCATGCGTGCGACCTGCTGTGTGATGGTACTGCCGCCGTGGCGCGCCTTGCCGGCGCTGATGTCGATCATCAACGCCCGCAGGATGGCAGTCAGTCGAATTCCCTGGTGTTCGTAAAATTCGCTGTCCTCTGCTGCCAGAACGGCTTTGGTGGCCCAAGGGGACATCTGGTCGAGGTTGACCCAGGTCCTGTTTTCCTCAAAGAGCCTAGCGATGACACGTTCTTTTCTGTCGTACACGACAGATGTGAGGCTGGGCTGCGGGGTTTCCTCCTCCAGGTTGGGGAGATCCTGCGTGATATCCTGCAGCAAGATGATACCGACCACCGATACGAACGCTGCGCTCACAAACAGCAGGAAAACCAGAAGAAGAAATATACCCTTTATAATAGGAGAGCGTTTCTTGCGTGGGTTTTGCTCTCCCGAGTTGTGCCCAGAATCTTTATCTACCTGACTCATTCATGTCCCTCCGAAAGTTTTTGCGTTTACGATCGTCGCACTATTATTATGTAGATGTCGCGGAATAATCAAGTGCGAAGTATCGAGTTCCGTGACAAACGGATGACGAGATTATAGCAGACCTGTAAAACTTGTAAAAAAACTCGGCTCAGAGGGGTTGCGCGTTTAGCAAAGGCATGGTATATTGTCTCTCGTCGCGCCGCACGGAGCGACGCCGAACCTTGCCAACAGAATACAGCGCGTAATGTACGAATCAAGCAATACCAGTCGATTTTCGAAAGCCAAGGAGAGTTTGATCCTGGCTCAGGATGAACGCTGGCGGCGTGCTTAACACATGCAAGTCGAACGGGACTATTCGGATAGTTTACTATTGGAATAGTTTAGTGGCGGACGGGTGAGTAACGCGTGAGGACCTGT
>JAVBQG010000070.1:0-7542 GCA_031549185.1 Synergistaceae bacterium | reverse complement strand
CACCTCGCATCGATCGATATGAAATCGTGGCCTACCCGAGTCATTATAATGACAAATCTTCCAAAGTACGAACGATCTTCGGGGCAATGTTCGGCACTAACCGGCCTTTTTTTCAGGCAACTGTGGGTATTAGGCGACAGTGCACCTTTTACGATCTTGTTAGCCCTTGCCAATTCAGGGCTCATGGGGTATGATGTAAATAGGATAAATCGATTTATCTTATTTGATCGAGGTGCTGTGAGTGCAGGATATATCGAGGCTCAGCGTTATCGAGAGAGTGCGTAAAGAAAACCCGTGGTGGAATGCTGCTATTCAAATCGCAGCCTTCCCTTTCTTTGAAATGGAGTCACGTCCCTATCTGAGGCAACTCCTCTCTCTTCTCGATGTAAACATACAAAGAGCTGTTATCTTAATGGGGCCAAGACGTGTTGGTAAGACGGTATTGTTACATCACGCTATCTATGCTTTGCTGAATGGCGGAGATCGATTCACGGCAGAAAAAATTTGCTACGTTTCAGTCGATCATCCCCTTTATAACTCTTTGAATTTGCTGGATTTTCTGGACATCTACCGAGAAGCGACAGGTGTAGACTATGAACACGAACACTGTCTTTTCGTCTTCGATGAAATTCAGTATCTGCGCAACTGGGAACAGCATTTGAAGAGCCTCGTGGACTCTTACCCCGACCTGAAGTGTGTGGCCTCCGGTTCTGCGGCGGCAGCTTTAAAATTAAAAAGTAACGAGTCCGGGGCAGGTCGATTCACGGATTTGCTGTTGCCTCCACTCACTTTTTACGAGTATGTGACTTTGTTAAAACGCAACGAATTGTTCGCTGATTGCTGTTCGCAGCGGACCGATAAAAATGGTTCGTTTTTAGATGTGACTTCTCCTCTCGAAGAAAGCGATAAGGACGGGATAAATTCTTTATTCTTGGACTATCTGAACTTCGGCGGATATCCTGAGGTTGCGCTCAACCCGATTATTCAGGAAAACCCCGGCCGCTTTATAAAAAATGATATTGTGGACAAGGTTTTGTTGCGAGATTTACCTAGCCTCTATGGAGTGTTGAATATTCAAGAGTTGAACTACCTCTTCACGACACTCGCGTATAATACTGCTGGTGAGGTTTCGCTTGAGGATTTGTCACAAAAATCCGGCGTTGCGAAGCCGACAATCAAAAAGTATATTGAATATTTGGAGGCCGCATTCCTGATTAAAACAGTAAACCGCATCGACATGACGGCCAAACGTTTCAAACGTGCCACTACTTTCAAAGTATACCTTACCAATCCTTCTATTCGAGCTGCGCTTTTTGCACCACTTGCCGAGAACGACGAGGTTGCGTTGGGGGCGATTGTCGAGACCGCGATTTTTTCGCAGTGGTTTCATGATGCCAATACAAGGATCTATTATGCTAGGTGGCCCAAAGGTGAGGTCGATATTGTCGCGCTAGATCCGGTTTTCAATGTTCGTTGGGTTTGCGAGGTAAAGTGGTCAGATCGGTATTTTAACAACCCGGATCTGTTGAAGCCTCAAATGGTTTTTGCACAGAAACATGGTCTAAAGAGATTTGGTGTCACGACGAAGACTTGTTTTGGGGATCAAGTATTGAATGGTGTTGAAATCACTTACTTTCCCGCCGCCCTCTATTGCTACGTCCTCGGCTATAACATCCTGCACCGCGAGTAGAAAGAACCAATCGTTGCACTTTTTGCGATTGCGCAAACCATTGCAATTTCTGCGATCACAGCGCCATGTTGAAATAAGGTCAAAGCTTTGATCTTATTTGTGTCGGACCATATAAAAGGCGGCGTCGATGTTCCGGCGCCGCTTCGTCTCGTTCGTCTGTCCGTTTCCGCCGTTACCCCAGCTTCTCCCGCAGGCGCTTCAGCATGTCCTCCGTCATCGCCGCGAGGTCGTACTTGGGGGCGAAGCCCCACTCCGCGCGGGCGGCGCTGCAGTCCAGCGACTCGGGCCATGAGTCGGCGATGGCTTGCAGGACGGGGTTGGGTTTGTACTCCAGCTCGAAGCCGGGGATGTGCTTGCGGATCTCGGCGGCGATCCTCTCGGGGTCGAAGCTCATGGCCGAGGTGTTGAAGGCGTTCCAGTGTACGAACTTCTTGGGGTCGGCCTCCATGATCTGCAGCACCGCGTCGATCGCGTCCGGCATGTACATCATGTCCATGAAGCTGCCCGGCTTCAGCGGGCAGACGTAGCGGCCGTGTTTGACCGCGTCGTAGTAGATGTGCACGGCGTAGTCGGTGGTGCCGCCGCCGGGGAGCGCCTTGTACGAGATCAGGCCGGGGAAGCGCAGGCCGCGCACGTCGACGCCGTACTTGATGTGGTAGTAGTCGCAGAGCAGCTCGCCCGAGACCTTGGAGATGCCGTAGATCGAGGTCGGGCGCTGCACGGTGTCCTGCGGCGTGTTCACGGCCGGCGTGCTGGGGCCGAAGGTGGCGATCGAGCTGGGGAAGAAGACCGCCGTCCCCTTGATGCGCGCCACCTCCAGCACGTTGTAGATGCCCTGGATGTTGATCTCCCACGCCAGCTGCGGGTACTCCTCGCCCTTGGCGGAGAGGATGCCCGCCATGTGGATGATGGTGTCGGCCTCCGTGCGCGCCATCGCCTCGTGCACCATGTTGGCGTCGCGCACGTCGAGGATTCGGAAGGGGCCGTCCTGGTCCCCCGGCAGCTCGCGGATGTCGCTTGCGATCACGTTGTCCGTGCCGTAGTCCCTGCGCAGGCGCTCGATCAGCTCGGTTCCGATCTGGCCGTTAGCGCCCGTGACGAGAATTCGTTTCATCTCCCGATCACCCCCATCTCGCGCCCGATCCGGGCGAACTCCTCGATGCCTTTGTCCAGGTCCGCCTCGCTGTGGGCGGCGGAGACCATCACGCGGATGCGCGCCGTGCCCTTCGGTACCGTCGGGAAGACGATCGCCGTGGCGAAGACGCCCGCCTCGAAGAGTTTGGCGCTGAACTCCTTCGCCGCCGCTGCCTCGCCGATGATGACCGGCGTGATCGGCGTCTCGCTGTGGCCGGTGTCGAAGCCGTGCTTCTTGAGGCCCGCCTTCATGTAGTCGCCGTTGTGCCAGAGCTTCTTTACCAGGTCGTCGCTCTCGCTCATGATCTCGACTGCGGCCAGACAGGCGGCGGCGTCGGGAACGGTGAGCGCGCTGGAAAAGAGGTTCGGACGCGCCTTCTGGCGCAGGTAGTCGATCAGCGTGGCGCTGCCGGCGACGATGCCGCCGACCACGCCGAAGGCCTTGGACATGGTGCCGATCTCGACGTCGACGCGGCCGTGCAGCTGGAAGTGGTCGACGATGCCTCGCCCGCCGCGCCCCAGCACGCCCTCGCCGTGCGCGTCGTCGACCGCCACGACCGCGCCGTATCGCTCGGCGATCTCCACGATCTCCGGCAGCCTCGCGACGTCGCCGTCCATGGAGAAGACGCCGTCGGTGATGATCAATTTGCGCCCGGGCGCGCCCTTGTATTCTTCGAGCTTCGCCGTCAGGTCGGCCATGTCGGAGTGCTCGTAGCGCACGGACTTGGCGCGCGAGAGGCGGCAGGCGTCGATGATCGACGCGTGGTTGAGCGAGTCGCTGAAGATCGTGTCGCCGTCGCCGGTGAGCGTCGGGATGACCGAGACGTTGGCGCAGTAGCCGGACTGCACGACGATGGAGGCCTCGGCGCCCTTGAAGGCGGCGAGCTTCTTCTCCAGCTCGATGTGGATCGACATCGTCCCCGCGATGGTGCGCACGGCCCCCGGCCCGACGCCGAGGCGGTCGATCCCGGTCTTGGCGCGCGCGCAGACGCGCGGATCGTTCGCCAGCCCGAGGTAGTTGTTCGAACAGAGGTTGAGGTATTTCTTCCCGCCCATCTCGATCCACGCGCCCTGAGGCCCGTCGAGCGTACGGATGGTCCCGTACAGCCCCTCTTTTTTCATGCGGTCGAGCTCTTCGCTCATAAACGTCATCGGAACGGCCATAATGGCATCACCTCGCGATAAATTCTGCACCAAGGGTGGGGGTTTTGCAAGCGCAGAAGGCGATGTTGGGGGGGCTCTTTACCAAGGATCTGGTATAATATGGATATAAATTTGATAGGAGGTTGATATAATGGAAAGGAGCATTCCAAGCGTCTTGACCGTGAAGCCGTCCTCTGCCATTCGTGCGGACTATAAAAAATTCTCACAACTCTGCCATGAGTTGGACGAGCCAGTGCTCGTCACAAACAATGGCGAAAACGATCTCGTCGTCATGAGCCACGAAGCGTTCTGTCGTAGAGAAGCTGCGACAAGGCTCGAGATGAAACTGCTGGCAGCCGAACGGCAGATCGCCGAAGGCAAACTGCGGGATCACGAGGAGGTATTCTCTCGCCTGAGGGAACGTGTACATGGCGCTTAGAATTCGCTATACGTTCGACGCGGAAAATGATCTCGATGCTATTTTCGATTATGTTGCGGACGACAATCGGAGTGCAGCCGAGGGATTGCTAAAGAGAATGGAAGAGGCGTTCAAAATACTTACGGACAATCCGCGCATCGGCTCCGTTTTGCAGTTTGAAGAAATCGCCCTTCCCGCTTCCTGCTACCGACGCTATCTGGTTATGCCCTATCACATCTTCTATCGATTTACCGAGAACGAGCTCTTTGTGGTGCGCATCATCCACAACAAAAGAGACTGGCTGCATCTGTTGTTCGGCCGCTGATTGAGATCTCGAAGCCGAGCTTTTTGTGCAGGCATATCGGCGCTCCTCTTCGATCGTACACTTGACTTGATGTAAGAAATTTCTTGCACTGATACCATTAAGTATGGATGAAAGGATTTCCCCAATGCATATCTATCCCTTTGCATCGTTCAGAACAACCAGTACACCCGGTCGCTCGAAATCTCGAGCCCGAGCTTTCGTTGAAGGTTGATCGAGGTTTGATTGTCGACGGAGATCTGCGCGAACGGAATCTGCCCTTCCTCCAGAATCCGATTGATCATGAATTTTTCCAGCGCGGAGCCGAAGCCTCGGCCTCTGTAGGCGTCGAGCACCTCCAGGATGCCGATACTGCCCTCCTCGTGCGTCCCCACGAAGCCGCATAACGTCTCACCCAGAAAGCCGCCGTAGATCCCGCCGCTCTCCAAACGTCGTTTCAGGTAGTCGTACCCGACGTAGTCGTGATAGTAGCTGTAGAGAATGTCAAGGTATTCGACGCCGAGCTGGCGGACCTCGATCGCCGGGTCTTCGGCGAAGCGCCGTCCGCTCGTATGGACCGCCTGAAAACACGCCAGCCGGTTCGCGAAGGCGTACGTCTCCGCCAGCCAGTCGGATATATTGCCTTGGTGTACGCAGAAGAGCTCGCGCCTTCCGAGAGGCCGCAACAGCTCGCGCCCCTTTTCGAAATCGCAGGCCGACAGCATGTACGCGCCGCTCGCCAGCTCGCGCAGCAGAACGCCGTCGCCCTCCGCGTAGAGGATCTCAGCGGTTCCGCGCATAATGGGGAAGATCATGCCCATGTGCAGGAGCGGGTTCGACTCCAGAAACGCGAGCGCCGCGCCCTCCGGAACGTGGTTGTCGTCGGGCTTCACTACAAGCCCTGTCACGAATTCCCGTATCTTCTCAATGTGCATGTAACGCCCCCTTACACGAAAATATTGTCGTCCACGAGTTTCAGGAACAGCTCGATCGCGGGGCTGACCCACTTGTTCCTGTGCCAGGCGCAGATCGCCGTGATGTTATTTTGCCGCAGGTCTGTGGGCAGCTCGATCAGCTTGCCGCTCGCCAGCTCCTCCGCCACCGCGAAGCGTGGCAGGAAGGCCACGCCGAGGTTGCTGACGACGCTGCGCTTGATCGCCTCGATGCTCCACAGCTCGATGACGTTGTCGACCGAGATCCCGTGGTCCCGCAGGTATCGGTCGAAGATCTCCTGCGAAATGCAGTTCTTGTCGTTGCTGATGAGGGAGACGGCTTTCCGCTGATTCGGCGTGATGAAGTCGCGCTGGTTTCTCTCCAGGGCGGGCGAGGCGACCAGTGCCTGGTCGAACTCCGCCAGCCTCTTCACGAGGACCGTGGCGTTGTAGCCGCCGACGTCGTAGTGGAGCGCGACATCCGTGTCGCCGTTCAGAATCTGGTTTCTCGTGATATAGCAGTTCTGAGAGCGAACAAGTAGCTTGACGTGCGGCGCCTGCTCGCGGAAGGTCTTCAAAATCGCCTGGCTCTTGTACGTCAGCAACGTCTCGGGCATCGCCACTTTCAACACGCCCCGGATCTCGCGGCTCTCCTTCCCGAAGTTGCAGAGCCGGTCGACCGACTCGAGGACGGAGTCGATGTAGGGGAGAATCTCGTGCCCCGCCTCCGTCAGGACCATGCGCCTGCCGATCCGCTCGAACAACTTCACGGACAGCTCGCTCTCCAGCTGCTGCACCTGGAAGGTGACCGTGGACTGTGTGTAGTTCAACCGGTTCGCGGCCTTCTGAAAGGTCCCCGTCTCCAGAATGGCCTTGAGCGTGGTCAGGTACTTCAGGTCCATGCTCTTGGCTCCCCCTCTGCGAATTGATCGATTCGACCCATATGCTATCACGGACGCGCGATTTATTGTTCAGTGAAATCGAATTTAAAATTCGAATTCATTGATTTGATTTGTATGTTTGAAACTGCTAGAGTGGCGATAGTCGAAATATCGAGAAAAATGAATCGTTCGGGTGGGAAATCGCCAGGGTTGGCAACTGTGTGTGACGGACCTGCATGTCTCCTGTGCCCGTACGGTTGTTTCGGAGGAGGGAGGGTCGTCATGCTTTCGATCAGCAAGATCTACACCACGGCGCCGGAGCGTTTCCGGACACCACTGCAGGAAAAGACCTACGAGGCGCTGGCGCTTCTGCGGATCCCGTTTCAGCGCGTGGAGACGGACGAGATCGTCACGATGGAGGATTGCGTCGAGGTCAACTGGGCTCTGCAGATGAAGATGGTTAAGACGCTCTTCCTCTGCGATCGGGGGCAGACGGAGTTCTACCTCTTCATCACCTGCGGCGACAAACTGTTCAAAGCGAAGGAGTTCGCGGCCGCGTTGGGCGTATCGCGCGTCTCTTTCGCGCCCCCCGAGCGGATGGAGGCGATGCTGGGGACGAAGGTCGGAGCCGCTACCGTCTTCAGCGTTTTGCTGGACGCGGACCGCCGGGTACGGGTTGTCTTCGACAAGGGCGTGGTCGATGAAGCGTGGTACGGGTGCGGCGACGGCACGACCACGGGATACATGAAGATCGAGACGGCCCGCATCGTGGGGGATTTTCTGGACTACGCGAAGCATGCGCCGACGGTGATATAAAGCGGACCTCACCCCCCGGCCCCCACTCCGATGGGGAGTGGGGGTGCAAAAAAAGGGCGATACTCTCCCCTCCCGATCCGCACCGGAGTGGGTGGGGGCGGGGGGTGTGTTTGGTCGGGTTTGTGGCAAGAATGAAAACAGGAAAGCACGAAAGGAGTTGGCGAAATGAGCGACGAGGAGAAGAAGGATTCCGTGAGCGAGGATCTGGCGCGCCTGTTCGGTGTGAC
>JAVBQG010000055.1:0-33458 GCA_031549185.1 Synergistaceae bacterium | reverse complement strand
TTTTGTCCTGGAATTTTACGTCGGGTTGAGTCATAATAATTGCACCTCGCTGGTGAAAGATGGTGCTTCGCAAACAACATCTTATCACGCTGCTCGCGCAGTTTCAGCGAGGTCTTGCTTGCTTTGAGGTGGAGATGGGGGGTCGATAATCGATGCGTTTTTTCACACGTTCGGACTCACCGCCCTTCTTAGAGCATTTTAATTTTGATATTTTCATGCGGAAACCTGACTATCTCCGGTGAATATGCGGGGCGCGACGAAGCTATAACAAATCACGATGCGAATCTGCTCTAAATGCGTGGGAGCCTGCAAGATGAAGGGCGTTCCCGCCGCAAAACTCTTTCGCGAACTCTTCGCGTTCGCCTTCCTGCACCGGACGATGTTCCAGTCCGTTTCGTCCGCCTCGCGGGAGGCCGGCGGCAAAGATGCGTTCTACCGCTTCATAAACGCCTGCCGCATCAACTGGATGCGCTTTACGACGCTCCTTGCGGCGAGGATCGTGCGAGAGGTGGTCGAACCCCTGACCGATGAGACGAGGAACAACGTCTTCATCGTCGACGATACGCCGTACGCGCGCAATCGTTCGAAAAAAGTCGAACTGCTGAGCAAGGTCTACGATCACTGCCACAAGGTCTACATCAAGGGGTTCCGCCTGCTGACGCTCGGCTTCAGCGACGGAAACACATTCCTCCCCGTCAACTCGTGCATCCTCGCGTCCCAGAAAAGGGAAGGGCGCGTTTGCGAAGCGAGGGAGGTGGACAAGCGCACCTCGGGCTACAAACAGAGGCGTCTCGCTCAATCGGGCGCTCCGGCCGCCATGATGGAGATGATTCGCCAGGCCCTGGATGCCGGACTGCGCGCCCCGTACGTGCTCTTCGACTCGTGGTTCTCGGCCCCGTGCCACATTCTGTCGCTCAAGGAGAAAGGACTCGACGTCATCGCGCGCGTCAAGAAGACATCGAAGGTGCATTACCGGTATAAAGGGCAGATGGTATCCGCGCCGGAGATTTACAAGAGCAACAGGAAGCGCAGAGGGCAAAGCAAATATCTGCTGTCCGTCGAGATCGACGTGTGCGACGCCAAGGGGGAACGAGAGATCCCTGCAAAGCTCGTCTACGTTCGCAACAAGAGCAAGCGGAAGGACTACGTCGTGTTGCTTTCGACAGATGCCTCGCTGCCGGAGGAAGAGATCATCCGGATTTACGGCAAACGCTGGGATATAGAGGTGTTCTTCAAGGCCTGCAAGAGCCGGCTGCAGTTGTGCAAGGAGTGCGCGTCCCGTTCGTACGACGCGATGACGGCCTATACTGCGGTGGTCTTTGCGCGTTACACGATGCTGGCGCTGGAGAATCGAATCGAGCGCGACGAGCGGTCTTTCGGCGCCCTTTTCCGCGCCGTGGGGGATGAGCTTTCGGACATCAAATTTACCGAAGCCCTCTTCCTTCTGATGAAGGCGCTTCACGACACAGCGGCGGAGAGGCTCTTTCTGTCGGAGGAGGAGCTGGAGACGCTCCTCGAATGTTTCTTTTCGAAGCTGCCCCAAACCCTGCAAATGAAACTACTCCCATGTGCATCGGAAGCACAGAAGAGCTTCTTATAGTTTGCCGGTCATTGATTTATCAAGGTGCGAGCCTTGTTCGTGATGTGCGAAAGTTGAGAAATTAAATTTAAATCTTGTGTGCGGAAGGTGATGCAAGCATAATATGCAGGGAATGTGCCGAATTTGGAAGTATCTCGGAAATCATATTATTACGTCAGATCTGCAAAGTTGTTTTCCCCGTTGAAAACCATCTCCTCCGGCTCGCCGACGACCTGCATGTCGTTTCGCTCGGCGATCTCCGACAGGAAATTTTCCGACACGAGGATGTGCTCCAGCGCGAGAGTGTTCGCGATGCGGACAATCCTCACGTCCTTAACGTCTACTTTCCCGCAGCACGATGCGGCAGCGTAGATCGTGTCGAGATCGTTGTTCATCACCATCGGAATTTTGCTCAGGGGGAGCGCGGTGGAGAGGCTGTTCGTATACGTAGCACCGAGGTCTAACGCCTGGGCAAAGCGTCGGGAGGCGTAGTCCGCGAGACCGAGGCCGGCTGCGTTACCGTGGCTTGCTTCGGTCAGGCGCAGCACGGCGATCTTCTTCACTCGCGGAAAACCGGGGTAGTGCATGTGTGGCGCGAAGAGCATGCGTCCTGTGACGTTCGGGTCCATCCCCGTCCCGCTGATCTCCTTGCCGTAATAATCGACGATGAGGGTGTCGATGTTGTCCAAGAGGATACGGGACATTGCCGCGGTGGCTTCGACCAGCAGCTCCGGCTCGCGGCGCAGGATATCCCCCCGCATGACGGCCTCCAGTTTTTGCGTCCTGTGGTGCGCGTTGTCGATCATCGCCATGCCGAAGAGCACCTTTGTCCTGTCGAGAAAGAGCCTGGCTGCGCTATGCAGGCGCTCACCCAAGTCGCCTGTGCCCGTTTTGTGGAACGAGGCGGCGCCGTTATGGTTGCCAAGTCCGACGACCATCATCTTGCACAGCCCGCTCTCGATCGGAGCCCTGAAGTCAGTATGTGGTTTCACACGTCCGCAGACGACGATACCGTCCGCCTCATAAGCCGTTCTGTCGCAGAAGACCTCTGCCCCACTCTCGGAGAAGCCCAACGAGACCGTTTCCATGGAGGAAAGAATGGGCATCTCCAGCGTTTCCTCCGTCATGCCATATCCCGCGAGAATTTCGACCTGACCTTCGGCCGAACCGCATCCGTGACTGCCCATTGCGGGTACGACAAAAGGGTGTGCGCCGAGCTTGCGGAGTTCACAGCCTACGGCATGGATCGTCTCCATGAAATTGGAGATACCCCGGCTGCCCGCCGTGATGGCGATTTTCTTTCCGGTAAGGTCTGGAATGGGAAGCCTGCGCATCTGCTCTCGGACTTCCCCCTCGATATCCTTGATGTGGACGTCCGCAAATATCTGCCTGAGCTTCACCATGTGTGGAAAGCCCGTGAAATTGTTTTTGATAAGCTGGTAGGGTATCTCTTTCTCGAACATTTTACGGCATCACTCCTATGGAATCATTTTCATCGGATTGAGAATGCTATTTGGGTCGAACGCCTGTTTTACTCTGCGAATCAACTCGATGTGGGCTTCATCAAGGAAGGTCGAAATATATTTGATGCGTTTCAGACCAACGCCGTGTTCTCCTGTGAGCGTACCACCCAGACTCTTAACTAATTCGTAGAGATCCCTTTGTACCCCTTCGGCCAGTCTCTTGTGGCCCGGACATTCTTCATCGAGGTAAAACGTGATGTGTATATTTCCATCACCGACATGTCCATAGGAAGTGTACCTTACGTTATGCCGTTTGCTAATATCAGCGAGTCCGCCGGACAGCTTGGAAATCGAGCCACTCGGCACGACAATATCCTCGTTAGAGAGTTGCAGAGCCGCCGCTGCCCAGACAGCCTCAGCAACAAGCTTTCGAACACGCCAAAGCCTGTCTCGCGCGTTTCGGTCCTCGGCGACGAAAACTTCCAGTGCACCGCGGGCAAGGCAAAGGTTGCCGACCTTTTCAGTCTCGTCCCACAGCCGTTTGGGATCTCTCCCCTCCATCTGGAGGATCAACTGTGCCCCCGCATCGCTGAAAGGGACCCTCGTGTTCAGATATTTTTCGACCAGAAGAACAGATTCTCGATCGAGATACTCAATCGACGAAGGAATCACGCCGCAGTCCGTGGCGATCTCGGGAACGAGATCCATCGCTGCGTGTATACTGGGCATGGGAACTAAAAGGTCGATCACGCGCCCTGGAGAGGGGAGCAGGCTCAAGGTGATCTTCGTCGCCACGGCAAGCGTGCCCTCGGAGCCCACCAGCAGGTGGACGAAGTCGTATCCCGTCACGTCCTTGCGACGTTTCCCACCGAAGGTCAGTACGCTGCCATCCGGGAGGACCGCTTCGATTGCCAGCACATGGGCGCCGGTGGCCCCGTATTTGATGACCTTGTTGCCCCCCGCGTTTTCGGCCACGTTGCCGCCGATGAACGACGCATCTCCGCTACAGGGATCTCCGGCGTAGAAGAGATCATGCGCTGTGGCGGCCTTGGTGATCTCGGACGTCACGACACCCGGTTCCGCCGTGAGCGTACGGTTTCGGACGTCGATCTCGAGAATGCGGTTCATCCGCTCCATCGACATGACGATGCCGCCGAGAGCCGGCACCGCGCCGCCAGAGAGTCCCGTCCCCGCGCCGCGCGGCGTTACGGGGATCAGGTGTTCGTTCGCATATTTCATGATTGCCGAGACCTGTTCGGTGCTCTCGGGAAAACAGATCGCGTCGGCCAGATAATCGCGGTCGTAGAACTGCGGTAGCACTTCATCGTATGTATACGCGCGGCGCTTCTCCGGATCGACGCTGACGGCGGACGACCCCAGCATCTCCCTGAGGTCGCGGACCGTTCCGTCGGTGACGGGGGCGTATTGGGTTGTTTCCCTCACGACCGGTTCCTCCTCTCCTGTATTTTCTCCAGCAGTATCGGTATGATCTCGTACAGATCGCCGCAGATTGCGATGTCGGAGACCCGAAAGATCGGTGCGTCCGGGTCGCGATTGATCGAAACTATCTTTCCGGCCGTTTGCATGCCGGCCAGATGCTGTACAGCACCGGAGATTCCCGCCGCGATGTAGACTTTTGGCGAGACGACCTGGCCTGACAATCCGACCTGATGCGGGTATGTCGTCCATTTCATCTCCACGGTCGGGCGAGACGCACCGACGCCGCCGTCGAGCTCTGTTGCAAGCTTCGCGAGTAATGCGAAACCTTCCGGTCTCCTGAGCCCGCGCCCTCCGGAGACGATGACGTCCTTCTCTTGAATTCCCTCCTTTTCATCGGGGAAGGGCTTGCATGAAACAGTCTTAACGGTCGGCTCCAGAAGTTCAGAGGGTAGCGCGGGTTCTTCTACCACACAGATTCTTCCAACGACGGGTTTGGGGATTCGAAACGTTCTTGGCCTAACAGTTGCCATTTGTGGCCGATGTTCTGGAGTTTTAATCGTTGCCATGATGTTGCCACCGATTGCGGGACGAGTCTGGAGCAGCTGGCCGGTCTCCAGTTCGATGTCAAGTTCGGTGCAATCTGCGGTAAGACCGGTTTGGAGGAGGGCGGCCGCGTAGGGCATTACCGAGCGGCCGTAGGCTGTGGCAGCTGCGAGGACAATTTGAGGTTTTCTGCATTCAATCAAATGCGCCAGTACCCTGGCACTTGCAGCGCGATCCCAGGGAAGGTCGTCAAGGGTCACGCGGATTACCTTGTCTGCTCCGTATTCGCCGATCTTTTCGAGGATCCCTCGATTTTCGGTGTCACTTCTCTTCTTCTGCAGCAGGATAATCATTACAGCGCGACTTTCGCCCGTTACGGTCAGGAGGGATTCAGCAAGCTCTTTCGCTTTACCGGAGAGTTCTGCGATGGTACTTGAAAGTTCGCCGCTCGCCTTCGTTTCTCCAAGTACCCATATTTCATCCGAACCGTGATCTCCGAATTTTTTTTCGCCCCCCATCATGTCACCTCCTCAGATAACGGCAAGTTCCTCTAATACTTCGACGACACGCGCGAGTCCTTTTTCGAGTTCCTGTCGCTGTCGCGCCGAAAATTTTTCCGCATTTCTGGCGATCTTGGGTTGTTCGATTTTAACGACCCTTGTGGGCGAGCCACTTAGGCCAATCTGTTCTTTAGCAAGATTGAGATCGGAAGCCGTGAGCACCTCTACCGTAAGAGACTTCGCATGTTTTTTCCCCGCGAGTGTGGGCATCGAGAGATCATTGAGGTCACTCAGGACTGTCAGGAGGCAGGGTGTTTTCAGTTCCTGTATGAGCAAGCCCTCTTCGAGTGTGCATACAATCCTTAAGCCGCCAGGAGTTGCTTCGATCTCCGTGACATGCGTAGCAACGGGTATACCGAGAATCGCGGCCACTTCGGGGCCGACCTGACCAGTCTCACCATCTATTGCCTTCTCACCAGCTAGGACGATATCCGGCATGTCGATCCGCCTCAAAATTGACGCGAGCACCTTTGATGTTGCCCAGCTGTCGCCGCCGGCGAAGGCGCGATCCGTTGCAAGTATTGCCCTATCTGCACCAAGCGCCAGTCCTTCGCGCAAGGTTTCCTCCGCATTCAGGGGGCCCATGGAGATGACGATGATCTCGTCTCCCGCCTCACGAAGCGCGAGCGCGGCTTCTAACGCGTGCAGATCGAGCGGATTGACAATTCCGTCGACCCCGTCCCTGATCATCGTACCGCGTTCGGGATCCATTTTTACCTCATCGGTGTCGGGAACTTGCTTCATCAGAACAGCGATACGCATTATCAAACCTCCATTGATTTGTATGCAAATATATAAATACGTGAAAGCATGAATAACTCAATTATAAAAGCCTCTATCTCACATCCTGGCCAACGGTATATTTGCATATAAAAAATAAATGCGGTTTCTTGTCTTGGATTTTATCACGTTATGACGTGTTTTAACTAGTAGCAAAATATCATTTTTTTTATTGTGCACAAAATTACCAATAGCAACCTATAAAATGAAATATGATCCTGCTACTATTTATGGCATATCATTCAATATTTCTTATAAATGAAGTTTGTCCACAAGAAGACTTGACACAACAGGTAGTTCTGATAATAATTGACTAGCTTTGCATACAATTGAACAATCAAGAGAGGAGTTGGTAAAGGCGTATCAAAAATTGTTGTCCGTTGCTGTTGTTTCGTTGAATCAGCCTTGTTGTTCTTTAATGATAAGGAGTGGTGACAGTGAAAGTAATGAAAATTGCAATGGTGATTCTAGTTCTCTCTTTTTTTTCCGGTACGGCCCTTGCCGCGGAATTTGTCCTTAAGGCTGCATCCGTTCAATCCGACACGTACCCCCCGCAAAAAGCTTTTTTTGAATTCAAGGATTATGTCGAAAAAAATTCTCGTGGCAGAATTGAAGTCGTCAAATATTCCGACTCCCAATTGGGTAACACAAACGAGACAATAGAAGCACTGCAAATGGGCGTGGTGCAGATGACGTTTCCGGCGCTGGCTGATTTGGCTATGCTGGATAAAAGGCTTCAGGTGATGGACCTGCCCTTTCTTTTCCCGGATTATGCAACCGCACACAAGGCACTGCACGGAGATCTCGGCAAAAAAATTCAACCGATTTTGGATGGCCTTGGCTTTAGGGCAAAGTGGTTTACTTCGAACGGTGTCAGGAGCGTGAGCAATAATAAAAAACCTATCTACGTCCCGGCTGATCTTAAGGGTCTTAAGATTCGAACAATGCAGAACCAGATGCACATAGCGGTATTCAAGGCTTTTGGCGCCAATCCGACGCCGATCAGTTACTCTGAATTGTATACGGCACTGCAGCAGGGCGTCGTGGATGGGCAGGAAAATGCTGCTCTTTCCATGGTGGATGTCAAATTGCAGTTTGTTCAAAAGTATTATTCGCTCACGCGACATCTGGTAAGCATAATATGCCCGATTATGAACACAAAATGGTACGAGAGTCTGCCACCGGATTTACAGAAAGTGGTGGATGACGGTATGGTCATATTCGAAAAGAAGTACACCGAGTACTTCGAAAAAGCCGAGACCGGCGCACTCGAGGAGATGAAAAAAGCAGGCGTTAAAATCAATGATCTGACACCTGCTCAGAGGAAAGAATTCGAGGCCATAGCACAAAAAGTTTATAAAGACGCGGAAAAAACAGTTGGAAAAGACCTGATCGATGCGGCGATCGCGAGTTCTCGAAAATACAGCAAATGATTTTTAAATAAATACCTGTGGTTTGATGAAATTGCGGGCCGAGAGTATTTTCGGCCCGCCTGTCTACCCGAAGATTCGTTGCTTGGCAGAAGGAGGGAATATCGTTCATGCTGGGTGTACTGGAAAGATTCAATCGCCGCGTGGATAAAATCGAGGATTTTTTCCTGACTTATCTTGTGGTCGTTATGACGCTGGTGATTTTTATCCAGGTCGTTATGCGATATATGTTCAATAACTCTCTTTCGTGGTCCGAGGAATTCGCCACTTTTTGCTTCATGTGGCTCACATGGATAGGAGCCAGCAATGGGGTCAAAAAAAATTCGCATATAAGAATACTTATCCTGGTCGATAAATTAAAACCAATCTATAGAAATTATGCGATGATGTTTATTGATATTGTGTGGTTTCTGTTTAGCGTGACCATAGTGAAGAATGGAATCAATATGGTGATGATGTCCTACGCGGGCAACCGCACCTCGGCCGCGCTGGACGTTCCGATGTATTTCATGTACGCCTCGGTGGTTGTTGGTAGTGCCTTTATGTGTATCGGCCTGATATCCGTCATGCTGGCACGTTGGATCCAGATGTTCAGGAAAGAGGGGTAGTTCACGATGGAGGCAGTGTTTATTTTAGTCATGCTGTTTGCCCTCATGTTTGCCGGCTTTCCGATTGCAATTGCGACTGGTCTTGCAACAGGCCTTACCATGGCGCTCTTTACGGATCTGCCTTTGCAGATCATCTCGCAGAAAGCGGTCTCCGGCCTCGAATCGTTCCCATTGCTTGCCATACCATTTTTCATGTACGCCGGTAACTTGATGGGAGCGGGCGGTATATCGCGTCGTATCGCTGATTTTGCCGAGAGCCTCGTGGGGGCGATCGCCGGTGGCCTTGCTCTTGTGACGGTTCTCGCGAGTACGTTTTTCGCGGCGATATCCGGCTCGGCCCCGGCTACCGTTTCCGCAATCGGCTCGATCCTGATCCCGGAGATGGAAAAAAGGGGCTACGCGAGGTCGTTCTCCGCGGCGGTCGCAGCGTGCTCCGGGACGATAGGGGTTTTGATTCCGCCAAGTATACCGTTTGTCGTGTACAGTATCGTGGCGAAAACGTCGATCGGCGATATGTTCATTGCCGGGGTCATACCCGGACTCATATTTTCGTTTGTCTTGATGGTGATGGCATATGTGATATCTCGAAAGAGGGGCTATCTTGGCAAACCGAAGAGCCAGAGAAAACCGGTATGGATTGCCTTTAAGGAGGCTATATGGGCGTTGCTGGCTCCCGTCATCGTGCTCGGGGGTATCTATGCGGGGATATTTACCCCTACGGAAGCGGCTGTGGTGTCTGCTGTTTACTGTGTTGTAGTCGGTAAGTTTGTATACAAAGAGATGTCGTTTCGCGACATTCTCGATGCGGCAAAGCTGGCAGGACAGCTCAACGGCATCACGATGTACGGAATGGGTTTTTCCATGTCCTTTGCCTTTTTTCTGGCGTATCAGAGCATCCCGCAGACGCTTCTGCAGGCCGTGCTCTCCGTCACATCCGACAAGATTGTGCTGTTGATCCTGCTCAACATCTTCTTTTTATGTCTGGGGTGCTTTATGGATAATATCGCAGCGACGATCATCCTTACGCCCGTTCTGTTGCCACTTATGCAGCAGATAGGAGTGAGTCCCATCCATTTTGGAATCATCCTGACGATGAACCTCTCGATCGGGTTCGTAACGCCTCCCTTCGGTGTGAATTTGAATGTGGCGTCTGCCCTGACGAAGGTTCCTATCGTTACAATAGCGTATGAAGCGATTCCACTTATATTGGTCATGATTGTCGCCTTGGCGGTAGTGACTTATGTGCCGGCGTGCAGTCTCTGGTTGTTGAGCCTCAGGTAAACCGAAGCAAAGCTGCAGTCTGACAAAAAAAAGAGGGGGATTTGGAATGACTTCCGAAGAAGGGCTTAAAAAAATAATAGCCGAGGAGGGCGAGGCTGTTATATCCTTGTGCCAGGATTTGGTTCGTATACCCTCGGAAGATCCGCCCGGCGACACGCGGGAGATTGCAGGTTTCATCCATGATTTCTTCAGAAAAGCCGGGGTAGATTGCAAAATAATCTCGCCTCATCCTGAAAAGCCGAGTGTTGTGGCTACTGTTCAGGGGACGAGCCCGGGGCCTCACGTTGTATTTAATGGCCATATCGATACATTTCGGGTTGGAGACAAGGCGATGTGGAGTCATAACCCTTTCGGCGGCGAGCTGGTGGATGGGCTGCTTTACGGACGTGGCGCCTCCGATATGAAGGGCGGACTTGCCGCTTCCATCTATTCGGTCGTAATGCTAAATAAATTGAAAGAGCTCATACCCGGCAGAATATCGGCAACATGTGTCTCAGATGAGGAAGTTTTCGGTCCCTGGGGTACTCGATATCTATTGGAGAATATGCCGGAATTGAGGGGAGACGCTCTTATCAATGGAGAACCATCGTCTCTTGAGAACGTCAGGATCGGAGAAAAAGGTCAGTATTGGTACCATCTCACGAGCCGAGGAGAGGGGGGGCATGGAGCCTATGCGTCGCTCAGGTTGAGCGCGATCAAATCGATGGTGGAATTGCTGGAAAGCCTGAGCGACTTGCCCCCCGAGCTTAGCCGGACACCTGCACCCATTGTCAATATCATGGAAGAGGCGCGCGAAAATTTTGATTCTCTTCTCTGCAAAGGAGCGACGGATGCAGCGCTTGCTGCGTCGATGAATGTGGGGGTCATCCAGGGCGGTTTGAGCGTGAATATGATTCCCGAGCTCTGCGCGGCGGAGGTCGATTTCAGGTTGCCGCCTGGCGTTTCTCCCTCGGTCTTGAACGAATGGATCGCGGAGGTTGGGGCAAAACATCCGGCTTGTACGATACAGGCATACGACAATCATCAGGATGCCCATCTGACCGATCCCTCCGACCCTTTGGTGCAGATTGCCAGAGTGGCGGCGGAAGAGGTTTCGGGGCAAAAAGTCTTTACCACATTCAGCCTGGGAGGGACGGAGGCTCGATTCTGGCGCAAGCTGGGTGTGCCAGCGATTACGTACGGTCCCAACCATCATAATATGGGGTCTCCCGACGAATACATCGTGGCGGAAGAGTTGCTCCAAGTGCTGCAGGTGCAATCTCTGACCGCCTTGCGATTTTTGTGCCATTCCGGCCAGCAGTAAGCGTAACGCTAATTTGGAATCCTGCACGAGGGCCTCTTGATCAAGAGGCCCTCGGTATTTCCTGATCGTGTATTATGATAGTGGGTGTGCCAATTGAAACTATGTGAGGGCAATCGAGGTGTGAAGTATGGCGAAAAACGCTGCAGCGCAAACCAAGGGAGAGAAGAAGACAGAGCCGCTTGCGGACAATGCGTATTACGTGTTGAAAAACCGTATTATGCAGGGATTGATGTCACAGGGTGAGGCCCTGCTCGAGGAGCAGCTCTCCGCGTCCCTGGGCATGAGCCGTACTCCGATACGGACGGCTTTGACTCGTCTTGAGGCGGAGGGTCTTCTGGTGAGCGGGCCAGATCGCACGTTGCGGATTCCACAGCTCGACGCGAGAACGCTCGAGGACACGTTCCACGCCCGCATTACGGTTGAAATGGCGACGGCGGCTCTGGCGGCGGAACGGGCAAGCGAAAAGCAGATTCTGCGGCTCGAGCACCTGATATGGGACGAAGAACAGGCGAGGCGGAGCAGGGACGATTCCCTGACTGCTGGCCTCGACCGCATGTTTCATATGTACCTTGCCGAAGTGGCGGACAATTTTTACTTCTCGGATTTCGTGGAGAGGATCAATGCGAGAGTCTCTCTGTTTCTTGCGCTGAGCAACACGCTGGGAGACGCGATCGTTCCGGCGCTTGTTGAGCACGAGCGAATTTTAGATGCGATACGGGCCCGGGATTCCGACGCAGCGCGGGAGGTCATGTCCGAGCATCTTTTGAATGTCCAGCGCCGAATCAGGGAGGAGCTGTATCCGGAGATAAACAGGCGGAGCGAGTAGGAATTGTTTTCCCAAACATACAGCCAATGCAGATGTTCCTGCCGGTTCGCGGGATCGAAAACCTCCCCTTGGTGCTTATAACTCTCCCCGCTCAGACCGTTGTCGGGAGAGAGCCCATCTGTTGCTTCTAATGATAAATCGCCCTTTCCTATCTATCTTCTCGCGGCGACTGCCGATACTGGATACGGAGGGCGTGTCAAAGACGCCCGACGTGTCCTTTTTTATTTGATAACAGCTATTTCGTGTAGGGGTGAACAGTGTTCGCCCGCCTGGTTTCGTGGTTTTTTCGAGGGTAGACGGGCGAACGCAGTTCGCCCCTACAGAGCACGGAGGGGTGTCCGCATGGTGCGCACGATAAAGAGAGAAAAAATAATATTCTTCGCGCTGGCGATCTGCCTCGCGCTCTTCGGCAGGACGGGCGCCGCGCACGCTATCGCGCTGGAGCCGGGCGAGCGCTTCTATCTGCGCATGGTGGCGCCGATCGAGAACAACAGCGGCTTCCGAGTTTGGGGGAGCAAGTATTACCCCGGCGACGTGCTGGCCGAGAAGATGACCGACTACTTCTACAAGCGCATGAAGGAGATCCCCCGCATCGAGGCCTCGCGCGTCGACGGCGACATGCCGACCACGTGGCGCACGAAGGGCTTCTCCCCCTACGACATGATCGTAAAAATCAACCTCGAGGACTTTCGCTACAAGAAGACCGACACCTTGGGCTCGAAGGTCCGGTGGGACATCTTTCTCCACATGTACGTCTATAACGGCGCGACAAAGGAGCTCGTCTTCGACTCGGTGATCGAAGAGAAGGACGAGCGCCTCTATCCGCTCTACAACGACACGCTAGAGGTGGGGCCGATCTACTGGGAGCAGTTCGCCAGGTCGCCCTATTGGCCCGCGATCTGCAAGGCGCTGGACATGGCGCTCGACGAAGTGGTGGATGGCTACAACGGTTACCGCGTGGTCGGGCAGATCGTGGCGAAGGCCGAGCGCGTAGACGGCTCGCTCTCCGTGCCGAAGAAGCAACAGGACAAGATGTGGCATATCACGTTGGGCCGCAATGACACGGTCAAGATGGACGATGTGCTGATCGTCACGCGCGCCTCGTCGGTGCGCACGATCGACCCCGAGCGGCCCGAGATGCACTTCCCGCAGGTGGTCGGGCGCGTGAAGGTGATTTTCCTCAAGGGCAACGACGCCGTGGTCCGCGTGATCAAGGAGTCGACGGACGGTCCGATCCAGCTTGGCGACGCGGTCTCGATCCCGTTGATGCCGCCGCGCACGACGCACTACTTCTGATGAACGGAGTGACGCGAATCATGGTGAAAATACGACGCCTCCTCTTTGCGTATATTCTGGTCTGCTTCTGTGCCGGGCTGCCGCTGTTCGCCGCACCGGCGCGCGCCCTGGCCAACGGGAAGCCGCCGGTCGCGAGCAAGGACGAGGACCCTTGCGCGGACCTGAGGGAGAAAATCGCGAAACTGGAGGCCGAGAAGGCGGCTCAAAAGAAAAAAGCCGCCGCAGCCAAAAAGAAGACGGCCGCCAAAAAAACGGCAGCAAAGAAGACGGCCGCGAAGAAGCCAGCGCCTGCCAAGAAAACACCGACAAAGACCGCGAAGAAACCCCCGGTAAAGCGGCAGGCTGTGGGCGACGTCGCGCGCCAGCAGGACGCCTGGAAGGCGGGACGCAACCTGGTGGAGGAGGGGCGCTACCAGACGGCGGTGCAGTACCTGCGTCGTTTTCTGAACGCGCACCAGCGCTCGGCGGACGGCTGGTACTGGCTCTCCCGCGCGCACCATGCGCTGGGCGACTACGACCGGGCGCAGTGGGCGGCGAACATCGCGCTGGAGATCGACCCCTACTACGCCGCGCTGACCAAGACGCCCTCCGGCCTGCAGCCGTTGCCGAAGCCGACCAAAGCGAGCAAAAAGGAGCCCCGCCCGTCGATGTCCGTGTTGCCCGTGAAGCAGCCGGTGCCGACGGAGCTGGCGCTCGTGCCGACGACGATCTCGTTCCCCTATCTCGAGCCCGCCTCGGGCGACAAACCGATGTCCGATGACACAGCGCCGCTGATGGCAGAGGTCGATCCGTCGAGAAGCCCGGCGAGCGCCGACGCGGACGCATACCGGGAGGCGCACCTGCGCTACGAGCCCTATCCGCCGCTGCCGCGCGGAAGGACCGTCGCCTGGATGCAGCACGAGAAGTTCACCGAAATATCCCGCTGGCGCTTCCGCGTCGACCGCATGGCGATTCTGAAGGACCCCCGCGTGCCGGTGGCCTGGAAGGGCGAGTATCCGTACGAGGTCTACTTCTGGACGGGCACTGAGTGGGCCAGGATCCCCAGTAAGAACGACGCCAGCCGTCTGAACAGGGCGGAGAAGATCGACGACGTCCTGCTGCGCGCCAAAGACGACATGGGGGCGGTGCTGACGAAGAACGGCTACGCCTGGCGCGAGTCGGACACCCCGGCGCTCGCCAGCAACGCGATGGACATGCGCTACTGGTGGCAGGGCGAGGTCGACCTCGGTGCGGCGCAGAAGCGCGCCGAGGAGCGCGCGCGCAAAGCTGCCTCGGGTGACCTGACGCCGGAGGCGGATGCGCAGAGAAGAGCGGAGAAGTAAAAAATATTTTTTCGGCACGAACGATCGAGTGCCCCGGGTGATTACCGGGGCGCTGTCGTTTGGAGACCAAACCTGACCTCACCTCACCCTCCCCCGGCCCCTCCCTCTCCGATGCGGAGAGGGAGGGGAGCATAAAACCGGAAAAAAGAATCCGCTTTGCCTTTGACCTTGCCCTTCGCCCCCTCTCCGCATCGGAGAGGGGGCCGGGGGGCGAGGTGATCTTTGGGGTCGGCGAGAGAGAACCGTGAAAATTTTCGCATTTTACTCAGCCGGGCGATGTTGTATTTGTAAGAGAAGAGGGGTAGAATCCAGTTATTGATCGAAATCGACAATCGAATAACCCCTGTAACTCTTTGAAGTTGAGGAGATGGTTTTTTTGGGAGAGAACCGTCGCGACATTCGGGAGATAATGGCTGCATACCCGGCTGACCCCCGGTTTTTGCTGCCCATTCTTCAAGACATCCAACACGCCGAAAAATATCTATCCATCGACGCCATGAAGGCGGTCGCGAAATATCTTGACGTACCGGACAGCAAAGTCTACGCCGTCGCCACGTTCTACAAGGCGCTGAGCCTGACGCCGCGCGGTGACGTCGAGATCAAGGTCTGCATGGGCACGGCCTGCCACCTGCGCGGGGCGGGCGAGATCGTGAGCGGCCTCGAGCGCGCGCTCGGCGTAGGGCGCGGCGAGACGACGCCCGACGGAAAGTTCTCGCTGGAGACGGTCAACTGTCTCGGCGCCTGCGCTCTGGCCCCGGTCGTCATGACGGGCGAGCGGGTGCGTGGGGGGCTCTCCGTGGAGCAGATTTTGAAAATCGCGGGTGAGGACGCATGAAAAACATGACAAAAATGTCGAGCTTGGACGAGCTGCGCGACTACAGGACCGCCGTGATCGGCGACGGCAGCGCCGCGAAGCCGCATATCTGGGTCTGCGGCGGCACCGGCTGCCTCGCCTGGGGGAGCGCCGACGTGCTCGCCGCGATCCAAAGGGAGATCGAGGCGAGCGGCGCCGCCCTGACCGCCGGGCTGAAGTGCGAGCACGCCGGCTGCCACGGGCAGTGCGAGCGCGGGCCGCTGGTGGAGATCACGCCGCAGAAGTGGGTCTATCACAAGGTGCGCCCCGCCGACGCGGGGAAAATTATCGGCTTCGCGCTGAGCGGCGACCCCGCCGCCCCGACGGCGGAGAAGAATCCCTTTACCGCGGGGCAGACGAAGCGTGTCCTCGGCCGCATGGGCCGCATGAGCCCCACCTCGATCGACGACTACATCCGCCTCGGCGGCTACGCGGCGCTCGAGCGGGCGCTGCGCGAGATGACGCCGGAGGACGTGGTCGCGGCGGTATCGGCCTCGAACCTGCGCGGGCGGGGCGGTGGCGGCTTCCACGCCGGCACCAAGTGGGAGTCCTGCCGGCAGTCGTCCGGCGACGTCAAGTACGTGCTGGTCAACGGCGACGAGGGCGACCCCGGCGCCTTCATGGACCGCAGCCTGATGGAGGGCGACCCGCACGCGGTGATCGAGGGCCTCGCCATCGGCGGCTACGCGGTCGGCGCGGCGGAGGGCTACATCTACGTGCGCAACGAGTACCCGCAGGCGGTGGCCAACCTGACGCGCGCGGTCGACGACGCGCGGGCGCGCGGCCTGCTGGGCGAGCGCATTCTGGGGACGGGCTTCAGCTTCGAGATCCACATCTGCCGCGGCGGCGGCGCCTTCGTCTGCGGCGAGTCGACGGCGCTGATGGCCTCCGTCGAGGGTCGCCCCGGCACGCCGCGCGTGAAGTACATCCGCTCGACCGAGAAGGGCCTTTGGGACGCGCCGACGGTACTGAACAACGTCGAGACCTGGGCGAACGTTCCTCAGATCGTCCTGAACGGGCCGGAGTGGTTCAAGGAGATCGGCACGGAGGGCAGCCCGGGGACGAAGATCTTCGCCCTCGTGGGCAAGGTGGAGAACACCGGCCTCGTCGAGGTGCCGATGGGCACCACGCTACGCGACGTGATCTTCGGCATCGGCGGCGGGGTCAAGAAAAAGCGCCCCTTCAAGGCCGTACAGACCGGCGGGCCCTCCGGCGGCTGCCTGCCGGAGTCGGCGCTCGACACGGGCGTGGACTTCGACACGCTGACGGAGATCGGCTCGATGATGGGCTCCGGCGGCATGATCGTGATGGACGACCGCACATGTATGGTCGATGTGGCGCGCTACTTCACGAGCTTCCTGGAGGGCGAATCGTGCGGCAAGTGCGTCCCCTGCCGCGAGGGCCTCGTCAAGATGCGCAAGGTCCTGAACGACATCACAGCCGGAAAGGGACGGCCCGGCGACGTGGCGCTGCTGGAGGAGACGTCGAGGGCGCTGGCCGACACGGCGCTCTGCGGCCTCGGCCAGTCCGCGCCGAACCCCGTGCTCTCGACGATCGAGCATTTCCGCCAGGAGTACGACGAGCACATCGACGAGGGCTACTGCCGCGCGGGCGTCTGCCGCGGGTTGTTCGCCGCGGAGATCTCGGAGAAGTGCATCGGCTGCGGCGCCTGCCTGCGCGCCTGCCCCGCGGACGCCATCGCGGGCGAGGCCAAGCGATTGCACATCGTCGACGGGGGCGCCTGCATCGGCTGCGGGGCCTGCCTGGACAAATGCCCGGTGAACGCGATAACGGCCGAACGGAGGGCGAAGCGATGATCGAGATCACGATAGACGGCAAGACGACATCCGTGGAGCGCGGCACGACCATCCTGGACGCCGCGAAGTCGCTCGGCATCCGCATCCCGACGCTCTGCCACCACGAGGGACTGCCGCCGGAGGGCAACTGCCGCGTCTGCACGGTGGAGATCGAGCAGCGGGGCCGGAGGAAGCTCGTCGCCTCCTGCATGTTTCCGGTGACGGGGCCGATGGCCGTGGAGACGGCGAGCGAGCGGGCGGTGAACGCCAGAAGGTTCGTGATCCAGCTGCTGTTCGATCGCAACCCCAAGGCGATCGTGATTGGCGAATTGGCGAAGGAGTACAGCGTAACGCGCGATGAGCGCTTCGCGTCCGAACCGGACCTCTGCATCCGTTGCGCGCGGTGCGTGCGCGCCTGCGAGATCAACGGCACGAACGCGATCCAGCTCGCGCGGACGGGCTTCGACCGCTACGTGGCGGCGCCCTACGACAGCCCGCCGGAGCGCTGCATCGGCTGCGTCTCCTGCGCGGAGGTCTGCCCGACGGGCAAGATTACCTACAAGGATACCGGCGGCACTCGCACGATCTGGGAGAAGACGTTCGACCTGATCGCTTGCGAGCGTTGCGGTGCGCAATACGCGACAAAGGAACAGATCGCCTGGGTGGGAACGGGCGAGGAGGACGCGCGCTACTGCGAGAAGTGCAGGCGCGCGGCCTTCGGAACGCGCTTTAAGAAAAGTTAGGAGGTGCCTATGGTGAAGAGGGTTTTGATGGTGTATCCGGAAAAGTGCATCGGGTGTGGGTCGTGCGAGCTCGCGTGTTCGCTGGCGCACGAAGGGGAGTTCCGTCCGGCGGCTTCGCGCATCGGGGTCTTCCGCTTCGACGAGGCGGGGGCCAACGTGCCGATGACGTGCTTCCAGTGCGAGGAGCCGGCCTGCCAGAAGGTCTGCAAGCCGGGGGCCTTGTGGCGCGACGACGAGAACGACGTCGTACAGTTCAACCCCGACAAGTGCATCGGCTGCCGCATGTGCGTGATGGCCTGTCCTTTCGGCAACATGGCCTACAACCGCATGGCGAAGAAGGCGTCGAAGTGCGACCAGTGCGACGGCTCGCCGCAGTGCGTGGAGTTCTGCCCGACGAAGGCCCTCGAATACCCGCCCGCGGAGAGCGAGAGCCTGGCCAAGAAGCGTGCGTTTACCGACAAGATGCGCAAGGCGCTTGCGGAGGTGAAGTAGATGAACGGCTGGAACGGAACCATTCTGCGCGTCAATCTGAAGAGCGGCGAGATCAAGCGCGAGGCGCTGGACATGAAGGCGGCGAAGGACTACCTCGGCTGCCGCGGCCTGGGGACCTACTACTTCATCAAAGAGACCCCGACGGCGGTCGACCCCTTCTCCGCCGAGAACAAGATCATCTTCCTCACCGGCCCGCTGACGGGCACGATGGGGACCAACACCGGGCGCTTTCAGGTCGTGACGCGCTCGCCGCTGACGGGCACCATTGGCGCGGCGAACTCCGGCGGCTACTGGGGGCCTGAGCTGAAATACGCGGGCTACGACATGATCATCTTCGAGGATATCTCGGCGAAGCCCGTCTATCTCTACATCAACAACGGCGACGTGGAACTGCGCGACGCCTCGGCCCTGTGGGGCAAAAACGTGCACGAGGCGACCGACATGATGCTGGTCGAGACCGACCCCGACGCGAAGGTCGCCTGCATCGGCCCGGCGGGCGAGCGCCTGGCGCTGCTGGCGAACATCATGAACGACAAGCACCGCGCCCCCGGACGCGGCGGGCTCGGCGCAGTCATGGGCTCGAAGAAGCTCAAGGGCGTCGTCGTGCGCGGCACGCGCGGCGTAAAGGTGGCGGACAAGGACGCGTTCCTCGCGGCGGTCAAGGAGAGCCGGGCGCTGCTCTCGGCCAACGGTGTCACCGGCGGCGGCCTGCCCGCCTACGGCACCAACGTGCTGGTCAATATCCTGAACCAGACGGGCGCGCTGCCGACGCGGAACTTCCACAAGGGGGTCTTCCCCACGGCGGACAAGGTCGGCGGCGAGACGCTGGCCGCCGAGCGCATGTACCGCAACAAGGGCTGCGCCGCCTGCGTGGTCGGCTGCGGGCGCGTGAGCTACAGCCAGGGAAAGTACGCCGGCGCGGGCGAGGGGCCGGAGTACGAGACGGCCTGGGCGTTCGGCCCCGACTGCGGCGTGGACGATCTCGACGCGGTCAACAAGGCCAACTTCGTCTGCAACGAGTACGGCATCGATACGATCGGCGCGGGTTCGACGATCGCCGCCGCGATGGACCTCTTCGAGATGGGGGTCATCGACGCAAAAGACACAGGCGGGCACGAGCTGCGCTTCGGGGACGCCGACGCCATGGTGGCGATGATCGAGGCAATGGCCAGGGGCGAGGGTTTCGGAAAGGATCTGCAGGACGGTTCCTACCGCCTGGGCGAGAAGTACGGGTACCCCGAGGTCTCGATGACGAGCAAAAAGCAGGAGATGCCCGCCTACGACCCGCGCGGCATCCAGGGCATCGGCCTCAACTACGCCACCAGCAACCGCGGCGCTTGCCACGTGCGCGGCTACACGATCTCGCCGGAGGTGCTCGGCATCCCCGAGAAGCTCGACCCCGAGAGCACGGCGGAGAAACCGGCGTGGGTGAAGGCCTTCCAGGACCTCACCGCCGCCGTCGACTCGTGCGGCATGTGCCTCTTCGTGACCTTCGCGCTCGGCGCCGACCAAATCGCGGCGCAGCTCGCGGCGGCGACCGGCGTGCCGTACACGGGCGAGGAGTTCGCCAGGATCGGCGAGCGCATTTGGAACATGGAGAAGTTGTACAATATCCAGGCAGGCTTCGGCAAAAAGGACGACGCGCTGCCCGCCCGTATGACCGGCGAGCCGATCCCGGAGGGTCCGCTCTCCGGCCGGGTCAGCCACGTTCCCGAGATGCTGGACGCCTACTACGAGGCGCGCGGCTGGGACAGCGAGGGCGTCCCCGGCGCGAAGAAGCTGGAGGAGCTGGGCTTGGGCGCATGATCCACGTCGGATACTTCGCGACCATTCGCGAGCTGACTGGCAAGAAGGAGGAGAACATAACGAGAGTGCCGGCACCGGAGACGGTGCTGGCACTCATGTCCGATCTGTCCGTCGTCTACGGGAAAAAATTTCGCGACTTCTGCCTGGACGGCGGCGACGAGAAGGTTTCGCGCAACGTGAACATCCTCGTCAACGGCCGGCATATCCACCACATCCAGGAGGGCGAAACCCCCCTCAAAGACGGCGACGACGTCTCTATCTTCCCGCTGATCGGCGGCGGGTAGGGGCTGTTCTGCCTGCTTCGAGAACCGATTTCAAGCCCCTCGTGCATGCGATTCACGCTTGCGAGGGGCTTGTTCGATTTGATTGCGCTTGATTTTTTTCTCTATCTATACTAGTTTTAGACTGGTCTAAATGACGATTTACGATGCCTGTTATCTTGAACTGGCGCTGAGACTCGGCCTCCCGCTGGCGACACTCGATAGAAAATTGATGGAAGCCGTAGGCCGCGCGAACGGTTCTCTCAAGGTCGCACGGTCGTGACGCCCATTCGCAGCACCCTCTCCCGCAGCGGCAGCAGGGCGAAGGCGGTGAAGGCCATTTTGAGGACGTCCAGGGGGATGAAGGGGTAGACGGCGAGCGCGAGGGCCTTCGGAACGGGTAGTTTCGTCAGGTGCGCCAGCCACGCCGTGCCCAGCGCGTAGCAGGCGAGCATCGCGATCGCCAGGGAACAGAAGATGAAGGGGGGGGCCAGTTTCTTCCTGCCAGGTTTGCTGGTGAGCTTGCGGTCGCAGGTCTCGACTGCGATTGCGACGATCAGGGCCATGATCGGGTAGGCGAGCAGGTAGCCGCCGGTGGGGCCGACGAGGATGCCGAGTCCGCCCGTGAAGTATCCGAAGATCGGCAGGCCCATGCCGCCCAGCGTCAAATAGCAGATCTGGGCGAAGAAAGCGCACTTCGGCCGCAGAAAGATCCCCGATACGAACGTCCCCAGCAGCCCCAGGGAGACCGGGACGGGCGAGAAGGGCAGTGGGAAGGCGATCTGGGCCAGGACGGCCGCTGTCACGACGAAGACGCCGATTTGACAGATGTCGCGCGTGGTGAATTTCATTGTTTTGCTCCCCCTACCTTAAGGCTCACTTCTCCGGAGTTCAGGCACAGCTCGGTGCCGTCGGCCATCGCCACGATCAACCGGCCCGCCTCGTCGATCCCCGCGGGCACGGCCTCGTACGGTTCGAAGCCGGGGCCGCTGACGATCACGGTCCTCCCGACGACATACTGGCGGCCGGCGTAGATTTTCAGGATCTCCCCCTTTTTGCCCCGCTGCGTGAAGTCGAGGTAGATCTCCTCGAACTGGTTCAAGATCTCCGCCGCGATGGTGTTTCGATACCCCTTCTTCCCCGTTATCTCGTACGTCGACGTGGCGATGCCCTTGACGTCGTCCGCCACGTCCCCCGTGTTGACGCCCATGCCGACGACGACGCTCTCGATCGCCCCCATCTCGGCGCTGATCACGGCCTCCGTCAGGATGCCGCAGAGCTTTTTGCCCTCATAGTAGATGTCGTTCACCCACTTGATCGACGGCTCGAAGCCGCAGGCCTTTTGCAGGGCGTTCGAGACCGCGACGGCCGCGCAGATCGTGAGAAATTGGATCTCCTCGGGAGGGATGGCGGGTTTGAGCAGCAGGCTCAGGTAGACGCCCTCGCCGCGCGGCGAGGCGAAGGCGCGGCTCATCCTGCCGCGTCCGCTCGTCTGGCCGTCCGCGAGGACGGCGTAACCCTCCGGCAGATCGGCCGCGCTATGCGCCGCCCGGTCCTTGATGTACTGGTTCGTCGAGGAGGTCGTCTCCAGGATCTCGATGCGGCTTCCGAAGAATTTCGCGCGGAGGTCGTTGCGGATGAGGGCCTCGGAGAGTACGTCGCCCGCGCTCACGAAGCGGTAGCCGCTGTTTTTGAGCGACTCGATCTCGTAGCCGTCGTCCCTCAGCGCACCGATTGCCTTCCAGACCGCCGTGCGCGACACACCCAGTTCCCTCGACAGCTCGCCGCCCGTCGTGATCGCGTCTTTATTTTCCATCAACAGAGAGAGAATTTTATCCTTCAGCACGCTTTGAACCACCCCTTCGTACGCGGGGAGGGTAACATGCGGCGGTGTGATTGTCAACTGAATAAAATTTTCAGGTTGACAATATTGTCAAACGTTGCCGAGGTGGACGTGCGACAGTTTTTTTTCGGCGACGGCTTGAAACGCGCGCATCAGGGCGACGTCGGTTGCGGGGGCGGCGTATTTGTGGGCGGGGAAGTAGCGCGAGATGTGCAGGGGGATCTCTTCGCCGTTCGGCGGGAGCGAGGCGATCCAGTCGACCATCTTTTCGAAATCCTCGTGAGAGTCGCTGATGCCGGGGACGACCAGGTTCGTGATCTCCACGTGGACGCCCGAGGCGTGCATTCGCGCGACCGTGGCCCTGGCGGCGTCGAGAGAGCCGCCGATCTTCTCGTATGTCGCCGCGTCGAAGGTCTTCACGTCGACGTTGGCGGCGGCGATCCAGGGAAGCAGGTCGGCCAGTGCTTCCGGCGAGATCATGCCGTTGGTGACCAGGACGGTCGCGATGCCCGCGTCATTCAGGAGAGGCGCAGCCTCCAGGATATACTCGGCCTGCAGCGTCGGCTCGTTGTAGGTGTAGGCGACGGCGTTCGTGTTCGCCTTGCGGGCGTAGGCGAGGAGGCCCTCCGGGGGGATCTCCTCCAGGTGCGGCACCCTCGCCGGCTGCGCGATGCCGTGGTTCTGACAGAAGGGGCAGTACATGTTGCAGCCCACGCTCCCCAGCGAGAGAATGAAGGATCCCGGTCGCCAGTGGTAGAGAGGTTTTTTCTCGATCGGGTCGATTGCGACGGAGGAGAAGCGGCCGAGATACGGCGACGAAAGCGTGCCGAATCGATGCCAGCGCGCGCCGCACCGGCCGACGCCGCCGTCGGGGATGCGGCACGCGTGAAAGCAGAGGCCGCAGTCCGCCGTCCTGCCGTCGTCGCTCTTGCGCCACCAGCGCGGTTTGATCTTCACGGGCTTCATAGTGTGGCTGGTCCCTTTAAGTCTCTTTATACCGGTCGACGCGAAAGCGCTCGATCCTGACGCCGCTCATGTCGTAGATGCCGGCCTTGCCCGCGGCGATCTCGAGTTGCTGCCGCACGCTATCGACGCCCTCCAGGTCCGGCAGCAGCACGCCGCGCCGGTAGCCCTTGGAGACGATCACGCCCCAGATCTTCGGGTCGAGCTCGCCCGTGTCCGTCACCGGCTCCGGCAACGTCAGCACGTCGACGGAGAACGTCACGCCGTTCAGCTCGCCGGAGCGCATCGGCGGGAAGCGCGGGTCGCGCGTGGAGGCCGAGACCGCGTTCTCGGCGATCTCGCGGTCGATGGTGGGGTAGGATGGCAGAATCGTGCCGATGCAGCCGCGCAGATCGCCCCGCAGGGTCTTGATCGAGACGAAGCAGGCGCGCTTGATGTTCCATATGTCGGTGTCCGAATCGACCTCGATCCCCGCAGGCGGCGCATGGTCGCCGGAGAGATGGCGCGTCGCGGAGAGCCGCGCCAGTTTCACGTACGGGTGGATGTCTTCCGTGCTCATATCGCTCACCCCTTTACTTGACCCAGAGCGCGTTGCAGTAGCCGACGCCGAAGGGGCCTTCGTACGACAGCACGTCGAGCGACGCGCCGAGCCCCTTGCAGAGGCCCAGAAGCGCTAGGACGGAGCGCAGGCCGCATTCGCCCGCACTCTCGATCTTCGTGGAGGGAATACTGGTCAGAATGCCGGGGTCCCCGGCCTCGAGCGCCTTCACGACGGCCTCGTCGAACTCCGCGCCCGCCGGGCTGTAACCCGCCGGTGCGCCCGGCCTGAGCCGGTGCGACAGATCGCCGCTGGCGAGCAGCGCCCACTTGCCGCTGCCGGGGAGGCTCGTCAGCGCCTGGCCGAGCTTGAGCGCAACCCCGGGGTCCAGGCCGATGGGGGAGGCGAAGATCGCGGGCGGCAGCTCGGCCCATACTTTGTTGAGGTAGTAGAGGGGGACCATAGAGCCCTGGTCCTCCGTGAGGTCCGCGGCCTCGCCCGTACGGACGGGGATCCCGGCCGATTTGAGGTGCGAGACGAGGGAGTCGAGCTCGTCCAGCGGCGTGCCCACGTCGAACACGGCCGAGCGCGCGCCGAAGGACGCGAGGCTGCCCGTGAGCTGCGGGGCGTCGTTGACGAAGAGGGAACCGGGCATATACGGCTGATGGGGGGAGAGTATCAGCAGGCAGTCCGGCCGATAGGCCCTCTTCAATTTGCTCACCAGGCGCTCTACGCCCGAAAGCGTCGCGGCCGCCTCTCTCTCCCGTCCTCTCCCGACCTCCGGGACGATGATTGGTGGATGCGGCATCAATGCCGCCCAGTTCCAGGACATGGCGTCACCTCCATGGATTTGTCGTCAGCGTTGCGTTTTCACCCGTCAGCCTGTGGATCGTCACATTTCCTCCGCAGAAACGGCCCACGAGCTCCGCCGTCTCCTCCGCCGCCCTCAGGCCCTCGTCCGCGCCCACCGGGGGCATGGCATCGACGTTGATCGCCACGCGCCTCGTCGACTCCTCGATACGGCTGCGGTCGCCGCTCTTCCAGCACCAGGCGCGACAGAAGACGTCGCCGTTCCCCGTGTCGTACAATATGATCTCGCCGGGCCTGGGGTGCTCTACGTTGTCCGATGAGCCGAGCGGGACGTAGGTTTCCTCTCCGGTCGCGGGTCCCAGCCGTATATCTCCGGCGACCTTGTCGAGATCGTCCCCACCCGCGGGCAGCGTATACTTCATGCTGACGATGTTGAAGATGCAGACCAGCGCGTTCACGTACGGCATGTCCTTGCCTCCGCGCACGCGTTTGACGAGGTTCGCGATCGACGGAGGACACTGGTTGGGGTTGACGCCGAATTTTTCGAAAGCGGCGCGCCACGACGCGATCCGCGGGTGTGCTTTGAGGTCGGCGAAGGATTCGTCCGCTCTCAGCGCCGCTTGTGCCTCGGCCAGCATGGTCTCCAGCGCTGAGTGCGCGCGGGCGTTGTCCACGTCCTCCGCGACGAGGACGTGCCTTACATATCCAGGAAAAGTCGAAAAAATTTCCGGCGCAATCTCGATCCGCACGAAGAAGACCCCTTTTCGACGAAAATTTATCTGGTGATAATATAACGCAAAAATGCGACATAATAAACGTGGAATTATGATATACATATGTTCGCGAGAGGTGACACATCGATGAGTGACGTTTGCGCGCCGATTGGCGAGGTCAAAATTTTGAAAATATCTTTCGAATTCGAGGGAGAGCGCCACGAAATCTACCCCGTGGTGCTGGACGACGGGTGCGCGGGCGGCCAGAAAATCTTGATCGACTGCGGCTATCCCGGTTTCCTGCCCCTGCTCGAAGAGGCGTCGGAGAAGCGGGGGGTTTCGTTCGGCTCGCTGGCCGCCGTGATCGTCACGCACCACGACTACGACCATGTCGGCGCGTTGGCGGAGATCCGGGACAAGTACCCGCACATCCGCGTAATGGCGTCGGAGGAAGAGGCTCCCTACATCAGCGGCGAGAAAAAATCGTTGCGCCTCGTTCAGGCGGAGGAGATCTACGACTCGTTGGGCGAGGAGGAGAAGGCCGATGCCAAAGCGTTCGAGGCGCTCCTCGCCTCCGTGCGTCCCGCCCCGGTCGATGAGATATTGAAAGACGGAGACACTTTCCCCTGGTGCGGCGGCGCGGAGGTCATCGCCACGCCGGGACATCTGCCCGGACACATATCGATCTATCTGCCGAAACACAAAACCTTGATCACCGGCGACGCCCTGGTCGCCATGGAGGGCAGGCTGCACATCGCCAACCCCCACTACGCGATCGACATCGACGAAGCGCGGCGCTCGGCCCGCAAACTGGCCAAACTCGACGTCGAGCGGACGATCTGCTACCACGGCGGCGTGGTGGAGGGGAGGGTCAAGGGGCGGCTGCGGTGAGTTTCTTGCGTTATTTTTTGCAAAACATTTTTGGGATCGCTCTATGCTACAGCAACACCCGATAATCCCCGCCCAGCACTTCGACCAGGCGTTTGGCCATCTCTTTGCCGATCGGCCGTTTCCCGTACTCCATTTCACTGATGTGGTGCGGGCTGACGCCGATTTTTTCCGCCAGCTCCTTTTGTGTCATATCCTCGCGGGTCCGAAGACCGCGAAGCCTGCTGCCTGGGTGGCTGTGCGGAAAAACCTCCTTGCGTGTGTATGAACGCTCGTCGTCTAATTTCTTGTGAGCCTCTTGAGGCTTGAATCCGTTTCTGATCAGCAACTCTCTGGCGTCACGGAAAACTTCCTCGGCTGCCTCGCTGCCACCGTCTTTCAGGGGCATCCTCTGTTTTCTTTTCGCTACAGATATCTCCGCTCAGCGCCTGACCGAGCGTTTGGCTGTCAGGCTTCGCTGTTGTGCTCCCTCCGCTGTTTGCGCAGGATCTCCCGTTTGACGCCCGCCTCCCACTCCCTGCGCTCCTCGTCGGTCTGCAGTTCGACCCTGGGCACGCGTTTCGGGCGTCCCTTCTCGTCGAGCGAAACGTAGGTGAGGTACGCGCGATTGGTCATTTCGTAAACGCATTCCGGCTTTTCGATATACGTATCCACGCGGACTTCCATCGATGTATTTCCGACGTGCGTGATGCATCCCTCGAGCAAGATCAGGCTTTTCACGTAGATCGGTTTGTCGAAGCTGAGATAATCGACGGAGGCCGTCGTGCACGGTCCCCCACAGTGTCGATGGGCAACCACGCCTCCTACCAGGTCGATCCAGGCCATGAGCTGCCCGCCGAAGAGCGTGTCGGCGTTGTTGCTGTGCTGGGGCATGACCAGCTGTATCTGTTGTACCTTCGAGAAAGAGACGGGTTTGCTGGGTTCGTTCATGACCGAAACTCCTTGTTTTTTAGTCGGAATCTTCATTGCCATTATACAGGAAAAACGGGCCTCGGATATCGCGCGCATTCATACGCAAGAGGGCCGACCCTTTCCTCTGCTATAATCCACCTGTTACATAATCCCTATCGGAACCTGAAAGGAGACCATCATGCATTTTTCCAAACCCGCAAAAACCCTACTGGCCTCGGCCCTCCTCTGCTTCGGCGCGCTCGCTGCGGGCGCAACGGACGTGACGGGCGAGCTCATCGCCTCCGGCAAAAACCGCGCCGGCATGACCTTTGCGACCATCGATTCCGCCGACGTGACCGCGCTGCTCGACTCGCTCGATATGACGTGGGTCGATAGCCTCGTGACGACGCCGCAGGGCGCGACGAATCGCCACAGGGGCGAGCCGTACGAGCTCACCGACGATGGCGGTTTCTCGTTCAACATCCCGACCGACGTGACGACGAACCCCAGAAAGGGCGCGATCTACCTCACGGCGTCGTTCTCGTTCTCGGAGAACAACATCGGGGTCGGCACCTTCGACAAGATGCGTTCCGACATTCGTGGTATGACCGACCGGTATGTGACGGAGGGCGGGCATACGTACTTCGTGCCGGAGCACAAGGACTTTCTCAAGCGGTACGGCATTTCGATCAAGGCGCTCTTCACGAACGGGGATACGTACGACGTGACGTACTACTACGACTATAAAATCATGATCGACGACGCGGACCGGGGATCGCTGCCGATCTACCTGAGCGCGCTCTATGCCGATTCGAACAAGATGGGGGGCGACCTCTGGCAGGAGAAGACGACCTCCGCGGGGAACAAGGTGACGATCTTCTACGACGGCAAACGCGATGGGAACCTCAACGGCACCTTCTGGCTGACGAAAGAGGCCGCTCCCGACGATGGCAACGGCGGTGGCGGCTGCAACGCAGGTGCGGCATCCGCGATCATCCCCGTGCTCCTCTGTTTTGCCTGCCTGAAGCGGAGACGATAACCGGGACATGCCCGCCCTCGCCGTCACGAGGCAACAAGTACGCCGTTATCTGCTTCGTTGGCATCATCTCACGGACGAGGACGCGCTGGGCGGGCTCGCCGATACTCAGGATTACGTCCGCAAGGTCGGCTGCATCCAGTACGACCCGCTGGACGTCGTGGGCAGGAACCCCGACCTCGTCCTGCAATCCCGCTGTATGGCCTACCGAAAGGACGACATCCGCAATCTGCTCTACGACGAGCGCAAGCTGGTCGACATCTGGGACAAGAATATGTCGATCATCCACGTCGGCGACTGGCCGTTCTTTTCGCGGCACAGAAACCGGCACGGGGCCTGGTGCCGCGAGCGCGAGGATGTGATACGCCGGATCGAGGATTATCTCGAGGAGCACAACAGCGCCTGCTCGTCCGACTTCGCGCTGGAGGACCGCGTCGACTGGCACTACGGGCCGCAGCGCCTGGCGAAGGCGGCGCTCGAGTGCATGTGCTACGCGGGGCGGCTCGTCGTCCATCACAAGAGGGGGACGCGGCGATACTACGGACTGGCGCGAAAGTACGTGCCGCGCGGGTTATACGAGGCGCCCGACCCGAACGAGACCGACCAAGCGTTTTACAGGTGGTCCGCGTTGCGCCGAATAAACGGCGTCGGCGCGCTCTGGAATCGTCCGAGCGACGCCTGGCTCGGGATCGAGGGCATGAACGCCGCGCGACGCGAAGAGGCCTTCGCCTCGCTGCTTGCGGAGGCCGCCGTCGCCGAAGTGGCGGTGGAGGGGCTCAAGTACCCGCTCTACGTCGCGCAAGAAAATCTCCCGCTCCTCGAGGCGTGTGCCTCCGGCGACGAACCGAACGAGGCGACGCGCATTCTGGCCCCACTCGACAACCTCCTGTGGGATCGAAGGCTCATATCGGCGCTCTTCGACTTCGACTATCGCTGGGAGGTCTACACGCCCGCCCCGCAGAGAAAATACGGCTACTACGTGCTGCCGCTCCTGCAGGGCGACTGCTTCACCGGCCGCATCGAGCTGGCGCAGGAGAAAACAACTCGCACGCTGGTCGTCAAAAATATCTGGTGGGAGGACGAACACAAAAGCATGAGGGGGAGGCAGAAAAAAATCCGGCAGATCGAAGGCGCACTAGCCCGATTTGCCGGATATCTCGGTTTGGAGAAAGTCGACACGCCTGTGTCCGGCTGACTCCGATTTCGCATCAACCTCGGGTGGCCGTGGCAGTCGCCCCTACTGAAACTCCACCGCCAGGTAGCTGAGGTTTCCCATCTCGTACGAGCGGTGGAGCAGCGTCGCCTCCCTCGAAGCGCCCGCGCCGCGGGCGATCAGGTAGGGCACGAAGTGCTCGAGCGTCGGGGCAGCGGCGCGCGCGTGCGGGGCGACCTCCAGGTAATGCTCCAGCGCGCCGGACGAATCGAGCGACGAGTTTGCGAGCAGCCAGTCGTCGAATTCGACCGCCCAGGGATCGACCGGGTCGCCGAAGCTCTTCTCCCAGTCCAGCGCATGAAGGTTGTGGACCGTGACGCCACTGCCGATTACCGCTACGTTCTCCGATCCGAGGCCCCTCAGTGCTCGTCCGATCGCGATCTGTTTCGCGGCGGGGAGGCTTGCGTCGAGCGACAGGTGCACGACGGGCACGTTTGCTTTCGGCAGGAGATGTACGAGCAGCGTCCACGATCCGTGGTCGATGCCGCGCCGCGCGTCGACCGCGCAGTCGATCCCCGCGCCGTTCAGGCATGCCCGCACCCGGTCGGCCACCTTCGCCGAGCCGCGTGCGGGGTAGACGACCTCGGACAGTGCCGGCGGAAAGCCGAAGAAGTCGTAGATCATATCGTAGGCGCCATCGCGTCTGGTCAGCGTCAACCTCTCGCTCTCCCAGTGCGCGGAGATAATGACGATCGCGTCCGCGTTCAGGCTCTCGCCGAACGCGTTCAAAAAGCGCGTGTAGCCGTTGGTGGCGAGCGCGTTCATCGGCGAGCCGTGTGCCAGGAAGAGCGATCTCACGGAAGACACCCCCTCGTATTATCGCCCCGCATACAGCGCGGTCACGATGCGTTTCAGGCCGTCCAGCATGACCTCCGTCGGGCAGGCGATGTTCATGCGCTCGAACCCCGCGCCCGCTTTGCCGAAGATGTAGCCCTCGTCGAAGAACACCTGCGCTTTTTCGATCATGAACGTCTCCAGTTCCTCGGCGGACATGTCGAGGGGGCGGAAATCCATCCAGACGAGGTACGTCCCCTCCAGCGGATAGACCTTGACCTCCGGCAGATGTCCGGTCATGAACTCGGTCAATACCTTTTTGTTGTGGTCGATCAACAGGATCAGCTGGTCGAGCCACGCCTCGCACTTCGTGTAGGCCAGCTCGCAGGCACGGAAACCCAGCGCGTTCAGGCAATCGAAGCCGGAGCGCGCCTGCTCCTCGCGGTAGGCGTCGCGCAGCGCCGGGTTCTTGATCACGATGTTGGCCGTCTGCATCCCCGCGAGGTTGAAGGTCTTGCTCGGCGCGGTGCAGGTGATCACGCGGTCGGCCAGCTCCTCCGCGACGTTCGCCATCACGGTGTGGGTGTAGCCGGGCATGACGAGGTCGTTGTGGATCTCGTCGGAGACGATCGTCAGGCCGTGCCGGATGCAGGTCTCGCCGACGCGCTCCAGCTCGTCCCTGCGCCACACGCGCCCGACGGGGTTGTGGGGGCTGCAGAAGATCAGCAGTTTCGAATTCGGGTCGCCCGCCAGCTCTTCGAGCAGGTCGAAGTCGATCTCGTACGTTTCGCCGGTGTCGATCAGGGGGCAATCGACCACGCGGCGGCGATTCCGCTCGATGGCGCTGTAAAAGGGGTAGTAGGAGGGCGAGAGGAGGATCACGCCCTCGCCCTCCCCGGCAAAGGCCTTGACGAGATCGTACAGGGCGGGGATGATGCCGTTCGAGACGGAGATCCAGTCTTTTTCGATCCCCCAGTTGTGGCGGCGCGCCATCCAGCCGGTCACGGCGTCGTAATACGCGTCATACGGCACGGTGTAGCCGAGGATGGCGTCGTGCGAGAGGTAGCCGATCAGCCCGTCGATGATCTCGGGCGGGTTCTTCAGCTCCATGTCGGCGACGGAGAAAGGGACGATGCTCTCGTCTATGTCGGGGATTCGCCTCTTCATCATGGCCCACTTTTCCGAAGATTGTCCGTGTCTGTTCACTACGCTTGCAAAGTCGTACTGCATGATCCTGTCTCCTTTTCGCGGTTGCTGATTACAGGTTTCAGCACGCCCTGGGCGTGCAGGTTGGTCTTGCTGCCGCAGTCGGGGCAGTAGAGGGCGTTGCCCGCGCAGGCGAAGACGAAGCCGGTGTCTTTGTCGAGGATCGACTCGTCCTTCGTCTCGGGATCGCGATCCAGGCAGCGCGTACATTCGGGATTGCTGCAGAAGTTGCCCTCCAGTTTGGTGCCGCAGTTCTGGCAGAAAGTCGCGTAGCGCTCGTGCGTCGTAAACCCGCACTTCACGCAGGGAAGCCCCTCCCTGTCGAAATGGCCTACATTTTTTGACACGACAGTCACTCCCGTCGAAAAATTTTTTCGATTCTACAGCAGCTTGATTCTCCTGAGCACGTAATACATCGCGCTCACGCTCAGCCCGATGGCGCCCAGGGCGATGTAGTAGCCGTATTGATTGCGCAGTCCCGGCATATTGACGAAGTTCATGCCGTATATGCCCGAGATGATCGTGGGGCACATGCCGAAGACCGTGAAGATCGTCAGCTTGTTGATCAGATTGTTCGTCCGCGAGGTGATTGCGGAGTTGTACAGATCCAGCGTCCGCTCGGTCATCTCGCAGAGTTCCTCGGAGAACTCGAAGAGCCGGTTCATCCTGAAATCCAGGTTCTTGAAGTTTTTCACAAGTTTCTGCGGGATCAGCCCGCTTTCGTTCTCCACGAATTGATCCCCCGTGTGGAGGAGAAAGCGCAGGTGCTTCTTGATTTTGAACACGATGCCTCTCAGCTCCACGATTTTTTTAAAATATTCCTTGCTCGCGCTGGCGAGGATCTGGCCCTCCAGGTCGGTTACCGCTTCCTCGTAGCGATAGAGGGCGTCGAACATTTTGGAGAGGGCGTTGCTGAAAAAGTGGTGATAAAGCCGCGCCAGGTTGTTCTCTCCACTCGAAATCGGGACGTGTCCGATTTTTAAATCGTCGAGGATCTGCCTGTGAAGATCGTTCGTGTCTTCTATGAGGATCAAGAGAAAATTTTTCCCGTGGTAGATGTCGGTTTTTTCGAAGACGAGGGCCTTGTCCATCAGCTCGAAAAAGACAAAGCTGACGAAATCCCGGTGTTCGTCGGATTCGAAACGGGTGTGTGCTTGCAGATCGAGGCCCAACCGGTTTTCGATCTCCTCGAAATCCGAAAACCCCGCCAGAATAAATACGCCCTCCTCGCCGTTGTACGAGGAGAGATCGGATTCCTTTCGTTGCGTTTCCAGATTATAGACGAACAAGGCAGTCTCCCCACTCTCGCGGTGTGACGTCGAAAAGCGGTACGATCGATTTGTATTCTACTATATCGGAGCGTCTAGGGTTGCGTATATCGCGCGGCGCTGGCGAAAGTCAACAACCGAATCGCATACGCTGCGTATCGCGTGGGTATGGCGGGGGAAGTCGTCGTTCGGGTGATTGGGTTGTGAAGATGTTGTCGGTTCGATTATTATCGGTTGAACAGGTCTGCGTGGGTACCGGTGCGCGCGAGAACCAAAAGATTTTCAGCGATTCGATAGATCACGAGCCAGTCCGAGGCAACATGAAACTCTCGATACCCGCGCCACTCGCCCTTGAGGGGGTGGTCTTTGCACCGCGGCGGAAGGGATTGGCCGTTCTGCAAAAGAGTCTCAGGAGCGGCAGCAGATCGTTTTCGATGTCGTATCCTCTTGTGTGAACCAACCACAGGTCTTTTTTGTAGGCCGAGGTCAGCTTGAGTTGCTGCATCATTTAATACCGCACTTTTTCAACATGTCCTGCAAGTCCGTACAGGTTGTCAGGCCCTCCAGATCCTCCGCCTCCCTGAGTGCAGCCTCGGTCTCCGCGTTGGGGATGTGGTCTCGGTACTCCGGCGGACAGGCCAGGCTGTCGATGAAATCGATCACTTGGGCGGCGTCCGCGTTCGACAGATCGCGGATGCGACGACAGAGATCTTCTCTTGCGGCGGTTTTCGTCGCAGTCATGGGGAATCATCTCCTTTGCTGTTCATGCGCCGTAACTCACGGTCGCGAGTATTATCCCACATTCGTCAGGTGTAGCTGTTAAAACCTGGATATTTCATAATCCCCCTGATAAACTTCCGAAAGGAATGGGCATATAGATCCGTTTTTTCAAGCCTTTGGGAGGTTTTAGTTCATGAATACCCCTGACGAACTG
>JAVBQG010000011.1:0-108695 GCA_031549185.1 Synergistaceae bacterium | reverse complement strand
ACCCCCGTGGCGCGCCGTAGTCAGGATCAGCTGGCGCGCGAGACGACTTCGTTCCCCGCTCCCCGCGTCGGGGGCGACCTCACCGCGTTGATTGCCAGCTTGACGCGACGCTGGCGGTGGGACGGCATTGTCTGTGGCGTTGCCGGCTCCGGAACGATGGCGATGGAGATGGGCGTGGCGAATATCACCCAGAAAGGCGACCGTGTCCTGGTCTGCTCGAACGGCTACTTCGGCGACAGATACATCGATATCTGCGCCCGCAAGGGTTTCGAGCTCGATACGATACAGGCGCCCTGGGGGAAATCCGTGACGGTTGAGGAGATCGATCGCAAGCTCTCCGAGAAAAAATTCGACGTGCTCGTGGCGACGCACGTCGAGACGTCGACGGGCGCCGAACTGCCCCTGCGCGGTCTGACACGCATGCTGAAGGAAAAGCACCCCGACGTAATGCTGGTCGTCGACGGCGTCGCGAGCACAGCTGGCGCGGAGTCGTACATGGACTGGGGCATCGATATCATGCTGACCTGCTCGCAGAAGGCGTTCGGCATTGCGCCGGGACTGGGCATCGTCTGGGCGAGCGAGCGGGCGATCGCCAAACGCCAGAGCCTTCCCCCCATCCCCGAGTCCTACGTGGACTTCGTGAAGTGGATCCCCGTCATGAAGGACACCATGAAATACTGGGGCACGCCCTCCGTCAATTTGATCTGGGCGCTGGCTGAGGCGGTGCGCATTATCGAGGAAGAGGGCCTGGAAGCCCGGTTCCGCCGCCACAGGCACTACGCGGACGCCATCCGCGAGTCCCTCAAGGCGCTCGGCTTCGTCTACGGCGCGGACCTCGAGGTTGCCTCACCCACGGTCTCCGTCTTCCTCTACCCGGAGGGCAGCAAAATAAACGACGCGCAGTTCCGCGACACGGTCTACAAAGAGGGCGCGCACATCGCCGGCTGCCTGGGGGATTTTGCGGGCAAGGGCTTCCGAATCGGACACATGGGCAACATCGACGCGCATACCCTGGTGTCTCTGATCGCGTCCATCGAACGCGCATCCGTACAGTGCGGACATGAGGCTCGACTCGGCAGCGGACTCGCCGTTTTACAGAGCGCGTTGCTGGCATCCTGAAAAAGTTACATTTTGTACTTTCATTTCTTGTAATACGGCATTGACACTCCGACGGCGGAGCGCTATAGTAGTGCCACTCAACCCTATCCGTTGAGGGCAACGGAGCCGATTCACACGGCTGAACGCCCTTCATTTTTTATCCCCTGCATTTTGCGGGGGATTATTTTTGTGTTTTTAACTCATGCCAAAGGCCCAAAGCCCTGCTACAATTGTCGATAATCAGGTAAAATTCATCGATGGGGGTGTTCTCTTGCGCGGACTTTTGATTCTCGCTGCCATTCTTGCCATTCTGGTCTTCTTTCTGCCGCTTATACTTGGCTTCGTTCTTTTTTTGATCTGCGCGATCGCGGTCTTCATGTTGCTTGCCCGCTTCGGCATGATTCCCGGTACGGTCTACAGGACCTATACGTTCGATACACACACGGGGAAAAATCGCGACGATGTCCCCACCGCCGAAGAACCGACCTCTTATTCGCCAGGCGGCTGGTACCAAGGGGAACAGAACGGGGAGATCGTCACGCTCCCGGAAAACGCGCTCAAAAGAGATGAGGAGGAAGCCTGATGGCGCACCGCCCATGACCAGGCGGAGGATCATCCCGCTTCTTTTCTGCCTGTTGTTTCTGGTAGCGCTCCCCCTTTCGGCATTTGCGACACCTCCGACGACGGAGGACCGTCCGTTTCTCGACATCTGCGAGAATGGAACCCCTCAGGAGATCGAATGGGCACTCGCGAACGGCGCGAGCGTCTATGACAGGGACGAGGAGAACTTCACGCCCCTGATGGCAGCCTCTATCTCCAACACCCTCGAAGCGGTCGTCGTTCTCCTGAATGCAGGCGCCGAGGTGAACACTTCGGACATCATGGGCCTCACTCCGCTGATATACGCCGCCGGAAACAACCCGGACGCATATGTCTGCCAGGCACTCATCGCGGCCGGCGCGAACGTCAATCAGCCCGACGACGAGGGTTATACCCCTCTGATGTACGCCGCCATCAATAACAAAAACCCGCGCGTCTTAGAGGCGCTTATCAGGGCGGGCAGTCTTCTGTCCCTGCGCAACGCGGACGGTAAGACCGCTCTCGACTTGGCCGTCAAGTACGAAAACTATTCCGCCGTGCTGGCCCTCCGGGAGCACTACAACAAGCAGAAAAAGCCCCTCCGCCGACCGGGTGCGAAAGATTAGGGACGATCGACGAGATCATCGCGACTGTGCACGCATATCCGACCGAGAGCGGAGCGTTCAGAGAGGCTGCGCTCGATATCTACGGAAGGGCGATTCGTATACATCCCGTGAGGAGGCGACTGTCATGAAGAGTTTCTGGGAGGATTGCGTCTACACCGCAGCCATTGCCTTCTGTTTCCTGATTAGAGACGACAGGATTCTGCTCATCACGCGCGGCAAAGAACCGTACAAGGGCGCGCGCACGATCCCCGGCGGCAGAAAGCAGCGAGGCGAATCGATGCGCGAGGCGTGTGTGCGGGAGATGCGTGAGGAGACGGGGTTGACCGTCAAAAACCCACGCTTCGCCGGCCTGTTGCACGTCGTCCAAGAGGGCGACGAGGTCGAGTATCTCTCGATCTATTTTACGACGACCGACTGCGAGGGGGACTTGTGCGCGAGCGAGGAGGGCGCGCTCGAATGGGTCGATTTCGCGACGAGCGCGGAGTTGAAGGACATTCACCCCAGCTATGCAGCCCTCTTCCCGCTGATACGGGACGGCAGGACGCCCTTCGACGTCACGCTCTCGATCGACGCGGAGGGCGAAGGACGCTACATATATTGAGCGTGAGGGACGGATACGGATGCATTTCATAGACAGCAGCTCGTACGACCCCTGCTACAACCTCGCTTACGAGGAGGTCCTCTTTCGCAAGGCGGAGCGAGAGGGCAGAGCTTTCGCCTCTCTCTGGAACAACTCCCCGGCGGTCATCGTGGGACGTTATCAGAACGCGCGTGCGGAGGTCGACGTCTCCCTGATCGAGGCGCGCGGCATCGCGCTGGTGCGGAGGATCACAGGCGGAGGGGCGGTCTATCAGGACCTCGGAAACCTGAACTATACCTTCGTCGTCCCCCGGCGTGAGGGTGAATCCCACGATTTCGCGCGCTTCGGGGAAACCATCGTGGCGGCGCTGGCAGGGGTGGGCGTATCCGTGGCGTGCGGCGGGCGCAACGATATCGCGACGACCTGCGAAGGCAAAAAAATATCCGGAACGGCGCAACACGCGAGCAAGGCCGCCGTCCTGCACCACGGGACCCTGCTCTTCGACGTCGACCTCGACCTCCTGGGGCAAGTCCTCACCGCGGACCCGGCGAAGTTCGAATCCAAGGCCCTCCCCTCCGTCCGCAGCCGCGTCGCGAACATAAAAGAGCTGCTATCGGCTCCGATGTCGATGTCCGAATTTCGCGAACGGATTCGGGCCTGCCTCGACCTTCCGGAGGAGACGCTTTCACCGGAGGAATTGCGCGAGGTAGACCGCCTGGCGGAGGAGAAATACCGAACCTGGGAGTGGAATTGGGGGAAATCCCCGGCCTTCACGGAACGCAAAAAGAGGCGCTTCTCCTGGGGCAGCGTCGAGGCGCTGTTCGACGTGCAGAACGGCGTTATCGCGAATTGCCGCTTCTTCGGCGATTTTTTCGGAGCAGGCACGGAGGACGTAGAAAAAGCGCTGACCGGGCTTGCCTACAAGGCGGAGGACATACGAAAAGCACTTCGCCCCCTCCCGCTCGACCGCTGTTTCGCGGGCGCGGACGAGAACGAAGTGCTGTCGCTTCTGTGCGATTGATGCCAAATTGCGGTCAAAGGTCTGGCGTTCGGTCAACAGGCGGGCAAGCCGGTTTTGACGCTTACTTTGCCTCTCTCGCCTCCTGCCCCATCGACTTGATGTGACGCTGGTAACGTTTTGGGATTTTGATGTCGACAAGATACCCCATCTGTGCGAGAAAATCGGAGATAACGGCAAAACCGTCCCTGTAAAATTGCGCGATGCGACGCGTTTTATCGCCGATGCCCCGGTAATCGGGCGGACAGACGAACGTCCAATCGGCTCCCTCGCGATCGAAGACGATCCGAAAGTACCGGTCGATATCGGTGGACGGAAAACCCGCCTTGCTCAGCAGGATATGGTGCTCCATACACTCGTCGATATGCCCCACGATCGCCTTTTTCCCGTCGAAGGAAACGACAGCCAGCAATGGCTCACCTCCCGCGAGCGCGGCGTCGACGCTCTCCCTCCCTTCGTAACGGACGATCTCCATCGACCCGTCAATTCTCCCCGGGTTTCGGGTATCCGCTGATCTTTCCGCTCATGTGCTCGACATCGATGCGTACGACCCAGACGGAGTCCCTGTTCTTGTCCGTCAGGTCGGTATGCGGACCGTCGTACTGGTTCATCAGAATCTGCAGCGCCCTGTTCTTCTCGTCGAGCTCCGTGAGCTCGCGCGCCTTGCCGTAGCCGCTCACGCTCTTGTACTTCATGGTGAACTCCGAGCCGACCTCGTCAGACACCAGTTCGACGTCCAGCGACACGTTGAAGGAGACGCATGGGTTGCCGGCGATCATCTCGTTCTTCAAACCGGCGCGCGCGCCGTGGATATAGATCGCGCCGTCCCCGTAGCCGTAACCCATCGGGATTACGTAGGGCTTTCCGTCGGGCGTCGCGAGCCCCAGGTAGATCACCTGTCCCTTTCTCAGGATGCCCTCCATCCACTTGATGTCGGTTATCTCCTTTTTTTTGTTGCGCATCGGTCGATTCATAGCGCTGCCTCCCCGGTTTTTTTATGCCCTTCCAATTCGATATGGCGTCTTCTTCCATTCGCGTTTCGTCTTCATCGATACGAACGAGTGCCCCCGCAGAGTAGACGAGAGAATCCCCTCCCGCTCGCGCAACTCACTGTCCGAGCGCGCGTGTATCATCGTATAGAGATTATACCCCCAATCGAACTCCAAAGTATCGACCAGCGTTCTCCGAAGATAGCAGTGGCTGAGCCAGTCGTTTCCGGCGACTTGAGACGCGGCCTCCAGGACCTCCGCCTCCGGTCTCTCGCGCAAATTCCAGGCGACTAGGCTGTTGGAGGTAAACCCAGACCTCACATGATGAAGGGACGCGCCGATTCGCCGCAACACCCCGCAAGAGGCGAGCTCGCGCAAACGCGCCAGAACGTCCTCCTCCGAAGCACCGAGATCCGAGCCGATCCGCGCAAAAGGGCGGCTCTCCACGGGAAAGGTTGCCTGCGCAATAAGAAGCACCCCTCGCTGCTGTGGAGAGAGAACAACTTGCGAACCCGCCTCCTGCTTCGAGGAAGCGTCGCTGCACGGTCGCTTCGCCGTCGCCCAGCGTCCTTCCCGCTGCGCGAAGGACGGCTCCAGCTTGATCCGCCGCACGGTGGCGAGCGCAACGTGCGGGCACCCCCGCTCACGGAGGCCGCCGCTCAATCGAAAAGCGGCCCCGTCGCCTGAGAGAATCGCGGTAAACCAGAGGTTGACCGGCGACAGGCGTTCGTAGATATGCGTTATATATTCCCTACTCGAAATCCAGGCGACGGTTTCCTCGCAGCCATCATCGGAAACCTGCGCGCCAAAGAGATACCCGACGAAGCCGAGCGGCCTGAAGTCCACAAAAGCGCCGAGGTGGCGCAAAAGACCGCCGGACAAAAGGGCTCTCGTCGCCTCGATCGCCTCGGCCTCGCTGACCCCGAGTTCGCGCGCGACGGCGGCAAAAGGCGTATCGACGAGCGGCAGACCGCGCTCCAGTGCGGCGCCCATCGATCTTAAAAGCTCAACCGACGGTCTCTCCACGGCGCTCCTCTTCGTCCAACATACACCCATGCCCTTTGTCCATGCGCAGGCTGCCGGCACAATAGTCCATCCATCGACACTCGAGGCAGGCGACGTTCCGTCCCCTGGATTGCTTGGTCGGAAGGTCCCGCCAGCTCCCGATTCGTTCGCCCCACGAAAACTGATCGCTGAAGAGCGCGCCGTCCCAGCGCACGGAGGCTATGCCCGCCCCGATTCTCCTCAATGCCGCCTTTTTCAGAAGGGCAAGTGCGCGAGACGCCTTCGCGCGTTTCGACTGCGCGAGGTGTTTGTACAGGAACGGGCCATCCGAAGCATCGCCCACGGTGAGGATCTCGATCGGGTCGTCTTTTTTTGCGGTAACCCGATCCGTCCAATCGAGGATCTCGAGCAGGGCCCTGCGTTCCTCCTCTCGCGGCGGCATCAGCGTCGCGTCCTCCGCCCCTCTCCCGGAGGGCATGAAGTGGTAGAAACAAATGCGCCCCACGCCAAGTTTCTCCGTCAGGGCGAAGATGTCCTGCAATTGCGACAGGACCGGGCGCGCAAGCGTCACGCGAAGGCCGACCCGGCATCCCGCCGAGAGAAGGTTATCGATCCCGGCGGTCGCCGCCTCGAAGGCGCCCTTCTCGCCCCGAAACCCGTCGTGGGCAGCGCCCACTCCATCGAGGCTGACGCCGACGTACGATGCTCCGGCAGCGAAGATTCTCTCCGCCGCGGCACGGTCGACGAGCGTCCCGTTGGTCGAGATAGCCACGTTCAACTCATGCGCGCGCGCGCGGACCAGGTATTCGAAAAAACGCGGGTGTTTGAGAGGTTCCCCGCCCGAAAAGAGCAGGGCGGGGGGCCGTATAGCCGAAAGGTGCGCGAGAAAAAGGGCCACATCCGGCAAGGACATCCCGTCCACATCCGGCGCGGCCGCATAACAGTGCCTGCATTTCAGGTTGCACTCACCCGTAAGATGCCACACCACCACGGGACAACCGAAGCCCCGCTCGCCATACCGCAGTCGATCCCCCGGGAAGGAGGCGGCATCGCCGCGCAACAACTTCGAGAGATTGATCAAGGCGTCACATCTCCTTCAGCGCGGCCCTGTGCAAATCCGCGGACCCCGCCGAAAAGCAGACCAAGCGAACCTCCTCGATGACATCCCCTTCGCCCGCTTCCATCAGAAAACGGCGAATGGTCCTCACCGCGATTCGCGCCGCCTCCTCCGGGGGATAGGAATATACCCCGGTCGAGATAGCGGGAAAGGCGACCGTTTTCACGCCGAGCTTGGACGCCTCCTCGAGGGAGCGTCTGTAGGCGGAAGAGAGCAGCTCCGCCTCGCCGGATTTTCCCCCGTGCCAGATGGGGCCCACCGTGTGGATCACCCACTTCGCGGGCAACTTATAGCCTTTTGTGACCTTCGCGTCGCCAGTCGCGCATCCGCCCAGCGTACGGCACTCTGCGAGCAACTCCGGCCCCGCGGCCCTGTGAATCGCACCGTCCACGCCTCCTCCGCCCAGCAGCGACTCGTTCGCCGCGTTGACGATCGCGTCAACCTGCTCGCGTGTGATATCTCCCTGCACGACCGTGATTCGTTCGGACATGTCGACACCTCCGGAAAACGATTTATCGTCAGAAGCCCGAAGAACAATGTGAAACCGGCGATTTCCGCTATGTTATGACGATGGGTAGACGGGCCACGAGGACGAGCGCGTCCTCGCCGTCCGCATAGTAGCCGCGGAGACGGGTTTTGTAGCTGAAACCGAGCCTCGAATAGAAATCGCGCGCACCCCTGTTCGACGAGCGCACTTCGAGCCTCATCCGTTTGCAGTTCCATTCGACGCCGATTTCCCCGAAGGCGATCATCAACTGCGAGGCCACACCCTGCCTGCGGAACTCCTCCAGAACGGCCAGGTTGAGGAGGTGGATCACCTGCTCCTCGCGCGCAACCGCCCCATAACCGACGATCCTGTCTCTGAAAAGGGCCTTCAGATAGATTATGCGCCCCGGATTCGCCAGATCGTTCTCCAAAAGGCGTTGCTCCCACGGCGACTCGAAGCACGCCGTTTCAATCGCGTAAAGCGCCCCCAGATCCTTCGGCTCGCAAAAATCGATATCGGCGATCTGCATCTCGGAAGAAACGGCAGAGCCTTAAAAATCCCTGAAAATCGTGCCCTCGCGCCCCGGCCCGACGCCGATAAGACCGACCCGGACGCCCGAAAACTCCTCGATAAAGCGGACATAGTCGCGCGCTTCGGGCGGCAGATCGTTGAAGTTGCGACAGTCTTTGATGTCGCTCTTCCACACGGGAAAATCCCCGTAGACGGGTGTCGCGTTTTCGATCATCGCGGTCGAGTTCGGAAAGACCGAGTACTCCCTGCCGTCGATGCGGTACGCCGTACAAATCTTCAGCTCGTCCAGCCCGGAAAGCACGTCGAGCTTCGTCAGCGCGATCACGTCGAGACCATTGACCTTGACCGCGTAATTCAACGCCACGAGGTCGAGCCAGCCGCAACGCCGAGGCCGGCCGGTGGTGGCTCCGAACTCCGCTCCGCCTGTGCGCAGCCGCTCTCCGATCTCGCCGTGATCCTCGGTCGGAAAGGGCCCCTCTCCCACGCGCGTGCAATAGGCCTTCGCGACCCCGATCACCCTGTTCACGCGGCCGGGGCCGATCGCCCCGCCAATGCTGGAGCCGCCGGCGACGCAGCTGGAGCTCGTAACGAACGGATACGTCCCATGGTCGATGTCGAGCAACGTACCCTGCGCCCCCTCGAAGAGGATGCCCATCCCCGCCCTGTAGGCCTCGTCGATCGCGAGCGTCGAGTCGGCAAGATACGGTTTGAGAAATCGCCCCCACTCCAACGCCAGCTGATAAAGCTCGTCGAAGCCGAACGGCTTTTCGCCGTACACCTTCTCGATGAGCGGATTCTTCTCCTCCAGGTTCAAGCGCAGCTTCTGCTCCAGGATCTTCGGCGACGTCAGATCCTCCGCGCGAATCCCGAGTCTGTTGTATTTGTCCACATAGCAGGGTCCGATCCCCTTGCCGGTCGTCCCGATCGGCGCGCCGACGGCGCTCTTGTTGCGCGCGCGCTCTCCGAGTGCGTCCAGTGCTTTGTGGTACGGCATCACGATATGGGCGGCATAGCTGACGACAAGTTTCGCGTCGGTCTTATGAGGGCTCCTGTCCAACTCTTCCAGCTCTTTTTTCAACTGGTCCGGATCCACCACGACGCCGTTGCCGACGACGCATGTACAATTCGGGTACAGCATCCCCGACGGCAACAGGTGGAAGATGTGCTTCTCCCCGCCGACGACGACGGTATGTCCCGCGTTCGCGCCGCCCTGATAGCGGACGACGACGTCGATATCCTTCGCCAACACGTCCACGACGCGCCCCTTGCCCTCGTCGCCCCACTGCGCCCCGATGAGCACCTGCACTTGATTTTTCATCGCTCTTACCTCCCGGAATTGCTCTGCAGATCGATCAACTGCGGCAGCGTAACGAGACGCACGCCCATGGAAGTAAGATCCCACTTTGCCAAATTCTCCAAAAAGGCCAGCGTCTCCGGCCTCAGATGACAGATGACAATCGTGTCGCCTCGTTTTTTTGCCGTTTCGATCGTAGCCTTCATCTCTGCTTCTATTTTTTTGCGATCCTGCTCGTTGTCCAGGAAATGCCCGTTTTTCAGCGTTCGCAGGCCCTTTGCCTTTGCCACCTCATACGCCACCGTCTTCGTAGACGTGTTGCTGTCCAGAAAAAACAGTTTACGCCTGGCAAGTTCGTCCATCACTGCCTTCATCGTCTTCTCGTCCTCGGTCGCGCGGGATCCTCGATGGTTGTTGATCCCATAAGCGCCTGGGAGCAGGTCGATCAGAGAGGACAGGGCCTTCGTCACCGCGGCGTCGCTCATTCCGACGCCGATGTAATACATGCCCTTCTCCCCAGCCTTGCCGTCCGGATCCACCTGAGCCTGCATCGGCACATGAACCAGAAAAGGAACGCGCGCGTCGCGCAACATCTTGGCGATCTGCTTGCTGTACGTCTGATGGGGAAGAATGGACCATGTGATCTGCAATTTGAGCGACAGGGCTTTTCTCGCAAGCTCGATGCTGGGGCCGCAGTCGTCCATCACAATCGCGATGTTCGCGAGACCGGTGCGAGGTTCCTCCGAGACGACCGGCGCAATCTCGGGAGAGCGCACCACGTCCTCCGAGGACTTCGCCACATCTTTGCTCCTCAGGTCCTCGCTGGCGGCCTTGCGATCCTGCTCCGTCCGGAGATGGCGCGCCTGCCAGAGGGGCAACAGATAACGGCTGCCCGCGCCGATCAACGATGCGCAGACGACGGCAACAACCAGTAGATAGAGGAGAGTCCTTCCCCAGTCGTTTTTTTTCGCATGCCGGTCATGACGTCCGATGGGCGATCACCTGCCTCCCGATCTTTGTGGTTTTTTGCGCATCAACCCTTCTTTTTGCCCGGAATGACGACGTTCTTGAGGACGCCGATCGCTTTTTGAAGCTGTTTGTCCTTCGTTTTATCCGTCATCGGACCGCCCTCTACCTTATAGTCCGGCGCGAGTCCCTTGTGGTCGATGACCTTCCCCGAGGGGGTCGCATAGCGGGCGATCGTGACGTACATCCCCGCGTTGTCCGGCAGGTTGAAGAGGGACTGCACCGAGCCTTTGCCGAACGTCTTCATCCCCACGAGCGGACCACGGTCGCGGTCCTGGATCGCGCCCGCCACGATCTCCGAGGCGCTGGCGCTGCCTTCGTTGACGAGGACTACGAGGGGAAGATTGGTCGCCTTGCCTGTCGCCGCATTCAGCGAATCGTCGAAACGGCTGACGCGCCCCTTCATGCTCACGACCAGCCCCCCGTCGAGGAACTGCGACGCGACGTCCACTGCGACATTGAGAAGGCCTCCCGGATTGTTGCGCATATCCAGAATGATCCCCGTCGCCTTTTTCGCCTTCGCCTCGGCCAGGGCATCCGCCAGCTCTGTCGCCGTTTTGTAATGGAAGTTGTTGAGGCGAACGTAGGCGAATTTGTCGATCATCTCGAGACGCACGGTCTTGACGTTGATGACCTCGCGCGTGAGCTTGAAGGACTTAAGTTCGTTAGCGCCCGACCTGCGGATCCAGACCGTCACGGACGTCTTCGCCGGCCCGCGGAGCATCTTCACGACCTCGTTCTGATCCATGCCGACAACCACCTTGTCGCCCACCTTCACGATCTCGTCCATCGGCTTGATGCCCGCCCTGTCGGCCGGCGTGCTCTCGATCGGGCTGATGACCAGGATCTTTCCATCGCGCTGCCCGATGTACATGCCGAGGCCGCCGTACTCGCCCTCCATCTCCATGTTCTCTTCCTTCAGCTGTTCCGGCTCCACGAACCGCGTGTACGGATCGTCGACGGCCTCCACCATGCCCTTGAGGGATCCGAAAAAAAATTTCTTCTCGCCGGGGCCCTTCTCGCCGTCGACGTGATACATCTCCAGTATGGAGCGGGCCTGTTTCATGACCATCAGGTTCTGTTGCGAAAATGGCAACAGGCGCGACCATTCGCTGGTCCCGTCCGCCGCACCCGCTGCAATAATTCCAGTGACGAGCAGCCCTCCGATCAGGATGCCCATCAATATGTCTCTCGTTCTTCTCCACATTTACAATCGCCTCTACCTTGGTCTTATTTTTTAGAAATTGCTATTTATTACTGCAGATACCGCATCGGGTCCGTCGTATTTCCGTTCACGCGCACCTCGAAGTGCAGGTGGTTGCCTGTAGCGACGCCAGTGGAGCCGACCCTGCCGATGATGTCGCCCGCCGCAACCTTGGTGCCCTCGCTCGTATTGATTCCGGAGAGGTGAGCGTAGACCGTGGTGAGGTTGCCGCCATGATCCAGAATGATGACCTGGCCGTAGCCGCGCAGCCACCCGGTGTAGAGCACTTCGCCCGGCGCGGCGGCGCGCACCGGATCGCCTTTGTTGCCGTCGATATCGATGCCCGTGTGCGTGGCCTTCGTCTTGAAGACCGGGTGTATCCTCGTCCCGTACGGGCTGTTGATCGCGCCGCGGAGCGGCCACGCGAGGCGCCCTCCCTTGAAGTAAAGCGGCGTCGCGCCGCCCGCGTTCTTCTCCTGCAGCCTCTTTTTGGCCGCGAGCAGCTCGGTGATCTTGCCCTGCAGCTCCCGGGACGCCTGCAGCAATTCGGCCTGCTCCGCCTGGAACAGGGCTTTGTCGCGGCGCGCCTTCTCGAGGAGCTTGTTTCTCTCGGCCGTCGTGCGCTGCAGAGAGGCTTTCTGGGTCAGCAGATCCTTGTTCTGCTTTTCAAGCTCCTGCTTCTGTCTGGCGAGTTCGTTCTTCGCGCGATCCAACATCGCCTTCTGATACGAGAGGTCGTTGATCAATTTCTTGTCCTGCTCCGCTATTCTACCCAGTAGGTAGGAAGTCGCAAGCGCATCCTGCGCACCGGGGGCCGACATCAGGAGGTTGAACTCCGTCATCCCTCCGTACTTGTAGATCGCGACCATTCTGCCCTTGAGAAGGTTCCTCGCGTTGTCTATCCGCTCCGAGGTCATCGTGATCTTGGAGAGCGTCAGGGCAAGGTCGTTCAGAATTTTGTTGCGCTTCAACGTCGTGATGTTGACCTTCTGCTGCGTGATGCCGATTTGCCCGACGAGTTTGTTGACCTCCTTGATGTAGCCGATCTCTTGCTTCCGGGCTTTCGCTTCTTTTTCGCGCGCCTCTTTGATCTGTCGCTCGATTTGCTTTTGTTTTTTCTCCTGGTCGCGAATCGCTTTTTCAATATCGCTCTGCGCTTTGGGCGTGGTCGCCGCCTCCGCGGACATGACGGCGAAAAAGCCGATCACCGCCAACAGCATTGCCAAAAGGACAGTCGTCTTGTTTGATCGTCGCAAGAAAAACCCTCCTATAACGGCTTCATCGCACGCCGCGTGAAAGTCTCGACCGCAACGAGGCTGGCCATAAGGCTCACCGTGGCCCCCGCGCCCACCAGAATGACGCCGAGCTGAACGATCAGTACCCCCTGCTCGAGGAAAGGCAGAAACGGCAACAGGTCCTTCAATCGCTCGAGAATACCGTTGTAGCTGAACGCGAGCAGCAGGCTCGCCCCAAATGACCCCAGCCCGCCCAGTATGATGCCCTGCGCGACGAAGGGCAACGCCACAAAGGCGGGAGTAGCCCCCACCATCAGCATGATCCCGATCTCCTCCTCCTTGGAGAAGACCGCGATGCGTATCGTGTTGAAGAGCACCACCGCGCTGGCGGTGATTGCGACCAGCAACAGCGCGAGGGAGAACTGGCCCGCGAAGCGCGAGAATTTCGCCAGTTTGTCAGCGAGCTTACCCGCGTAGACGACATCCTGCAGCTCGGAGAAGAGCGTCAGCTTTTGAACGACCGTCTCGACGCTGCTCGCGCGGTCAACCCATATCTCGAGGCTGGCCGGCAGCGGATTGTCGCCCAGGAGCGTCAGGGCCTCCGCTTGGCGCGAACCGAGCCGCTCCCTCAGTCGATCCATGGCCATCTCCGGCGTGATGATCCTTACCTTCGTCACATGATCGAGTTTGCGCACGGAGAGCGCGATATCCTGCGATTTTACGTTCGGCGCAAGGTAAGCCTGAATCGAAAGCTCTCCCTCGAGAACGCCGACGATATGTCTGGTGTTGAGTACGAGGAGCACGCTGGCACCGATCAAATAGAAGACGGCCATAGACGTGATCAGGGTTAAAAAAGAAAGCCCCCAGTGCCTGAAAATCAAGCGTGCCGCATCGCGGAAGGCGTATTTAAAGCTCCCCATCCATGTCGTACCTCCCCCGTTTTTCATCGCGCACGACGCGGCCGTACTTGATACCGACGACACGCTGCCTGTAGGCATCGACGAGATACTGATTGTGCGTCGCCATGATAACTGTCGTCCCCAGGGCGTTGATCGAGATGATGAGCTGCATGATCTCCTCGGCTGTGCGCAGGTCGAGGTTGCCCGTCGGCTCATCCGCCAGAAGGACGGACGGGGAGTTTACGATCGCCCGCGCGACTGCGACGCGCTGCTGTTCGCCGCCGGAGAGCTGCGGGGGATAAAGGAAACGCCGGCGCCAGAGGTTGACCTGATCCAGGACCTCGCCGGTCCGCTCCTTCACCTCGCGCGAGGGCACGCCCAACACCTCGAGGACGAAAGCGACGTTCTCGAACACGTTGAGGTGCGGAAGCAGGCAGAAATCCTGAAAAATAATGCCGATATCCCGCCTGAAGATGGACAGGTCGACGCGGCTGATCTTACGAAGTGAGAAAGAACCGACCGTAATCTGCCCTCTGGTGGGAGCGACCTCTCTCGTGATGCACCGCAGCAACGTGGTTTTGCCCGATCCGGTCGGGCCCACCAGATACACGAACTCGCCCTTGGGAATCTCCAAATATACGTCCTCAAGAGCCGTAATGTCAGGGTAAAAGATTTTGCTTACTCCAGAAAAGCGGATATCCATTTCTACCTCCTGCGCATGGCCCAAACCTGAATCACATTGTGCACGATCTCTCGATAAGTGAGTCCGTAATACTCGCGCAGCTCCTCGGGTGAACCGCTCTGCCCGAAATGATCCTGCGCCGCCACGCTACGCGCGGGAACGCTGTAATTTCTGCAGAGACACTCCGCGACGGCTCCATACAGACCCGCCATGCTGCTGTGTTTTTCCGCCACCACGCAGCACCCCGTCCTCCTCACCGAAGCGAGCAGCATCTGCTCCGGAAAGGGTTTTATGCTGTAACAGTCGAGGACCTCGGTGGAGATCCCCTGTTGGGCCAAGATGGAGGACGCCTTAAGCGCCTCCGTTACCATAATACCACAAGCGCATATTGTAACGCCGTCACCCTCGGTCAGCAACCTGGCGCCCCCGATGTGAAAATCGGAGTCTTCCTCTTCATAGATATCTTCGACCTTCGCGTAGCTGACCCTTAGATACGACGGCCCGTCGTGCTGCGCGAGCGCGAGCGTCAACTCGCGAGCGCTGTTTCTGTCCGCCGGGACGATCACAGACATGTTGGGCAACACGCGCATCAGCGCAAGATCTTCGTTCATCTGGCGCACGGCGCCGTCCTGATCCAGAATCAACCCATCCTGTACCGACGAGAGTACGACCCTGAGATTCGGGATGGCCACGGCAGCCCTTATCTGTTCGTAGCTGCGGCCCGCAAACACGGGGGAGAGGGGCGCTGCGACGAACACCGTCTTACCCCCGAGCGCGAGGCCAGAGGCCACGAGAACCATATCCTGTTCCGCAAGCCCGACATGCAAGTATCTCTCGCTCTCGAAGACGGACGATGGGCCACCCGGTTTCATCGACTCCAGAACAACCGCCTTCGGGTCTCCCCTCTCGACGGTATCGAGGGCTTCGATGTATCCGTCATAGCTGCTCTTGATCCCTTCCGGCACGCTCATTCCGCAGCTCCCGTTCCTTTCAAATATCCTGCCTTGCTCGCTTCGAGCTGCGAGAGCGCCCTCTCCATGTCCTCGTTCGACAGCGGGCGCGAATTCTCCAGCTTGCCCTGCTCCAGAAACGAAACGCCGCTACCGGTGCAGGTGCGGGCCAGAATGACCTTCGGCCTCGGGTCGTCGGGAGACAGGCTGTCAAACGCGCTCTCGAGCGAAGCAAAATCGTGCCCATCCGCATCCATCACAAACCAGCCGAAGGCGCGGAACTTCTCCCCCAGCGCGCCGGTCTCCTTGAGCCCGGACAACGGCCCTTTATCCGTATGGCCGTTCGCGTCCACCAGCAGGACGAGATTGCTCAGGTTGTGACTGGAGGCGGCGAACAGGGACTCCCAGACGACCCCCTCCTGCAGCTCTCCGTCGCCCATCACGCAGAAAACGCGCGGACCGGCCACGTTGTCGAGGCGCATGGCAAGGCACAATCCCGAGGCGATTCCGATGCCGCCCCCATGCGCGCCGCCCGGCGCATCCACGCCTGGCGTTCGAATGTCGGGGTGGCCCTGCAGCATGGCGCCGAGTCTCCGGTAGCTCCACAGCTCCTCCCGGCTGAAAAAACCGAGGCGCGCAAGACACGCGTAAAGAGCCGGCGTGGCGGAACCCTTGCTGAGCACAAGCCGGTCTCTGTCCGCGCGCGAACGATCTTCAGAGGAAACTTTCATCTGCTCCCAGTACAGGTAGACGAGCAGGTCCACCACGGTGAGCGCGGAGGGCAATCCGTACGAACGGGCGACACCGATCATGCGCACGACGTCCTTGCGGACCTCTACTGCCAGCGACTCCAGTTCCGTTTTTCTTTTATCGTCCATGCGTTTTATCCTCCAGCAGGTGAGCGACTGCCGCGAAAAAGGACGCTCTTAACTTTTCGCAGGCCTCCCCGGCCGACGCAATCGCATCAGTGGCGGGCAAACGATATTCTCGCAACAAAGGCATTATAACAGAATCGTCCTTTTTGTCCTCTTCCGAGATGAGCGATATCCCCCAAGGTTGCGCAAAACCACTTACTTTCGGATCGTAGGGGGCCAGGGCGACCGAGAGTCCCCGCCGCAACGACAAGACGCCAAAGTGCAGGCGCATGCCGACCGCGGCGAAGGCATCCCCGGAGATCTCCAAGAAATCATCCAGGGAGCCGGGCGTTACGATATCCCTCAGCGAAAGACCGCGGGCGGCGAAACAACGCTCCATTTCGGAGACGTCCTCCTGTGCGAACGCGACGTAGCGCAACGGAAAACCCTTGTCGCGCAATTTACAGGCCAGCTGCGCGACCCGATCCCCCCAGCGCCCTTTTCTCGTCGGGCGTATGTTGACCAGGACCGTGCGCCCCCGCTCCGGCAGCACGGGTATCTCGAGAGCGAAGGTGAGATCCGGCGACAGCTCGCAGCCGAGCCCGAAGCGCGAGAGAAACTCGCGCGATCCTTCATCCCGCACGCCGATATACTCGCAGGCCGCAAACGCGGTTCTCGCCATCCACTTTGCGGAGGGCGAGAGAAGGGGGCCGACGGACTGACCGACTGCCCAGACACGACACCGGGACATACGCGCGAGCCGCACCAGGCCCCAATAGTAAACGCAGGAACGAAGGCTCGTGGCGTCCTGAAAGAGCCCACCGCCTCCGAGAAGGAGCGTCCGCGAGGCCAGGAGCGCCTCGCGGACCGCGGGCAAACTCCAGCGATCGAGCGCCCTCACCCCGAATTTTTTCTCCGACTCCGCCGGCGCGTTCGAAAGAACGGCGATTCTCTCTCTCTCAACGCCGGAAGAGACCAGCAGCTGAATCAGAGACTGCGCCAGCAGCTCGTCCCCGAGGTTTCCGAAGCCGTAATAGCCGGCGAGCACCACGTCGTACGCTCCCTTCAATCGAAGAGCTCCTTGCCCGCCCGTTTCCAAAAGGGACCGCCGATATAATCGATCGCCACGACGACCACAAAACCGATCACGATGCCAAGCCACCAACCGTTGACGACGCGGACGAGCGAGAGCGGCAGCAGTGTGTGGAAATGGCAAAACGTATTGATCGCCGAGGCGAAACCGAGGCTCGCTCCGATCCGAAAAACCTCTCTGTAATGCACGGCCCACCCTCTGCGAATCAGGGCATAGTAGAGGATCAGGCAGGGATAGCCAAACAGGAATTCCTTCGTTCTGGGGCGCACCCAGAGCGCGCGCTCCAGCATCTCGCGAAAGCGGATCTCCCACCCCGGGACGAAGGCCACGTTGTCGCTGCGGATCGCCATGACCAACGCCCCGCCGACCAGCACGGCGCAGAGGATCAGCTCGCCCCACAGGGGCGGGCGTTTCAACACATCGAGAAACGACTCCGGGTGTACGCGTTTTTTGAGGTCGTTCGCGAGAATCAGAAGGGGGGGCAGAAGCAGGGTCAGTTTAACGCCCGAGAAAGGGGTGAGGCGCAGCATCGCGGAGGTCGTCCCGTAGAATCCGGCGACGCACAGCCCACCGGCGACCACGATGAGAAAGCCCGCGACGAGCCCGGCGAACGGTTTTTTGTACCGGTCGAGCGCCCAGATCGTCGCCTCGGTCGCGGCAAACGCCGCCGCAAAACCGCCCACGAGACGCGAGACAAGCGAAATCTTCCATATGGCAAGGCCGAGCGCCAAGGTTCCCAGGCAGAGGACGGCGCACTCGGCGCGAGACGCCCTGTCTCCCCGGACGCATAAATATCTACGCAGATAAAACCAGAGGCAGAAAGAAAACACAGTGGCGACGGATAAAGCGCCGGGCAACGACGCCCCTCTCATCGGCAGCGTCCGCGGCCAGCCAATCGTGTACCCTCTCGCGTCAAGGGAAGCGGCGATCTCCGCAAGGTCCAGCAGGAACGGCTCCAGCTTCGACGCGCTGTACAGATCGTAGGGACGCATCAATAACAGCCGGATCGAGCGTTCGTGCACGGCGCGCACCATTCGTTCGACGACCTGCTCGCGCGTCATGCGCCTGGCGATCAGCTCGTCGCGGACGAGGCTGTGCAGAGAGAGCACCTCCGGTTTGACCGCGTCGCAGAGTTGCGCCACGCCGATCTGTTTCACGAATTCCACCTGCGCCACGCTCATCTTCGCCTCCCGAACGGCGGCCGCAACCGCACCGATATCCGGGTAACCGGCCACGACGAGTCCTGCCGGAATAATGCATTCGATCTCGGGATATTTCTCCTTCAGCCAGAGCAGGGAGTCCGCGACCTTTTTTCCATCCACTCCCAGAGAGGGGGCGGGGCGAAACAGGGCGACTGCCCCCACCTTGCGCGCAAAATCGAGGGCTGCAAAATCCGGCAAAAGCGCGGAATCCGCGAGCTCGTCCATCGTCGCCGGCAAAACGATCAGCGTCTGCTTTGCCGTCGGGTGCTTCACCAGAGCGGGCGTGCGCAAGCGCAGGTAGGCCATTACGCTGGGAAGCAGAGGCTCTGCGTTGTCCATCAGGATGGTCGCGCGATCGAGCGATTGCTTCACGCCAACGCGAAGCGTCGGCGGAACGGAGACGAGCGGCCCGTATGCCAGCGGCAGTACGCCGGTGAGTAGGTCCTTCCCCGTGTACTCCGCGACCGTGACGCCGCGCACACCCCGCTCGAAGAGGCGGGGATACAACTCCGCAGGCCCCGTCCCCGCCTCCCGCGCGAGAGAGAGGATATCCTTGTAGTCGACCAGGATCGCGGTGACCCTGTGGCTCCATTCCATCTTCAGACGACCGTAGAGCCCGCCTGCGGACAGAAGCAGCGCGACCGCAAGCGCAACCCAGAAAACGCGATCGATCGGCCAGGCCGGTCTCTTCCATCCAGAATCACTCATCTTCGTTTCCTCCGGGAGCCGACCCCCACTGCGACGCCACGCTCCAGCCCAGCCCTTCCAACATGCGGCTGAGTTTGAAAATGGGCAGCCCGACGACGTTGGAATAACAACCTTCGATGCGCTCCACCAGCAGAGCCCCCACGCCTTGAATCGCATAGGCCCCCGCTTTGTCGTCGCCCTCCCCTGTCGCCAGGAAGGAGGCGATCTCCTCGTCTGAGAGGTTCGCGAACGTCACCCGTGTCGATTCGACCGCGCTGGAGAGCCGTCTTCCGTCGAGCGCAAGCGCAACGCCCGTATGTACGTCATGCGTCCTGCCGGAAAGGGCTCTCAGCATGCGCGCCGCATCGCCGCGGCCCGCAGGTTTCCCGAACACGACGCCATCGAGATCGACGACTGTGTCGGCTCCGATCGTCCACACCCCGGGCATCATCGGCGACCCCGCGAGTGCTTTCGCCTCCGCAAGCCTGAGCGCGAGAGCGCTCGGCGCCTCGCCATCTCCGGGGCTCTCGTCGACGTCGACTGAGACGAGCTCGAAGCGCCAACCCAGCTCCTTCAACATCTCCCTGCGCCTGGGGCTGGCCGACGCCAGCGCCAGCCTCACCTGGCCATCCATATACCGGCGATCCCGCCGAACAGCGTGCCGAGGTTCATCCGCAACCCTAAATGAAAACCGAATTTGACCGCGAGCAGGTCGATTTCGTCGACCCCCAGCGTGAAGTTGACGATGTCCCTGAAAAGAGGGGCCGTGACGTCGAAGTGCTGAAAGAAAATGCCCAGAAACGTGCCGAGCACGATACACGCAAGAAAAAGAAGCCATCGCACGGAATATCCCCTGGCGATCACCATGATTTACGCCCCCATAAACGACAGGATAAAGGACACACAGCCCATCAACAGGCAATAGGCCGCAAATACCCAGAATTTGTCGCCGGTCACGAGGCGACGCAACAACACCAGAGATGCCAGTCCCGAAAGAAACGCGAGAATCGAGCCGGCAACCCATCCATCGGGCAACGCGCCCAGAAACGCGGCGCCTCCTCCGAGGTCGCGGCTCTCGAGCAGGACGGCGCCCAATATGGCGGGAACGGAGAGAAGAAAGGAAAAGCGAAACGCCTCGTCCCGCGACAACCCGGAGAGAAGGCCCGCCCAGATCGTCGACCCGGAACGCGAGACGCCCGGCATGACGGCTATCCCCTGCGCAAGGCCGACAAACAATCCGTGCGCGGGGCGGACGTCTTTTTTCCCCGCGGGCAGAAATCGGGTCGAGAAGAGGAGAAAGCTCGTCGCGAAAAAACCGCAACCCAGCCAGAGAACGTTCACGGACGCAGCCTCGGAGGTCCGCTTCAACAAAATTCCGATCGGGCCCGTGATCAGGGTGCCGATGATCACCGCCCAGCCGAAACGCCACCCCGGCCAACTGCGTGTGTTCTTATGCGTGATTGCGTAACACCACTCGAAAAGCAGGTGTACAATGTCCAGGCGAAAGTAGATCAACACGGCGAAGAGGGTCGCCAAATGAAGCGTGAGGTCATATGCCAGTGCCGGCTCCCTCATTCCGAAAAAAACTTTGGCCAGTCCGAGATGTCCGGAGCTGCTCACCGGCAGGAATTCCGTCAATCCCTGCAACAATCCCATAAACAGAGCTTCGTATTTCGCCAAACTTTCTCAACTCACCTTCCGCACCGTCTGTCTGCGATGAATTCTCTCGATGTCGCTGACGATGCAGGCCAAGTTGTGCGCATGGTCGCCGACTCGCTCCAGATTGCTGAGGATGTCGATAAAGATAACGCCGGCTGCGGGCTGGCACTTGCCCGTATTCAGCCGCTCGATGTGCCGTGCGCGCAACACCCGCTCCATCTGGTCTATCTTCGGTTCCAGGGTCAACACTTCTTCCGCAAGCGCGATATTCTCGCTTTCGATCGCCTGCACACTCTTCGACACGGCCTGCGTCACCAGGCTGAACATCTCGCTGCACTCCAGGATCGCCTTCTGCGAAAACCCCTGCTTCCTGTCCTGAAGAAACTGCGCCATCTCGATCAAATTCTCCGCGTGATCGCCCATTCGCTCGATATCCCCGACGCCGCCGACGCAGGAGTTGAGCAGCAGCGACAGGTCGGGCGAGAGCCCCTTCTGCCCCAGCTCGGTGGCATACCGTATGATCGCGTGAGTGAGCTCGTTGACCGTCTTCTCGACCTGCAGCACATCGGGAATGATCTTCATGTCGCCCTCGATGATGACCTTGCGGCAATCCTCAAGCATTCCGAGCGCAATGTTGCCGAGCCTGACCATCTCCTGTCTGACGGCGTCGACGCCCGCCGCGGGCGAGATGTCGATCAGGTTCTTGTCGAGGAAACGGGCGCCCATCTGCACAGGGACGGCGTCTTTTTTATCGGGCAGAATCCGCTTGATGAACGAGGTATACGGGTTGACGAAGGGGAGGAATATGCAGGTGTTGAGGATGTTGAACATGCTGTGCGCGTTCGCGACCTGCCGCGCGGCATCGTGGGAGGTCAAAACAACCAATTTGCAGAATGGAGTCAGAAGGAACATCATGATGCACGTTCCGATCACGTTGAACATGACGTGCGCGGCCGCTGCCTGCTTCGCCGCGCGGTTGCCGCCAAGCGAGGCGAGAACCGCGGTGATCGTCGTGCCGATGTTGTCGCCGAAGATGATGGCGACGGCCGACGGCAGCTCCAACAGACCCTGCGAGGCCATGACCATCGTCAGGCCGACCGTGGCCGAGCTGGCTTGAACGAGCATCGTCACCAGCATACCGGCCAACATGCCCATCACCGGATAATTGTTGACAGCCAGGAAAAGATCCTGTCGCCCCTTGATAAAGCTCATCGCGTCCTGCATCATAGCCATACCGACGAAAAGCAGGGCAAAACCGACGAGCCCCGAGCCGAGCTGCTTGTGGCGCCGGTTTTTCCCGGCCACTGACATGAAGGCGCCGACGATGGCGCCGACGATGGCGTACTTCTGTATGCTGAACGCGATCAACTGGGCGGTGATCGTGGTTCCGATGTTAGCGCCCATGACCACGCCGAATCCCTGCGCCAGGTTCATGAGGCCCACATGCACGAAGCTGACGACCATGACCGTGGTTGCGCTGCTGCTTTGGATGATCATCGTCACGATCGCCCCGACGGCGACGCCGCGGAGCGGCGTTCCCGTGAGCGAGGCGATCAGGCGCCGCAGATTGTCGCCGGCGAGGTCCTGCAGCGCGTCGCCCATCGTCTTGATTCCATAGATCAGAAGCGCCACTCCACCCAGGAGTTTCAAAACATCCGCAATACTCAAAGCCTCGTCACCCTTTACGTCGCAAAATCGTACCCGCCGCGTCGAGTGAGAACGGCGGGCTCCCTTTTACCTGCCGTTCTTTCCGTTTTTGCCGGCTCTGCGCTTTTTTCCGCTTCCGGCCTGCGTCGGCAGAGGCGCTTCGCTCGCTGCCCCCGCATAGGTGATAAGGGGCATAATCGTGGGATAGGCCCGGGAATTTCGGATCAGGGTCTCCCGAATCCTCTTGCGTATCTCCGTCGGCAGCATCTCTTTGTCCACCGAGCCGGCTCGCGCTGCGTCGAGCGCCCTGCTTACCGCCAGCTCGATATCGGGACGCATGTTCTCGCTGTCGAGGCCGTAGATACTTCCCTTGCTCGCGATCTGCATCGGGGCGACCTGTCGATAGTCGGAGTCCAGCATGACCGAGAGCGAGATCAAGCCGTTCTCGGACAACTCCTTGCGTTCGCGCAGCAAGCTGCCCTCGAATTCGCCGAGCATCATGCCGTCGACCAGGACGGCGCCGGAGGCGACCCTGTTCCCCGTCTTCGCCTTGCCGTCCGGTTCGAAGGTCAGGATATCTCCGTTCTGCATGACGAAGACGTTCTTCGCCGGTATGCCCATCTCCCGCGCGAGCTGTCCGTGCCTCACCAGGTGGCGGTACTCTCCGTGGACAGGCATGAAATACTTCGGCTTGACCAGGCTGAGCAAAATCTTCTGCTCCTCCCGCGAGGCGTGCCCCGAGACGTGTATGGCACGGCTGCGCTCGTACACGACTTCGCACCCGAGCGCGAAGAGCCTGTTCACCGTATTGCTGACGAGTTTTTCGTTGCCCGGGATGGGCGTGGCGGACACGACGACCAGGTCCCTGTTGCCCAGGCGAATCTGCCTGTGTTCGCCCTTGCTCATCAGAACGAGACCAGAGAACGGCTCTCCCTGGCTGCCCGTCGTCAGGACGACCGTCCGGTTGGGGGCCAAGTGCTCCGCCTCCTGCGACGTGATGATCAGATCCTCCGGGACGTCGATGATGTGCCCCAGCTTCCTCGCCAGCTCGACGTACGAGAGCATGCTCCGCCCATTCAGCACCACCTTGCGGTTGAAACGGGCCGCGACGGTGAAGACCTGCTGCGCGCGGTGCAAATTGCTGGCGAAGGTCGCGATGACGATCCGGCGATCCTTGTGCTGGCGAAAGATCTCCTCGAAGGTGTGGCCGACCGTGCGCTCGGATGCAGTGAAACCCTCTCTCTCACTGTTGGTCGAGTCGGAAAGCAAAAGCAACACGCCCTCCTTCCCCAGCTCCGCCAGGGTCGAGAAGTCGGTCCCCTTGCCGCCGATCGGACTGGTGTCCAGCTTGAAATCCCCGCTGTGCACGATCGTCCCCATCGGGGTGCGCACGGACAACGCCACGCTGTCCGGTATCGAGTGACAGACATTGATGAAGCCGACCTCGAAACAGCCGACTTTCACTTTGTCTCCCGGTTGCACATAATTGTATTTCGGGCGGTATGCCGTCCTCGCATCGAGAATTTTGTTCTCCACCAGGCCCAGCGTGAGGGATGTGCCGTATACGGGTATGTCGAGACGCGGCAGCACCAACGGAATTGCGCCGATGTGATCCTCGTGTCCGTGGGTCAGAAAGAGTCCCCGGATTTTATTCTTTCTCTCGACCAAATACTGGACGTCGGGTATCACGAAATCGATACCCAGCATCTCCTCTTCCGGGAATTTCAACCCGCAGTCGATGACAATAATGTCCTCGCCATATTCTATTGCCGTTATGTTCTTTCCGATCTCGCCCAGTCCTCCGAGCGGAATCAGGCGCAAACCGGACGGGGCTTTTCTGTTGCCCGATAATTTGCCGGTTCGCCGTTTTTTCGATGTTGGCATCTAGCTTACCAACTCCCTTCCATATCACATCGTACCACATAAACAGCCTAAAAGCGCGCAGGTTTGCGCGCCTTGGCGTGCGAATGAGACAAACTTTTTCCGGTAAAAACTAATTCTTGACGACGATCGAATCCATGTCGATCCGGTTTCTCTGCAGTCCGTTTTCGATCATAAAATCCTGCGTCCGCTTGAGCTCTTCGACATCGGACGGGCGGATCGCCGGCGTAAAATCATACCACGGAAACATCGTCTCGACTGCCTCCTTCGGGAGTTTCGTCTCGTTCTCCGTCAATCTCAGGGCGTTCGCTTTGTCCTTTTTGATGGCATCCAGCGTCTCGGCGTGCATTTTCAGGAAACGCCTGATCGCGTCGGGATATTTATCCAGAAACGCCCCCGTCGTCGCAATAACGGTCGTGGCATCCACCAGCCCCACCCCGTCGGTCAACGTGCGGGCGCCCGCCTTCGCCGCGCGATACGCGTCGGGCCCCGCCAGCAATGCCGCGTCGATGCTGCCGTTGGAGAGGGCGGCGGCCGCCGCCGGCAGTCCCATATTGATGAACTCGTAATCGGACGGCTTGAACCCCGCTTTCGCGACCGCCGCGGCGAGAAGCTGATGCAGGATCGTTCCCTTCGGCCCGCCGATCTTCTTGCCTTTCAAGTCGCCGACGCTTTGGATGCCCGGCTTGCTCGTCATGATCATGAAGGCCCTCGGCGCCCGGGAGTAGATCCCCACAATCCGAATGTCGAGCCCCTCGGACGCGGCCAGGATCGCGGATGTCGCGCCGAGGCAGTGCGCGATATCGACCTCGCCCGCCGCCATCGCCGCCGTCTGATTCGGTCCCGCGTTCAAATCCGGCAGGCGGATCTCAACACCGGGAAAGGCCTTCTGCAAACGCCCCTCCGCGCGCTCGACGATCGACGGAATGTTCAGCGGAGACGCGACATACGTCACCGACAACCGCTTCGGCAAAGCTTCCGCGGCAAAAGCGACGCTCGCGCACACCACAACCGCCAAAAGGCACAACGCAGCAAAGGGCCACCCGGCCGTCACGCGATTTTTCACTCCGCACACCCCCTGTTTATCGAAAATCCTACCGTTTATAGCCGATGATATTGCGCAGCAGGTTCTTCCTCCATTGCCGGCCGCTTTCATCCTCGACCCCGAGCGGCGTCTCTCCGTCGATTACGCCGATCACGCCACGCCCCTGATCGCTCTCGACGACGACGATCTGCAACGCATTCGCCGTGGCTGCGAAAACACCGCAGACCTCCTGTACCTGCCGAATACGCCCGAGGACGTTGATCGGGTAACCGTTTTTGATCACGACGACAAAGCAGTGCCCCGCAGAGATCGCGCGTGCGTTTCTGACCGCACAGTTGATCATCTCCTCCTCGTTTCCGTCGTGGCGAATCAGGCGGTCGCCCGACGCTTCGCAAAAGGCAATGCCGAAGAGCAGGGAGGGCGACGAGGTCACAAGCGCCTCGAACATATCCTCGACCGTCTTGATGAAGTGGCTCTGCCCTACGATAATATTACACCCCTCGGGTATCTCCATGGTGGCAAGGCTCAGTTTCAACTCCGACAAGATGAACACCTCCGCGTAATGATTTAAAATTAGGACGAGTCATTGAATCAGCGTTTCCCCAAGAAATATCGTAGCACAAAAAACCTCCGACCGCTCGATCGGAGGCTTCGTGAAAAGGCTGATTTGTCGAAAAATCGGAGAGAAGAAGGGGCTAGTTGCTGCCCGCGCTCTTTTTCTTCAATTCCTGAACGACGTCGTCCGTGATGTCGATGCCGCCGTAGAAGAGCGCCGTCTTGTCCACGACGACCGTGATCTTCTTCGCGTTGGCCACCGTGCGGACAGCGAGGTCGATGTCCTTGAACAGAGGCTGCATCAGCTTCTGTTCCTCGTCCGCGATATCCTTGCGCATTTTCTGGAAAAGTTCGGCTTTTTTATTATTGTCGGTTTCCTTGTCGATCGCGGCCTTTGCCTCGTTCTGCTTTTTATCCGCCACCGCCTTGATCTGTTTTAAGGTCTGTTCGTACTTCGGATGTTGAAAAAGAACCTTCTGCGGGTCGATGCCGCCCACCTTCTCCTCCGCGGCAAACGCACATGCCGGAACGAGAACGCCCAGAACCACTGCTAACAAAAATACACGCATCCACCTACACACATTGACCATCCCTACAAGGACCTCCTCTACAGATACATCTACGCAGCACGCTAGGCTTCGCTAAATGATAGTGGGATTGTACTAGTCTTTCGCGGCAGTGTCCAAGTATAATTGCTTATTGGATGCAACGCCCTGGATGCAGCTATAATGACGCGGGAGGTGTGACATAATGCACTGTATTGCGACATTCGACACCACACATATGGCGCTTCGGTTCGAAAAAATCTGCAGGAACGCCGGCTATAATGTACGTATTATTCCCGTTCCGAGAGAACTTTCATCGAGCTGCGGTTTCGCGTGCAGCTTCCCCTGCGGCGAGCAGGAAATTCTGGAGAACCTGGCGCACGAGGCCCGCGTGGAGATTGCAGGTCTGCATAAACTTCCCGCTCCGAACGATTGAGCCCGCAAAGACTGATTTATCGTCATAAGCCTAATGGACAAAGATTATGAGCGTTCGTTTGAAAGAAGGTTTTTCAATCTCTCGACGACCCGTTCCACATCTTCCTCCGTCATATCGGGATAGATCGGCAACGACATCGTGCCGGCGGAAAAGCGCTCCGCGTGCGGAAACTCGCCCTCGAAAAACGCGAAACGCTCCCTGTAATATGTGTGCAGGTGCACGGGTACGTAGTGAACCTGTACGCCGATTCCTTCGGCGCGCAGCCCCTCGAAGACGCGCCGGCGCTCACGCGGCTCGACCCACACCGGAAAAAGGTGATATGCGTGCCCCGGATGATCGGGAGGCAGGACGACGCCATCGACGCCGGCCAGCGCGCCCCGATAGAACGAGGCGATCTCCTTGCGCTTCGCCACGAAATACCCCAGCCGCTTCATCTGGCTCTCCCCGAGCACGGACGCGATGTCCGACAGGCGATAGTTGTAGCCGAGGTCGATCATGTCGTTGTCCCACGGGCCGCGGTACTCACGGACGAAGTCCTGCGGCGATTTTACGATGCCGTGCGAACGGAAGAGGCACATCCGTTTCGCGAACTCCGCCGAATTCGTAACCACCATGCCCCCCTCGCCCGTCGTGATGTGCTTGACCGGATGAAAGCTGAAGACGGTCATATCCGCCTCCTGCCCGACGTTGAGCAGCCCTCGGGTGGCCCCCAGCGCATGGCAGGCATCCTCGATCAGAACCGCGCCCGTCTTTCCGGCGAGCCTTTTGAAAGCGTCGATGTCCACGGGATACCCGGCGAAGCTCACGGGCGCGAGCACGCGGACCTCGCCCTCCGCGCGCTCGCACGCAACAGCGGCGGCGTTCGGATCGAGGCAGAGCGTATCCGGCGAGATATCCGCGAAGAGCGGCCTGCCGCCGCAATAGATCGCCGCGTTGCTCGTCGCCGCAAAAGTAAGGGGCGGGACCACCACACAGTCGCCCTCCTTCACGCCGGCCGCGTACATCGCCCCGTGCAGGGCTGCCGTTCCGCTGGAGAACGAGACGGCGTGCGCGGCGCCGACGTAATCCGCCACGGCCTTTTCAAAGCGCTCGACCGCAGGCCCCATCGTGAGCCAGTCGCCCCGCAGGACGCCCGTCACGGCCCTGATATCGTCCTCGCTGACGCTCTGATGCCCATAGGGCAGAAATTTCTCAGGCATTGACCAGATCCTCCTCCGTAAACTCGACCACGCCCGCGCAGGGGCAGGGACCGATCGCAACGCTCGCCGACCCGACCGAGAACCCCGCGCCGAAGGCGGACATCAGGACGCGCGAAGATTTGCCCTCGACGACGCCGCGGAGTTCGGAGCAGGTATTCAATGCAATCGATCCGGAACCGATGTTCCCATATTTACCCAGCGACGTCGGGAAGCGTTCACCGGCAAATTTCAACTTCTTCGCCACCTGATTGATCATCATCAAATTCGCCTGGTGCAGCAGAAGATAGTCGTAATCCTCCGACGACTTGCCCTCCGCTTCCATGACACGAGTCAAACTTTTGGGCGCATTTCTGACAACCGCATTGAACACGGCCATCCCGTCCATCTTGAGATCGATCGCCCGGCGGCGGCTACCGTCGGGGAATTCGCGGTAAACCAAACTATTCTCGCTCACTCTGTTGCGATATCCGCTATCCGGCACGACGAGAGATTCCCGGTCTCCAATCGTCACGAAATCGAAATACCACCCTTCCGCCGATGCGTCGGGGGCCACGACTGTAGCAGAGCCGCCATCCCCGAACAACAGCGAGGTGGATCGGTCGTAGGGCGATACAAAAGGGCTGTGGGTGTCGCCGTCCAGCACCAAAATTTCCCTGCCCGTCGAACAGGCCATCATACCAGCCACCCAGAGAGCATACGGGTAACCGGAGCAAGCCAGGCTGATGTCGAAAGCCGGCGTATTCTCGTCAAACCCCAGCAGAGAGTGGGCATACGTTGCATTGTTCGGCATGGAAAAATCGGGAGTCATCGTGACGAAGACCAACCCGCCAAAATCCCCATAGTCAAAGTTGCCGTGGACACCGAGGGCCCTGGCAGCCTTAACGCAGAGATCAAGCGCGGTAACCGCCCCCCCCTCCGGACAAAGCCTTCGGCTCTCTACGCCGGTCACCTTGATCGTCGCTTCCAGGTCGTCGCCGTAAAGGTTTCGACCGTACTCTCGATTGTCTATCGTCCTCTCCGGCACACAAGCCGCTATACCTTTGATCGCGACATTGTTTAGATAAAAGGATTGCCTGTCCATTACACTACCCCCAACGACAAAATATCATCACTTGCACACCTCTCAAGAGCGTCAAGAGGTATTCGTAGTCTAGCACCTAAATACAACCATGGCGCCTATAGGACGACAACTGCCAAACGCTTTTTCGAAGCATTTCATGCTATGATACGCAAGCGTTCGTTCACAAGCCCCTGATAGCTTATTGAGAAACTTATCCCAGTTGGGGCAGCATAAATTTCTCGGAATGTTGAGGCATGGTTGCGCATGAAAAATATCGGCATCGAGGACATAGCATATTATTTGCCGGAGAAAATTCTGACAAACGATGATCTTGCCGCGTCTTTTCCAAACTGGAACCCACGACGGGCCGTGAAATTGACAGGGATTGAAACTCGCCATATAGAAATACCGGAAATGCCGGCGTCTGACATGTCCGTCATGGCGGCAAATAAAATCTTTGACAAGAATACCCTCGATAAAGACCTTATCGATTTTGTTATCGTCGTCACACAGTCGGCCGACTACCGTATGCCCGCAACGGCATGTATTGTTCAGGACAAACTGGGGTTGTCCAGGAACATCGGAGCCATGGATATCAACCTTGGCTGTTCGGGGTACGTATATGGACTGGCAGTGGCAAAGGCGCTCGTAAACAGCGATATGGCCAAGCGCGTTCTTTTGATCGCGGTAGAAAAAACCTCTTTTTTTCTGCACCCGGAGGATGTGACGTTGCGTACCCTTCAGGGAGATGCCGCAACCGCCACGATCATATCGCGTGAAAATGTGATCGCCTCTATCGACGCCACCGATTTCGGCACAGACGGGTCGGGATACGACGATATCATCGTCCCCTACGGAGGAAGCGCCGAGCTGATAGAACGCGCAAAGGGGGAGCAGTATCAATACCCCGATTTCGTGAACATGAAAGGCATGGAGATTTTTAATTTCTCGGTTGAAACCGTACCCGTCACCGTTCGAGATACCCTCGCGAAAAACAAGCTCAATCTCGAAGAGATTGATTTTTTTCTTTTTCATCAAGCCAATAAGATTATGATCGATACCATCGCCACTAGTATGCAAATACCGCCGGAAAAAGTGCCGATGAATATCGCAACAGTAGGCAACACCTCCAGTTGCAGCATACCGATCCTTCTGACCGATTTGCTGGCGGAGCGCAAACCGGCGGCGGGAGCAAGGCTGTTGCTCTGTGGATTCGGTGTTGGCCTCTCATGGGCGACAACGATTATGACCTGTCTCTGAGTTTTTAAGATTATCGTGAAAGGATTGTTTTCGAGATGACGCAGGAAGAAAAAATCGCACTGATCGCCGACGCTATCGAGATGGAGGCGAAGGATCTTCAACCCAACACCGCCTTGAACTCGATCGACACCTGGGACTCGATGGCAAAGCTCTCGATGTTGGCGGTGTTCAGCACGCATTTTAAAAAACTCGGAGCGGAAAAGATGGCTACATTCGAGACGATCGGCGACATCTTGCAGGAAATGGACGCCTGAATGAGCGCTTACCCCTTGCAAGAGCGCATCGTCGTCATCACGGGCGCGTCATCAGGCATCGGCAGGGCAATCGCGCGCAAGGCTTCCGAAGCGGGAGCACGCGTCGCCTGTTGCGGAAGAAACAGAGAGAAGCTGGAAGCCACGGCGGCCACGCTATCCGGCGAAGGGCACGAAATCTACCTCTTCGACAGCAGCGACATGACCGGAATCGAAGCGCGCGTCGCCGAGATCGCAAAGAACATGGGACCGATCTCCGGCCTCGTCCACAGCGCAGGCGCCTCCATGGTTCAACTGTTGCGTGACACCAACTTCGACAGGGTGAGCGAGATGTTGCGGATCAACTATCTGGCGTTTCTCGCGCTCGCAAAAGGAGCCTGCCGCAAGGGCAGGTATGCGGCCTCGGGCATGAGCGTCGTCGGCATCTCCTCCCTCGCCGGCGTATCGCCGGATCCGGGGCTTGCCGCGTACGCCGCCAGCAAGGCGGCGCTGAACGCCTCGATTACCGCCTTGGCCAAGGAATACGCGCCGCGCGGCATTCGTTTCAACGCGATCTGCCCCAGTTATGTGAACACCCCGATGAACGGCGACATGAAGGCCGCCATCGGCGAGGAAACCTTTAACGGGCGCGTCGCCAAGAACATGCCCCTCGGCATGATCGAGCCGGAGGACGTGGCGAATGCGGCACTCTTCCTGCTCTCCGACGCAAGCAAGAGAATCACGGGCGTCCATCTGGTCATGGACAGCGGCGGGCGCGGGTTGCAGTGAGACGAGCTGGCTTCAGTTTGACGCGCCGCCGCCTTCAGCCCTTGGCGCGCTCAACCAGATTCCAGAGATCTCCAACCGTCTTCGCCGCATTCACATCCGGCACATCAAGGGTCACTCCATAATCGGAGTACACGGAGGATAAAAGCATGAACTTACCCAGCGAATCCCAGCCGTCCAATGCCCCCAACTCCGTTCCATTCTCCAGCACGGCGCCATCTTCCATATTCAACGCGTCCCGTACAATATTGAAAAAATTTTCCACTATTTAACACCTCGCCAAGAAAAGCCTTTGCTGACCAACGTGCGAACGATCCGGCAATTTTCCATGAATTCTTGCCCCCGCCCCGTGCGCGGAGTGGAGGCGGGGTGGTGAAGGTGGTTGGTAGGTCCTCAATTCGAGCAAGACCGTGAACACCAAGTCAGATCAGTTTGTTGTATTCGTTCCACTGCCCAATATCCACCCATTTACGATGCGCCGGGAAAACGCCCACCTTCATCCCCACATTTTTAACTTTCTCCATCAGATGGGTCATGTGAAACATCCCGTCCGGTTGGCTTTCCACGTCGATAAAATCCAGGCATTCCGGCTCGAGTATGTAGACGCCCGAGTTGACGATCAGGTGATAATCCGGTTTCTCATCTATACTAGCGAAACTGCCGTCTTCAATTTTGATGACCCCGTACGGAATGCTGAAATTTTTCAGCACGCCGATCACGGTAAGCGCGTTCTTCTGCTTGACGTGCTCGCGATAGGCGGAGCGATAATTCATCTCCACCAGAATATCGCAGTTTGTCAAAAAGAACGTCTCGGTCAAAATATCTCTCATCAGGGAGAGGCTGCCTGCCGTCCCCATGAAGCTTTCTTCCTCCACGTAATCGATACGGTAGGGCAACTCCCCCCGTTCGGCGAAGTAGCCCCTGATAAAATCCTTCTTGTAATTCAGAGACAGGATAAAATTCTCATAGCCCTGCCCATAAAACGAATCCATAATCAGCTCCAGAATCGGCCGATCGCCAATGGGCAGAAGGGGTTTCGGCACGACGCGCGTGATCGGATCGAGACGCGAGCCGCGCCCGCCTGCCATAACAACGACATTGCAACTACTCGTAACGGAATCCGTTTTGGCAAGCACGTCCTCGATAAAAACAATATCCCTCGCGATGCCGTCTTCATCGACGATTGGAATGCGGCGCACACCATGGCTCTCGTAAAATGCAAGGGCCATATCCGGGTCGTAAGAGCGCATCGATTTAAAATTTCTATGGCAGATCTCTCCGATTGCGCTGGAAAGAGGCGTGCCTACGTAGATAGCACGGCGTATATCGCCATCCGTTACGGTGCCGATCAACCGTCCCGAGTTGTCGACCACAAGAAGGATTTGGGCGTTGCATTCGTTCAACTGTTGAATGCCCTGAAGAATCGTGCGCGTTTCCTGCGTACAAATAGAACTCACCAACACCTCGCCCTTCAGGTAACTGACCATCTCGCCCCCCCCAATCTCAAGAGGTTCGCCCTTGTCTGCGTCGAATCAAAAATTCCGCATATTCAAAATCTAAGGGTTCATCTATATCAACGACATGTTCACGCGGTACCTTGCATCCTAAAATATATCCGGAAAGTAAATTATCGCACATCATGACATAATACGGATTCATCACGTAGACGGAACCAGCCACCTCGTAGGCTTGCGGGGCATCCTGCCTGCGTGTATAGACAACATCCGCACCCATAAATCGATGAACCTTGGAGGTTGAATCCAATTTGACATAGTGAAAGTATGGATTTTTCGACGCCTCCGTTACCGCGATAACTCCGTCTACATCCGAACTTAAAAAAAGTTTTATAGCTTTGTCTATATCCTCCGTGGTGCGAAAAGGATTCGTCGCAGGCGCAGATACAAATATATCCGGCATACGCCCTTCCTGCGAGGCTTGCTCTAATGCATGACGCCACGATAAAATCTCAGGCGAATTGTCAGAAGCCAATTCGCGTGGCCGCATGAAGGGTGTCGCCGCTCCGTATTTTCTTGCCACATCTGCAATATTCCTATCGTCCGTCGATACGATAATACGGTCCACATAACTGGAATCCTTCAAGGCATCAATGGAATAGGCGATGAGAGGCTTCCCATCGAGTAATTTGATATTTTTCCCGGGAACCCCTTTGGACCCTCCCCGGGCGAAAATATATCCATATATCAACACCTCTTTATTCATCTATGCATACCATTAAACAGGCAAATCATAAACGAAAATATTCTGAGCTTCGCATTCGATTCTTTCCATGGTTCGAAACATTTCATTGTTCAGGACCGACGCCATCACAAGGTTTTTGATTCGCTGCCCCGAAAGAATATCTTCTACAAAACAAACCTCTTTATCAGCCGGCGTAAAAACAAGCCCCCGCCTAGACACATCTCCATCAACAATAACAAAATCTACCTTCTTTTGAATCTCCGGCAATATTTTCAAAAAACCAATCGCAGACGTCGCCCCACTGCCCCACCAATATATTTTTTCTCCAATGCAATCCGCCAAATACGTATTCAATCTTTCCTTAATTAACTCCGCTTTGCGTCGCGTGTTTTCAGCTTTCGTTATTGCATCTCGCTCCAGTTCCTCAATCATTTCCGCCGTATACAGTGTTTCAACTTCACGTTTTTTTTGAAAAACAATTCGCGTTATATCATTGTCAAAAATATGATCAACAACTTGCAGCTTATGCTCATACCCCATCTTGATCAAAAAAGGAACAGAAAAGAAAGATAAGTGCTGATGATGGAGGGAAAAATCAAGAGCCGGCACTTCTATCACGACAAAACCGCCTTCGTCCAATTTGGACGACATGGCTGCAATGATCTCCCATGGCTTAGCAAAGTGCTCCAATACATGAATCAAAACAAACGCATTGACAGGATGCTCAAATTCCGTTTTCTCCGTAAAGTATTGACGATAAACAGGCACAGGGAAATCATCCGCTATCCTTGGGTTCGGATCGAGCCCAAAAATATTTTTATAGCCCCTCTCCCAAAGGCTTTTTGTAACATATCCATCGGAAGCTCCTATTTCCACCACATAGGCAGCTCGATCGATATTCTTTTCTACCAGGCCAATAGCCTTCTCATAAGCCGTATTACCAATACCTTTTGTTGGAAATGAAAAAACATAGTTATCATAGATTTTATTTAAATCTTCATTAGACAACGGTTGGCTATTAAACCCAAAAGAACAGCAACGACACATATGGGCTTCGAATGATACAACTTTGTTTTGATAACGATCTTCTTTGGGCAGGGGCCAAAGATAAAAAGGCATCTCCGAGGAAAAATACACAAATGTCTCATCAGATCTACAATTGGGACACTTCAAACCCTTCACCTCCGATTAATAGTTCTAGCTGGGTTCCCCAAGACCGTTGCTCCTCCCGGGACACTTTGCAAAACGACACTGCCCGTACCGACGACTACATTATCGTCAATCTTCAGCCCCTGCAAAACGGTGCTGTTTGCCCCCAGCAAAACTTGTTGGCCAACGGTCACATCGCCCAGCACAACCGAGTGGGGCATTATCATCGAATAATCCCCTACTCTTACATGATGCCCAACTTGAGCGGCACAATTCAACAAAACCGCCTTCCCCAAAACAACGTGACACGAGACAAAAGAAAACGGAAAAAGCACAACACCGCCCTCCAACACTGCGCTACGCGCAACATATGCCTTTGGATGCACAAGTGCTGGGAACGAAATCGCTTTATTTTGCGAAATTTTCTCAAAAACCTTCGCTCTTATCGCGGTATCTCCCATTGCTATCACAATATCAAGAGATTCATTCACCTTCACAAGATCTTCGTCGTTGCCCAACACAGGTAAACCGTGAACAGTAGAACCCTTGGGAAGTGCAGGATCGAAAAAACCAACCAATTCCCATTTAGGCAATTCATCGTTGATATCTTCTATGATCATTTTTATTTCCGCGCCGTGCCCGCCAGCACCACATATCGCTATTTTATTCATCGTTCTATCCTACAATAATAATTTGATCTGATCGTCTGTGCGATAGTTCCGATCAGCTTTCTCTCCCAAATACTTCCAAAATTCCGTCGGAGGGACCCCATCGCCAGGGCGCTTCGCCCCCAAGTTTTCCCACGTAAAAACATCCCCTTTTTTTATATCGGCAAGCGCCGTTAAACTCTTTCGAGCTATTACTCTGTTTGCCGTTTCTGAGGGTACAACCCTTTTATTTTTTTCTCCCAGCGATTTTTCTACTATCCTGACGGCTGAAACAAGATCGTAAAGTTCGCCTGGTTCCAAAGACGCCTTATGATCCGGCCCCGGCAAGTTATGATCAAGCGTAAAGTGTTTTTCCACTACCACTGCCCCACGTGCTACTGCCGCAACGGAAATCGCCGTTCCCCGCGTGTGATCCGAGTAGCCAACCGGTAAGTTAAATTCTTCTCTTAGAACATCCATGGCAAATAAATTAACATCCTCATAAGGCGTTGGGTATTGCGTTGTGCAGTGGAGCAGCATCATATTTTTTTTCAGGTAACCTTGCCCTTCTTGAGAAACATAAAGTCCTTCCAATTTCTCCGAATTCGGGGTAACATCTTTTTCCAAAGCGCCCAAGAGATATATGGAGAGGGCGTCTTTTATTTCATTAATTGTGGACATACCGGTTGACATGATTGCCGGTTTGCCGGTTGCCCCTATTTTATGAATCAAAGGCCAATTTGTTATTTCGCCAGAAGGTATTTTTATCCTTTTCACACCTAACTCCACTAGCAAATCTACGCTACGGAGATCGAAAGGGGTCGAAAAAAACTCTATATCTTGGACTTCACAAAACGCAAAAATTTTCTCATGATCAGCAAGCGATAATTCATACTTACGCACCATGTCTAATTGCGACTCGGCGACGCCAGTTGTATCTTTCTGATAATCCGCCTTAGCGGCATGTTTGCTGATTACTAACTCCGGTTTGAAAGTTTGAAACTTGATCATATCCGCTCCAGCTTCAGCAGCAACTTTGATCATATCCATGGCCATATCAAGCGACCCGTTGTGATTCACCCCAGCTTCTGCAATAACCAGCACTTTATTCATGTAAATCTCTCCTGTTAAACTCAATATTATAGAATACTTTTTGTCTCTCACCTAAATTAATGCTCTCCAATAGTCGAACGATTGCATCGGAGGCATTACCTTCTCCATATGGATTGATCGTATGCGCTGTTACCTCTTTGAATTCACTGGAGAGAGCTTTTCGAATGGCCTTCGCGATCTCGCCTCCCTCTGCAGTTGTATCGATCACGGAATTCGCCCTCAGTCGGCCTTTCTGGCGGTCCCCCACATTAATTGTCGGCACTTTGAAAGAAGGCGCTTCCGTCAACCCGCTGGAAGAATTACCGAGAACGAGATCGACCTGCGACAAGGCGCTCAAGTACCGCAGTTGCCCCAGGGAGACAAAGGCCCGGCATCTATTTTCATTCTCGGCAACATATTCCTCGATCATCGATATGATGACCCGGCCGTTCGCATCAGAATTTGGGTACGTGAAAATAATAGAGGCCTCGGGGAATCGATCCAGCGCATGCAAAACCGCCGCAAAGGTCGACGATGGCTCGCCCAGCGTCGCCGGATGATATGTGACCAGAAATGTCGGCCTACCGAAAGAAAAACCAAGTTCTTTCTGCAACTCCTCACGGCTCAACAGCTTCATTCTCGTCAGATAATCCAATCCGGTCGACCCCGTGCAAAAAACGCGCTTCGGGTCCTCACCCAACTGTATGACTCGTTTTCTGTATGGTTCGGCCGAGACGAAATGCAACCACGACATTTTCGTGATCGCGTGCCGCATGCCCTCGTCGATCGCGCCCTCCGTCGTCTCCCCGCCTGCAATATGCGCGATCGGGATACCCATCACATAAGCCGCCTGTACGGCCGCAAGCATCTCGTATCGGTCGCCAAGTACCAGCGCCATATCCGGCGACAAGCGAGCGAAAACATCCGCGAAGCCCGAGACCCCAAGGGATATCGATTTCGCGATCCCGACAGGCGTATCGCTCGACAGCAGTATTTCGACTTTCGCGTCTATAGCGAAACCATCCTGCTCGATCACTTTATACGTCAACCCAAATTCAGGTGAAAGGTGCATACCGGTAACAGCAAGTTGCAACTGAAGGGAAGCAGACTGCTCGATCCCCTTCATCACCCAGTAGAGCAGGCCGTATTCCGCCCTTGTCCCTGTCACCGTGCAGATTTTTTTCATATATTGTATATGCCTTCCTTGTAGCGGTTGCGATTGTCAGCAATCCAATCGATCGTTTTCTCAAGGCCCTCTACGAGTGATACTTTCGGCTCCCAGCCGGCAAGGCTCTTCGCTTTGGAGGCATCCGAGCAAAGACGCTCTACCTCGCTCTTCTCCGGGCGCAAACGCGCCTCATCCTGTTCGATCTCGAGCTCGCGCCCCATGATCGACGCAATTTTTTGCGCCAGATCGCCGATGCTGATCTCTTTTCCCGTACCGAGATTTATCACTTCGCCGACAGTCGAGCGATGCAACCCCGCCTGTATAAAACCGCTCACTGTGTCCGCGACGAAATTAAGATCCCTTGTCGGCACGGTGTTGCCCAGTTTGATCCTCGTCTTTCCGGCAGACAGCTGGCTGATGATCGTCGGGATAACTGCTCTGGCGGATTGCCTCGGCCCGTAGGTGTTGAACGGGCGAATCACGGTTACAGGTAAATCGAATGAGCGGCGATACGCCAACGCCATCTGGTCCGCGGCGGATTTCGTCGCGGCATACGGAGACTGCGGGTTTACGGGGTGTTTTTCATCGATCGGCACATATTGCGCCGTGCCGTATATTTCGCTCGTCGACGTATGGGCGACTCTCTCGATTCCCAGATCGCGAGCGGCTTCCAGAACATTGTACGTCCCTTCGACATTCGTTTTGATATAAGCCAGCGGCGATACATAAGAGTATGGGATGCCGATGAGAGCCGCCAGGTGAAAAACAGCGTCACAACCAACTATGCCGTGGCGAATACCATCCATGTCGCGGATGTCGCCGGCGATAATCTCAACATCGCTTTTTATCGGGGTGCTCTCAAGCCAACCCCATGAGGACGAAGAATTATAACGGACGAAGGCGCGAACGTCGTGTCCGAGTTCGACCAGGCGTTCCACCAAGTGGGAGCCGATAAACCCCGCGGCCCCAGTTACGAATATTTTCAAGCCATTCACCCCTCTGGGGTTTGTTTTTGACACAAGTGCAGTATAGAGAAAAGAGAGGGGAAAGCAAACCCCTCTCTTTTCTCTTGTGAAACTACCTCAGAGTGAAATTTAGCCCCTGAGCAGCGACAGAACGTTCTGCGGCAGCTGGTTGGCCTGCGCGAGCATCGAGGTGCCCGCCTGCGAGAGGATGTTCAGCTTGGTGAACTGCATCATCTCTTTCGCCATGTCCGCGTCGCGGATACGGCTCTCCGCCGCCGTCGTGTTCGTCGAAGCGGTGGTAAGGTTGCTGATCGTGTGCTCCAACCTGTTCTGATAGGCACCGAGTTTCGCGCGTTGCATCGAAACACGACCGATCGCCGTATCGAGAATCGTGATACTGCGAGCCGCCGACTCACGATCCGTGACGATGATCTTTTCGATACCGAGAGCATGAGCGCTCATGTCGCCAATATCGATCGCCATATCCTCGCCCTCGTTAGCACCGACTTGGAACACCGTCGTGTTGTCGGCAAGGTGAAGGATCGTCTGATACTCGCTGTTGGACTTCGTGAGAACGAAGGACTTCGTGTGCTCGTTCCAATTCGCCTCGATGTTCGCCAAGGAGTCGAACTCGACATCCACGTTGGGATTGATCACACCATACAGGACGTTGCCGCTGATCTTCTGATTGGTCGCGACCATTGCCCCTGTATGCGCATCGAAGACACTGACCTGGAACGAGTTTTCAGCTGGTTTCTGAATGACGTTAAGGGAGAAGGCCTTGATGATGTCCTCATCGCCGGAGAAATTCAGCACGCCTGCGGCACCGGGAATCAGGCTACGGATGACGAACGTACCGGACACGGATTCATCTGTATTCGGCGTCACCTCGTCGACAAAAGAGACGAAATTATTTGCTGCTTCGATAACATACTTTGCCTGGCCGAGCCCGTATGCGACCGCGTCGTTCAGCTTCTTCCGAACTTCGTCGAGCGTATCGGTCGAATAAAGCGTGATCGTCGTATTGGTTCCATCCCCCTGGGACAGTGTCAGCGTCTGAGGATCGTCGAGCATAAACCTGCCGTTGGCATCCCAGAACTTATCGAGATCGCGCAGTTTTGCGTCACCCTTCGCCACCTGCCCGATGTAAGCAGCCTCGAAACTCACCCGCGCTTCCCCGCCGGTAGAAAGGGTTGCTGTCAACGATCTGACCTTATCATTGAAGGTGATCTTCACGTCGCCCTCGTAGATCGTACCGTTGGCGGTGTTAAGATAGAAATTCTTGAAGTGCACCGTGTTGTTGGCCATGTTCTTCAAGTTGACATTGTATGCAACGTCAACCGTGGGGGCGCTGCCATCCGCCTTTTTCCAGGCATTCGTCCAATCGAGGTTGACTGTCGCAGAAACATTGATCACATCGACCGCCGCCGTTACATTGGCCAGGAAGTTGAGTACGATTTTATCTCCCTTGTCGTAATTGCTGATCGCACCCGCGGAAATCGTGATGGCACTCTTGTTGATAAAATACATACCGATGTTGGACTGTCCAACGGCCACACCTGCTGTGGTAATCATAAAATTCTCGTCCACATAGCTGTACAGATTGCCGTTCACGTCCATGGTATTGACCTGCGCGCGGAATGTTACCGCGTTACTGGCCGTACTCACGTTGACCACTTCAAGCAATATACTGGCATTCAGCTTATTGTCGATTGACGCAAAGTCGATGTTCATGCCGGCATTGCTGGAATTGACCCCGTAGAATGACTCGAAGCGAAAGTTGGACGAGTTGCTCTTCGCGGTAACCAGCGTGTTGACCGCCTTGAGGAATTTGGAGAAGCTGTTGTCCGCCAATTTAAAGGCGTTTGCAGCAGACGTCGCCGCCCCTCCGGCAGAGTAACCGCTCCCGGAAACACCGAAGGCAATATGCCCGATATCGATAATCGATCCTCCCGTGTAATAAACACCGTTATAAAACGCTCCGGTAGCAGCTACGTTCATCTGTATATTCCAGGCCGTCATACCTTGAACCGCGACAACCGTTCCGCCGGCACTCCACGCGGAATAGGCGGCTCCTTTCGAGTGAGCCGTATAGATTACCGGGGTATAGGCACCGCTGAACAGATTCTGCCGTATGGAATACTGCCCGGCCGGCAAATTATCGACCGTCACACTTTGGAAGCCATTATTGACGTCGATCTGTACATCCATAATGACATTCTTGTGCTTGATCTTGAAGATGTCGCTCTTCTGCACTTGGCCCTGTCCTGGGCTGGCTTGGACTGTAATTCTGAAATTACCTTCCAGCGCAGATTTTTGACCGAACTGGTCGACTTGGCGAAGGCCACCTTTAACAATTGCCTTCGTCGCAAGGTTGTCCGACGACCATAACACGGCGGCGCTGCCATCAAGCAGCTTCTTTTTGTTAAACTGTGTCGTCGTGGAAATACGGGTGACCTCTTCCTTCAACTGGTCAAGTTCGAGTTGGATATAACTGCGGTCTTCCTGCGTTAGTGTGTCATTGGCCGCCTGTACAGCCAGCTCTCTCATTCGCTGCAGAATGGAGTGCGTCTCACCAAGCGCGCCTTCCGCCGTCTGGATCATCGAAATGCCATCCTGTGCGTTGGCGGTCGCCTGATTCAGGCCGCGAATCTGTGCGCGCATCTTCTCGGAGATGGCGAGTCCGGCCGCGTCGTCAGCCGCGCTATTGATGCGAAGTCCCGTCGAAAGCCTCTCGATCGATTTTGCCAACGCACTATTCGTCGCCGTCAACGCGTTGTAGCTTTGAAGTGCCGGGATGTTGCTCATAATACGCATAGTGGTATGACCTCCTTGTGCGATCCTCAATCTCCCTGCTCGAGTCCAGGGGATTTTCTGGTAGAACCGCGCAATGCGGAAAAACCGAAGATGCGCCTCCTTACGCCCTCTTCAGGCTGGCACTGCCAGTTCATGTTCCATCAGATTGATTATCGTCAGCTGGAGGTGGTAACTTTAATAGGTTCACGGAAGGGGAAAAAATACAGGGGGCCTCTCTTGTGAGAAGCTCCCTGTTTATTGCTCACTACGCTGTCGCGTCGATGCTCAGGCCCACCAACCGTTCGATGTTGGCGATCATACGAAGCACGCTGTCCGTGGGAATCTTGCGTATCACTTCGTTGGCGTCGTCGACGACAGATACCTGAAAAACGTCTGCCTCCTCCTGATATTCGAACTTCAGTCGGCGATTCGACATCTCCGATAGCCGTTCCGCTGCCTTCATCGCTTCCTTAAGGCGGTCCTTATCAAAAGGAGCAGTGTCCATCGTGGTAGGAGAAGACGTAGCGCCTCTGTTCTCGGCGGAAATCGCCCGCACCGGCTCGGCGACGGCGACTTGCGCCGCCGGTATGATCGGGGTATTCTGCCCAAGCTCTGCTACCTTCATTGGATCACCCACCTTTAAAACCGTCTCGCTGATCCGATCAAAACTTCCCGGAGGGGAGGGTTTTCATCCCCTCCGGGAAATGGATTCATCGTGGATCAGTTACGCGTTGCTCAGAAGTTCTCCGGGTTCCGCCTTAGCGGAGCAGCGAGAGGACGTTCTGCGGCAGCTGGTTGGCCTGCGCGAGCATCGAGTTGCCGGCCTGGCTCAGGATGTTGAGCTTCGTGAAGTTCATCATTTCCTTCGCCATGTCCGCGTCGCGGATGCGGCTCTCAGCAGCGGTGGTGTTGGTGGACGCCGTCGTCAGGTTGTTGATCGTGTGCTCCAACCTGTTCTGGTAGGCGCCGAGCACCGCGCGCTGCTTGGAGACCTTGTTGATCGCGCTGTCGAGGATCGTGATGCTGCGCGCGGCCGATTCGCGGTCTGTGACGAGCACCCTGTCGATGCCGAGCGCATGGGCGCTCATGTCGCCGATGTTGATACCCATGTCCTCACCTTCGTTCGCGCCGATCTGGAAGACCGTCGTGTTGTCCGCAAGGTGGAGAACCGTCTCGTAAGTGCCGGTTTCGGCCTTCAGATCGAACGCCTTGGTAGTGTCGTTCCACACCACGTCAATGTTCGCCATAGAGTCGAACTCGACGTCGATGTTCGGGTTGACTACACCGTACAACACGTTTCCTGTAATCTTCTGGTTTGTTGCGATCATCATTCCGCTGTGAGCATCCGTAACCGAGACGCGGAACGTATTCTCCTTCGCATCCTGGATCACGTTGAGTGAGAACGCCTTGATGATGTCCTCATCGCCGGAGAAGTTGAGCGTTCCGTTGTTGCCGGGGATCAGACTGCGAATGACGAAGGTTCCCGGAACCGCGTCCGGTGTGTTCGGGGATTCCTCTTCAACAAACGATACAAAGTTATTGGCAGCGTCGATGGCGTACTTCGCCTGACCCAGGCCATTGGCGATCGCGTCGTTCATCTTCTGGCGAACGTCGTCGAGCGTGTCCGTCGAATAGAGGGTAAACTTCGCCTTGGTACCGTCGCCCTGCACGACTGTGATTTCCTGGGGATCTTCGAGCATGAAGCGTCCGTTGGCATCCCAGAACTTATCGAGGTCGCGCAGCTTCACGTCACCTTTCGCCACCTGCCCTACATAAGCAGCCTCAAAGCTCGCCCTGGCCGCTCCGCCCGTCGCCGAGAGGGAAGCTGTCAGCGATTTCACCTTGTCGTTAAAGCCGATTTTGACATCGCCTTCGTAGATGGTTCCGTTCGCCGTATTGAGGTAGAAATTCTTGAAGTGAATGCTGTTGTTCGCCATGTTCTTCAGGCTAACGTTATACCCAACATCAACGGTCGGTGCCGTGCCATCCGCATTCTTCCACGCTTCCGGCCAATCTGTATTGACCGTGGCAGAAATGTTGATCACATCGACTGCCGCAGTGTTATTGGAGAGGAAATTGAGTACGATCTTGTCGCCTTTGTCATAGTTGACAATGCTATTTGCGGAAATCGTGATCGCGCTCTTATTGATAAAGTACATGCCGATCTTCGATTGTCCTTGCGCCACACCGGCCGTAGTAACCATGAAGTTCTCGTCGACGTAGTTAAACAACTTGCCGTTGATATCCATGGCATTGACCTGCGCGCGGAAAGTAACCGCGTTGCTGGCGGTGTTGACATTGACGACTTCCAGAAGAATGCTGGCGTTGAGCTTATTGTCGATCGATTCGAAGTCAATCGCCATGCCTGCATTGCCAGAGTTGAGCCCGTAGAACGATTCGAAGCGATAGTTCGCCGAATACGTCTTTGCCGTTATCTCATTATGAACGGCGGAATTCAATTGCGCATAACGGGTATCGGAAGCCCTGAAAGCCGAGGCCGCATTTGCCGCTACACCACCAGCGGAATAGCCGCTACCACTCGCTCCATAAGCGATCGTGCCCAACTGGATTGTCGAACCTGCCGTATAAAACACGCTGTTGAAATATACTCCGTCCGCCCCGACCGAATAGGAGACATTCCACGCTGTCGTAGCAGCAACAGCGTTTACAGTGCCATCGGCGCTCCATGCGGAGAACACCACGCCTTTCGAAATCGCCGAATAAACAACATCTGTATAATCAGCCGGATCGATCAAATCCTGTCTGACCATATACTCGCCAGCCGGCAGATTATCGACGGATATATCCTGGAAACCGTTGTTGACATCCTTCTGGACATTCATGATGACGTTCTTGTGCTTGATCTTGAAGATGTCCGACTTCTGGATTTCGGCCTGTCCGGGATCCGCCGTAATCGAGATCTTATAGTTGCCCTCAAGTGCATTTTTCTGGCCAAATTGGTCGATCTGGCGCAGTCCACCACGAACGAGCGCCTTCGTCTGCAGATTGTCCGAGGACCACAACACGGCAGCAGAGCCATCGAGCAGCTTCTTTTTGTTGAACTGCGTTGTATTCGCGATACGGCTGACCTCTTCCTTCAGCTGGTCGACTTCGAGCTGGATGTAGCTGCGGTCTTCCTGCGTCAGTGTGTCGTTCGCCGCCTGCACGGAGAGCTCGCGCATGCGCTGCAGGATGGAGTGCGTCTCGGAGAGAGCGCCTTCCGCCGTCTGGATCATGGAGATGCCGTCCTGTGCGTTGGACGTCGCCTGGTCGAGACCGCGGATCTGCGCGCGCATCTTCTCGGAAATGGCCAATCCGGCTGCGTCATCGGCCGCGCTATTGATACGAAGACCTGTCGAAAGGCGTTCGATGGATTTGGAAAGTGCGCTGTTGGTGGAACTGAGAGCATTATAAGCCTGAAGTGCGGGGATATTGTGCATTACGCGCATTGTTCACAACCTCCTTGTTGTGTGGTTCTTTTTGTCGTCCGAAAGCGTCCCTGCCCCCGGAACTCCCGATGTTTATCTAGCGCAAGCATGTATAGCAATTGTCGCAGGCAAACACCTCCTTCGAGTTGACACAATATTATTCCAAAAAACAATTCTGTCAAGGCTCTTTGCGTAAAATTACATGGGACTTTGGAACTAATTCGCACCTTTCCGAGAATAAAAATTGCCGCGAAACACTTTCACAGCGACTTAGAGCAGATTCGCATCGTGATTTGTTATAGCTTCGTCGCGCCCCGCATATTCACCGGAGACAGTCAGGTTTTCGCATGAAAATATCAAAATTAAAATGCTCTAAAGAGACGCTGACCCCCACACTCAAACTGAGTTTCTTCGTTTGAGTGTGCAAGAACTGCAAGGGCTCGTAATCTTTGCTCTTCAAGCTTCCAACAATAAATCAGCCTTTCCTTAGCGATTTGCGGATGACAATGATACTACGCTCAACGCAATCTGTTCGGTCTTTTTCTCTTCATTCTTCGCAAGAATTCTCTTCTATTACAGTTTGCAGATCGACATTCAAACCTTTTTTCTTCAAAGCGCCGATGAAACCGACTGTGTATTTTAGTGGTATCTTTGAAAGAATATCGCTCCGTCCCGCAAGTTCTGTCAAGATATCGTCGATGGTAGACGAAAGCTCGATGTCCGTCGCATCGAAACACTTCTCCATCGTGTGCGCAAGCCAGTCGAGATGGCTGGCAGCCCATCCGGGCAACGCAAAGCCGTGATCACGGATGGCCTTCCAAACCAAACGCAAAGCGTGCGCCAAATTCCCCTGCAGCAACGCTCGCTCACCTGCCGCGCGCGCTTTGAACCAATTCGACACCCTGACTCCCGTCGCACCATGCAATTCCGCTCTTGTATCGTAGGCTGCAAGCTCTCCGTCGAGAATGCTTTCCATACGTGCGCGAATTTCATCGTCGATGCCACCATTCAATTCAATCGCGTTCGACAATATAGTCTCGGCAAGATGATACGGCGGTGTATAACAAAGATCTCCAGTCGACAGAACCTTCGCATAATCCTTGAGAAAAGCGATCGTGTCCACAACCGGCATCTCCTTGCCGTCGAAGTCAGCCGCTGCTTTGGCCATCATAGGATTTGCCTCTTCCGCGCGACCTTCCTCCAACAAAAACATGGCGAGCGTCCAAAGGATATGCGCCGACCAATTCAACCGAACCGGGTCGCAAGCGGCAAGCAGTGCGTCGAGTTCGAAACGCACCTTGGGAGATTCGTCTCCGTCTGGAATTTCGCAAAGTTGGTGAAAGCGACGCTGGCACTCTTCTCCATCGGGAGGAAACATCGTCAGATCATTCTCCACATAGTATTCGAGAATTTTTCTCGCGTAGCCAAGCCATCCGCGAATGAATCCCAAAACAGACTTGTGCGCATCCAAGATTTCACAGTGGAAAGCCGTCCACCGCTCCACCATTTCGACCGAACCGAGGGTTCTCGTCTTCGCCAGTTCAACCGAGGCGAGATAGACATAACTCTGTGTCACGAAGGCAAACATTGGGTTTTTCCCATGCAATTCGTCAAGCAGGTGTCCTACGCGGGCTGCGTGCTGTATCCTTCTTGCCGGCTCAAGACCGGCGGCAGCCACTTGCTCCATAATTCCGACAATCTCTGCTATGATTTTCTCCGCTTCATCCAAACCCGTAACCGCACTATCGAAATTTTCCTTGATAGAGTCGTGTTTCGCCTTTTTATCCCTGATCAAACCAGACGCCGCGATTACGTCAGCGGGCATTTGCTCCATGGGATCGAGTGGCGACACTTGCTTGGCTATGTAGTCTGCAAAAGTTTCGACCCGCGTCCCGACGATCAAGGCGCCTCCCTCCGTGCAATCCCAGGTCGGCACGTTATAGCCTCGAACATACGACTCCAATGTACGGAGGAACATCAGCCAGACCTCCGTGGTTTCCACCATGCCGCCAAGCGCGCCGGGGACTCTGTAGCCACCTGTCTGTTCCGCATGGTTCTTGAGAAATTTTTCCCGCTCTTCGGTGAAAATGTTGCCCGCGTGCGTTTTTCCATCTTCCCCCATCGCCAAGTCCTGACCGATCAACGCAATCGAGGATGCTCCCATCTTCACCGCAATCGAATAGTTCATATGCGCGACGGAAGAGCCGGAAAGCGCTACATTGGCACGCAAGATGCCGCTCATAAACCATTGGTCCAGTGGCAACTCCTGCTTTCCGATAATTGTCTTGGGACCAGGCCAGCGCCCGAAGATCTTTGGTACGCAGACGGCCTGTGCCACCAACAAAATCTTCGAACATTCTTCTGCGTAACGATCGATATTATCCGCAAAGAGGATGTCGTACGTAATCGCGCCTCGTTCCAGTACACACACAACATGAGGCAAGATACCGTTCTTCAACATCTTCCCCAGCACTGCATCCGTTGCCACGATTACGCATTTGTCTCCTATGTCGCGCAATAATTCAAAATTTTTTTCAAGCGAAGGTCCTGCCGATACAAGGACGAACGGCCTGCCTTTAAATCGCTCGCCGATCGCGTCGATCTGCTGCCCGTAAGCAATCCACGGCGACATCAACGCCATCTGGCGAAGCCCGAGCATCGTATCCTCTGCGCTGTTGCCAAGTGAGCTGAGGCGTATAACGGCCCATTCGCGAAGAGCTGAGGCAATTTCAGAAAAACCCTCTCGAAACGATTCTTCCTCGCCAGCATGCGTTGAGGTCACGGATAGAGTAATTGTATAGACGCCAAAAGCCGTTATACCGACAGCTAGCGCTTCTTCCCGAAGCTCTCCTGTCATTCGTTGCATCAAGACCGCCCCTTCCTCCGGCTTTTCCATCAATGACGAAGTCACTTCGGGAAGCACAAGAAAAGTTAGCCTCCCCCCCGGCGACATGGCTTGATACACATGCGTCAGGTGAAGCGTATAGGCCAACAGGGCAAGGTTCGGCTCGATAACGACAAGCGACAAAACATCTTTCGGCAGTGCTCTGATTGCCTTGAAAAGATAGGGGGGCGTTCCGAGCCCGTAAAGGAAAAAGATCGAGCTCTCTTTCGTTTTATGGTTCCATTCGAATTTTGGTTCTCCGTCCGGTTGAAAGAACGGTTTCGGCGAAAGGCCCTCGATCCACCGGCCGGCGGGTGTCGCGTTTTCGGTGTGCGCGAATTCGTGTCCGTGGCGCGCGACGTAATCCTCCAGAATGACGGCGAGCTTTGGCTGCAGCCTCCGCAGCTCCTTCATGTTGCTCTCCCACACCGAAAGGCTCTCGGGGGCGCGATGCTGTTCCTTTGCCATGATTGGTGCCTCCTAAGAAATGTAGGGGCGCCCATTGGGCGTCCGTTCCCATGCACGCCGCCAGCAGACGCGCGATACGCGTCCCTACGGCGATATATGTGTTCGTCCCGGCCCCTATATTCCTCCCCCTCTCCGCTTTAGGAGAGGGGGAGGGGGGTGAGGTTATTTTTTCTTCTTCGCCAGCAGATCGGCGACGCCCTTCGTGCCGGGGATGGCGGGGATGGCGGCTGGAGCTGCCTCTTCCGCCGCCTTCAGGTTCTCGGCCACGATGGCCTCCCACAACTCCTTGCGCCAGACCTGCACGGTCCGCGGCGCCTGGATACCCAGGCGCACCATGTCTCCTTTTACCTCGACGACGGTGATCTCCACGTCGTCGCCTATGCGCAACGCCTCTCCCGGTTTTCTGCTGAGCACCAGCATGGCGTCAACGCGCCTTCTCGGCGGCGAGCGCCTGTCCGCGGATCCTCTCTCTCATGCCCTCGTCGAGCACCGGGCAACGGAAATCGTACTCCTCGTTCAGGGCGATCGCCTGCATCGCAAGGCGCGCGGCCCGGTTGACCACGATCGGGGCCTTGAGGTTCGCCGTCATCTCCCACGGCTTGTCCGGCGGGATCGTCACGACGATCAGGAGCGCGACGTCTCCCTCGCTCACCTCGCCGATCGGCTCCAGCGACTCGCGCGGGATCTGCGCGTTGTAGTCGGCCCTGACCGCGTCCGGCGTCGTCACGGGCAGCGCGAGCGATCCGTCCTCGGCGCTCTGCATCCACATGATCGCGTTGTCCTCGTCGCCGACCAGAATCCACTTGTGCCGCTCCTCGAAACCGGGGATACCTACGGGAAAGGTGATGACGTCGGTTTCGTCCACCTCTAGCTCGCCAAATCGTGTGGAAGTCAGTTGAATCATCTGCATCTCTCCTATCGTAGAAAATCCAGCAACGAAGGCTGCATGATGCGCGCAATCGCCGCCAGGCTCGCCTCGTATACGCCGCTCGCCATTTCGTACTGCGTGATGACCTCCGCGAGGTCGATGCCTACTGTGTTGGTGCGGATCTCTTCGTAACCAGTATTGTTGGAAACCAAGCGGCCCTCCGTCATCGCGTAGCGGTTGATCAGAGCGCCCGCCAGAGCGCGGTTCTTGAGCAGCGTGTTCATCCAGTTGTCCAGCTGGGTCAACATGACGTCCGAGATTCCGTCGACGTTGCCGCCCTCCACCGTGTTGACCAGATTGTCCATCACGCCGAAGAAATCGACCTTCTTCTGGTTGTCGCCGGTGCGGATGGTCACGTTCTGGTTGAACGGGCCGGTCCCTCCGTGCGACTTGCTCTCCGTGTTGACGCCGGGGGTAAAGCCGATCCCGGCGGGGATGCTGCCGGTTCCCGTAACTTCGAAAGTATACCCTTTCGGCGACCAGAGCGCCAGTCTCTTGTTGGTGATGTTGCCCGCCGCGTCCTTCGTCACCAGGACCTCGGCGCGGATGTCCTGCCCTTGGAAGCGCGTATTGATCATGTCGGCCAGGTCCTCCGGACTCCAGACGATCGGTCCCGGTGGAGTACCGTCGCTGTCCCAGAGATCGATCGTATGCTCCGCGCCGTTCACGGAGATCGTCAGCGTATCGCCCGTCGTGGGTTGCCAGCCGATCAGGTTCGTCGTGCCGACGAGCCCCGTGTCGAGGCCGAAATCCCACGCGACGCTACCGTTTACGTCGAGCACCGACACGGCCGAGCCGTCCTTGGCCGCGATCGACATGCGGACGTTGCCGCCGGCACCGCCGATGTTGTCGTCCACGAACGAGACGTCGAGCCAGCTCCCCGCGTAGTCGCGAATGCGGTTCGCGATGTCGTGCAGCGTCTCCCCCGCCAGCACGGGCACGTCGATCGTGTGCCCGGGCGTGCTGATGCGAATTGTTCCGTCCGCCGCCGCCGCATCGGTATCCAGGGCGACGTTGCTCGTGATGCCCGCCGCGATGCCGAGCTGCATCGCCACGCCGCCCGTGTACTCCGTGAAGCGCGGGTCGCCGTAGCCCTTGTCGGTGACGCGAAGGGGCTCGCCCGTCACCGCGTAGAGGGCGAAGGTCCCTGCGTTCGGGTTGGTCGGGTCGATGTTGTTGCCGTCCCACGCGAGCAAGGTGCCGCCGTATTGTTCGTTGACCTGCCGCACGATCGCGGCGGCGACCTTCTCAGCCGTACCGCAGTTGTTCTTGCAGACCTTCACCTGGAAGGTGCGGTCGCCCACCTTGACCTCCAACAGCGCCGGCATGTTTTCGTCGAACGCGCCCGTCCCGTCGTCAGGGTAAAGGACGGCGCCCCCCGGTTGTGTGCTCTCGCCGACGAGGGCGGTGTTGATGCCTAGTTGCTGCGCGTAGTTGCCCGACGGATACGGCACGCCGCTCACCGTCTTGCCCGGCCCGTCGTAGACGGCAAAGGGGGAGCCGTCAAGCGTGCGCAGCACGAGGCGCTGCGTCGCGGCCTCCTTGTTGTCGCCGCTGTTGTGGAGAGGGTCGGCGAAGGGATCGCTGCCGTCCGGCTCGTCCGTCTCCACCACAGCCTGCAGCCACGTCCCGCAGACGCTGTTGATGCGCTTGGCCAGCTCCTCCAACGTCAGGTTCGCGCTGTCGTTGATGAAGACCTCGCCGCGGTTGCTGCCGCTCGCGAATTTCAGGTGCAGCGCATTGCCCGCGACCGTCGTATCGCCGAGCGTCGCGTCCAGGGCGAGCTCTGTGCTCTTCACCGCCGTCTCCATACCCATCATCGCGGCAAATCCGATGTGCGTGTGGTCGTTGTTCATGTAGATCGGTTCGGAGCCCGTGGTGAACGCGCCGATGGCTGCCGCGCCGTCGCCGAACCCGCTGAGTTTGAAAGATTTATCCGTGGTCTCGATCGAGAGCCACTGCACCTGCGAATTGCCGTCTTTGCTCAGGCCGGTTTTCACTGTGGCGGAAAACCCGGGGATGTTCGCGCCTCCGGAGCCGAGCGCGTTATTGAGCGCGTCGGCCGCATCCTGCAGGCTCGAACCCGCCGGCAAATCGATCCAGTATTCCTTGCCGTCGTATTCGAACGAGAACGCGCCGTCACCGTTGGTCGCGAAATTGACGCCCAGTTCGCCCGTCTCCAGCGCGTACTTCCCGGCGGAATTTTTTACCGCGCTGGAAACCATGGATACGCCGTCCGAGAAAAGCGGCATCAGGCCGCCGGTTGCGACGACGTCGAAATCTCCGTTCGTGGAGACGATTTCGAGAGCTCCGTCCGCGTTGACGCTCGCGGTGAAACCGGCCGCGGCAAGCCCCGGGTCCGCGTTGATCGCACCCGCGATGTTCGCGATCGTGTTGCCCGCGAACACGTCGATCTTGTAGGTGTCGTTTCCTTGGTTGATCGTCAGCGTGCCGGACGCGACGCTCGCGTACGAAAGAGCGGTGTCGAACGCGTGCGTCGTGATGATCGACTGCCCCTGATGCGTCGCCGAGGAGGCCTTCGCCTGCTGGGGCGCGAAGAGGTTCGTCGCGCCGCCTGCCGCCTCGAGGCGGAAATAATCGCCCGGCGTGCGGGAGACGATGTCGATCCACTCGGAGGTCCCGTCCGTCTTGTATGCGGCCCACATCTTGCCCTCGGGGAGGTCGTTGAGCTTCTTCGCGATATCCTGAAGGCTCTCGCCCTTCTTGACGTCCACACTGTAGACCGCGTTGTCCGAAAAACGGAAGGAGACCGTTCCGTCCACGGTCGCCGTGCGACCGACCGGGCCGTACGCCGCGCCCTTGATGCCCTCGGCCAGAGAACGTGCGTCCTCCTCCGGCCAGCTCGTAAGCTGCACCGGTTCACCCGTGAGACTCTGTATCTGCAGGTATTGTGTCCCCGTTTTGGTATCCTTCACAACGGTCGCCTTCAGCAGTTTGCTGACGTCTCCCATCTCCATGCTGCTGTTGATGAGATTCGAGATCTCATCGAGCGACCAGCCCTCGAGCTTTTCGCCCGGATCGCGAAAACGGTTGTAGTCGGTCGGGTCGTCCAGACCGTTCAGAATTTCGTCCTGCCATTTCTCGGGGATGCGCACCTTGACCGCCCGCCAGCCGACCTTGAACTCGAGAATTTCGTTGCGGCCGGTCCATTTGAAATCCATTGGCACCTCGACACCCTTCAGGTAATTGGTCGTCTCGTCCTGCGGGAAGACATCGCGTCCCGTGAGCGAGACCTGCCCCGTCTGCTGACGCGAGAACTCCCAGGCGAGCTCGTAGTCGTTGCCGTTGTACACGACCTCGCCGTTGGGGCCCAGTCCGAAGGGGATACCGCAGGCCTTGAGGCCGGCGAAGAGGTACTCCTGGCCGATGGTCGAATTCGCGAGGCTGCGCAGCGTCTCCTTGAGTTCCTTGAGTTCGACGGCGATCGCCTCAAGATCGACCCCCTCGTACGCGCCGTCGCCCGCCTGGATGGCGAGCTGCCGGATACGCTGAAAACAGTCGTTCATCTGTCCGAGTGCGTCGTCGGTGAATTTCAGCCACGACTGTGCGTCCTGAAGGTTCGATATGTACTGCAACCCCTCGGTGATGGAGGTGTCCAGCCCCATTCCCTTCGTCACGGCGTTCGGGTTGTCCGAGGCCGCGTTGTACTTGCGCTGCGTAGCCAACTGCTGCTGCAGGTCGAGCATTTTGCTCAGATTGTTGTGCATGTCGTTCAGCATCAACATCTGCATCATGCTGTTCGTCACTCTGTAGGACATGATCCCTCACCCGCCTCCGTCGTCGTAAAAATTACAGACCCACGCGGCCCATGCCGTTGATCACGCGATCCAGCATATCGTCCAGTGCGGTCATATATCTCGAAATGCCTCCGACGCCCTGCTGGAATTTGATGATGTCCAGCATCTCCTCGTCGGTGCTGACTCCCATCACGGAGTCCCTCTGCGCCTGTATCTGATCCGTCACGCTCTGTTGCGCTTCGAGCATGTATTCTGCCGTATAGCCCTGCGTCCCGATGTCCGAGACGAACTGCAGAAAATAGGTGTTGAAATCCGCCGTGCCGGAGTTGAAGAGCTTGGTCTGTTTGAGCTGGGCCATACGCAGCGCCGTGCTGCCGTCTGCGCAACCCTTGCTGAAACCCTTTCCGTCGCCGGAGCCGGCGGCAATCAGGCTGGTGTCCTCCTCGAGCTCGGCGTTCAGGTGCAAATTCTTCGAAGCCCCGTAGCGCCCGTTGATGTGTTGAAAAAAGGCGACGCCGGTGGTCTGGAGGTTGTCGCCGATTCCATGCCCGGAGTAGTGCGTCGCGTTGACCTCGGTAATCAGCTCCCACGCGATCTGATCGAAGTAATCCTCGAAACCGAGGATCATGTCGTCGCGGGTCTCCAGCATCGCGAAAATTTCGCCGTTGGTGATGTGCGGGCGGACGATGATCTCCGTCGGCGGGTTGCCGGAGAGCATCCCACCGTCGGTGTAGTAGCGGTTGAGCCCGTTCAGGTTGAGGCGGATCCCCTTGCCGAAGCGGTCGAGCACATCCGCGGCCGGATTGTCCCAACGCAGCACGTTGCCGTGCCCGTCGGTCGTCTTGAAGATACGGGCATCCGCGAAGCTGTTGCTCTCCGAGAGATAATGCCTGCCGTCGTAGATAAAGTAGGCGTCGTTCACATAGGTGTCGTTCATATCGATTGTGGTCGTCGCCGTCGGATCCGTGTTCACCTGCATATAGCTGGTCTCCCGATCCGCGCCGCCACCCATAAAGCCGAGCAGCTTCGCGACGGAGAAATTGCCGTTCGCGCCGCAGACGCTGCCGGGCAGGACATTGATCCTGTTCGCCTCGCCGGAGACGTCGCTCGTGAGCGCGATGTAGTAGGAGCCGTTCGGCTCCTTGATCACGTTCGCGTGCAGCCACTCCTCCGGCCTGCTTGGCGCGACGCCAGGCGGGTTTGTAGCGTAGGCTGGATTGTCGCCCGAGACGAGGTCGCTCTGGTAGGCGGCGTTGATCTTGTTGGCGATCGTCCGCAGCGTATCGTCCGCCGTTACCGTGATCTCGACCGCGGGGTTCTTGTTCGCGATGCCCATGTCCGAGGCCAGCGTGCCCTTGACGTCCGTGATCGAAAGAAGGTGCCCACGCATATCGTCGGTGTTGGCGCCCTCGAGCGAGAAACTTTGCGCGTCCCCGTCGAAAGTCGTGTAAAGCTGGGGGTAGTGCGCGAGGGCGAACTGCATGTCCTTCGAAGTCAGGTCGCTTGCCGCAGAGCTTCCCAGCAGGGTGTTGCCGTTGTCGGTCGTGATGTCCCACAGATTCGTAACGACGTTGTATTTGACGTTGACGTAAGTTTCGAACTCGCCCGCCGCAATGCGGAACTCGTACTCGGTGGGCTCGTCGCCCACCGGCATCGTGACCATGACGCCGCTCGTCGTGTCGTACGCCCTGCTGGCCGCCTTCACGCCGACGGTGCCGACCTGGAGGCAGAACGAGCCGTCGATGCCGAGCGCTTGGTCCTGCGAATAGATCGTGTCGAGGCGCTCGCCGCCCGCAATCTGCCCGAGCGCGCCGCCCACCGTCCACGTCTTGCCGTTCGCCAGGCGTTCCACGTAGAGCTCATGGACGCCGTTCTTGCTGCAGCTCGCCGGGTCCGTCGCCCCGCGCTCGATGACCACGGACGCGACGGAGAGGTCGCTGATGTGATCATACAGGTTGTACTCGACCTGTACGTCGTAGTAGGCATTGTTGCCGACCATCGGGACGAGGACGAGATGCCTCGTGTTCTTGATCTCGGTTCCCTTGCAGTTGTACTGGGCACCGCCCTGCACAAGCAGCTTGCCGTTGAGGTCGATCTTGTAGTCGCCGTCCGATTCGTCGAGCGACGGGCTACCTACGGTCGCCCCCGTCAGCTTGCAGAGGCGCTCGGCAAGACGGTCGCGCTCGTCGAGCAGGTCGTTCGGCTGTTCGCCCTTTCCCTGTGCGATGGAGATCTCCTTGCAGAGCACGGCGATGTCGTCGATCAACTGATTCGCCTCGTTCACCATGTCGCGAACCTGGTCGTTCAGATCGGAGCGGAAGAGATCGTACTGCTTGCGCATGTTCGTGAGCGAAGACATCATCGTTTTCGTCGAACCGAGGAGCGTTTCGCGAGCCGTCGTCTCGCTCGGGTATTTCTGCAGGTTTTCCATGTCGCTCCAGTACGTGTCGAGCGAATGCTGGAAGGTATTGTGGTCGTACTGCCCGACGTAGTACTCGAGATTCGTCAGGTTGTTCGCCCGCGTCTCCCAATAGCCGAGCGTCGGCAGCTGCGTCCTGTACATGGAGTCCAGGAAAGCGCTACGTATGCGTGTGATCGACTGAATCGAGACGCCCTGGCCTACCAGAACCCCGTTGTCGCTGATCGGCGTGTTCGCGGTGACGTTCACCCGCTGTCGCGCGTAGCCGTCGATCCCCGCGTTGGCGATGTTGTGCCCCGCGGTCTCGATCCCCCTCTGGTAGTAGCTGAGGGCGGCGCTTCCCGTCGAAAGCCCTGCGAACATGTTCCCCATCGTCGTTAACCTCCTACAGGCCTACCCGGCCCACGCCGGAGATGATCTGATCCAACACCTGCATCAACGTCGAGAGATACTGCGAGGCCGCGGTGAACGACTTGTTCATCTCGACGAGGTTCAGCATCTCTTCGTCCGCGTTGACGCCCATCACCGATTTTCTCTGCTTTTCGATCTGTTCGACGATGTAGTTTTCGTTGTCCAGCATCGTACCCGCGTGAGCGCCGGAGGCGCCGAGGTCGGCGACGAAGTTCGTATAAAGCCCGTTGAAATCGGCTGTCCCGCTCAGAAAGAGCTTCGCCTGTTTGAGCTGGGCCAGCGACAGCGCCCCCGTCCCGTCGAGGCACCCCAGGGATTCTCCCTTGCCGTCGCCCGTCGCCGCGGCGAAGCGGTCCCCGCTCGGGTCCGCGGCCATCAGATCGTCCATGGCGAGTTTGTCGAAGGCGCCGTATTTGTTCGTAATCTGCTGGAAGAACGCCATGCCGGAGACCTGCGCATAGTCGTTCATGCCGTACCCGGCATAGTGGAGCGCGTTGAATTGCGTCGCGAGCTGATACATGATGTCGTCGAACGAATCCATCTGCCCGAGCAACACGTCGTCGCGCAGTTTGATGTTGGCGAAGATCTCACCCTTCGTCAGCGGGTGCCGCACGGTGATCGTACTGTCGCCGGTCCCCTTGACGAAGACGCGGATGCCGGGCGAGAACTCCTCCAGCGTGTCCACAAACGCCTGGCCATTGAGCGCGACCTTGCGGGCATCCTTGAAGTCGTTGCTCGACGAGATGTACTCGCGCCCGTCGTAGATCACGTACGCGTCGTCCACGAAGACGTCGCCCTCCGGCGTGTAGCGCGTGACGATCGAATTGTCCTTCGGGGCGAACTGAATATAGCTGGTGACGTCCGATTGCCCCGTGACCTGCTCGTCCTCGACGAGGCCGAGCAGGCGAGCCACGTGCATCTCGGCGACGTCTCCCCCGCATACGGCGCCCGACATCACGTTGATGCGGGACGCCTCGCCCGCCACGTTGCTCGTGAGGCAGAGGTAGTAGTTGCCGCCTGTGTCCTTCTCCACGGAGGCGTGCATCCACTGCTCCGGGGAACTCGGCGCCGTGTCCGGCGGAACCGTCGTGTAGGAGAGCGCGCCCGCCTCGGTTCGATCGTAGCGGTAGGCGTTGTTGATCTTGTTGGCGATCGTCTGCAGCGAATCCTCCTCGGAGACCTCGATCAGCACGATCGGGTTCCCATTGGCGAGGCCAGACGACTGCATGAGCGTCCCCACCATGTCGTTGATCGAGAGCAATTGCCGGTCGGTCGTCTCGATCGTCAACGTGTTGTTCGCAGACGACGTCGTAATGTTGTGCCCCGCGTAGTTGCCGCCGATGAAATCGCTTAAATCCTGAACGGTGAGCCCTCCGCCCGCCCCCGTGGACGACACGGGGCCGTTGCCCCGATTGTCGGAGATCATCCACTGCGACGTGCCGGCGTCCCATTCGAGCGATATGGTGCTCTCGAAATCGCCGGCGGCGATGCGGAAGGAGTACGACGCCAGCTCGCCGATACCCGGCTCGCCGAGGACCAGCCCGGCGCCGGGCGGGGTCTTTTCGAACGCCTGGCTGAGCACGCGGACGCCCGTCGAGCCGACCTGAAGCGCGAACGAGCCGTCGATGGCCAGCGCCTGCGTCGAGCTCTTAATTTGATCGAGTCGCGAGCCGCCCTCGAGCTGCCCCTTGCCGTAGCCTGCCGTCCAGTAAAGCTCGTCCGCCGTACGGACGACCGTCAGCTTGTGGGTACCGTCCATCGTGCAGCTGTTCTGGGCGGCCCGCAGATCGTCCGCCCTGCGCTCGATGATGACCTGCACCACATCGGGATCGCTGGTGATGTCGTACTGGTTGTATTCGATCTGAACTTCGTAGAAATCCGAGTTTGCGGGGTTCTTGACGAGCATGAGATGGCGCACGTTTGAACCCTGCACGACCAGCTTTCCGTTGATGTCGATCTTATAGTCGCCGTCCTGCTCGTCGCGGCTCGTGCCGACCGTCGCGCCGGTGAGTTGGCAGAGCCTGTCCGCCAGCAGATCGCGCTGGTCGAGGAGTTCGTTCGGTTCGACACCGGAGAGACGGACTTTGCGAATGCCGGAATTCAGAACGGCGATCTGGTCGATCAGCGAATTTGCCTCCTCCGTCATCGCGCGCACATCCTCGTTGAGTTCCTCGCGATATTTGTTGTAGCTCTTGCCCAGCGCGCTGACGAAGGTCACGAGGCTGTCGCTCTGGCGAAGAAGAGTACTGCGGACCGCAGAATCGTCCGGGGTTTTTTGTACCGTCTGCAGAGATTCCCAAAAAGAATCGAGCACATTGCTCAGCTGTTTGGCGTTCGTATCGACGATAAACTTCTCCACGCGCGTGGCGCCATTGGCCATCGTACTCCAATATGTCTGGTCGACGGTCGCCCGGCGAAGCTGCGCATCCAGGAAGAGATCTCTCATGCGTTCGATCGAGGTGATCTGCACGCCGGTGCCGAGTTGACTGACGTTGGGGGTGGTGGAAAGAGCGGCAGAGGCCGTGGCATTTACAACCTGCCTGCTGTAGCCTTCTTTCAAAGCATTGGACGTATTGACGCCGGATATCTCCATGCTCTTACGGAAATATTCGAGCGCCCTGCGCCCCGTCTCGACACCGTGATATGTGCTGACCATGCCCATCCCCCCAAGTTGCCTCGCAAACTTTGCAACCAATATAAAAAACCAGGGAAGCGAAACGTGCCTCCCTGGTTAATATCGACTGTCTGCGTTCAAAACTTTTGGGGTATGCCGCGAATTGGCGATAAATCGGCCTTTCCTTAAATTCTCGTATCGAAGGCCCCCATGGAGCCGACGCCCATGGACTTCTGGCCGAGCTTGCGCCACTCCGTGATCAGCATCTCGTTGAGCGTATGCGCCTCTTCCATCAGGCGTGGCAGAATGGCCATCTCGACCTTCAATTTGGAGACCGTCTTGATCAACGCCTTTGCGGCCTCTTCGACGACCGGCGCCTCCTCCTCGGGGAGCGCCGCGATAATCTCGGAGACGACCGGCGGACAGCCGAGTTGAGCCGCCAGATCATCCGCCGTACGCACACGCTTCGTCTCGATCGCCTGGCAGCGAACGGAGACGTGACGCAGGTCGGACATCAGTGTCTGCAAATCGGAGAGGCGCCCCTCTTTGAGCGCCTCCCGTTGTTTGACGATGACCGTCAATAGCTCGTTCAGAATTTCATCCTGTTTGAGCAGCGTGTCGGACAATAAAATGGAACTAGCCATCAGCTCTCCGACCTGGTAATCCCCGCCCACACCAAGCGTTGCGCGAGCGACCGCAGGTCGGGATTGTATGTTCCGTTCTCGATCTGGCCCTTGATCTCCGCAATTTTCGCCTCGCGCACCTCCGGCACCTTGTTAAGCTCGTTCGCAATGTTGGCCATTTCGCGGGCGAACGAACTGACGGCAAGGCCGTCCTCGCGATTCACCTGGCCGTCGTACTCGAAATCGAGCCACGAACCTCTCTTGCCCTTGATGCCTCCAGCCGCTCCTACGCCTGAAATTTCATTGATCTTATCAATCATAAACGCTCACCTCTCGTGGGTGGAAGAACTCTTACCTCCATTATCGGCACAAGTCTCCGCACCTTTAGCGCTTTGTCAAAACTTTTTAGCCACATCGACATGCTACCATATTTATCGGCGCAAATCTATCGCCACTACAGCCCGCCGTAGACGATGTCCCCTCCAAGGACGGTCGCCACGACGCGGGCATCCTTTATCTCTTCCGCGGGGCAATTCATGATGTCCCGGTCGATGGCCGCAAAATCCGCAAGTTTACCCACTTCAAGCGAGCCCTTGCCGTGCTCCTCGAACCCCGCACGCGCCCCCCAGATCGTAAAGGCCCTCAGCGCATCCGCCCGGGAAATCTTTTCCTCGGGACACCAGTCGCGCGCGACGGCGGCATGGATACCGGGAAACGGGTTCACGGATTCCACGGGCGCGTCCGATCCTCCGGGAATGATCGAACCCCCTTCGAGAAGAGAGCGCCAAGCGAAGGCCCCCCAGAGGCGGGCGGCGCCGATTCTGTCCTCCGTCATGTTCTTGTCGGATTCACAGTGGATGAACTGCATGGAGGGGATGACACCGAGCGCGCCGAAACGTGCGACCTCGGACGGCTGCAATATCTGGGCGTGTTCGATGCGGAAGCGGTGATCCCTCGCCTCCGGCAGTTCGCGCAACACCCGCTCGTAGACGTCGAGGGCCTGGCGGTTGGCGGCGTCCCCGATCGCGTGCGTGGCCGGCTGGAAGCCGTTTCTGCGCGCATCGAGAACCAACTTGTAAAGCTCGTCGTCGGAGTAGCGCGCGTTGCCCCTGTGGTCCGGGCGATCGGCATAGCCCTCCGACATCCAGGCGCTTCTCGCCCCGAGAGAGCCGTCGGTGAAAAATTTGACGCCCCGCATGGAGAAGCGCCCACCGAAGAGGCCCGCCTCGGGGCCGGTGTGGTACGCCTCCCCGGCGCGTTCTCCGGCGATATAGGAGCAGAGTCCGACTCGGAGCGTTCCGTCGCGGTAGAGGTCTTTGTAAAACTTTGTCGATTCGACTCCTCCGCTCGACGTCCCCGCCATATCGTGCGCCGAAGTGATTCCGCAGGAGAACAGCTTCCCCTGCGCCGCAGCCGCCGCATTACGCAGCTCCCGTTCGCCTGGCTCCGGCAGCAGGGCACACACGCGGTCCCCTGCCGTGTCCACGAGGATGCCGGTCGGCTCCCCCTCTTCGTCGCGATATATCTCGCCCCCCACGGGGTCCGGGGTATCCCGTCCGATTCCCGCCAGGGCAAGCGCCGCCGAATTCACCCAGATCGTATGTCCGCAGGCGCGAATCATGCAGACCGGGCAGTCCGGAGCGACTTCGTCCAGCTCCCGCCGAGTCGGTGCCGTTCCGCCGCCCCAGGCGACCTCGTTCCACCCGCGACCGACGATCCACTCGCCTTTCCGCTTCGATACATACGCGGTGCGGATTTCGCGCAGAACGTCGCCCTTTGCCTTCCCTGCAGCGTCGATCTGCGTCAGCAAGATGCCCAGTGCCAAAAAATGAAGATGGGACTCGACCAGGCCGGGGACCACCGTGCGTCCACCGAGATCGAAGCGCCGCGTCTCCGGGGCGATATATTTCCCCACCTGCTCGTTCGTGCCGATCCACAGGAGGCGGCCACCTTTAACCGCGATCGCCTCGGCGACCGAAAAGGACGGATCGACCGTATATATCCTGCCGTTCGTGAAAACCCCGTCGGCCTTCGCCATCGTTCTACATCACTACTGCCAGTTCTCGTATCCGTCGAGGGCGGCCTCGTCGAGAATATCGGCCACCTTTCGGGCCGTCGCGTCGTCGAGCGGCAGCAGCGGCAGGCGGCACGGGCCGCCGTAGAAACCCTTCTTGTCCATCGCCACCTTGAGCGCGGGCACGCCCCATTTGCGGGTGACCGCGTCGCTGACTTTCATAATTCTGCGCTGAAGGTCGCAGGCCTCTTCCATGCGATTCGCGCGAAACGCCTCCACGAGTTTCGCACAGGCCCCGGGGTAGATGTTCGAGACGGCGAGCGTGCCGCCGACGATTCCGAGCGTGAGAGCCGGCAGCAGATAATTACCCGACCCGCAGAAGACGGAGAAATCGGGGGCGCCCCTCATCGCCAGATAGGCAAGCTGCGTCATATCGCCGGCCGTGTCCTTGATACCGATGATGTTGGGATGGTCCGCCAGACGCATGACGGTCGCGACATCCATGTTCACCCCGGTGTTGCCGGGCATGTTGTAGAGCACGATCGGAATGGGAGACATGTCCGCCACTTTTTCGAAATAGGCGATCACGGAGGGCATGCCCTGCCCCTTGAAATAATGAGGCGGCAGAAGCAGCGTCGCGTCCGCCCCTGCGTCGGCGGCCATCTTCGAGCACTCGACGGTGTGTTTCGCCGACGCGTAGTGCGTACCTGTCACGATTTTCTTTCGATCGGCGCCTTCGCCCATCACATCGCGGGCGGCTTTCGTAAGCGCGGCGCGCTCCTGCGAGTCCAGGAAGGGCAGCTCTCCGTTGGAACCGCAGACGACGAGGCCGGCGAGCGGCGACCTCTTCCATTTTTCCAAATTTTCGCGATATGCCCCCCATGCGATCTCATCTGAACCGTTCTTTTCAAAGGGCGTGGGGACCGGTGCGTAGATACCTTCGAGATACATACTGCGTCACTCCTTTTCCCTTTTCGTGGAAGACTGATTTATTGTCGGAAATCCATGGGGTAAAGATTACGGACCCTCGCGATTTCCATTCTCCCGCAGGGAGAAATTGCATGCCAGCGCTTTCATCAACACCTCCTCGGTCTATGTCTCCTCGTAGAATCAAAGCCTTTTTTCTTCCCTTGGTTTCCAGTCTTCGACCAGGTTGAAACGACCGTCTTCGAGAAGATAGCGAACCTCTCTCTCGTCCGCGCCTAAAATCTCGGCGACATCTGATACGCTCATGCGGCGATCGGGGTAATCTCGAAGCAGGGATCTTATTTTCATATAGAGCTCGTTCTGTTTTTCGCTACACTCGGGGCAAACCGGTTTCTTGCCCACTTCGTACACGATCGCCTTATCGCACAGCTCGCATCTGCCAAGATCAAGCGTCATCCGTCTTCCCTCCCATGCCTTCGATATTAACCCAAGCGCCGGCTCCAGACCATGGCTCCGGCTACGAACATGCCTGCGTGCAAAAGCGCATCTCTTGCGGCGCACATCGTACTACCGGTCGTATAGACATCGTCGACCAGGAAAACCCTCGCACTCGCCGCAAAACCCGGTTTTACCCCGATAGAATCGGCCGGGAGAGCCCTCTCCTCGTCGCCCGCTTTCTGTACCTGCCGTGCAAGGCGATGGCGCCATGCGAGCACCGGGCGGACGGGAATATGCCATACGTCTCCGGCTCCCTCCGCGATGAGCTCCGCCTGATTATATTCACGTTCGCTCCCCCCGTGTAAAGGGATCGGGACGAGAAAATCCGCCGAGGGACGCGCCAGCGCTTCCGCCAACAGGCGCCCCATGCGCCTTGCAACCTGGCGGCCATTGCGGTACTTCATCGTATGCACAACCTGCCTGCATGCGCCCCGGTACGCGGAGCCGGCGAAGCAGGTCACCCCCTCCCGGTGGAGGCCGCAAGGCTGCACGCGACCGCAGTCGAGACAGAACGCGGGTAGGACACGCAAAAGCGAACGCAGGCAACCCTCGCAGACCAGCTCGCCGAGCCGTCCGCAGACGGGGCACGTCGTCGGCCATACAAGGTGGAGCAGCGGATAAAGAAAATTGCCGGAGCGCCCTTGTGACATGTTCGGGGAAAGCATCTCCGGCAATCGTTATTTCATCCCAATTTGTTGTTTCGCGCAGAACGCGGCCTACGCCATCGACTCCGCATCTCTGCGAACGGCGTCCGCGCGGTCCGTGCACTCCCAGCGAGGCATGGGATCGAGATCGATCCTGCCCATATGCCCGTAGGCCGCCAACTTGCGATACTGCGGCTTGCGCAGTTCGAGGTCGCGGATGATCGCGGCCGGACGGAAATCGAAATGCTTGCGGACCAGCTCGGTGATCTTCGAGTCGGAAATCTTGCCCGTCTCGTAGGTCTCGACCATGATCGAGACGGGATGCGCCACGCCGATCGCATACGCGACCTGTATCTGGCAGCGCGCCGCGACTCCCGCCGCGACGATGTTCTTCGCCGCATAGCGTGCCATGTAGGCGGCGGAACGGTCAACCTTCGTCGGGTCCTTGCCCGAGAACGCGCCTCCGCCGTGGGGCACCACGCCCCCGTAGGTATCGACGATGATCTTACGTCCCGTAAGCCCGGTATCGGCCTGGGGTCCCCCCAGCACAAAACGTCCCGTCGGGTTGACGAGGATCTTCGGCTTGCCGTCGAGCAGCGCTTCGGGCAAAATCGGACGAATCACGTGCTCCGCGATATCGGCCTCGATCTGGCTCTCGTCGACCGCGGGGTGATGCTGCGTGCTGACGACGACGGTGTCGACGCGAACCGGTTTCAAGCCGTCGTATTCGAGCGTCACCTGCGTCTTGCCGTCCGGACGAAGGTAGGGCAGCACGAGTTCCTTGCGAATCTGAGCCAGGCGGCGCGAAAGCTTGTGAGCCAAATCCATCGGCATGGGCATCAGCGACTCGGACTCGTCGCAGGCATAGCCGATCATCATCCCCTGGTCGCCGGCGCCGATACCGTCGATCTCCTCCTCGCACATCTCGCGCTCGCCGCGGATCTCGAGCGCTTTGTCGACGCCGCGTGCGATATCGGGCGACTGTTCGTCGATGGCTGTGATAACCGCGCACGTGTCTCCGTCGAAGCCGAACTTTGCTCTCGTATAGCCGACATCCTTTATGATCATACGCACGATTTTCGGAATATCCACATAACAGCCCGTCGTTATCTCACCCGTCACGACAACCAGCCCCGTGCTCACGAGCGTCTCGCAAGCAACGCGCCCCATGGGTTCCTGTTCGAGAATCGCGTCAAGAACGCCATCGGAAATCTGGTCCGCGAGTTTGTCAGGGTGCCCTTCCGTCACTGACTCCGACGTTATCAGGTACCTTTCTTTGCTCATCGAACACACCTCCCGTTTATTATTCGCAGCTCTCCCGGAGCCGCACACACTATCTTTTACCACGCCAGGTACTTTATTGCAACTCAATTCGCCAAATCAGGAGTATTCGATCGGAACCCGCTGAAAAATCATCAATCCCTCTCTGTTCTTCTCGAAACCGTGGTGTTCGAGGAAGGGGACCAGTTCGCTCGAATAGGTCGTGATTATGGGAATATTTTTGACGGCCGGATGGTTCAACGCATACTCCATCAGACGCGATCCAAGTCCCTTGCCCTGATGATCCGGATGAACCAAAATGTCCCAGAGGGAGCCGCGGAAGACGAAATCAGTCAACATCCGACAGAAGGCAACGAGCCTGTCGTCGCACCGCACCGAAAAACAGAGGTTCGTCCCGTTCAGCATCTTCTCGATCTGCTCGAGGGAGCGGCTCCGCCCCCAGTGCGTGAACCGATACAGGTCCTGCAAATCCGCAGGAGAAACGGCCAGCTTGCTATCGTAGAAAAAATACTTGTCCATCTCGCCGCATACATACCTCACAAATCAACCCGGAAAACGGGGAACTCTCACATCCGGGAGCTCGTCGAACAAATCGGGTTGCTCCTTCTCGGCCAGCGCAAGGCCGCCGAGAATCTTCCGCAAATCCCCACCCCTCGCATCCATGCTCACCTCAAGCTGCAGCACCTGGCCCGTTCCGCAACGGGGACACGTCCACGTCACACGGGCCACTCCATCCAAGTCGGGCGTTCCAGCCAACACTTTCGCATCTCCACAGGTTTGACAACCGACGATCAGCATACGAACACCCTCCTCTTTTCTCGTTTATTTCTTTTCCTCAATTTCAATTTTCACATTCACCGGTCCTTCGGTATAGATATCTGTGGCAGCCAGAAACGTTATCGTCAAATTTCCCTGCGTCTCGCTCATACGATCGGCTATGTTGTAGAACTCCAGCGAGTCGAGGTTGCCAACCGTCCCTGAAATCGGATCCTGCAGCACCCCGCGCTCTACGACCTTCTTGTTGATCTGCTTCAGGAACGTATAGAGCATGTCCGCCGCCTGCTCCGGCTTCATACCGCCCTTCAGGGTAACCTTGCTCAATACTGCGTCCTTCTGAAAGACGAGCTTTCGGTCGAAAATCCGGACGACTCCGGAGACCGTCTGCCCCTGCACGATGTTCGACGCCGCCGTGAGGCGGAGAACCTTGAGTCCCGCCGTCGACGTCAGCCGCGAGGCCGTCTTTTTTCTCGAGTCCTCGTCGATGACGACCTTCGCCGACGGTACCCCCGTCCGCTGGCTTTGCTGCTTCAGGGCAATCATCTCTTCCGCCTGCTGCGTCAGCCTGGTGAGGGCCGCTTCGATCTCCGCTTTCGTGGAGCCGCCCATGATCGTAACCTGTGAGAGCAGTTCGCCTTGCGAGACGAGCATCCTGCCCTCTTTCATCTCGGTGAGCCCGCTCTTCAACTGCTCGGACTCCTTGCGCAACCCCGCGATCGACTTCTCCAGGCTCATCCTCTCGGAATTCAGGTTATCCAGCTGCGTCAGAAGCCTCTTGCGATCCTTCTCCGCCTTACGAGTCTGACGTTCGGCTACGTCCAGCTTCTCTTGCGTCCCGCGGAGATCTCTGGAAGCCGTCAGCAGGTTATTTTCGAACTCCTCCATCCTCTTCTGGTTCTGCAACAGGTCGAGTTCCATAACATCGAGCTTCGTCTGGTTCTCATCCAGTTGCTCCTGTTTCTCCCTCGATTCGAGCGTGAGCCTCGAAATCTCCCGCTGCAACCAGTTGGACCCGTAAAGCGCCCCTCTGACGGCATCCGATGTACCGGCCGCGACGCCGAGTGTCACCACTGCAATCGCAACGCCGGTCAGGATCGTGATCACCGTCGACGTATAGCGCGGCCGGAGACCGAGAAGCGAGATCCGTTTTTTGCCAATCTTCATACCGACGACGTCTCCCACATACGAGACGACCGCGCTGACTGCGATCATAAGAATAATCAGTCGCCAGTTGAACTCGGAAAAAGAAAACGGCAACCCGACACCTCCACTCTTCCAGCGTATAGTACAGTTTAACGCCTTTCTCCGCAATTCCAATATGCCAAATTACCTGATTATTTTTGACCAATATCGGAATAGACGAAAAAGAGCAGAAATCGCCGAGGCGATTCTGCCCTGTTTGCGGACGTATGATTCGATGCCGTATTTTACTTGGAGAACAACTCGACGACGAGGATTTCGTTGACGTCGATAGGGATTTCTTCTCTGATCGGCTCGCGCGTAAGCGTTCCGCTGAACTGATCCATGTTCTTCTCGATGTAGGGCAACTGGAAGTTGCGCAGGTCCTGAAAGTTCGTTTTGATCAGCTCGTTGTCCCGCGATTTTTCGCGGAGCGAGATCACGTCGCCCGGCTTGCAGGCGTACGACGGGATATCCACCTTCTTGCCGTTCACAAGTACGTGCCCATGGTTTACGATCTGGCGCGACTGTCGAATGGAGCGGCCGAAACCGATGCGATAGACCAAGCTGTCCAAACGGCACTCGAGTCCCTTGAGCATTGCGACACCCGTCATCTCGGAGCTCTTCTGCCCCATCTTGTAATAACGGACGAACTGACGCTCCAGAACACCATAATACGCCTTGATCTTCTGCTTCTCCATCAACTGAAGGCCGTACTCGGACACCTTTTTGCCGGGGCGGCCACCCTTCTGCGCCTGCTGGCTGACGCGCTTGAGGGCTTTCGGATGATTGTACACGTTTACGCCCAGACGACGGCAAAGCTTGAACCTGGGCTCTCTTCTCGTTGCCATAATGACACTCCTTTTCCTGGGAACTTGTAATCTTTGGGGTCTCGCCCCTTTTTATCAACCTAGGGATTTTACCATCGCAGCGACAAAGTGTAAACAGCTGCGGAGAATATTTTACCACAATCCCGCATAAAACAGGGGGGGGCACAAGGCACCCCCCTGCGTATTCAAACATTGTGCCGGCGCCTAATGGCACGAGCCTTTTTTCTTGTGTATGCCGCAACTGCTGCAATTGTAGCCGCAAGTGCTCTCCCCGCGCATTTTCTTACGAACGTTGTACCAGATCGTACCCGCGACTAGCGTGATTGCGAGAGCAGCCACGATCAGATCGATGCCCCGCATAGTCCACACCTCCTTAAAGAAATAACCCTGACACGTGATAGACGATGAACGACCCGATCCATGCGGTCAAAAGCCAGAATCCGATGGTCGCCCAGGTCCACTTCGCCTCCCTCAACTCCGCGTTGGCCGTTGCGACGGCGGCCATACACGGCACGGAAAGAAGGTTGAACGTCATGAAAGAGAGCGCAGCCGCCGGAGAAAAGGCCCCCACAAGGGCAAGGCTGAGCACACTTGCGGCCTTCTCGTCTTCGAGGGCGTCTCCCTCCACACCCGGCGTGTAAAGCACGCCCAGCGTCGAGACTACCATCTCTTTCGCAATCAGGCCGGTGACAATGGCCACAACCGCTTTCCAAGCGTCCGGGGTCGAGGCGAAACCGAGCGGAACAAAGATAGGCACCGCCAAAGATCCCAGTATGCCGACGATGCTTTCGCGGCTGTTCGCCTCCACCATCTGCAAGCTGAAGTTGAAATTGGACAAAAACCAGATCACCACCGTCGCACCTGCGATAATCGTCGTGGCACGGATAACGAAACCTTTGAGTTTTTCCCAGAGATGCATGACCAAGTTTCGCAATTGGGGCATGTGATAGGCCGGCAGCTCCATGATGAAGACAGAAGCCGCGCCCTTCAGAACCGTCGTTCTCAGGATGATCGCCGTCACCACCGCGGCCAGGATACCGATAATGTAAATACCGAACACAGCCTTGTCAGCGTTCTCCGGGAAAATGGCAGCCGCAAACATCGACCAGATCGGCAGCTTCGCACCGCAGGAGAAAAACGGCATCAGCATGATCGTAAGCCGCCGCTCTTTCTCGTCCTCCAGCGTGCGCGAACCCATCATGGCTGGAACCGAACAGCCAAAACCCATCAAAAGCGGCAGAAACGCCTTGCCGGACAGGCCAAACCGCCGGAGCAGTCGGTCCATGAGAAACGCCGCGCGCGCCATATATCCCGTGTCTTCCATAATAGAGAGAAAAAGAAAGAGCATCATGATTTGCGGGAGGAAACTCAAGACAGCGCCGACTCCCCCCAGGAGACCATCTACGATCAAACCGTGTACCCAATCCGAAGCACCCCATACCTCAAGAGACGAGCTGGCCACTCCGCTCGCTGCATCAGTAGCCTCTCCCATCCAGCCCTGCAGCAGAACCCCAGGAGATGGAACTCCGTCCTCCACGAACAGTTCGGAGAACATGAGAGGCTCCGCAAACGTGAGGTGGAAGACGAGAAACATAAAAAATAAAAAGATAGGTATACCTAACAATTTATGAGTCAAAACAGAATCGATCCGGTCCGACTTCGAATACAGACCCCTTCCTGTGCCTGCCATCGCTTGTTTGTAGTGCGTCGTAATGTACTTATAACGGATATCAGCAACCGCCGCCTCAAAATCTCCCTCCAGCGCGGGATCCAGCTTCACATCTTTTTTGATTGCCTCAATCTGCACGGCAAAACGTGCAGCCAAGTCCGCATCCAGGGAATCTCCTTCAAACGCTTTGACCGCATGGAAAATAGGGTGCGTGACTCCGTTGTTCCTGAAAATTTCGGCGATTCTTTCGATCTCGGAGGTAAAAGAAGAGGCCTGAAGCGGCGATCTGCCCGCGTGGCCCTCCTTCGCGGCGGCAAATGCCTTCTCCATCAGTAATTTTATACCGTCCGCTTTCAGGGCGCTGATCGGCACAACTGGCACCCCTAATTTTTCGGAGAGGGTGGTCGCGTCGATCTTGCCTCCGTCCTTCTCCACGACATCCATCATGTTGAGAGCGACAATCACGGGAATGTCGCTCTCGAGAATTTGGGTCGTCAGATACAGATTGCGTTCGAGATTCGTCGCGTCGACGATATTGATGACAAGATCCGGTTCGCCTCCCAGTATATAGTTTCTCGCCACAACCTCTTCCGGTGTATAGGGCGAAAGCGAGTAGATGCCCGGAAGATCGACGATGCTAACTTTTTCAGAGGCAAATTTATATACGCCTTCCTTGCGATCGACGGTCACGCCCGGCCAATTGCCGACATGTGCCGTGCTTCCGGTGAGAGCGTTAAATAGCGTCGTTTTTCCGCTGTTCGGATTACCCGCAAGCGCAAATTTCATTGACAGACATCCCCATTCGTATTCATCAAAACCGCTTCCGCCTCGTTTTTCCTGACGGATAACTCATAACCCCTGATAGAGACTTCGATGGGATCTCCCAAAGGGGCCGTCTTACGCATTGCAATCTCCGTACCCGGCGTAATGCCCATATCGAAAAGACGCCTTTTGATGGGACCGGTCGCGTTTACCCTGGTCACCACCCCTACCTCTCCAGGCTTGAACTCTTTCAAACTCTTCTCCATCGCTACAAAAACCTCCCCATATCGTTTCAAGAACTTCACGAAAACAATTCATCAAAAAAGGCCTGAAGGGTATAGACAAAACCCCGCGGCCTCTTCAATGTTCAAACGATCAATGTTGCCGAGCAAAGCGTCGATATCCCTTGAGGCTTATTCGACAAAAATTTTCGAAGCCAAACCCTGGTTAATGACCAAGCGACTCTCCTTCACCTTGACGACGGTATTGCCCATATTGTCGGACATCGGCGTTATCGTCTGCCCCGTCAATATTCCGAGGTTTTCGAGATGCCTCTTCACTTTCTCCTCCGTCGCTACCTTCGCAACCTTCACTTCGCTGCCAAGTGGCGCAGCTACAAGTGGCAACATTGTGTCTCCCCCCTCTGGTATTGTTAGTTATGGCTAACTAACAATAATAAACACGCCCCAAATCGAACCCTCTTTCCAAACAAGATTGTATTACCTAACCCTTCCATTGTCAAGTCGTGCAAACTTTTATGTGAGTGCCCAAAAGTCGCAATCCGTGATATGGACTTTCCAAGACAGCATATTTTCACTCCCATATGATATGCAATATATGGATATAATAGCGTCAACCCACAAAGACAGGCGGACCACTTTCAGAAAGCGGGTGCTCTACGTGATCAAGGACGAAGAAACGAGAGACGGCGAATTCAAGTACATCAACAGGCGGCGACATGCCTACGCACTGCTGACGACGGCTGCTTTGCTCCTTCTCAGCCAAGCGATCATTTAATGTACGAGCATAAGAAGCCGAAAAGAATCTAGCGCCGCCGCTTCCCCCGCGAGACGGCTGGCACCACCTCGAACACACGACCGATGCCAAGATCACCGAAAAGGCCGAGGCCGACAAAGATAAAATATCTTAGAGTACCGGCATAAAATTAAAATATGGACACGACATGGGAGAAAGGAGTGTGATGAACGTGGGAAGTATCCGAAAGACGATCGGGATCTTCATTTTCCTCGGATCCCTGTCGCTTCTCATTCTACTGCCGCTTTCGACGCGCGAAGCAGCGGCGGCGATCACGGAGGCGCAGGTGAGAGAAGCGTGGGAGGATGTATGCAGGATCGCCGAGATGCAACAACTTCCCATGACGATATCGGACGACAAGGTCCCCAACGCGTGGGTGACGGCCGGCAAATCGGTCACCGTCACAACGGGCCTCATGAACCTGCTGGTTCGCGAAGAGGAGATTTTCGGCGTCCTCTCCCACGAGGCGGGACACGCAAAGCTCAAACACTATGAAGGCAGGGTGCAGAACAGCGTCGGCATCAGCATCGCGGCACTGCTGCTCGGCAAAGCTCTGGGGGACAACTCGCTCGGCAATACCGCCGTGGGCGTCGGAGCGGGGCTGGCCACCGCCGGCTACAGCAGAGAGCAGGAGGTCGCCGCGGATGACTTTGCCGTCGACCTGGCATTCAAGGGCGACAAAGATCCGACTGGGATCTACACCGCGCTGGAGCGGCTCTCCCTGTACGGGGGTAAGTCGGCTCCATCCGGTTTCAGCTCTCACCCACCCGACGATCGCAGATTAAGGCATGTGAAAGAGCGGACTCTATCGAAGAACCCGAACATCGTCTTCCCTACGGTGAAAGCTCCAGCAAAATCCACCAAATGATGCAAAGCGGTCTTGACAAAGAGGAGTACGTGGATTAAATTAAAATCGTTTCAAACAAAGGCATCTGCATCCTGCCGCATGCCAAAAGCATGCAAAAATATATGGGAGGGATTTTTGATGAAGACACAGGACAACCTGATGGCGGGGTTCGCCGGAGAGTCCCAGGCAAATCGCAAGTACACGGCATTCGCGGCCGTGGCGGAGCAGGAAGGTCACAAGGACATCGCCCGTCTCTTCCTGGCGACGGCCGAGGCCGAGAACATTCACGCGACCGCCGAGCTGAAGCTCGCCGGCAAGGTAAACGACACGGCTTCGAACCTCAAGGCCGCCATCGAAGGGGAGACCTACGAGTTCACGACCATGTACCCCGATTTCGAGAAGGACGCCACTGCCGAGAGCAACGAGCCTGCGGTGCGCGCGTTCAACTTCGCGAAAGAGGCCGAGAAAGTCCACGCCAAGCTGTATAAGGAAGCCCTCGACAACCTCGGTGTCAAGGAGACGGGCGCGGCCTACTACCTCTGCCCCGTCTGCGGCTATATCGAGAAAGGCAACGCCCCGGACGTCTGCCCCATCTGCAAGGCGAAGGGTTCTATTTTCAAAAAGTACTAAACCGTTTAAGAAAGTAAGAAATAAAAAAGAGGGCCTTCTGGCCCTCTTTTTTATTTCTTGATCACGCTTTTGAACTTCTCCTCGATCGGCCCCCTGCCGGGAAAACCCTCGAACGTCCCCACCTGCTTGCCGTTCGCGTCGAAGAGAACCGAAAACGGCACACCCTCGATGTCGTACGCGTCGAACAGCTCGTTCTTGGGATCGATATAGCCCTTGACCGCCTTGATCTTCCAGCGGTCGTTCATAACCGCGTTCAACATCGTGCGCGTGGCGCCACTGGGAAAAACCGTGATGATTCCGATCTTGTCCTCGGGGTACTGCGCCCTCATCGAATCGAGCAGAACCAGCTCGTCGTGGCAATACGGTCAGGTCGGCGTCGAAAAGACCATATAGAACGGCTTGCCCTGTGAGAGCACTCCAAGATCCACCAGCTTTCCATCCGCAAGCGACTCGACCCTGTGTCCATTCAGGTCCTTCGGCAACGACGCACTCGCCTTCGGTTTGTCGTAAGCGAACACAAACAACAGTACTAGACAGACAATTGCCAGTGCCAGTCTGGCCGGAGAAGGCATTCGTCGATACATCCACATCCCTCCATATTCGTCGCGAAAGGACCGCTTTTTGTCTAAGCTGGCCCTTTCTTATCGTCCCTGCCAACAATGATAGAGGGATCTCGCCGAACTTGCAAGACAAAGAGCGCATTTATCCGCTACAATACCATGCGAGGTGGTCGAGATGTTGAACGCTCTTATCATGTTCTTTCTGCGCATTCTCTACGGTCCCAGGGTAAAGATGACAAGCCTGGACGAAGCCGTCGCGACGGGCGAGCGGGTTCTGCTCATGCCGCACTACGCGTCGTATCTCGACCCGGTCCTGTTCTCCCTCTTCACGCCGTACAAAACGCTGCTTCTGGCGACACCCTCGATGACGAGAACGCGACTCTTCAAACGCCTGAAATCAAAAATCCGCCACATCGAGATCGACTACAACGATCCCTTCGCACTCAGGCACGCGAGTGACTTGTGGGAGAAAGAGCGTTGCGTCATACTCTTTCCCGAGCCCGAGCCGACGACGGACGGCATCTTCATGAAGCTGCACGAGACAGCCGTCGCCATCGCCGAGAAGAGCGACGCCTGGCTCGTCCCCGCGCGCGCGGTGAACGCGCAGTTCACCCCTTTCTCGCGCCTCACCCGCAAAATCGGCATGCGGCTGCCACGCAAGACCGCGATCGAAATCACGCTCGCCACGGACGTAGCCGAGAAGGTCGCTTCTCCCGACGACGGCGGCTCCAAAGAGCGTAAGCACGCCGTCGAACTGCAGATCGAACGCCTGATGCGAGGCGTCATGATGGACACCGCGTGGGACAGGCAGCCGATCTTCGACTCGCTGCTGGAGACCCGCAAGCTGTGGGGCGGCGGACATATTGCGACGATGGAGCCGGACGGCAGCCGGATCACATGGAACGGCCTCATCACACGCATCTTCGTCCTGCGGCGCGTGATCGAACCGCTCAGCGCGCCCGGCGACCGCGTCGGCATCATGCTCCCCAACTCGACGAGCACGCTCGCCGCGATCTTCGCCCTGCAGGCGAGCGGCAGGGAGCCAGCCATGATCAACTACTCGATGGGCTCCCGCTCGCTCGCGGCCGCCTGCAAAATCGCGAACGTGCGGCAGATTCTCACCTCCAGCCGTTTTCTGGAGGAGGGCAAATTCCAGCCTCTCGCCGACGCCCTCTCCGCCGAGGGAATTAGGATCGTTTTGCTCGAACCGCTCGTCGAAGGCCTTTCGACGGGACAGAAGCTCTCCTGCGCGTGGGCGGCTCTGACCGCCAAGAGCACGCCCGACGCGGCGAAACTGGGCGAGGCGGAGAAAACGGCGCTGGTGCTCTTCACCTCCGGCTCGGAGGGAACGCCCAAGCCCGTCGCGCTCTCGCACCTCAACATTCAGGCGAACACAGCGCAGGTGCGTATGACCCTCGACTTCACCGCGAACGACGTGCTGCTCAACATCATGCCGATGTTCCACTCGTTCGGCCTCTGCACGGGAACCTTCATGCCGCTGGAGGCGGGCATGCCGGTCGCCTTCTATCCCACACCGCTGCACTACAAGAAAATCCCCCAGTACGCCTACGAGACCAGGACCACGATCCTGCTCGGCACCAACGCCTTTCTGGCGGGCTACGCGAAGAACGCCGACGACATGGACTTCTTCGAGATGCGCTACGTCGTCTGCGGGGGCGACAAGCTCCGCGAGGGCACGGCGAAGTTGTGGCAGGAGCGCTTCGGCATCCAGGTTCTCGAGGGCTACGGCGTGACGGAGGCCACCCCCGTCATCGGCGTCAACACCATGTGCAAAAATCGCTTCGGCTCGATCGGAAAGCCCCTCCCCCACATCGACTGCCACATCAAACCGGTCGAGGGCGTCGAGGAGGGCGGGCGCCTCGTGGTACGCGGCCCCAACATCATGAAGGGATACATCAAGGAGGACGGCACCATCCTGCCCCCGCCGGAGGACGGCTACGACACCGGCGACATCGTGACCATCGACGAAGACGGCTATATCTTCATCAAGGGCCGCGCCAAGCGCTTCGCCAAGATCGGCGGGGAGATGATCTCGCTGGCGCAGGTCGAGGAGGTCGTGCAGGAGATCTGGCCCGACATCCCCCACGCCGTGGTCAGCGTCGTCGACGAAAACCGCGGCGAGGTCATCGTATTGCTCACCGAGAAACCGGACTCCGACCGCGACGAACTGCGCAGGGAGATGGCGGCGAAGGGGTTGCCGGAGCTCGCCATCCCCAAAAAGATCATCCACGTGGAGGCTCTGCCGAGGATAGGCGTCGGCAAGACCGACTATACGACCGCCGCGAGGATCGCAGCCGAGGGATAGCACAGAATCAGGGAGCAAGAACGGGCGTCTGATGAAATCGACCTTCTTGGGGGGATCGTCGTTGGAGATCGACCACTTTCCCCTGCGGCGATTCATGGGGCTCTTCTGGGTCGTAACCCAGCAGGTGCTCTTCTGCGGTTTCAAATACGCGTACGACTTCACCTGCAAGGGCGAAAGGACGAACGCCAGGTACCTTGTCGCCGCCAATGTCGCCTTTTTCGCCTACGTCTGCTTCGAAGAGGAGCTGAGCTTCTCCCCGGTCTGGGGGTTTCTCATCATGACCCCGGTTTATAACCTCTATCAGTGGGGCATGTGCATCTTCGTCTGCTGTTCGATGATCGCTTCGACCTTCTCGTCGTCCTCTACATCTACCGTATCGTGCGGGTCTGCCGCAAGGGGGCGGGGGCGGCGCGTCCGACCCTCCCGAGGGACATCGCCGCCGTGTCGGCAGTCGCGCTGCTGGGCGGAACGTACTACTTCTACAGCGTCCGCTACTTCGTGACGTTCCTGCGCGATGCGCTCGTCCTGGCGCCGAGCGACGCCCCGCAGCCTAATCTGGAAGAGCGGGAAGTGTAAGGGCTCAGATGCTAATTTTTCGCGAGCGTCCTCCTCATAACAATTTGAAATCAAGAGCCTGAATGGTAACGCGTTAAGGCTGGTTTGTATGGCCGTTCGCCGCACCATAAAATTCCCGTTTGATGGCAACTTGGCATCAGTACGTCCTGAAGCCGTTGCGGATGGCCTGCTCGCACTTCTCCGGCGCCAGGGGCGGGCTGTAAAGATAGCCCTGAAAGCGATAACAGCCCAGTTGTTTGAGCATCTCGGCCTGTCCTTCGGTCTCCACGAACTCCGCCAGAAGATGAATGTCCATCGATTTGCACAGATCGCTGATCGTGGAAATGATCTCACCGCTCGTCCGATCCACCGTGAGATCGCGGACAAGGCTGCCGTCCAGCTTCAGCGTCGCGACGGGGAAATGCTTGAGATAGACCAGCGAGCTGTGCCCCATGCCGAAGTCGTCGATCGCGATGTTGATTCCCTTCCGCCGGATCTCCTGCAGCAGGATGTTATGCCCCATGTCCGAGCTGAGCCCCGTCGACTCGGTCACCTCCACCTCGACCCACCGGGGATCGAGATCGTGTCTCGCGACGCACGCCATGATCTTCTCCGGCAGGTCGGGATCCTCAAGCTGTTTTACGGAGACGTTGACCGACATCACGGTGTTCGTCAGGCCCAGATCCTGCCAGACCCTGAGCTGCCTGCACGCTTCGTCGCAGACCCATAGGCCGACTTCGCCGATGAAACCGATCTCCTCCGCGAGCGCCACGAAGAGCGACGGCGGGATACGGCCGATCCTCTCGTGTTTCCAACGCAGCAGTGCCTCCACTCCGACGACGGCCCCCGTACGGCAATCGACCTGCGGTTGATACTCCAGAAAGAGCTCCTTCTCCTTGATCGCCTGCAACAGGTCGTTTGCAAGCGCTCTCGAGAACGAGCCGACGTCGTCCCGCCGGCCGACGAGCGAGGCGGTTACGGTATCCCCGAAACCCCCACTGACGCGCAGAAGCTCCTTATATGTCGCCTCGAATTTCTTCCTCTGCAGCTCCTCGCTGATCCGGACGAAGGGCATGTAAATCAGCACCCCGATCATGACGTTCACGAGCTGGAGAGCGCTACCCGCTATGCTGCCGGTCGCAACATAGCCGCTGATCAAAAAGGGAGTCGTCCACGCCACCTCGGTCGTCGTATGCGGAGTCAACCCCCACAGGATGGCGCAGTATGCGGTCAACGTCAGCGCCAGAGGCGTCAGAATGAACGGAATCAGGAAGACGGGGTTCAACACGATCGGAAGGCCGAACAGCAGCGTCTCGTTGATGTTGAAAATGGCCGGGATGGCGGATATCTGCGCAATCTTTCTAAGGCTGCTCTGACGCGACGAAAAAAAACAGGCGAGCAGCAGCGCCAGCGTGGAACCGGCCCCACCGATCGAAATGTAGGTATCGAAGAACGTCTTGGTGAAAATATACGGGATGGGCTCGCCCGCCACCTCCGCGATCGCATTCGCCTGCGCGGCGCCTACATAGATCTCCGTCATAATCGGCTCGAGCGCGTTCGAACCGTGAACGCCGAAAAACCAGAGCATATGGCGCATGAGGTTGTACAGCATCGCCGTCGCGAGCGTGTTACCCAGACCCTGGAACGGTTTGTACAGCAGGCTGTAGAAGAGCCCGTGTATATCGTAGACGCCCAGATGCACGAGAACGACTTTGATGCCGGCAAAGGCGAAGATCGTAAGAAGACCGGGAAAAAGGCTGAAGAAGGCGCTGCTGATGGTTGTGTTGGCGTCCTCCGAGAAGAAACGAATGCGCAGAAATTCGAAGCGGTAGAGCCTCAGGAACAGATCCGAGGAGGCGACCGCCACGATCAACGAGAGGAAAAGCCCATGGATCCCGACCCAGCGATACGGGATGGCATAGACCTCCCTCGCGGGTTCGATGATGGAAAGGAGCGCGCAGAAGGCGACAAGTCCCACGATGACCGGGTGAATGGCGTCGAGCGGGTGTTTCGCGTTGTAGTGCTCGGCGATGCTGTGCCCGATGGTGAAGACCATGATCGGCGAGAGGACGGAGAGCGTTCCGTTCCATACGTAGCCGCCGAACATGCGCCACCCCTCGCCGAAAACGCTGACCATGAAATTCTGGTAGCTCTGGATGGGGAAGTTGTTGATCAACACCGCGATCGCCCCGGCGATAACCACGGGGAGCGTCAGGGTCAGCGCGCTACGGATGATGCTCAGGTATGGGGTGTTTGCCAGCCTCTCCCAGCGGCCGCTATCGACGAGAGGGTTCATCGAACCAGCGCGGACAACTCGTCGATGGAAGCACCCCGGTATTGTTGCGCCGGCTTACCGGGCACGAAAATGGCGTTTGCCGGACAAAAAGCGATGCAGCGCTGGCACGACTCGCATCGGTCTCCGATGTGCGCCAGGCCGTTCTCCATCGAGATGTTGCGCTCGGGACAGAAGTCGCGACAGAGCCCGCACCCCGTACAGAGATCCCGGTTCACCGTGAGCGGAAAGACCTTGTAAAACCCCCTCCAGGGCATTCGCGTATGCGCAAACCGCGCCCAGAAGAGGGACACAAGCGGCGTGCCGCCACCCCAGGAGGAACGCCCTTCGGCAAGGGCCTTCGCAAAACGCCGCGCCACGTGCCCTGCCGTGCCGACGCGCTTCGCGTTCGCTTCGGCCGGGATGGTCGTGTTGTTATAATTGCCGGGCATGATCAGAAATTGAGAGCCGAGAGGAATGTATCCCCTGCTCTCCACAACCTTGCGAACGGGACCATCCATCCCCATCGCCAGCCCGCCCATCGTCGCCAGTAGAAAGGCGCCGCGCCCGCCACCGTCCGGCAGCGAGTCGATAAAGCGCCAGACGGTGGGGTACGTCGAAAAACAAGCGACGGGAAAAGCAAGCCCCAGTGAAGCGCCCTCCGGCAACGACAGCGGGGCCTCCGACTCCATGGCGAAGAGAGAGACATTCCGTCCGAGCTTCTCGAGCTCCTCCGCAAAAGTCTTTACGATGGAAAGGGTATTGCCCGTACCGGTAAAAAGGGCAATGGTCACGCGATTGCCGAGCTCTTTATTCCCAGTCGGACGCACCGGCAATCCCCTCCCCCTCCGTACGCAAGATGCGGGACAGACTCCAGACGGGCAGGTCCTCCGGCAAGAGCGTGCTGATCTTCTCCGCGATTTCCTCGGTTGCCAACGCATAAAGCAGCGGCAGCTCCAGCGCCTGTGCGACGGTCAAAACGGACAACGCCCCCTCCGCGCAGTGCCTGGGTTCGTCGTCGCATCCGCGATAAGCGTTGGCGACGAGGCCGGTGACCGGAAGTCCTGACAGCTCTTCTACAAAGAGTTTGAGGGCGCGCACGTTGTCCGCGTCCGCCGTCCTCGGGTCGAAGGGATTGACGACGAGCAGGAAATCGTATCCGCCGGCCGTAAAATCCCTTTTGAAATCCCCCAATATCGCGGCTCCAAACGCATTCGAGCCCACGTCCAGCAGGACGCGTCCCTTTCGATGTTCGACGGCCCACTCGATCTCCGGCTTGATATGCCTGCCATCGCAAAGGCCGTCCTCATTGTCCGGGACAAGCACATAGACGTCGGGCATCGTCCGTTTTATATGCACGGCGATCGCGCGATCGCAGAGAAAACTTCTCTCCGCAGTCAGATCCGAAAGATATACCGGCTGTTCGGGTTTCGCCAGGACTGAAGCAAGCGACAACAGCCACTCCGTCTTTCCACTGCCCGGAATGCCAGCAATTACGACAAAACTGGGCCACTCGTAAAGTTTCAAAAGTTTGTCCGGGCTCTGGAACTTCGGCTTCTCCTGTTTCTCCATCGCCATATGTCTGAACTCCCGAGGCTCGACCAACACGCCGCCCCTGAGCAGAATTCCCATCCACTCACCCCATTCTCATGCTTGTGTTATGGAAAGGCCGATTTACCGTCAAAAACATGAAGGCAACAGTTGCAGCCCTCTTCGTTTCCCCGTTTTGTCCGGCCTGTTGCCGGGCGGATCGATCAGCGTCTTCCTATATCAGGCTTGCGGCTTCGTGATCTACGATGACAAGTACGTTGTGGTGAAAGCGCAAAATCGAAGCGGGGACGTTCGGCGACACCGGCCCGTACAGCGCACGCCGGACGATGTCCGCCTTGCCCGCCCCGTTGACAAGAAGAATGATCAGCCTACTTTTCATAATCGTGCCGATACCCATCGTGATGGCGCTCCTGGGCACGGACTCGAGCCGGGAGCCGAAGAATCGCGCGTTCGCATTGCGCGTCATCTCGGTCAACTCCACGATGTGCGTCGTCACCGGAAAATCGTCGGCCGGCTCGTTGAAACCGATGTGGCCGTTGTTGCCGATGCCGAGAACCTGTATGTCGATACCGCCCGCCCGATCGATCTCCACCTCATAGCCGGCGCACGCAAGCTCGGGAGGAGCCATTCCGTCCGGCAGGTGAACGTTCTCCCTCCTGAAATTGACACAATCAAACAGGTTTTCTCTCATGAACGCGTGATAGCTGTTCGGGTCCGAGGGCGCCATATCCCTGTATTCATCGAGGTTGAACGTCACGCATTCGGAAAAATCGACCGCGTGCCTCGAATAGGCGTTGATCAGTTTCTGATACAGGCCGAGCGGCGTGCTGCCCGTCGCGAGCCCCAGGACGGAATTCCCCTTCGTCGTCAGCTGGCCTACAATCACAGCCGCCGCTCTTCTACTCATTTCTTCGTAATCGTTACAGCGAATAATACGCACACAAAAGCCCCCTATGGCATTATAATGACATTATCGGTCATGCAATACAGGATATCATGCAAGTCGACCCAAGGAGTTGATCGTCATGAACGTCTTTTGCGGACATTGTAGATTACGTGCCACTCGCTTTTCAAGATCAGTCGGGGCAATTATATTCTTTTTTGGTGTTTTTGCGTTCATCACCTGCCTTCCGAGCGGCGCTTTTTCGGAGCCGCAGTGGAACACCGACATCGACGCGACCGACCCCGCCTTCCTCCAGAAAAACGCCTTCGCCGAAATCGAGTACGGCTATACCGACGTCGTTCCGCCAATGGGGTTGCCGCGGCGCTACAGGACAACGCAGAGTGCCGACGGTTACGCATGGGAGATGCAGGGCACGGAACTCTCTCTGTGGCAATTGGCTCCGGTGCCGGAGAGCGCCAGATACCTGTTGCAATGGAATTTTCTCTACGAGGGGTGCGTCACCGCGGGACGGGGACGCACCGGGTTCATCTTCGGCAACCCGGTCTCCTCGAACCTGATGTCGGTGGAAGTGACCGCGATGGGATCCCTACGGGTCGTGATGTGGGGAAGGCAGGGGTTCGACCGGCAGGGACAAATCATCTTCAGCCGGCAGGCGGTACGCAACGCCTCCTCCGTTAAAATCGAGGCCGCTTACGACATCCGGACCGGGACCATGGTCTGCAGGGTGAACGACGGAGAGAAGATTGTCATCGACTTCCGGAAATATACCCCCTCCGCGCCGATCACGATACGCGGCGTCGGGTTTTTCTCCGCGGTTCCGGAGGCGAGGCGAAACATGAGCACCTTCGGTGAGCGCAGCGACTCCGACTACGACATCGACCTCTCCCCGCAATGGACGAAGACTCTGCACAGAGGGCTGGCTGTCAGTGCCCAGTAAAGATGACAGCGCGACAAGGGCGGGGATCGCCGTTTTCGCATCGTATGTGATATGGGGCGTCATGCCCGTTTACTGGAAGGCGATGCAATCGGTCGACTCGAGGGTGATCCTGGGCCATCGTATCGTGTGGTCGGTTTTGTTTACGCTCGGCCTGCTCGCAGTGACGGGAAAACTCGGCGCGACTCTTCGCAGGGTGAGGACGGACGGCAGAACCCTGCTCCTGCTGACGGCAAGCGGCGCGACGGTCGCCCTCAACTGGTTTCTGTACATCTACGCCGTCAACCATGGGCACATCCTCCAGACGAGCCTCGGGTACTTCATCAATCCTCTCGTCAGCGTGGGGTTCGGTGTGGTGTTTTTCAACGAAAAGCTGCGCCGAGCCCAGGTCGTCGCCATCGCGCTGGCGGCGTGCGGTGTGCTGGTGGAGGTCGTCGCACTCGGCGAACTGCCCCTCATGTCGCTCGGCATCGCCTTCTCCTTCGGGCTGTACGGCGTGTTCAAGAAAAAAATCAAGATCGACGCGACGGCGGGGCTCTTCGTCGAGACGATCGTCATTCTATTGCCTGCGGTCGCCTGGCTCCTCTACTGCCAGTTCACGGGCATCTCCCGCTTTCCCTATTCGGCGTCCGTGAGCGGCCTTCTCATCGGCACAGGCGTCATGACCTCCGTGCCACTGATCCTCTTCGCGTGGGGCGCGCAGAAGATCAACCTCACCACAGTCGGATTGATCCAGTACGCGTCGCCGATCCTGTCCTTCGTCGTCGCCGTGCTGGTCTACGGCGAACCGCTCTCGCCGGTCAAGTTGCTCTCGTTCGGCTTCATCTGGATCGCCATCGCCCTTTACACCGTAGAGACACTGTTGTACACACGCCGCGCCCGCTCCTCCGCGACAGGCTATTGACTATTCCCTTCTGAAACTCTTGGGGATCAACTTGTCGGGCGCCGTCGACGGATCGAAGATATCGTCGCCCGCAAGGCGTAACCCGGACTCGGGGTATGCCTTGATCGTCAGTTTGAGACCGATCCAACTGTCGTCGCCCGTCCGGTCGTCCCGATACATCAGCTCCCACAGCATGCAGTCCTGCTCGTAGCCGACCTTGTACACCATCTCCGCCAGCTCGCTGTCGTCCAGGCTGTACGCGCCCCTGACGCCGAGGTGCCACCACTCGTCATTCGCCCTCGTCGGCAATTTGACATTGAGGGACTGGTAAATCTCCTCGCGCGGGTCGTAGTCGTCCCAGGACATGGGAGAATCCCCCCACGTCCAACGGCGCAAATACGCCGTCTCCATGTTGAACACACCCGCGTGCCAGCGGATACCCGCGACGGTGTCCAGGATCTGCTGGTCGTCGGCTCCCGGCGCGTCGTACGTGTAGTACCAGTAAAGGGCGTTGTAGAATGGCTGGAAATTGTCCCCGGCCAGATGTCCAAACTCACCAGTGGTCTGTATGCCGAGCCCGGCCCGTTCGATCGTCGGCGCCGGGCCGTTCGAGGCGTCCTCGTAGCGCCCCCAGCTGCCGAAGAGTCGGAAACGCCCACCGACCGCGCGGTCGTCGAACCACGGGCTCAGAATGCTGACCTCCGGCTGGCGCCAGACGACGTAGCGCATATCGTGCCCGGCCGTCTTCTCGACCGTCACCAGCTCCCGTTGCGACCAACCGGCATTCATCATCCAGCCGTTCCAATCGTACTCCAGCCCCCACGCGGGACGCCAGAGCGTCACGTCGCGATCCTTGTCGTACTCTCTGGTCACGTCGCCATATACGGTGAGCCCGGGCTGTATCTGCTGCTCCAAACGAGCGGAGCCCTCCCAGATGTCCTCCGTCCAGCCAATCACCTCCATGTTCAGCGAGCCGTTCTTCCACACGAAGGGACCGGAGACGCCGAGACCCGCTCCTTTTTTCGACTCGTAGCCGATCTTGGGGAAGAGCGTCCCCCGTCTGCGCCGATCGTTCGGGTTCAGGGGAACGACGTAGTCGAATGGATAGGCGAAGAGCATGTGTTTGCCCAGGTAGACCCTCGGTTTTCTCACGATCACCCGCCTGTCGGGGATCACGACGACTTCTCTCGCCTCCAGGCGATAGTGAGGCGCCGGTTTGGGACACGTCGTAATGGTTGCCTTCAGCCAGCGACCCGCCACCTCTTCGGAGTCCTCCGTCGCCTTCTTAGCCCTTCTTCCCGTGATCTCTGAGATCGGCATAACCTCGATCGCGTCTCCCCGAATGAAAATCTGGTCCACTTTGCCGTTGGGGTGCGTCAGCAGCCCCTTTCTCGTCAAAATATTGTAGTCCAGCCTCTCGCCACTCAGCTTGCGGCCACCGGAGACGAACGTCACCGCGCCTTCCTCGGTAGAGAGCGCCTTCACCTGGTGGGTTTCGCCGTCGTATTCGAGATAGGGCGCAAAGAGGCGCATATCTCTGTTATAAATCTGAACGTTGCCCTCCGCCGTCGCGATTCCGCTCGCTTCTTCGTACGATATCTTGTCGGCGTTCAGGTTGACCCTGTTCGTCTCCGCATCGTCGGCGGCAAAGGCTCTCGGCGACGAGGCAAAAAAGAGCAGCAATAGAAGGAGCGCCAGTCGCAAAATCAAGATGTGCGTTTTCATTCGTCCACGTTCCAACGAGCTTCCGCTCCCTTCTCCAGTTTGAAAATTCCCGCAGGCGTGATGGTCCCGAATTCCCCGGAGACGATCGAATTGCTGTCCCGTGCGACGATACCCCCGTCGAATGTCCAGATGTCCATCGAGCTGTCGTAGCGCGCGAGAGGGGCGCTCCAGTCGACGCTGCGGTCCTTGAGGAGCGCCGAGCCCGTCACGGTCGAGAGCTCGAAATTCGCGCTCTCCTGCGTAAACTCCCCACTTCGTGCCGTGACATGCGAGCGATTTTTCGTCGCGGGCTCCTCCACCTTGATATCGACGCTCCGCGCAGAGATGACCCCCTCGTGGTGCTCCGCGCGCGTCGCCCTGATCAGCCAGTTTCTGTCCTCGATCGTCCTCTCGAAGGTCAGGTTCTCCACGACCACGTCCGGCATTTTTTTCAAATCGACCGTGCGCGGCAGGTTCAAATCGCGCCAGAGATAAAACGCGAGAACGAGAAGGGCGGCGACCGAGGCGACCGCTACTATCTTACCACGCGATACGCGCCGATCCATTCTCTTCCACGAAATCGAACCGTTTGCTGTCGAGCGATCGCATCAGCAGCATCTTCCGGGAAACCGTCACCTTGGCGCTGTTCCCCTCCCAGGCGACCTTGTAGCCGTCGCGCAATCCCTGCCGGAACCCTCCGGCCAGTACGTCCTTCTCGAAGAGGTCCTTCGATATCCTGGTCTGCGATTCGGACGAGAGGAGCTCGTACATGCGATCCGTATCTCCCTTGATCCAGGCCTTCAAAAAAACGTCCAGGGCTTGCCTGGGCGCAAGCCTCGACAGCGTCTGCGCCGCCGCTTTTTGCGGCGAAGGGGGAGCTTCTTGCCCTGCGGGGGGCGACGAAATGGGGGGATCGGAAGGGGGGGGGACCTCGCGCGGTGTCGTCGGCGCGTATATCTCGCCCGCTGTAGAAAATTCCGGCTCCTCCCGCTTCGCGTCGGGAGAGGCGACAGGCGTTTTCGGCGGAGTCGGCGAAGCCGGCGGTTTCGTCGTGGGGATCCTCACGATGGCCTCCTTCTGTTGTCCGGCCGCATTCTGCGGCTTCTTCGCGACACTGCCGGAACCTCCCGTCGCCGTCGCGATCGTGGCGCCGGAGAAATCGCCGAACGCGAAAATCGTCTCTCTGTCAGAGACGAGCCCCTTGACGGCGATCCTGAAATTATCGTCCTTCTGCAGGGGGAAGAAGACGAAGCCCTGCATCAGGCCGCCGATCGGATTGTCCAGTTTTTTTTCGTAGACCATCGGGGAGATGCGCTTGCCGGAGGAGTCGATCAGGGTCACGTTTTTCGAGATCGGCGCGAGTTTCAGGGGCGCCCCGCCGTAGGAGTGCACGGACAGCAGAATGGCCGTGGCCGCGCCGACCTTGAGCTCGTCCGTGAAGGATTTGCGGTACTGCTCGGTCTGCTCGGCATTCAACTTTCGTTTCGCCGCCTGGGCCTTCACCCATGGCTCCACCAATCCTTCTGGATAGTGAACGACCCAGGCCAAGTTATCCTCCCCCCAGTGGGAGGAGGTACGGCTGTCCAGTATCTCGAGCGCCTTGTCCTGCTCCGGGGAGGCAGACGCGGACGGCACGAAAACCGAAACGAGGAACAGTACAAACAGTACGGCGGACAAAACGGTTTTTCGTCTCAGACAAACCATCCCCATTTTAACGCTTCACCCTTCATGCCTTTGATTCAAATTGTGCGTTCGAACCGCATGGAGCGCGAACTGGAATCGTTCGCGCTCCATTTTACAACCTGTGTAATTGAAAAGAGCCTGTAATGCGATCGCCTAATTCGGCGGATTTTGCGGGATTGTCCCCTGCGGCGCGAGCGTCGCAGGATCTACGACGTTATTCATTGTCGTGGGGACCTGAAAACCGAGAACTCCCGTCTGTTCCGTCGTCTCGACGTACACGAGCGTTCCCTCCGGAATCTGCTTGTCGCTGCCCCGCACGAGGAAGCCGCCTGCAAGGCCCACCGGACCGATCAAAACGGCGCCGACGAGGCTGGCCGCTCCCGCTCCCACAGCGGCGGAGTCGATCTCCATCGCCTTTTTGGCCGCTGGGCCGATGTAAACGGCCGCCATATGACCATCAAGAGCCTCGACGTTCTGAAATTCGACGCCGATCTCCGACGGGCGTCCGAAGCTGCGTGGCATCTTCACCTTCGTGACTTCAGCGAAGATCCGGTTGCCAGTGGGCGCGGCAAGGATTCCATTGATAATGCAGTCTTCGTTCAATTCGAGCTCGATCAGGTCTCCCTTTTTCACATTTCTCACGGTCAGGGTCTGCAGGAACTTGGCTTTGAGAACCGTGTGCGCGGGAACCTGGACGTTCATGGCTGCCACGCCGCTGGGCAAGAGCTTCGCCAGTACGCGCTCCAGCCTTGCACTGAGGGCACCGGCCTGAATCTGGTCCTCCAGTGTCTTCTCGAGGAAACTGATGCGATCGATCATCGGCTTGGACGGGTGCGTCCTGCGAAGAGTGACCCACTCGGCGACTCCCATCTTGAAGAGAAGGGAGGGCTGTGTGGCGGTTCCGTCCTCCACAAAGTTCTGCAGCGCCTGCTGGCGCTCCGTCAAACTCCCGGGCAGCTCTCTGCCGAAAAGATCCGTCTCCACCTTCGAGAGGCGGGGCAGTAATCCGCCTGTCTGCGACGATCCGTAGACGATCGTTTCGACTCGGTCCAGACCTTGCAGTGCCGTTCCCGAAGGGCTCAGGTCCTTCGATGCGGCGGAGTCAGCCGCGAACAAAGCGCTCGAGCAGAACAATACCGCAAAAACGGATAATGTCATGGCGACGATAAGGCGTTTCATTACGTTATCTCCCCCTTTTGGTCGTGGCACTGTTAGTATTATCACTTCTTCTCGGCGATTTTCCTGGCGGCGGCGACAAAATCCCTGAACAGAGGATGCGGGCGCAGCGGTCTCGACAAAAACTCGGGGTGAAACTGCCCTGCGACGAACCACGGATGCCCCTCCAACTCGACGATCTCGACCAGGTCCTTTTCGAGGTAACGACCGGTGACCTTCAGTCCGGCCGTATCGAATCTGTCGCGGTAGCTGTTGTTGAACTCGTAGCGATGGCGGTGGCGCTCCCGGACCTCGTCCACCCCATAGGCTTTGTGGGCCATCGATCCTTTCTTGAGGCTGCACGCGTATGCCCCAAGCCGCATCGTGCCCCCCAGGCAGTCGACCGTCTTCTGCTCTTCCATCAGGTGTACCACTGGATTCGGTGTGCCGGGATCCATCTCCGAGCTGTTCGCAGACGCGAGCTGCGCGACGTTGCGCGCGAAATCGATCACGGCCGCATGCATCCCGAGGCAGATGCCGAGGAAGGGAACCTTCTTCTCCCTGGCGTAGCCGGCCGCCGCGATCTTTCCCTCGAACCCCCTCGATCCGAAACCACCCGGCACAAGGATACCGTGCACGCCGGCGAGAACCGCCTCCGCGCCCTTCTGTTCGATCTCTTCCGCTTCGATCGCCCGAATGTTCACTTTGGCCTGGTTGTAGATCCCGGCGTGATTCAGCGCCTCGTTGACACTCAGATAGGCGTCCTTGATGCTGGTGTACTTGCCTATCAGCGCAATCTCCACCTCGGCTGTCGGGTTGTCGTGCTTCTCGAGAAATTCGACCCAGTCGCTGACTTCTATTTTATTTTTGTATTTGATTCCCAGTTTGTCCATGACGAGCCGGTCGAAACCCTGCTGCTCGAGCGAGAGCGGGATGCGATAGATCGTGTCCATGTCCTTCGCTTCCATGATGCTGCCGCTCTGAACGCTGCAAAAGAGGGCGATCTTGTCCTTCAGCCCCTGGTCGAGGTGGAACTGCGACCGGCAGACGATGATGTCGGGCTGTATTCCGATGCGACGAAGCTCGTTGACGCTGTGCTGCGTCGGCTTGGTCTTCATCTCGCCCGCTGCGCTGATATAGGGAACCAGCGTGACGTGACAGTAGAGGACGTTGTCGCGCCCAACCCGCGCGGGAAACTGGCGGATGGCCTCGAGGAACGGCAGCCCTTCGATGTCGCCCACGGTGCCGCCGATCTCCGCGATCACGACATCCTGTCCGGAGGCGACGCGCAGAATGCTCTCCTGTATCTCGTTCGTCACGTGCGGGATCACCTGGACGGTGCCGCCGTGGTAGTGCCCGTTGCGCTCCTTGTTGATGACCTCGGAGTATATCTTGCCCGCCGTGACGCTGTTGTAATAGCTGAGGCGCTCGTCGATGAAGCGCTCGTAGTGTCCGAGATCGAGGTCCGTCTCCGCACCGTCGTCTGTGACGAAGACCTCTCCGTGCTGGAAGGGGTCCATCGTGCCCGCGTCGACATTCAAGTACGGATCCATTTTTATGATGGAAACTTTGAACCCCCTTCGTTTCAGAAGGTTTCCGAGAGAAGCGGCGGTAATACCCTTCCCGAGCGAGGAGACCACACCCCCCGTCACAAAGACAAACTTCGTCATCGCATCACCACTCCTCATGAATAGATCGAAATTTAAACCACGCTTCCAATGAAAGGCTGATGTATCGTCAGGAGCCTATTCCTGCATTCTACACACCGGCAAATTGCAGCCTGCGCGATTTAATCAGCGCCTTCCTAACGCATCGCCTTGATCGGATTGACAAGACTCCCTCCCCGGCGAACCTCGAAGTGAACGTGATTGCCCGTCGACCTGCCGGTGCTTCCGATATGGGCGATCTTCGTCCCCCTCTGTACCTTCTGGCCTCTCTGTGCCACCAGCTTGCTGCAATGCCCGTAAAGGGTCGTCATACCGCCGGGGTGGGAGATAACGACGGCCTTGCCGTAGCCCCCCATCCATCCGGAGTAGACGACGGTACCGCTCGCCGCGGCGACGATCGTCCGACCGTAAGGCGCCCGGATGTCGAGCCCCGTGTGGAAGTCCCTGCCACCCCGGACCGGATCCCTACGCCAGCCGAAAGAACTGGATATTTTCCCGACGACCGGCCAGCCGAGACCGCGCTGCACGGATACCTTCTCCTTCACGTTGCGGGCAATCGCGGACTTGCCCTTTCCGGACTCCACGAAAGCCACAACTTTCGCCCCCGGCAGGAAGACTTCGGCTCCCTGCACAAGCAACGCTCCCTCTTTGATGTCGTTGGCCGAGTAGATTGCCTCGGGAAAAATGCTGTACTCCTTTGCCAGCTTATCCACCGTCTGATTGGGGCGGATCTTGACATAGATACCATCCTGGTTGGGAACGCGAAGAGTGGTACCCACCTTGAGCACGTCGGAATCGGATATCTTGTTGCATCCGAAGAGCGTGTTGACGTCGAGGTCGAAGGCGTTCGCCACGCTCCAGAGGCTGTCGCCGTCCTTGACGACGTAGGCCGTCACCTTGAGTTTTTCCGCCTGCTTACGCTTGGCGATCTCCTCGTTTTTGAGCTCCCGGACGTGGGCAAGTGTCTCCAGCACACGTTCGGGGCTGTCGGGGATGAAAAGGACCTGCCCCTCTCGCAGTCTGTGCTGATTTGTCAGCTCGTTCGCTCGCATAATGTCTTTGATGGCGATGCCGTGGACCTCGACAATTTTAGAAAGGGTTTCTCCGGCTCCGATTGTGATCTCTTTCCAGTAAACGGTCTCGGGCTGCTTGTCCGAGCTCCTCTCTTCTCCCGTGCTTTCCTCCAGAATCACGTCCTCGTCCGTAAACGAGGGGCCGCTGCCTCTGAATGGGCCGATTCCTTCGTCCGCATTGCTCGAAGAAGTTGCGTCGACCACGACGAAGCCGGACGTAAGATCGGCTCGTGCGCCTTCCCTCGTGTCGAAGGAGGACCAGTAAGAATCGGCGTTTTTGCCGGCGTAACTCGCACACGCATACGTGGCGAACAGTGTGAAGGCGCACAAGCCTCCCAGAATTCCCTTTTTGCGTTTCTCCATTCAGAAAAACCTCCTCACTGCCGCCAGCTGCAAAAAGCCGGCGACACATCAAGAAGTCAAGCAACAAGCAAAACTCAGCTTACTTTTATCGTGCTCAAAAACTCCTTATTCGATGCCGTCGACTTCAGCTTATCAATGATCAGGGCGAGGACTTCAGCCTCGTCCATGTTGGCGATTCGCCTGCGCAGCGACCAGAGGCGCTGCAGCTCCTCCTCGCCCATCAGGAGATCCTCTCTTCTCGTACCGGAGCGGGTAATGTCGATCGCCGGGAAAATGCGCTGCTCGGAGATCTTGCGGGAGAGGTGGATCTCCATGTTGCCGGTCCCCTTGAACTCCTCGTAGATCACATCGTCCATTCGGCTTCCCGTTTCGACCAGCGACGTCCCTATGATGGTAAGACTACCACCATTTTCGATATTTCGGGCGGCTCCGAAGAATTTTTTTGGAAAATACAACGCGGCGGGATCCATGCCGCCGGAGAGGGTGCGCCCGGACGGTGGCACGATCAAGTTCGACGCGCGCGCCAGGCGCGTGATGGAGTCGAGCAGCAGCACGACGTCCTTGCCCACCTCGACGAGACGCTTGGCCTTCTCGAGCGACAGGGCGGCGACGCGCATATGCTCCTCCGCCGGACGGTCGAACGTCGAAGCGATGATCTCGCCGTCGACGGAGCGGCTCATGTCCGTCACCTCTTCCGGACGCTCGTCGATCAGAAGAACCATCATAATGACCTCCGGATGGTTCACCGTGATCGCGTTCGCCAGGTGCTTCAACAGGGTCGTCTTTCCCGCCTTCGGGGGGGATACGATGAGCGCCCGCTGCCCCTTGCCGATGGGCACGAAAAGATCGACCAGCCTCGTCGAGAGGCGCTTCTGTTCCGTTTCAAGCGATATTTTCTGGTCTGGAAAGATGGGGACGAGGGCTTCGAAGTGTGGTCTTTTGCGCGCTTCCTCCGGATCCGAGAAGTTGACCGTTTCGACTCTGATCAGAGCTTCATAGTGTTCGGGATCGCGCGGGGGGCGCACCATGCCCCAGACGACGTCGCCGTTTCGGAGGCCGAATCTGCGTATCTGCGACGCGGACACGTAGATATCGTTGTTGCTGGGCAAAAGCCCGGACGGACGCAGAAAACCGTATCCCTCGGGCAGACACTCCAGCGTTCCTCCGCCAAAGCGGAAGCCCATCTGCGTGGCCTGCGCGCCCAGCACGCTGACGATCAGATCGTCCTTGCGCATCGTTGAAGGGCTGCTGACGCCGAGCTCCTTCGCCTTCTTGCGAAGCTCGGTCGTGGACATCGAAGCAAGCTGGTTGAAATCGATCCTGGGGCGCGGTATCTGCTTCTGCTCCGCAGCCTCCACGCCTTCCGGCGCCGCTTTCTCCACGTCCTCCTGTACCGTGGTGATGGTATCCGCTTCCGTCGTATTGTTCATTGTTTTTGATATGCCTCCCAGTCAGCCAGGAATCTGGCTATTCCTTTATCTGTCAACGAATGTGAAAAGAGCCCTTCGAGAACGTTGAAGGGAATTGTAGCGAAGTCCGCGCCCGCCATGGCGGAGACGAAAACGTGCAAATTATTTCGAATGCTGGCCGCGATGATTTTAGCCTGAATATCGTGAATTGCATAGAGTGTTGCAATATTTTTTACCAATTCTATGCCGTCTTCGCCAATATCGTCAAGTCTCCCGACGAAGGGGCTGACGTACGTCGCCCCCGCGACCGCCGCGAGCAGGGCCTGCTGCGGCGAAAAAATCAGCGTGACGTTTGTGGGGATACCGCGCGCGGACAAGTCCTTCACCGCCGCCATGCCCTCCTGGCACATCGGAACCTTGACCACCACGTTCGGCGCAATCGCCGAGAGTACCAGCGCTTCCCGCACCATCCCCTCCCGGTCCATCGAGACGACCTCGGCGCTCACCGGCCCGTCGACCACGGACGCGATCTCGCGGATTCTGTCGTGGAAATCGACCTTCCCCTCTCTCCGGACGAGAGTCGGGTTCGTCGTCACTCCTGCGATCACGCCCCATGACGCCGCTTTCTTTATCTCCTCTATGTTTGCGGTATCCAGAAAAAAACGCATTTTACGGTACCTCCTTCTCGCTGCTCGCGGCATCCTCGTCCGTCGCGTCTCCTTCATCGTCCTCGGGGGAACCCCTTTGAATCTGGAATGCCTGCACCGCTTTCTCCCGGCCGTTGCAGAAAAGCGACACCGCGTAGTCTCCCGCGGGCAGGGGCGATCCATCCTCCTTCAACAGGTAGAACGAACGCATTCCACTGCGCTCCATCAGGCGAAATGAGTCTCTCTGTATCGTCTCGTCCCCGTACTGCCAGGACAGTTCGACGACATCCCCTTCCCGCGCGCGCGAGTACGAAAACCAGAGGCAGATTTGTTTCAGGCCGCTGGACAAATAATCGCCGCTGACCGGAAGAGGGCGCATGTCGCCGCTTAATTCTTCGCAAATCAGGATATCGTCAACTTGAAAGGAACCTGCAATGACGCTGTAGGCGCGAAAGCTCCAGGGGGTCATAATCATCAACGCAAGAACCAAAACGCCCAGAACGATCAGAGAACGACCCTCTCCACGCTCCGATTTCTCGCTCATGATAAACCACCCTTCGCCTCGGCAAGCCTCCGTTTTTGTGCGGATTTCCTCCAAAGCCAATTTCTCGCCAGAAGATCAAGGACACTTACCCCGGTCAATCGGCAACGGAGATCGCCTGCAGCGCCCTCCGAATTCTCAGATGCTCCTCCAGAGGGAGGCCGTCGATCGAAAGGCGGCACTCCCGGCTCACGCCATCGACCACCCCACAAGCGCAGAGCGCCTCAAGCACAGCCCGCTCCTCCTCGTCCGTCTGGCCCAGCCATCGCCCTGCGAAACGCGAAAGAAGCGCCACGAGTGCGTAACCACCCCAGTTCGATACATCCACGGGTATGCAGACGTCGGAAGAAACTACGCAAAGACAAGGTGAATATGCCGGCATTATTTCGGAGAGCGACTCGAGCAGGCTGCCCATACCAACCTCGTTGCCCCCATCGCCGATACCGATGACCGGTACTTTCCCGCTCAGGGCGAACGAGTCGAGCGCCGGCGTCCACTGCGATATATCCTCACCGCGCATATTGTAATACGCGCCATCTGCAGCTCTGCCAAGACGCTCAAGATATATTAACAGATCGGTCTTAAAATCGCCACTTTTTGCGTTCGAAACATCGAAGACAACCTCTTCCGGAATCTTCAGGGCTTGCGCGCCGCATTTCATGCAGTCGAGACAGAGCGAATCCGTCCAAATTTCGGTCTCATGCCCCAATGAGAGGAGCGCCCTTGCCAGCACAAGAGCGCCGGGCGGCCCGTCCGTCTCTGGAGCGCCCGCGGCGGGCACGTAGAAGCCGGAGACGATCGCGATCTTCTTTTTGCCGTTTATGAGCGCCAGTGCACGCCCCCAGACCTCCGGCTCGCAGAGACAGGAAGGTCCCCGCCCGGTAATGCCGGAGGCGACGATGGACGTCAATTGCGAGCAAAACGCGAGATCGGCGGGACCGTTGTCGCTCGATCGATCGGAGCTCATATCCCGAGAATGTCGACGAGCGCCATCATATCGGCGTCAAGATTTTTCTTCTTCTCCCACGCGATTGTGAGCGGGTTGGCAACGATCTTACCGGCCTCGCGGCCGACCATGACGCCGTACTCTCCCCGCACGAGGGCATCGATCGCGCCTGCTCCCAGCCGGGAGGCCAGGACTGCGTCGAACGACGACGGACTGCCGCCGCGCTGAATATGTCCGAGCACGACGATGCGCGCGTCGTAGCCGCCGGTATCCTTCAACTGCGACGCGAGCGCCGAGGCGGACATGACGCCCTCCGCTACGACGATCAACGAGTGCGATTTGCCGCGCTCGCGGGCATAGTGCAACTTCTGGCAGAGCGACTCGATCTCGAAGGGTTGCTCCGGCACGAGAACGTACTCGGCGCCCGCCGCCACCGCCGCTTCGAGCGCCAGAAAACCGGCGTGCCGTCCCATGACCTCGACGATAAAGAGGCGTTCGTGACTGGAGGCGGTATCGCGCAGCTTCTCGATGCACTGCAGAGCCGTATTGCAGGCGGTGTCGAAGCCGATCGTGCAATCCGTGCCCGCCATATCGTTGTCGATCGTCCCGGGGACGCCGATGACCGGGAAGCCGAGCTTGTGCAGCTCCCACGCGCCGCGGAAGGAACCGTCCCCGCCGATGATCACCAGTCCGTCGATGTCGTACTCCTTCAAGCGCAGCAACCCCTCGCGCACGCCCTCCGGTTTGGTGAAGCGCTCGCAGCGCGCCGTGCGGAGGATCGTCCCCCCGCGATGAATGATGCCGCCCACCGAGCTGACGGACAGGGGGACGACGTCTCCCTCGAGTAAACCTTCGAAGCCACGGCGAAAACCGATGACCTCCATGTCGTTGTAGATGGCCGTCCTCGTCACCGAGCGAATGGCCGCGTTCATGCCGGGAGCGTCGCCGCCACTGGTCAACACACCGATACGCTTCATCACCGCTCCGCCTCCTCAGGTTGTCTTTGAAGATTGATTTATCGTCAGGGGCCGAAAGGTACGGTTGTGAGTCCTCGCGGCTCCTGTATTCTCAAAAACGATCAAAGAAATCATGGTCTGAGTGTTTCGGTCAGCATCTCCCTCTTCGATTCGGTTTTCTCTGCTATATATTATTTCTTCTGGATTTCGTCGATGCGCGCGTTCACGTCCGACAGCTCCTTGTTCTTGGCTTCGAGCTGCGATTCGAGGTCGCGCTTTTCCTGCGACAGTTTTTCCACGCGTTTGATCAGGCGATCCAGCTCGATGCGGTCGGCCGCCGTTCCGGCGAGCTGGGCAGCCGTCTCCGGCTGTACGTCCCAGAGTATGCGAACCGTCTTGCTGTCGAGAATGGGGCTCACGGCCGACTTCATGACAAAGCGCAGCGTCATCGGTTTGGTTAGGAATGGTTTGCCCGTCTTCTCGTCGTAACGGGGAAAGAAGACCATCCCGTCGCGCTTGCCCTGCAGGGGGAAGTTGAACCGTTTGTCGTAATCGCCCGGTTTGTAATCCTTGCCGGCGATCGACAGCGTGACCATCTCGTCGAAGGGCGACATGTGCGCGGTGGGGCCCAGTTCCTCCAGCTCAAGGTGAATGGCGATATACTGGTCGAGCTGGAGTCCCTTCAGGAAGTTGTATTTGTAATCCTCCAGCTCGCTCGCAGTCCAGAGGTTTTTCTCGGCCTCGGACTGCATGAGCGCTTCGATATACTCGGAGGTATAGAGCGTCGCACGCACGCGGAAGATGCCGCCCAGATCGTTCTTGTACTCCTCGAAACGAGTCCACCTGGCCAAAGTCGCGTCGTGTTTCGACGCCGCCTCGGCGGAACCCGCGAATCCCACGGCCACAAAAAGCGCGAGCAATGCCAGCAAAACACCATACCTGTTTTTTTGCACGTTTCTCATCGTATCGCACAACCTCCAACAAATGGTTTAACTTGCGACAGGGCAAAAGCGCCTTCGCGAATGCACGAAGTTTAACACAAGTGCGTCGATATTCGCGAGATATTCCCGCAGCGATCACGTGTTTTACGCATAAAAAGGGGGGGAAGCCCCATGGCTCCCTCCCCCCTGCATACTGCCGGGATTTTGCGCTAGAACGTTACATATGTACGAAAACGAATGATGCTGTCGTTGTCCCAGCGGTAGTTCGCGTCGCGGACGCCGCCCTCGATCCAGCCGTCGCCGTAGTCGATGTAGTCGTACATCAACTCGAATTCGACCGCGGGGCTCAGGCGATATCCGACTCCGACACTCCACCCGAACGCGTCATCGAGATAGCTCGTGTCGTAATCGACCTGAATGTAGCGCAGGAACGAACGCCATTTCTCGTTCCACTGCTGCTGCGCATAGACCATCAGAATCTGCGAGGTGTTGAGATTGTTCGGCTGATTTCGCAGTATCTCCGCCCCCGCATAGGCGTACGGATTCTGCCCGACCGAGGCGTTCATGTAGGGGCCGTTGTACAGCAACTTGTTGTTGCCGAGGAAGTTGTTGTCCATCTGTCCGTACTCCACCCACAGGCTGGTGAACTTCAACGCGTCCTGCTTGACGTCGACGATGGCCTTCCAGGCGTTCGCCGAGTCGTCGTAGTCCGCTATGTTCCCGCTCATGATGCGGGCGACTGTGTCGCCCTGCGTCTGGTAGTAGTAGAGGCCCTTCAGCGCGACGTTCGGGGTGAACGAGTAGTCCAGGTAGACGCCGTACGTTCCGAAGTCGGAATCCGTCTCACCCGTCAGGCCGCCCACCGTGTAGTCGATCTCCTGGTCCGTCAGGAAGTAGTAACCCAGCAGGCCGGCGCTGAACTTCTCGCTGAAGTCGAAGTCTGCCCTGGCGGCGATCAGGAACTGCTCGATGGCGGGGCCGTCGAGCACGCCGTCGCCGTTAAAGTCATAGCCCATCGTGCCGTCGTCACCATTGCGGGCGAAGGCAAGCGCGAAACTCGCCAGACCCCACGTCTTCGTCAGATAGAGCGTATTCGCCGTGATATCGCCGAACCACGGTTCGTTGTCGGCGTAGAACCCCAGATCGCTCTCCCAGTCGAATTCGTAACGGCCGACGGTGAGTCCGATATCCCACGGGAGCTTGGTCGTGACATAGTAGTGCTCCCACGTCATCCGTTCGTTGCCGTTGTTCGTGTTTCCAGAACCAAGTCGCGCCGTGAAACTCGTGTTCTCGTCAATGCGCTTGCGGATCCAGAAACGATAGCGGTTGAGGTCGAACTCGTTCTTCCCTGCAAACGCCGTGTCGTCTGCGTACCAATCGTGCTCGTCGTTGTCGCTCGAGAACTTCGCGTCGAAGCGCAGTTCACCGGCGAGGCTCCAGCCGCCCAGGTCCTTCTCGAGCACTGCGAGGCGCGAGTCGATCTGGTCCACCTTCACTCCCAGCGCGTCCAATTCGTCCTTGAATTCGACGACGAGTTTCTTCAACAGCTCCACATCCTCCTTGCTGGCCTTTTCCAAGTCCACCTTCGCCAGCGCGCGGGCCACCACCGAGGCCATCTCGTAACGAGTAGCGGGTTGCGCTCCTTTGTACGAGCCGTCCGGATAACCGGAGACCACCCCCCTGGCCGCAAGCTGCGCGACGGCGTCGTACGCCCAGTGGCTTGCCGGGACGTCCATGAACGGATTCGTCGCCGCAAACGAAGGCGTCGCGACCACCAACAGCGCGACCATCACCAACAAAAACATCCTCCTCATTTACACAACCCCCTTCGCTTTCCGACGGCATCTAACGTACCGCGTCCCGCGAAGTGTCCACGTTTCCTTCGCCTACGGTTCACCCCCGCTAGACCCGTCTAATATGTACAAATTGTAATGGCTGCTTCAAAGTGGTCCAAGGTATTTTGCACAGGCGCCATCTGCGCTATAATCGGTATTTAGAAAGCGAGGTCGACTCATGCGAACCACCTGCCAAAAATTTACAGCCAGATCGATCCAGTTGCTTCTATTGGCAACGTTCCTGTTTCTTTTCTTCCTCGAGAGCAGGGCGTCCGCGGCGAACGCGTCCATCCCGCCCTACAGGGTATCCGGCAGCATATCAGGCACCGGGCTCCTCTACGACAAACTGAGGATCGACGGCAAGGGCGTGGTGACGATCCTCATATCGAACCCCGGCAAAACGGGCGAGTCGTTCGTCGCCAACTTCAGTTTCTATACCGAGAAAGGGGTTTACCTGACGGGCTTCTCCATCGAAGGTTTCGCCGGCAGGATGAGCAGTACGAGTTACGCGCTTGATCTGCCGAACCATAAGAGCATGAAGAAGGCGGCCTACATGAAAGTCCTCGGGAGGTCGGGAAGAATCGGTGACAACTGAGGAACGCCTTCGCAAAATCGGCTGGAAGTCGCTCGTTGCGCTTGGGCTGTTCTTTGGCATCGGGTTCACGGTGGGTTTTCTGGCCGGCTTCGAATACGGGTTCTCCAATCGCCCGACGGATTCTTCGCTCGAAGCGCGAAGTGAGGGTGTGGTCCCTCCCTCGCCGAACGCGTCGATCGAGCCCCCGCAAAGCGCCTCGCTCGGCGCTCTACAGAACGAGAACACCAAAGGGTACGATGCTGACGACGAGGGGGAAGCGGTGATCGAGAGCGGGGAATTCACCCTGGCCGAACACGAACTGGGCGACGACGAGAACGGCCTGTTCATCTCAGGCACCGTCGTCAATCGATCGCAAAATGCGTTCGACGCCGTGCAGGTCTCGTTCGAACTCTGCGATACCAAAGGAAACGCGTACGCGACCGTCACGGACAGGACGACCGAGCGCATGGACCCCGGCGACTCCTGGGGGTTTGTCGTCTACATCCCTTACGCGGAGATGAAACAATTCCACTCGTATCGACTGCAGGGCATCATGGGGATCAGAAAATAGATCCCGCAGAAAGCGGTGTTGAAATGAGCGATTCTCGTAAATTGATATTTTTTTTGGTCCTGCTGCTGGCCGTGTCCCTCTGTTCGAACCTGCTTGCGGTCGTGCGCGTCAGCGAGCTCGCCGACAGGACCGAACGGCTGGAACAGGCCCTGAAAGAGGTATCGGGCGCTTTTCTCGATCTGGCGCGCACCGTGAACTCCCTGCCGAAACCCGCTCCTTAGGGGAACCGGATTCACATTAGCGACGACGCCCGGGGACAAGGAAGACAACCGCGGCCACCGCGGCGGCAACCAAAAGCCCGAACGCGATCATCATGTTCCTCTCTTGCTCCGATGCCTTTCTGCTGGCCTCCGTGTGTTGCGCGGCTTGATCCGCGTCGAAATCGAATTCCATGGCCACGCTCATCCCCTTCTGTTTGGGCATGAGCCTCACCGTTTTGGTCCACCCACTCTGCAACTTCGTCCCTGCGTGCGTAATGAGCGAGACGAGAGCGAGCGAAGGTATCCGCTCTTCCCTCCGGCGGTCATCGGCATAGCCGACCTGGACGAAATATCTCCCGCTCTTCGCCTTCGGCAGGATCAATTCGTCCGCACCGTTGCCCGGAGCGTAGACAAAGGGAAACAGCCCGTCTTTTATGACGTTGCCCTTCTCGTCCGCCAGTCGAATCTGCAAATCCGCATTGTCGCGGTCCGGCGCCAGCATCACGCGAATGTCTACCGGGGGGAGGCCCTGCAGAGCCGGGTCGATTTTCTCCTTCTCGGACTGAAAGTTCTGTCCTTCGGTGACGATGCTGATGTCGCGAAGGACCGCCAGCTGCACGCCATCGTACGCATCGCCCCACGTATGAGTCGCGACGAAATAGAGCAGTTCGATCGCCCGGCCGACATCCCCGTCCCGCGCGCAGATCATGGCGAGATCGCGATAACTTTGGGGGTCGTCCTCGTCCAGCATCAATATTTTTTCGAACATCACGCGGGCCTGCGGGCTGCCTAACTCCGTCAAGCGATAGGCGACCGTCCGCAAAATCCATTTATTCTCTGAATCGAGCTCCACCAAGTTCGACAGGACGCGCAGGCCAAGGTCCGGCAGGCCGTACTCGAACAAAACATACGACGTATCCAGGAAAAAATTCGGATCTCTCCAGTAACGAGACACCTCCGAGAGATACACTTCATATGCTTTCTTCTGCGGAGCGCTCCTCAGCCGCTCGATGTACGACGCCCCGTCTCCGTATGGAATCAGCAGGCCGGAGCTATCCTCCCAGAGCGCGTCGGACAGAAGATATTCCGAATTTACCATTCGAAAGGGGCTGCGCAAAGAGCCCGGTTCCGTCGAGGAATCCGTTGCATTCTTCATCCGATCGAGCATGCCGGTCCACTCCGCTCTCAAGCGCTCCATCGGATACAAATTTTCGCCGTTCGCATTTCTCCAAAAGCCTTCCTCGGAGGCAACTTCGGCCTGCACCCCCTGCCTCATCCGTTGCGAAACCGGAAGTGCCTGAAGCTGCGCACTCCCCGAAGGCGGGATCATCAGCACAGTGGCCAGAGACACGACGCCGAATTCGCGCCCGAGGCGCTGTACACTCGCCGTATCGATCAGGACGTGGCCCGCAAAGAGCTCGTTGATTTTCATCCGGGCCCACTCGCGAGAGGCCAGGGGAGACGAAGCCCCCCCGTTTACCGGAATATTGAGGGTCGCGGCGGATTCACTCCGCTCCGCCCCGGCGAATGTAAGTTTGACCCAACCCTGATCCTGTGTCGTCGAACGCCCGCTGATCACGATCATTTCATTCTCTCCGATCGTGTGCGAGCTCGCGAGCAGGTCCGCGACACCCGTGCCTTCCATACCGACCAGGCGAGCACGGGGAAGACGCAGAAAATCGGCAGCCTCCGAGGGGGATTGCTGCGTCAGGTCCAGCAACACCCCTCCATTGGTGGTGGCAAATTGATGCAGCCTCCTCGTAAAAGAATATGGCGACGCGGCGATGGTGTGCACGGGCGCGTTGCGCTTTCGCTCCATGTGCAGGCCGTAGTTCTCGTGGCCGTCGCTGAAGAAGAGCCACTCATCCGCCGGGAGCGACAACTCCGAACGCGCCGCGCAAAAATTGGTGGCCCCGTCGTAGACGGTCGATGCCAACTCCTTGCGCAGATTCTCCCACCCGGACGATCGATCGACCACAAACTCCCTGATCTTCTCGGCGTCGTTCCGGAAGCGAAGCAGAGAGACCCGCACCTCCTTCACTTTCTCGGCGGACAGGAGGCGATCGAAGTACGCGTCGAGGAACCGGAACTCTTCGCTGTGGTTGCGCATAAGACCGCTCAACGAACTGTCCCACGCGATACCCACGTGGGTCGGCATGGGCGCGTCGTTCGAACGAATCAGAGAGGCAAGCGCTCCGCTATTCACGGTCGAATAGAAGTACTGCCCGCTATCGGTGTTCTGAACACGGCCTCCGCTCCGCCCCGCCCCGGGTACGACCACATTCACGGCCGTATAGAACACGGCGTTGTACGGCTCCGCCCCGCGGGAATCGAAGGTGTACTCGAACAAATGCGTATCCCCCGATTTCGTAAAAAACAGCTTTTCTCCGTTCTTGTCGATGGCATAGGGCGTATCCTGGTTTCCGTGGACGATCATTCGAAAGGCGAATGAGACCTCGGGGCGCTCGGCTTCCAGTCCGGGTTGATTGAGGGAGAAATCGTTCATGTTCCATGTGAGCGGCATGTTGTAGAGCAGATCCGTTCCGTCCGCGTTAAACGAGAGGAGATCACCGATATGGCGCATCTCCATTTCGCGGGTTTCGCCCGCTTCGATCGGGAAAATTCTGAATTTGTGATAGGCGTCCCGGAGTTCCTGAATCAACGGGACATCCCTCTGGGCCTCTCTCAAATCGTCGAAGAAAAGGCGACGCTGAAGGCAGTTGGCCGCCACGCCGCTGTGCATCAAACCATCCGGCATTTCAAAACCGAAACTGCTTATGGTGCAGCCGTTGGCCAATCGAAAGTCGATCTCCGTCCCGACTCGCCACGGATTTGGGTTGTGAAAACGCATCTTCACCAAGGTCTCCGCCACACCGCCGTACGATTCGACGGTCACCTCCGCCGCGCGCAACTGCAAAGGTACCTGCGTCGGGTTGATGTTCGTGATGGCCGCATAGGAGGGTGGTGTCAAAAAAAAGGGGAGCAGGAGGGCGAAAAACAGTCGCCCGAAAGATCCACCCGTCACTGCTTACACCTCCCCTGCCCAGCACACAGTCCATCCCGTTCAAAGAAAGAGCGCACGATAAGAGAGACGATCGAGATGTTTTTTGTTCCCCAGGGGTGACTATATAACAAGGGAAAACAAATCGGCAGCAGTTATTACGTATTGAAAGATCATAAATCCTGCTTAAAATAAAATGGTTTTAATTATCCGCAAATATGACCCTGCTGCCCGGTTTCGCGATTGCAAGGCCCTCTTTGCAGAGCGGGCATTCGTCGGCATCCCACGAGCGGGCATTCAGCGTCATCAGGGAGTGAAATGGCACGCCGAAATCCGCGTTGCCTCCCGAGCGATCGACAACGGAGCCCACCGCGATAACCTCCGCGCCGCGGCTCTGCAGCAGGGCGACGACCTCCTTCACGGAACCGCCCGTCGTGACCACATCCTCCACGACGAGAACCCGCGTTCCGGGGTCCACTTTGAAGCCGCGCCGCAGCGTCATGACGCCGTTTTCTCGCTCGGCGAAAATATTGCGGACACCCAACGCCCTCGCCACTTCGTACGCCATGATGATGCCGCCGATCGCGGGGCCCACGACCAGTTCGGTGCCGTCGCCCTTGAATTTTCCGGCCAGCAGGGAGCAGAGTTCCGCGCTCTCTTTCGGCTGTTCGAACAGTTTGGCGCACTGCATATACCTGTCGCTGTGGCGCCCGGAGGTCAGCCTAAAATGCCCGCTTTGCAGCGCGCCCAATTTCTCCAGCACCTTGGCCGTTCGTTTTTGCGTCGATTCCATCTCTTTCTTCCTCTCTATCATGAAAAAACATCGGTCACCCGAACCGTCAGGCGATATCCTCAGAAAAGGCAAATTTGCCAGCGGAGACCCAAAGGGTAAAGACTGCGAATCCTTACGATTTCTACGCTTTCAAAGATCCGACCAGTGAGGCGATATCGGGCGTCCCGCTGTCGAGCAGAAAATCGGAAAATTCGCGCAAAATGCGAGGCCCGGACATCGGATCCGTGATGTTGGCAGTGCCGATCATCACGGCCGAAGCACCCACCGTCATGAACTCGGCCACGTCCCTCCCGCATGTGATGCCGCCCATCCCGACGACCGGGATCCTGACGGTCCTGGCAACCTGCCAGACCATGCGCAATGCGATGGGTTTGATCGCGGGTCCGGAGAGCCCGCCCGTCACATTTGCCAGCACCGGCGCGCGCGTCTTGAGGTCGACCGCCATACCGTTCAGCGTATTGATCAGGCTGATTGCATCCGCACCGTTCTCCTCGGCGGCACGCGCAACCTCGGCGATGTCCGTCACGTTCGGGGAAAGCTTGACGATCAGAGGCTGCCGGCAGTGACCGCGGGCCGCCTTCGTGATCGCGCCCACACTGGACGCAGAGGTCGCAAAGTGCGTCCCACCATGATGAACGTTGGGGCAGGAGATATTCAGCTCGATCAGGTCGACGGGCGTATCCGAAAGCCGCCACACAACCTCGCAGTACTCCTCTTCCGAGAAACCGGCGACGTTGGCAATGACGGGAATACCCTTCCCCGCGAGCCAGGGCAGGTCGTCGCGAATAAAGCAGTCGACGCCGGGATTTTGCAACCCGACGCTGTTCAGCATACCGCACGCCGTCTCCACCAGGCGACGCGGAGGGTTGCCCGCACGCGGCTTGAGGGTAAGGCCCTTGAGGGTCACTGCTCCCCAGCACGATATATCGTACAGCCGTTCGTACTCGCGTCCGAAGCCGAACGTGCCCGACGCGGATATCAGGGGGTTCTTCAGGCTGACGCCGCAGAGATCCGTCCGCAACGCGTCCGGGTGAAGTTCGCCCGTCTGGCAGTTCTCCGGATACGCACGCTCGGGCCGCGTTCCCTGGTTTATTTTATCCGTGCTCATTCGAATAGCACCTCCGACAAATCGAACACAGGCCCATCATAGCAGACTCTTTTATATTCGTAATCACTTTGCGTCCGAAGTTTACAACTGCATACAAGGCATGCACCGATGCCACACCCCATGTGTTCCTCAAGAGAGGCAAAGGCCCTCAATCCGCGTTCTCGGCATATCTCCTGAAGCCTGCGCAACAAAGCAGTCGGTCCGCAGGCATAAATCACGGACGGCCTGTCCCGCTCGAGCGCTTTCAAAAGTGGATCCGTCACAAAGCCGCCGATGGTGAGCTCGATCGCCCCGTAGCGCTCGAGCTCGTTCACCCCGAAGGCAAGGCTCTCGTCGCGAAAACCGACGAAGCTCGCAAGCCCGCGAGATCTCTCCCTCCTCTTCGCAAGCAGCTCCGCAAGGTACAACAACGGCGCGACGCCGATGCCGCCGCCGACGAGCCAGGCACTTCCCTCCGAAAGCGCTTCGTCCGGCATCTCCAGGGGAAAGGGGTTCCCCAGCGGGGCGAGAATTTGTATCGTCTCCCCCGGCTGCATCTCCGTCAAGGTTTGCGTGCCACGTCCCACTCGCTGCACGATGAGGCGCAGCCGGCGCCCCTCGGTGTCGTACCCGGCGATGCTGATCGGGCGGCGTAAAAATGCGCCGCGCACGGCGATATGCGCGAATTGCCCTGGCAGGGGATCGATTCCCTCCGCCAGCTCCAATTCCATCTCGGCCGTTTCTTTCGCGATAAAATGCGTCGATACGACCGTCGCTACCTGATCTTTCATCTCGTTCCTCATCTCCCTCGCAGAGCTTCGTTCAAATCCTCCCGCATTCGGACTGCCTCATCTCGCGCGGCGACGGCGAAATCGTTCGCTCCCGTCTTCTTATGGGCACAAATGATGCTTCTCGACGCGGCCACGATCGCGCCGGAGCCCTTTTGATCGAAACAGCCCGCCAAATCCTTCGCGGAGGCGCCCTGCGCTCCGTAACCGGGCAGGAGAAAGAACGTGTGCGGCAGGCGCGCGCGCAGCTCCGCGCCCTGCTTCGGGTATGTGGCCCCAACGACCGCGGCGACGGAGCTGTACCCCTCCTCGCCGATCAGCTCCTCGCCCCAGAGGGCAACCTTGTCGGCGACGTGGTCGTAGAAGGGTCTCCCGTCGAAGGCCGCGAGGTCCTGAAACTCGCCGGACGATGGGTTCGACGTCTTGACGAGCACGAAGATCCCCGCCCCCGTCCCGTTGCAATCGTACACGAACGGCTCCACGCCGTCGTAGCCGAGGTAAGGGTTCACCGTCAGGAAATCGGCGTGGAACGGCGCGTCCACGGCGAGAAACGCCCCCGAGTAGGCGGACGCGGTCGCGCCAATGTCGCCGCGCTTGGCGTCGACGATCACGACGTAGCCCAAGCGGCGGCTCTCGTCGATCGTGCGCGCCATGCAGCGCATGCCACCCGGGCCCATCAGCTCGTAATAGGCCGCTTGGATCTTCACGCACGGCACAATCTCACAAAGCGCCGCCAGCAACTTGGCGTTGAAGGCGTAGACGGCCTCCGGCGCGTCGGGGTAGTTCTTCGCAAACGACTCCGGCACGTATTCGATCCTCGTGTCGAGCCCGAGAGCGGAGGGGTTCCCCCGCTCCCGGATCGCGCGGATCAGCCGGTCTATCTGCACGACTCGCTCCCCCCGTGAACCAGGCAGCCTTGCGCGAACGTGTAGCGCACGACGCCCTTGAGCACACGTCCGGCGAACGGCGTGTTCTTGCCCTTGCTGGCAAACCTCGCCAGGTCGACCCTCCACTCCTCGTCTCCGTCGACGATGGCGATATCCGCGCTCCCGCCGACCTCGAGCGTTCCCGCGTCGAGGTCCAGAACCCTCGCAGGCGCGCTCGTCAGCTTCTCGAAGAGCTGCTCCGGCGTAAAGTGCCCCGCCTCGACCAGCGCGGTCCAGCAGATCGCGAACGCCGTCTCGAAGCCCGAGATGCCGGACGAGGCGATGGCGTACTCGACGTTCTTGTCGTCGATGTGGTGCGGCGCGTGGTCGGTCGCGATGCAGTCGATGGTGCCGTCCTTCAGCGCCTCGATCAGCGCGGCGCGGTCCGCCTCTGTGCGCAGCGGCGGGTTGACCTTCGTGCAGGCGTCGTAACCCTGAACCCACTCGTCGGTCGCGTACAGGTAGTGCGGCGCCGTCTCGCAGGTGACCGAGGCGCCGCGCTTTTTCATCTGCCGCACGATCTCGGCGCCGCCCGCCGTCGAGACGTGGGCGATGTGGACGCTCGTGCCCTCCAGCTCGGCGAGCATGCAGTCGCGCGCGATGATCGACTCCTCCGCCACGCGCGTGATCCCGGGCAGGCCGAGCGCCGTCGACCAGTAGCCCTCGTTCATCACGCCGCCGTCGACAAGGTCCTCGTCCTCTGGGTGCGAGATGATCTTCATCCCGAAGCGCTTCGCGTAGCTCATGGCGAGGCGCATCCGCAGCGCGCTCTTCACCGATTTGCCGTCGTCGGAGAGGGCGACCGCGCCCGCCTCCTGCAGCTCGCCGACCTCGGTCAGCTCCTCGCCCTTCAGCTTCTTGGTGACCGCCGCGATCGGATGGACGCGCACCGGCCCGGCGAGCGCCGCCTTCCTCTTGATGAACTCCGTGACGACCGCGTTGTCGTTGACCGGGTCCGTGTTCGCCATGCAGCAGATAGAAGTGAAGCCGCCGCGCGCCGCGGCCGCCGTGCCGGACGCGATGTCCTCCTTGTGCTCGTAGCCAGGCTCGCGCAAGTGGCAGTGCAGATCGACAAAACCAGGCACCACCCAGAGACCGGCGGCGTCGAGCAGCTCCGCGCCCTCGGAGGGCAGGTTCTGCCCGATCGCGGCGATCTTCCCGTCCTCGATCAGCACGTCGCAACGGTTCTTCCCAGCGGGGGTCAGTACGTCGCCGCCCTGTATCAGGTACTTTTTCGCCTTTTTCGTCCACTCGGTCATGATATGAGCTCCCTTCCCTATTTGCCCGGCTGCCTGGTCAGCATGAAGAGCAGCGCCATGCGAACCGCCACGCCGTTGGTCACCTGTTCGTCGATGGTCGACTCGGGCGCGTCGGCCACGCTGGTCGCGATCTCGACGCCGCGGTTGACGGGGCCGGGGTGCATGATCAGCGCGCCCGGTTTCGCCATCGCGATGCGCTCGTCCGTGAGGCCGAAAAATCTGTGATACTCGCGCGCGGAGGGGAAGAGCCCCTTCTTCTGGCGCTCGAGCTGGATGCGCAGGCCCATCACGACGTCCGCGCTCCGCACGGCGTCGTCGACCCTGTCGGTGACCTCGCAGCCGAGGGCCTCCATCTCGACGGGCATCAGCGTCGGCGGCCCGGCGACCACGACACTCGCCCCCATCGTCGTGAGGCCGTAGACGTTCGAGCGCGCGACGCGGCTGTGCGTCACATCGCCGACGATCGCCACGCGAAGCCCCTCCAACCCGCCCAGCTTCTCCTTCATCGTGAACATGTCGAGCAACGCCTGCGTCGGGTGTTCGTTGACGCCGTCGCCCGCGTTGATCACCGACGCCTTGACGTTGCGGGCCATCAGGTGTGGCGCGCCGCTCATCGGGTGCCGCAGGATCATCACGTCCGTGCCCATGACGTCGAGCGTGCGCGCCGTGTCGATCAGCGTCTCGCCCTTGGCGACGCTCGACGACGAAGCGGACATATTCGACGCCGTTCCGGACATGTATTTACACGCGAGCTCGAACGAGAGGCGCGTGCGCGTGCTGTTCTCGTAGAAAACCGTCATCACGGATTTGCCCTGCATGTGGGGAGTCTTCTTGTTATTGGAGGTGATGACCATCTTCATCAGTTCGGCGGTGTTGAGAATTTCGGAAATTTCCTCGGCGCTGACGCCGCGCAGGCCGAGGAGGTCCTTCGAACGCAACATCCTACTTCTCCTCCCCGTTTATATCGAGCAGCACGACGCCGTTCTCCTCGTCGAAGGGGGCAATCTTCACCGCGATCAGCTCGTTGCGCGAGGTCGGAACGTTCTTGCCCACGTAGTCCGCGCGGATGGGGAGCTCCCTGTGTCCCCGGTCGATCAACACCGCGAGCTGGATCGTGCGGGCGCGACCGACCTCCATGATGGCGTCCATCGCCGCGCGCGTGGTGCGCCCAGTGTAGAGTACGTCGTCGACGAGGACGACGTCCCTGTCCGTGATGTTGAAGGGGATGTCCGTTCCGTTCACGACGGGGTGCTCTGCCAGAAGCGAGAGGTCGTCGCGGTAGAAGGTGATGTCGAGCGTTCCCACGGAGGGCGCGGCGCTCTCCACCTTCCCGATGTGCTCGGCCAACAGCTTCGCGATGGGAACGCCGCGCCGCTGAATACCGATCAACACGACGTTCTCCGTCCCCTTGTTCCGTTCGATGATCTCGTGCGCGATACGGTAGACTGCGCGGCTCATCGCCTGGTCATCCATAATCCGGGCTTTTTCCTTCATACACACCACTCCTCGTGAAAAGATGTGGCGCCCTGCGAACGACGGCATAAAAAAATACCCCGCCGTCCACGACGACAGGGTATGACATGTCACACGTACAGTCGCCTTTCCAGCCTCTCTGGACTGGGTTTAAAGGACGCATTGTCGAAACCGAAAGGAGTGTACCACCGCAGGAAGGGTTTGTCTACCTCAGCGTGACATACTCTAATCGAAAATATCGGACAGGATATCCACGATCCAACCCTTGGCAAGGAGCACCAGAACCAGATCGGTGCCTGCGATTCGCCACTCGTAGCCGGAGTAATAGGGGAGATCGAACAGCAGCGAGCGGGGAACCATCTTCTTGGCGATGCCGGGGGGCAGCGGCTTGCCGCGCATGAGGTTTTTCCGGATGCCGGGGGGCAGCGGCTTGTAACCCACCAGGCCGTAGGAGACGGCCAGAGGACGTATTTCGAGAGCTCTCAAGTTTGTCGAGTAGATCACGCCGTTTCGATAGACGGGCTTGCGGTCCCGAAATTTCCCCTTTCCGGGCTGCCCTTGGTTTCCCTTCTGGTTTTCAGGCTTCTTCGCCTCTTTGTTCTTGACCTCGTTACGCTCCTTGTCCTTATCCTTATCTTTGCCCGAAGCGGCGGCGAGCGGGCGGTCGTTCAAAGGCTGCGCGCCGGCCGGAAGCGCCGACATCAGGGCGAGGCACAACATGCAAACGACCATCAATACGGACATCTTTTTCACTGCTACTCCTCCCTTGCGCATGAATCGAATTTTCCCTGCTGCGTTTGGCAATTCTATCATTTCGCGATACAAAAAATGCCCGTCAATTCTCGCAATTGTTAATTCGGCTTTTGCTCCACACCCACCCCCATCTCCACCTCAAAGCAAGCAAGACCTCGCTGAAACTGCGCGAGCAGCGTGATAAGATGTTGTTTGCGAAGCACCATCTTTCACCAGCGAGGTGCAATTATTATGACTCAACCCGACGTAAAATTCCAGGACAAA